>CAIYQZ010000017.1 GCA_903928495.1 uncultured bacterium
ATACAGAAGACACACGGGGCTGGCGGGGTGCAATAGCGTCGGTAAGACACTGAATGCCCATGCTCGCACCGTCAAAGACCTCGGCACCAGCTCCGCATCGGCTGGTTATGGCCGGGTTTTGAATAAATCAGGTCGGACTAATTCGGCTACAAACTCTTTCTCTTGGAGTTCAAACGTTTTATATATTTCTTCGTTTGCCTTGCGCTGAACAAAATACGCTTTCAACGACTCACGCCCTTTGTCCAATGCATACTCACGTTCACGCAGATCTACCTCACACGGGCTGATCATGCGTTTGGCGCAATAGTTATCAAGGATTCGAGTTTCCTGCTGCCGACCGCCACCGGCCATTTCGGCCAGCAAAGCCTCAATATTTCCCGAGCCTGCTTCATAGTAGCCTTTGCCACTGCTGTGCCCCGCATAAACCTGGTACGCCTTTTCAAGTTCCGACGCGGTAAATGCATCAACCGCATTTAGCACACTGCCTACCGCGGCTTCGCCAACCATGAACACCAGGCCAGTGCCCGGTGCGGCCGTGGACAGCAACCCTTTGAGCACGCTGTAAGTTGCGTTGCCAGCAGCCTCACTGTCGCCGCCTGCCAGTGCACCGACTGCCGTTCCGAGGGAGCCGAGTGCGCCTATTCCACTGGCCTGCCACTTGCCGGGCCCCCCCTTTGCCAGCGACCAATGCAAGGCTTTGGCAATGATCTCCAGGCTTTTTTCCTTGCGCTCGTCTTCATTTCCTGTAGCGATCCGGGCAATGCTATCCAGTGGGGACAAAGCCGCGTTGGCTGTCAGCGCGTAATCAATGTGCGCACTTTCCAGATAGGCGATCATGTTGGTCGACAAGTTCTTGATCACGGCTCGATCGGTGATACCCAAACCGGCAAGTGTCTTGTCCAGATCAGGCCCCAGTTTTTGCACCAACGCCTGACGCGCCAACTCTTTCTGTGTGTACTCGGCAGCCATGGTGCGGCTGTAGACAGTCAGACGCTCAGTTGTGCTGGGCTGAACAGGCTGCAGGAACCAACTGAAATGCTGCGCCTCGATCACAGCAACGCCAGCGGCCATGTCTACTTCTTTGAACGGCCAATATTCCCAGCCATTCGCCGTGTGATACCCGTACATGAGCTCCCAAGGCGACGCTTGTTTGAGTTTGGGCGGAATTGGGGCCGCTATCTCCACAAGCTCCTGCAGGCGCACGTTGTGCTGACCATTCGCAGACAAAGACAAAACCCGCGAATCCAGAGGGACGCCCAATGTCGTCAATTCAGCCTCTGTTGCCGTTCTCATTTCCAGCGTTGTCGGCTGGTCACCCAAGGCGCCTTTGGGCACGCGCATGAGCCAGCCATTTTGAATGTCACCCACGTCGTACGCTTTTTCTGGGTCCAGCGTGACGCTGATGGACATTGCGGAAGAGGGTGGCTGACTGGGTGGTGATGCAGGTGAGGTTTCGTCACTGCCGCCACAGCCCGACAGCAACACCGCACACATCAGCAAAGTTGCTGGCTTGAAGCGCTTGTTTGAGGTCATTGAGAATCTCCATTGGTCAAATTGACCATGGCAGTCTCCGGGTCTTTCCCTGCACCGTCTGTGGGCTACCCAACAGTACACAGATGCGATCACCCATACGCTTGGTCGACGTTGAGCAGGTTGAAAACTGGACCCGCTACCGCCCCGGCATGTGCGACATCTGCCAGGCCAACTGCTGCACCGTCTAGGAGCAACGGCCCGCCACCTGTCGCCAACACCCGCAGCAAAAAAGCCCACGGACGGGTGCTGGTGAGAGCACCCATGCCCTATGGCAAACACGCTGAGCGCACTGCTGCGCCCGTTTCGCTGAGTGTGGTGGTCAGTCGCGGGCGCGTTCGCTGGAACGCATCCACGTGTAGGACACGCCCAGGCCCACCGTGGCACCCGTGGTCTGTCGCACCAGCGGGCTGTTTTTGTTGGCCCCGCCTGCCACCGTGTCGATGCGCGCAAAGCCAAACAGGCGCCAGTCTGGCGTGAGGCTTCGCGAGAACGAGGTACCCAGCCGCCACCCCACCAGGCCGGCCTGGGCCGAATATGCTGGGCGGGCAAGTGTGGCCTCGGCAGCCGACACTTGGTAGAAAGTGCTGGCCAGCTTGCTGTCGGCCACGATGGCACCGATGCTGGCGTTGTACCGCCAGCCGCCTTGGGTTCGGCGCTCATACACCAGCTCAGGCTCGAAGGACATGCCCCGGTGCGCTGCGCCGTCGCTGATGTCGAACACTGCGCGCAATGGAAACTCGGCGCGCCACGTGCCACCGCCGGGGGCGGCACCCAGGTTCCATTTCAGTCGAGGGCCCAGTTCGATCAACGTCCCCAGGTCGCGCATGCCTTTGCGGGCGTCAATGCTGTCGCTGCTGGAGCCAAATGAACCTGCAAACCCCACGTCCACCTCGAATGTGGGCGTTTTGAGGGCACGCAGCCCCACGGTGCCACGGTCGGCCCTCAAAAACTCGCCCCTGTACACAAAGTAGGGCAACGCCACGGCGCGGTTCACGCGCTGGTCTGAGCCTGGGTAAGCCTGTTGCGACACACCCAGTGCAAAACCGCCGATTTCCCACAACGGCTGACCGACCGGGGCCTGCGCAAACGCCTGGACGCTGGCCAACCCAACTGCGGCGGCCAACAGGGATGGGCGGAATTGACCAGCGTGTTTCAGTTCAAGGTTCATGGTGTAGCGGGGGGAACGGGCACATGGGTGTGCGGTGGCCAGAATATGCGCGCAAACTTACGCGCATCTGCAGTGTGGCACCGCTTTCAACCTCGAAGGCTGTTCCATTGCTTTGTCCCCCGCGTTGTGGGGGATGTATGCCCAGCCACCGCCCAACATGACAACCTCCACCGACCACCACGCACCCACCCTGGGCGTCCGACTCTTGCTGCTGGGCGCCACTGGCGCTGTCGGCGGCGAAGTGCTGCGCCTGGCACTGCAACACCCACAGGTGCAGCAAGTGGTGGCCCCCACACGGCGGGCGCTGGCAGCACACCCCAAACTGGTCAACCCCGTGACCGATTTCGCACACGCCGAGCAGGCGCTGGCAGGGGTGCCGGTGGATGCGGTGGTGTGTGCACTGGGCACCACCATCAAACAGGCCGGTTCGCAAGCCGCTTTTGCTGCAGTGGACCGCGACCTGCCCGTGGCCTTGGGCCGCGAGGCACGGCGTCTGGGTGCGCGCAGCATGGCGCTGAACTCGTCTCTGGGCGCCAGCGCCACAGGCAACTTCTACTTGCGCACCAAGCACCAGGCCGAAGAAGGCCTGCGCCAGCTGGGCTTTGACAACTACACCGTGGTGCGGCCATCGCTGATCGAGGCACAACGCACCGACAACCGGCCCGGCGAACGGGTGGGGCTGTGGGTCTCAAACCTGCTGGGCCCCCTGGTGCCCAAGCGCTACCGCCCGGTGCCCGCCAGCGCCATTGCCCACACCCTGCTGCAAGCGGCGCTGCAAGGCACCCCGGGTGAACGGGTGGTGGAATCGGAAAACATCACCTCAGGCTGAGCACTTGGCGCAGCCCCGAGCGGGCCGTACCCAACCAGCCGCCGTGCGCAACTTCAATGACACACATGGCCCCCGGCTCTCTGCACTGACCATTCGGGAATCCAGCAAACATTTGTCATGAAACAGGTTCTACCGCTTGATGGTATTGACTTAATTGCTTCATATTCCGCATGTCTTCTTCGCCCGCCACGCCCCAGAACAACACCGGCACTCCCCCGCGCCGCAGGGCCTTGCCAGTTGTCGATCCGGACCGCTGCACCGGCTGTGGGTGGTGTGTGGCCGTCTGCGGGCCGCATGTGCTGTCGCTGAGCACGCCTGACCCCGGCGGGCGCAAACAGTCGGTTCTGCACGATGCGGAGGCCTGCACCGGCTGCGCCCTGTGTGCGGTGCGCTGTCCGTTTGACGCCATCGCCATGGCGCGCAAAGAGGGCCCCCTTACACTGCCCGCATGAGCACCACCACTGCACCCGCGTGCCCCATTTGCGGGCTTGAAAACACTTACCCCGATGGCAGCAACTGGGTTTGCCCCGACTGCACACACGAATGGCCCATGGCCCCCGAATCCGACGAGTCGGAGTCCGCCGTTGACGGCGTGGTGCGCGATTGCAACGGCAACCCGCTGGCCACCGGCGATTCGGTCATCCTCATCAAAGACCTGAAGGTGAAGGGTTCGTCCACCGTCCTGAAAAAAGGCACCAAGGTCAAGAGCATCCGCCTGCCCGAAGGCGCTGGCGACCACGAAGTGGATTGCAAAACCGACCAAGGCGGGTTTATGCTGAAGGCCGAGTTTCTGAAAAAAGCGTAAACCGCCGTCACGCAGACATGCACAGGCAACCACCATGCCGCTGATTCAACTCATTTACATGAGTCGACTGGCAGGCCATGACGAAACATCGTTGGGGCCCATCCTGTCGGCCTCTGTGCGCCGCAACACAGCCAGTGGTGTCACAGGCATGTTGCTGTACGCCAATGGGCGGTTTTTGCAGGCGCTGGAAGGTGACGAGTCCGCCGTGGACGAAACCTATGCACGCATCTGCCGTGACATCCGCCACGAAGACCCGCTGTTGCTTTCCAAAGAGACCATCACGCAGCGCCAGTTCAGCAACTGGAGCATGGGTTTTCGCCACATGAGCGAAGCTGACGCCCGGCACTTGCCCCGTTTTGCACCCTGGTTCCGCATCGGTTTTGAAAGTGCCGACATCTCACAAGCCAACAGCGTCGCACGCGACATGCTGGCTTTTTTCAAAGAAGAAATGGCCTGAGCAGGCAGCTTCACCCCGCTGGGGGCATGTGGTGGTAGCGGTCCAGAAAGTGGGACAGCGCTTCGGTGGTGATGGGGTCTTCATGGCGAGGCCTCATCCACTTCGCATAATGGGGCCACGTACAGCCACAACTGCCACCACCTTCCATGACCGTTTTATTGCTTGGCCTTGTTTTGTTTCTGGGCATCCACTCCGTTCGCGTCGTGGCGGAAGACTGGCGCCAGCGCCGCATCGACGCCATGGGCCTGAACGGCTGGAAAGGTGCTTACTCGCTGGTGTCTGCCGTGGGGCTGGCGCTCATCGTCTGGGGTTACGGCCTGGCCCGGGCCGAGCCTGTGGTCCTGTGGGTCCCGCCCAAAGGCATGGCACATGCCGCGTCGCTGCTGACGCTGGTGGCGTTTGTGCTGCTGGCAGCTGCGTATGTGCCGCGCAACCGCATCAAATCCAAACTCCGCCACCCCATGGTGCTGGGCGTCAAGGTGTGGGCGCTGGCCCACCTGCTGAGCAACGGCACGCTGGCCGATGTGCTGCTGTTCGGCAGCTTTCTACTGTGGGCCGTGCTGAGCTTCAAGGCTGCCCGTCGCCGCGACGAAGAAGCCCTGGTCTCGGGCTGGCCAGCGCACAGCACCACGCCCAACACGCTGACCGCGGTGGGCATCGGTGTGGTCGCCTGGGCGGTATTTGCCTTCTGGGCCCATGGCGTGCTGATCGGCGTGCGGCCCTTCGGCGGCTGAGACAGAGACAGCCGAACGTCGTTTAGACTGCACTTCATGTCATTCGCCTGCCAGACCTTCACCGCCATCCAGCCCGCCCACCACGTGGCTGGCCATGCTGTGCCTTGCGTCCGAATGACGATTACCACCATTACCAACGCGGCCACCTGATCGCGCAGGTGGCCGTTCCAACGGCCACTGGTGTGACGCTCTCCCCGTAAAAAACACCCAGCCTGGCCGCTGGGTTTGTTTTTTGTCCTGGAGATGCTTCACATGTCACACCGCCCCGCCCCCTACCCCTCGGCCCCTGCCGAGCAGCCGCCGGACCTTTCCCCACTTCGCATTGGCCTGCTGGGCCTGGGCACCGTGGGTGCGGGCACACTGGCCGTGCTGCGCCGCAACCACCATGCCATTGCCCGTCGGACCGGGCGGCACATGGTGGTCACCCACGTGGCTGCACGCAACGCGGTACGGGCGCAGGCCCTGGCTGGCCCTGGCGTCCAGGTGCTGGCCGATGCCCATGCCGTGGCCACACACCCCGATGTGGACGTGGTGGTCGAGGCAGTGGGCGGCACCTGTGCCGCGCTGGACTGGGTGCTGGCCGCGCTGGCCAGCGGCAAACATGTGGTCACGGCCAACAAGGCACTGCTGGCCGAGAAGGGCCACATCGTCTTCGAAGCCGCGCAGCGCCACGGGCGGGTGGTGGCTTTTGAAGGGGCGGTGGCCGTCAGCATCCCCATCATCAAGGCGCTGCGCGAGGGGCTGGGGGGCAACCAGATCGAGTGGCTGGCAGGGATCATCAACGGCACCAGCAACTTCATCCTGAGTGCCATGCGCACGCAAGGGCTCTCGTTCGACGCGGCGCTGGCCCGGGCCCAGGCACTGGGCTATGCCGAAGCAGACCCGGCCTTCGACATCCACGGAAACGATGCCGCGCACAAGCTCACGCTGCTGGCCGCAGTCGCCTTTGGCATGCCGCTGCGCCACGCTCAGGTGCACACCGAGGGCATCGCCTCACTCACCGCCGCCGACAGCGTGTGTGCCCAGGCGCTGGGCTACCGCATCAAGCTGCTGGGGCTGGCGCGGCGGAAACCCGGCGGGGTGGAGCTGCGGGTGCACCCCACGCTCATCCCGGCAGATCACCTGCTGGCCCAAGTGGAGGGCTCGCTCAACGGCATCGTGGTGCAGGGCGATGCCAGTGGCCCCACCGTGCACTGCGGAGCTGGGGCGGGGGGCGAGCAGACGGCTTCCGCCATCGTGGCCGACCTGATGGACCTCGCACGGCTGGGCGGGGGCACGGCCTTGCAAGCAGTCCCCATGCTCGGCGTTCAGCCCTGGGCCACTGAGGACCTGCCTGTGCTGCCCATGGCCGATGTGGTGTGCCGCCACTGCCTGCGCATACCCGCTGCCACACCGGGCAACTTGTGGGCTCCGGTGCTGGCCTGCCTGCACGCTGCGGGGCTGGACACCGAAGTGATCAGCCCCGTGCCCGAGGCGGCTCAAGCCCCAGGCCTGCTGGTTCTGACCCGCGCTGCCGCCGAAAGTGCCGTCCAGCAGGCAGTGGCAGCCATCGGCGCGTTGGACGGCGTGGGTGGCCCAGTGGTGCGACTGCGGGTGGAAAGCCTGACATGATGCCGGGCATGTCTGATCTGCCCATACATGCCCTGCCCAGCTGGCTGACCAGCAGCCTGGTGTACCTCAGCGCCGCCGTGGTGGCCGTGCCCCTGGCGCGGGCTGCAGGGTTGGGTGCCATCCTGGGCTACCTGGCCGCCGGCATGGCCATTGGCCCCTGGGGCCTGAAGCTGGTGACCGAGGTGGAACACATCCTGCACTTTGCCGAGTTTGGCGTGGTGCTGATGCTGTTCCTGGTGGGGCTTGAGCTGGAGCCCCGCCGCCTGTGGACGCTGCGCCGACCCATCTTCGGCTGGGGCAGCGCGCAGGTGCTGGGCTGTGCGGCCGTGCTGGCCGGGGCTTCGGTGCTGGCGGGTGTGCCACCCACTTTGGCGGTGGTGGCTGCGCTGGGCCTGGCCCTGTCGTCCACCGCCATTGCGCTGCAGGTCATGCAAGAGCGCAACCTGCTGGGCACGGCGGGTGGGCAAGCGGGCTTTTCCATCCTGCTGTTCCAGGACGTGGCAGCGATCCCCATTTTGGCGTTGCTGCCCTTGTTGGCCGCCAATTCATCACAAAATGTGTCCCTACCGCTTGCTGATAAAGCGTTTGAAGCTATCAAAATCATTGGCGTGATTGCTGCTGTGGTGCTGGGTGGGCGCACGCTGTTGCGGCCCCTGCTGCGCGCCGTGGCCAAAAGTGGCACGCCCGAAATCTTCACCGCCGCCGCACTGTTGCTGGTGGTGGCCGTGGCTGCGCTCATGCAAGTGGTGGGGCTGTCGATGGCATTGGGCGCATTTTTGGCCGGGGTGCTGCTGGCCGACAGCGAATACCGCCACGAGCTGGAAACCGACATCGAGCCCTTCAAGGGCCTACTGCTGGGCCTGTTTTTCATGGCCGTGGGCATGAGCATCGACTTCGGTGTGCTGATGGCGCAGCCCTGGCTCATGCTGGCCGTGGTGCTGGGTTTTCTGGCCATCAAGGGAGTCGTCATCTGGCTGCTGGCGCGGGCCATGGGCATTCCGCTGGCCGAGCGGCCTGTGCTGGTTCTGTTGCTGGCCCAGGGCGGCGAGTTTGCGTTTGTGGTGTTCCAGGCAGCAGCCGGGGCCAAGGCCATTGAAGCCGAAACCGCCTCGCTGCTGGTGGGTGCGGTGGCGCTGTCCATGTTGCTGAGCCCCCTGCTGCTGGCCGCCATCAGCCGCTGGCTGCTGCCGCGTTTTGCCAACTGCGAAACCACCACGCTGGAAGAGTTGGCCGAACCGCAGTCGGCCCCCACCATCATCGCGGGCTTTGGCCGCTACGGGCAGATCGTGGCGCGCATGCTCAGCGCCCAGGGCCTGCCGGCCACCGTGCTGGAGCACGACGCGGGCATGGTGGAAACCGCCCGCGCCTTCGGCTATCAGGTGTTCTACGGCGATGCCTCGCGCCTGGATTTGCTGCGCACGGCCGGGGCTGCAACCGCAAAGGTGCTGGTGGTGGCAGTGGACGACGTGGAACAGTCACTGGCCGTGGTGGACCTGGCACGCGAGCATTTTCCGCACCTGAAGCTGGTGGCCCGCGCCCGCGATGTGACCCACTGGAACGCCCTGCGCGACCGGGGCGTGACCGAGCTGGACCGCGAACTGTTCGAAAGCAGCCTGCACACCGGCCAACGCGTGCTGCAAGCCCTGGGGCTGACTGCAGAGGAAACCCATGCCATGGCCCAGCGCTTCAAACAGCACAACACCCAGTTGCTGGAAGACATGTACCCCCACCACAAAGACCGCTCCAAACTGATTGCGGTGGCCAAACAGGGGCGCCAGCAGCTGGAAGAGCAGATGGCGCGGGAGCGGGCGGAACGCGCCAACGCGCCCTGAGGCACAGCCACACGACCCCATCGGGCGGGGCGTGGCAGGTGTCAACAGATGCCGGTCACAACCCCAGTTCGCTCAACCCGGGGTGGTCATCGGGCCGCTTCCCCAGCGGCCAGTTGAACAAGCGGTCGGCCTCGGCAATGGGCATGTCGTTGATGCTGGCAAAACGCCGTGCCATGTAGCCCTCCGAGGTGAATTCCCAGTTCTCGTTGCCATACGAGCGGTACCAGTGCCCCGAGTCGTCGTGCCATTCATAGGCAAAACGCACGGCAATGCGGTTGCCGGCACACGCCCACAGCTCCTTGATGAGGCGGTAGTCCAACTCTTTGGCCCATTTGCGTGCCAGGAATTGACGCACTTCGTCGCGTCCTACCGGGAACTCGGCGCGGTTGCGCCAGCGGGTGTCTTCGGTGTAGACCAGCGATACGCGCTCAGGGTCGCGCGAGTTCCAGGCGTCTTCGGCCATGCGCACCTTCTGGGCTGCGGTCTCGGGGGTGAATGGGGGAAAGGGGGGCTTGAGGGTCACGGGCTGCTCCAGATGTAGACTAATCTGTCTACATGCCAGTTTACGCACTGTAGAACGGTCTGTCTACAATGTCCGGATGTCCCCTGCCAAGCCCCCAGTGACCGAGGTCTCACCGCCGTCTTCCGCTGCACGCCAGCGCATCCTGCTGACGGCGCATGACCTGTTCTACCGGGACGGCATTCGCGCCACCGGGGTGGACCGCGTCATTGCCGAGTCCGGCGTGACAAAAGTGACCTTCTATCGTCACTTCCCCAGCAAGAACGATTTGATATTGGCTTTTCTGGCGCACCGGCACGCTTTATGGATGGCCTGGTTTGACGATGCACTGATCCGCCACGGCAACACCATCGCCGCAGTCGTGCCTGCGTTTCGCGAATGGGCCAGCGACCCTGGCTACCGGGGCTGCGCCTTCATCAACAGCGTGGGCGAAATGGCCCAGGCCTTGCCCGAGGTGGTGGCGGTGTCCCGCCAGCACAAACATGAGGTGGTTGAGCGCATTGGCGCACTGCTGGCCCCCGGCCCGAATCGTGCCGCAGATGCCCAGGTAATGGGTCTGGCGCTGGACGGCGCAGTATTGCGCGCGCAATTTGACCAGCACCCTGATGCGGCAGTAGCGGCATTGCAGCATGCAGTCGAACGACTGACGTCAACATGAAAACCCACCGCTTTACTGGGCCGCCGCCTCGACTCTGGCTGCGCAGTACTTGAACTCCGGGATCTTGCCAAACGGGTCCAGCGCTGCGTGCGTCAGCAAGTTGGCCGCAGCTTCCACATAGGCAAAGGGCACAAACACAGTGCCCACAGGTGTGCCGTCGTCGCGCCGGGTGGCCAGGGTCACGTTGCCGCGACGGGTGGCAATGCGCACCGGGTCGCCGGGCTGCAGGCCCAACCGGGTCAGCTCGGTGCCGTTCAGGGATGCAGTGGCCGCAGGCTCCAGCGCATGCAGCACGCCTGCGCGGCGCGTCATGCTGCCGGTGTGCCAGTGCTCCAACTGCCGCCCGGTGATGAGCACCATGGGGTACTCGGCATCGGGCACCTCTGCGGCGGCCACAAATGCGGTGGGCACCAGTTGTGCGCGCCCATTGGCGGTGGGAAAGTGGTCGGTGAACACCACGGGCTGGCCCGGGTCGTCGGCACTCAGGCAGGGGTAGGTCACGCTGCCCTCGGTTTCCAGCCTTTGCCAGGTGATGCCGCCAATGGCGGTGTGCATGGCCTGTCGCATTTCTTCAAACACCGCTTCCACGCCGTGGTGCACGCTGGCGGCAACGTTGTTCTGGGCCTCATACGCCCACCCCATGGGCTGGCCATCGGCACGACACAGGCGCTGCGCCAGTTGCTGGATGATCCAGAGGTCGGCCCGCGCGTCGCCGGGCGGCGACAAAGCCTGTCGGCCCAATTGCACGGTGCGGTCGGTGTTGCTGACCGTGCCCCACTTTTCTGGCCAGGCACTGGCGGGCAGCACCACGTCGGCCAGCCAGGCGGTTTCGGTCAGGAAAATGTCTTGCGCCACCAGGTGTTCCAGGCTGGCGAGGGCGTGGCGTGCGTGGTTCAGGTCGGGGTCGCTCATGGCGGGGTTTTCGCCCATCACGTACATGCCGCGCACCTTGTGCGGGTCTGTATCGGGCGCCAGCGCCTTGTGCATGATTTCGACCACGGTGTAGCCGGGGTTGCGGTCGAGGCGGGTGCCCCAGAACCCCTCGAACCAGTCGTGCGCAGCGGTGTCGGTCACGCGCTGGTAGTTGGGGTACATCATGGGAATCAGGCCCGCGTCGCTGGCGCCTTGCACGTTGTTCTGCCCGCGCAGGGGGTGCAGGCCGGTACCAGGACGGCCGATCTGGCCGGTGACGGTGGCCAGGGCAATCAGGCAGCGCACGTTGTCGGTGCCGTGGGTGTGCTGGCTCACGCCCATGCCCCACAAAATCATGGCGGCTTTGGCTCTGGCGTAGGCACGGGCCACCTCGCGGATGGTGGGCGCGGGAATGCCGCACACCGCCGCCACGGCCTCGGGGCTGAAGGCGGCCACACCGGCGCGGATGGCATCCAGGTTGTCCACGTGTTGGGCCACATAGGCCTCGTCCACCAGGTCTTCTTCAAACACGGTGTGCAGCAGCGCGTTGAGCAACACCACGTCGGTGTCGGGCTGGAAGGTGAGGGTGCGCCAGGCGTGGTTGGCCAAATCGGTGCGGCGCGGGTCGGCCATCACGATGCGGGTGCCGCGCTGGGCGGCGTTTTTCATCCAGGTGGCGGACACGGGGTGGTTGGCCGTGGGGTTGGAGCCGATGACGATGATGAGGTCTGACTGCTCCACATCACTGACCGGGTTGCTGACCGCGCCCGAGCCCACGCCCTCCAGCAGCGCCGCCACGCTGGACGCGTGGCACAAGCGAGTGCAGTGGTCCACGTTGTTGCTGCCAAAGCCCACGCGCACCAGTTTTTGGAACAAATAGGCCTCTTCGTTGCTGCCTTTGGCCGAGCCAAAACCGGCGAGAGACTTGGGGCCGTGCTGGGTGCGCAGGGTTCTCAGCTTGCCTGCGGCGAGGTCCAGCGCTTCTTCCCAGGTGGCTTCGCGGAACACGTCACGCCAATCCTGAGCCCCACCGATGTGCGCCGGGTCTTTGGCCACGCCTTCGCGCCGGATCAGCGGCACGGTCAGGCGATCGGGGTGGTGGGCGTAGTCGAACCCGAAGCGGCCTTTCACACACAGGCGGCCTGCGTTGGCCGGGCCGTTGCGGCCGGTGACGCTGACGATGTGTTCGGGCACTGCGGGGGTTTCAGCCGTGGCGGGCTTGGCGTCGCGCACGTTGTAGGTGAGCTGGCAACCCACGCCGCAAAACGGGCACACGCTGTCCACCTGGCGGTCCACGCTTTGCGGGCCCATGTGGGTTTTGGCGCTGAGCGCGCCCGTGGGGCAAGCCTGCACACACTCGCCACATGCCACACAGCTGCTGGCACCCATGGGGTCGCCCAGGTCGAACACGATGCGGGTGTCCGCCCCCCGGCCCGACACGCCTATGACCCCGTTCACCTGCTCTTCACGACAGGCGCGCACACAGCGGTTGCAGTTGATGCAGGCATCCAGGTTGACGGCCATGGCGGGGTGGCTGAGGTCGGGTGCGGGTGTTTCACGACGCAGGGCTGCCAAAGCGGGGCGCACGGCAACGCCCTGCTGCGCAGCCCACTGGCTGAGTTCGCCGTGGGGCTCGTCGGGGTTGTCGGTGGCCCACTTGTGGCCCTGCTCAGGCAAGTCCGCCAGCAGCAGCTCCAGCACCATGTTTTGTGCTTTGCGGGCGCGGGGGCTGGTGGCCTGAATGGCCATGCCCGGGGCCACGCTGCGGCAGCAGCTGGGGGCCAAAGTGCGTTCGCCCGCAATTTCCACCACACAACTGCGGCAGTTGCCATCGGGCCGCAGGCCGTCTGCCGCGCACAGGCGGGGAATGGCCACGCCGAGGCGGTCGGCCAATTGCAGGATGGTTTCGCCATGGTGGGCGGTGACGGGCTGGCCGTCCAGTGTCAGCGCCACCTCTGGCGCGTCGGGCGCAGGGCCCGGGCGGTGGGTGCCGTGGCGCACGGCTTGCGTCAGGTTGGGTACGCGGGCGTTCATGCGGTCACCTCGTGCGCAAAGTACGTCAACACACTTTGCATGGGGTTGGGCGCGGCATGGCCCAGGCCGCAGATGCTGGCATCCACCATCACGGTGGCCAGGTCTGTCAGGGTGTCGGCGTCCCACACTGAGGCCTGCATCAACGCGGCGGCTTTGGCCGTGCCCACGCGGCAGGGGGTGCACTGGCCACAGCTTTCGTGGGCGAAAAATTGCATGGCATTCAGCGCGGCATCGCGGGCGCGGTCTGCCTGGCTCAGCACCACCACCGCCGCGCTGCCGATGAAGCTGCCGTGGGGTTGCAGGGTGTCAAAGTCCAGCGGCACATCGGCCAGCCGTGCGGGCAAGATGCCGCCGCTGGCACCGCCGGGCAGGTAGGCGTAGAGGGTGTGGCCGTCGGCCATGCCGCCGCAAAACTCGTCAATCAGCTCGCGCAGGGTGATGCCAGCTGGGGCCAGCTTCACGCCGGGCTGTTTCACCCGCCCGCTGACGCTGAACGATCGCAGGCCTTTGCGCCCGTGGCGGCCGTGAGATGCAAACCAGTCGCCGCCCTTTTGGACGATGTCGCGCACCCAGAACAGGGTTTCAAAGTTGTGCTCCAGCGTGGGGCGGCCAAACAGGCCCACCTCTGCGATGTAGGGCGGGCGTAGGCGGGGCTCGCCACGTTTGCCTTCGATGCTTTCGATCATGGCGGACTCTTCGCCACAGATGTATGCGCCTGCACCGCGCCGCAGCTCGATGACGGGCAATTCACACGGGGGCTTGGCTCTCAGGTCAGCCAGCGCCTGGGTCAGCAGGCGGCGGGCGTGGTGGTATTCGTCGCGCAGGTAGATGTAGACCGCACTGCAGCCCACCACCTGTGCCGCCACCAGCAGGCCTTCCAGAAAGCGGTGGGGATCGCGCTCCAGGTACCAGCGGTCCTTGAAGGTGCCGGGCTCGCCTTCGTCGATGTTGACGGCCATGAGCCTTGGCGCTGGCTGCCCGCGCACGATGCGCCACTTACGCCCCGCCGGAAAGCCTGCGCCACCCAGGCCACGCAGCCCGGCGTGTTCCAGCGCCTGAATGACGCTCTCGGCATCGCGCTGGCCGCTGGCCACTTGCTGTGCTAGGGCGTAGCCACCGGTGCTTGTGTAGGCTTCAAGGTCAACCGATTCCGTAGCTACAAAGTCAATACAGGCATGCGGTAGCTGCCATTTCTCTTCCAACTTTTCGGGGGCTTGTGCCCCAAGGGCGGCGACGGCATCTGTGGTGGCATGGCCCAGCGGCCATTGACCCACCTGCACGGCGGGGGCCTGGTCGCAACGGCCCACGCAGGGGGCGGCCAACACGCGCACATCGGCCCGACCCAAGAGGGCTGGCAGGCGCTGTTGAAGGTCGGCCAGCAAGGGCGTGGCCCCGGCCAGCTTGCAGCTCAGGCCGTCGCACACACGCACGGTCAGGCCTGGGCCTGCTTCGCCATCGCGCAGCACCTCGAAGTGGTGATAGAAGCTGGCCACCTCGTACACCTCGGCCACGGGAATGTTCATGTCGGCGGCCAGGGCCACCAGCAGCGCCTCGGGCAGGCCGTGGTGCGCGTCGTTGAGGGCGTGCAGGTGCTCAATCAACAGGTCGCGCCGGTGGCCTGTGTCGGTGGGTGGTTGGCCGATGAGGCGTCGCACCTCGGCGCGGGCCGCGTCGGTTGGCTGACGGCCCTTCAACTGGTGGTGCGGCTTTTTGCGCAGGTGCAACGTCACAGGCTGCGGCGGGGCGGAAGGCAGGGCACAAGTCATGGCACAAGGGGGCACGGCGGGTGGGCCGAGCAGGGCAAACGGGATGGCGAATAATCGTTGCATCCCCTCACCAGCGCAATATGAGCGCGTCGGCACCTTGCATGTGCTGTGCAGCACCTAAAGGGTTTACCCGATGAACCACATCTCCATCAAACCCGTCTGGACCATCCAGGGCAGCAATGGTCAGGCCCTCTCGCCACGGCTGATCGAGCTGCTGACCCAGATTCGCCAGACCGGCAGCCTCCAGGCGGCCTGTCTGGCGCTGGGCATGTCTTACCGGCACGGCTGGTCGCTGGTTCGCGACAGCGAGGCCATTTTTGGTGCGCCGTTGCTGCACATGGCGCGCGGCAAGGGCTCTCAGTTGACTCCGCTGGGCGCCAAGCTGGTCTGGGCGGACCAGCGCATTGCAGCGCGGCTTCAACCGGTGCTGGAGTCGCTGGCGTCAGAACTTCAATCCGACCTGGCGGCTGAGCTGCCCACAGGCCCCCAAGCCCTGCGCCTGCACGCGAGCCACGGCTACGCCATTGAACAACTGGTGGCAACCCTGGACCGACTGGGCCACGGGGTGCAAAGGCACTATGGCAGCACGGTGGCCGCAGTGGCTGCCCTGCACCAAGGGGCGTGCGATGTGTGCGGTTTTCACATTCCCCAAGGGGAGATGCAGGCGGCGGCCATTGCGCATTTCACGCCCTGGTTGGCTGGGGCCGACTGGCATGTGATTGACGTGGCCACCCGCCGCCAGGGCCTGATGGTCGCACCCGGCAACCCACGCAAGGTGTACGAGTTGCGCGACCTGACCCGCCCCGGTGTGCGGTTTGTGAACCGCCCACCTGACTCGGGCACCCGCTTTTTGCTGCAAGGGTTATTGCGGGCTCAGGGCATTGAAGAAGCGGCCATTGGCGGTTTTGAACGTTGCGAAACCACGCACGCCGCCGTGGCGGCCCTGCTGGCCAGCGGGCTGGCAGATGTGGGGTTTGGCCTGGAAGCGGCCGCGCGGCAGTTTGGGCTGGACTTCATCCCCCTGGCCCAGGAGCGCTACTTTCTGGTGTGCCACACACGCACACTGGACAACCCAGCCATGCAGCGCGCCATGACCGTGCTGCGGGATGAGGCGTTTCAAGCCAGCGTCAACGCTTTGCCGGGCTATGAGGCCCGAGACTGCGGACGGGTCACGCCCTGGCAGACCGCATTCGACGGGCCAGATGGCCTTTCAAGTCACATAACGGTAGCAAAGACTTGAATCATAATAAGCGCCAAGGCCATTTTTTATCTACATTTTGTCAACAGCCCATGCCCACCAGCACCTCCACCCACGACACCACCCGCATTGACGACTTGCGCATCCGCGCCGTGCGCCCCCTGCTCACACCCGCGCTGCTGGAAGAGTGGCTGCCGGTGCCACCCGAGGCGCAGAACCTGGTGGAAAGCAGCCGCGCGGCCATCTCCGACGTGCTGCACGGGCGGGACGATCGGCTGGTGGTGGTGGTGGGGCCATGCAGCATTCACGACCACGACCAGGCGCTGACCTACGCCCACCTGCTGAAGGCCGAGGCTGACCGCCTGGGCGGCGAGTTGCTGGTGGTGATGCGCACCTATTTCGAAAAGCCGCGCACCACCGTGGGCTGGAAGGGCTACATCAACGACCCGCACCTGGACGGCAGCTTTGCCATCAACGAAGGCCTGGAGCTGGCCCGCCAGTTGCTGCTCGACGTGTTGGCCGTGGGCCTGCCGGTGGGCACCGAGTTTTTGGACCTGCTGAGCCCCCAGTTCATTTCCGACCTGGTGAGCTGGGGCGCCATTGGTGCGCGCACCACCGAAAGCCAAAGCCACCGCCAGCTGGCCAGCGGCCTGAGCTGCCCGGTGGGCTTCAAGAACGGGACGGATGGCGGCATCAAGGTGGCATCCGACGCCATCCTGGCCGCGCAGGCCGGCCATGCGTTCATGGGCATGACCAAAATGGGCCAGGCCGCCGTGTTTGAAACCCGTGGCAACGCCGACTGCCATGTGATTTTGCGCGGCGGCAAAGCCACCAACTACTCGGCGGCCGACGTGCAGGCTGCCTGCGATTTGCTCAAGGCCAACGGCCTGCGCGAGCAGGTGATGATTGACGTGAGCCACGCCAACAGCAGCAAGCAGCACGCCCGCCAGATCACGGTGGCCGCCGACGTGGCCGCGCAAATTGCGGCAGGCGACCGGCGCATCACCGGCATCATGATCGAGAGCCACCTGCAGGAAGGCAGGCAAGACATCGTGCCCGGCCAAGCCCTGAAACACGGCGTGAGCGTGACCGATGCCTGCATCAGCTTTGCGCAGACGGTGCCGGTGTTGAACGAGCTGGCGGCGGCGGTGAAGGCACGGCGGGGAGTTTGACAGCGGGCCGTGCTGGAGAGCCTCAACGCCCTGCTGCTGCCGGTGGAATCCCTCATCCGCACAGCCCAGGGCTGGCGCGCCTGGGTGCTGGCCGACGACCAGGCCCAGCACCGCATGGTGACTGCGGGACGGACTGAAAACGATGTGGCGGTGCCCGTTGGAGATGGGCAGCATGAGGGGCCAGGTAGGTGCGTGAATTTATCCGGGATGGTGAATGGATGGATTCAGTACAGGCAAGTGATTTGAAACAGATTTCAAGATGAATTTGTGAACAGAATATTTTTCAGTGTTTATTTTATTCCACAGGGTCTACGGGATACATTGATTTAGGCATCACAAATGCAATATCGCGCCTTCGCTCATCCACTTAATTGGCATCCGTCAGAAGTAACCGGCTCGGTTGAGCTTCTATCTGTCTATGTCACTGACATAGAGGAGCAAGTGCGGAAAGGAATAGCTGACTATCGCCAAAGAGCAGAGACCATCCTCGTTGAATCCCCGTTCGATAGCGAATCGGAAAGAGTTGTCACCGTCCATAAAGAACTAGACGATGGAACATGGGATCTTACCGAAATCTTCGAGAGCTACTTTCCGAACCTCCAGCGGCGGTCCGCACTTGTCACTCTTTTCTCGTTCTTTGAGAACGAACTGGAGTCTCTATGCAAGCGCATTAGGTCGCACGATCACCTGAAGATTGATCTTTCTGACCTGGCAGACAAAGGCATCGTTCGATCTACGGCGTATCTCGAAAAGATCGTTGGACTCGCAGAGGTTCGCGGCTGCCAAACATGGCAGGAAATCAGAAAAATCCAATCTATCCGAAACTTGATAGTCCATGCAGATGGAAAAATCCCAATTCAGATAGACGGGAAACCCGCAAATGTCGTTGAATACATCAGGGGATCGCCTCTCCTCCAAGGCGGCAAAGAAGTTGTGATTCTTGAAGGCTACCTTGCTCACGCGCTGCACACGTTCGATGGCTACTTTGCTCATCTGCATGCCAGCATGGTGCATAAATACGGAGCAGCCCGACCTTCCATCGCGGGAAATCTCGGTGGACTTTAGCCCTCGGCAACCCCTCACATAAAATATCAGCCAAAGAACGCCGAGGAAGTCTAATTGACCTTATCTGACCACCCCAATCTAAACTCAAGGTTTGTATTTATCTAATGAATACGCATGAAAACTTGGATTTTTTATGAATGAGAATAATTCACCCAAATCAAAATCCGAATCAACTAACGGCAGCAAGGATGGAAACATATCCGCAGCACTTCAGAAAGGATACGGCTACGTTGGTTTGATTGCAATTGTTTTATTCGCATATTGGCTTCTTTCGCCGAAAAATATGTATCTAAAAGAAAATCCACGGCCATATATCTTGAACGAAAAGTATTATCACAAAACAATGCTCAGTGAAATTGTCATTCTCTTTAACTCGGGACATGCTTATGAAGTTAAATATGCTGGCGAAAGGCTCCTGGAGTGTGAAGATGCGAAAAAATCAATCTCCAATGGTGAAACTTATCCTTCAGAAGAATCAATAATTGCAAGCATTGATCGGCTTTTCAATAAGGGCGAGAAACTTAAAGCATTTAAATTATTGCTATTGGCCTGCACCAAACCATACATTGAAGGCAAGGGAAATATTGAACGCGCTATGACACTGGAGCCAAAATATTGGGATCTTATAATGAGGTATCAGGAATTACGCAAAACAACCGAAAATTCAAAAGGGTTAGCATTTAATAAAGAAAATAACTATGATTCTGTGCGAGAAATGATTTTAATTTATGAAAGATTAGATAAAATTAGAGGCCCACTAATTGAAAGATCGACCAATCAATTAATTATCATCAACGGCATTTCTCATGTAGCGGCCTTGTTTTTTTTAGGAATTGGAATATATTTTCGTCGAGCTCTGGGGAGATCATTGCTAGCTCCATTTGGCTGGATATTTGCATTTATAAGAAAATTTCACGAAAAGATATAATATTTGATCTCGAATTTTGATTAATTAAATTTTTATCAACTCAATCACAGATCAAGACAAACGGCTTTTTATGAAACAAAGACTGCTTTGCTGCGGAGTTTTCATAAATCTACCGTGCTTCCTCTGCCCTCAAGGGCAATATCAGTACCCTTGTCATCTACCCAGTGCGAGTGATGTGGCATGTTGATGATGCAAAAACTATGTTGCCGGCCCATTTTCCATCATTAAAAGCAACCAATCATCAGCTCCACCGGACGCGCTGCCTGATGCACCTCTCCGGTAAGCAAATTAATGAATCCCTTGGGCAATTCACAGGCACCATCCAATCCTGGCAAGACGACCGGGGCTTTGGCTTCATTGAGCCCACTCAGGGTGGCCAGGAAATCTTCGTCCACATCAAGTCTTTCACCTCGCACGGTGGCAGCCGACCACAGGTTGGCCAGCGGGTCACGTTTGAAGTCGAGCTGAACCATCAGGGCAAGAAGCGGGCGAAGAATGTGGCTCTGGTCAGGGCCGCCACTGCCTCGGCCGTGCAGCGACAGCGCCAGCGGCAGGCTGCCAACTCCCCGGCGCAGTGGGGCACGGCCAGCTTGTTTGCCCTGCCTGCTTTCCTGCTGGTTTACCTTGCGGTGGCCGTCATCTGGCGTGTGCCGGGCTGGGTGGCGGCGCTGTATGCGGGTGCCAGTGTGGTGTGCGCGCTGGTCTATGCCATCGACAAATCGGCCGCCGTGGCCGGGCGGTGGCGGGTGCCGGAAAACACGCTGCACACGCTGAGTCTGGTGGGCGGGTGGCCGGGCGCGCTGGTTGCGCAGCAGGTGCTGCGCCACAAGTCGAACAAGGCAGCGTTCCGCTCAGCGTTTTGGGCGACGGTTGTCGTCAACGTGGCGGGCTTTGTCGTCATCCATTCGCCGCTGGCTGCGGGCTGGCGGGTTTGACAGCCGGTGTTGTGACGGTGGTTGCACGCACTTGAGGATAAAAACATGCCTCCTCGCTTGATTGTCATGAATAGTTTGCTACATATTTAATTTAATAGCAGTCAACCCTTGCCAGTCAAGCGTGAGACTCATTTTTTCTTTGTATTCCCATCGAGCCACTGACCGCTTCACCGACAATGCCCGCCTTTGCAGCACTGACGCCACACCAAAATGAACATCACCAAAGACGCCGCCGTCACCATCACCTACAAGGTGACCTCCCCCCAGGGCAAACCGCTGGACGCTGGCGACATGGCCTACCTCCACGGGGGTTATGAAAACATTTTCCCCAAGGTTGAAGCCGCGCTGGATGGCCAGGCCGTGGGTTACAGCACCACGTTGCAACTGTCGGTGGAAGACGCTTTTGGCCCCCGCGACGAAAGCCTGGTGCGCACCATCCCCAAAAGCGAGTTCCCGCCCGGCGTGAAGGTGGGCGGCCAATTAGTCGGCCCTGATTTATTCATAAATCATTGATTCATAACGATATTTCGGCTGATTCCGGTAAAATATCTCTCAGATTATTGGTGTATTCAAGCTGATTTCTGGGAGTTTGCGCATGTTCGCTTGCCCTGCCACCGAA
>CAIYQZ010000018.1 GCA_903928495.1 uncultured bacterium
GCCAAAACTCACGCCCTGCATGGCCAGCATGGGGTTGGGCAGGTTGGCGGGTTCTTTGAATTCGAAGGTGAACTCGGCATCCGCCATCAGCGGGGCCACTTTCTCCATGCGGTCCAATGCCTTCACGCGGCTTTGGGCCTGCTTGGCTTTGCTGGCCTTGGCCTTGAAGCGTGCAATGAACTTTTGCAGGTGGGCAATTTTTTCCTGCTGCTTGGCAAATGCGGTTTGTTGCAATGCCATCTGTTCGGCCCGCATGTCTTCAAACTTGCTGTAGTTGCCGCCGTAGCGCACCAGCTTGGCCGCGTCGATGTGCAGGGTGACGTTGGTCACGGCGTCCAGAAACTCGCGGTCGTGGCTGATGACCACCATGGTGCCTTCGTACTTTTTCAGCCAGGCTTCCAGCCACACCAGAGCGTCCAAGTCCAAGTGGTTGGTGGGTTCGTCGAGCAGCAGCAGGTCGCTGGGGCACATCAGCGCACGGGCCAGTTGCAGGCGCATGCGCCAGCCGCCCGAAAAGCTGCTGACCGGGTTGTCCAGCTCGGTGGTTTTGAAGCCCAGGCCCAATATCAAGGCTTGCGCGCGGGCGGCGGCGTCGTAGGCCCCGGCGTCGTGCAAGGCCATGTAGGCGTGGGCCATGCGGTCGTGGTCGTCCAGTGCTTCGGCCTCGTCCACCTCTTGTTGTGCGGCAAGCAGCACGGTGTCGCCTTGCACCACAAACTCGGTGGCACTTTGGTCGGTTTCGGGCATGTCTTGGGCCACTTGGCCCATGCGCCACTGGGTGGGAATGTAAAACTCGCCCGCGTCTTCATGCAGGTTGCCGTTCAGCAATGCAAACAGCGACGATTTGCCTGCGCCGTTGCGGCCCACCAGGGCCACCTTTTCGCCGGGGTTGAGGGTGACGGATGTGCTGTCCAGCAGCACCTTGACGCCACGGCGCAAGACGATGTTTTTGAGAGTGATCACAGGGAGAGGTTCAGGTGGTGCGCCTTTCATGGCGCAAAGGATGGTGTTAACCCTGATTGGAACACGCGACCCTGCCCTGGGGCATCGGCGCCATCCAGGACAATATTGGTTTCATCATTGCTTGCCCTGTTCACCCATGACCGACACCACCAACCGCCCCCCGTTGCCCGACCACCTGTCTCAAGACCCCCGCAGCCCACACTTTGTGCGCGAGATTTTTGAGCACGACATCGGCATCCGATTCAACGGCAAAGAGCGCTCCGACGTGGCCGAGTACTGCATCAGCGAAGGCTGGGTGAAGGTGCCCGCAGGCAAAACCGTGGACCGCAAGGGCCAGCCGTTGTTGTTGAAGCTCAAGGGCACGGTGGAGGCGTTTCACGCCTGATGCGAGCACCGCTGCAGGGTCAGACCCCTGAAATAAAAAATGGCACCCGAGGGTGCCATTTTCATGGATATTTTTGCCTCTACCGCTTTCTGGTATTGGCTTTCCAGCTATGTAGTTTGACCGTCAGGCGGCTGCTTTCACCTTCAAGCGCCAGGCGTGCAGCAGGGGCTCTGTGTATCCGCTGGGCTGTGCTTTGCCCTTGAACACCAGGTCGAGCGCGGCCTGGTAGGCGGCGCCTTGTTTGTTGGCGATCAGGGGCTTGTACAGCGGGTCGGCGGCGTTCTGGCCGTCCACCTTGGCGGCCATGCGCTCGAAGGTGTCGGTCACTTGTTGCTCGGTCACGATGCCGTGGTGCAGCCAGTTGGCCATGTGCTGGCTGCTGATGCGCAGCGTGGCACGGTCTTCCATCAGGCCCACGTCATTGATGTCGGGCACCTTGGAGCAACCCACGCCCTGGTCCACCCAGCGCACCACGTAACCCAAAATGCCTTGGGCGTTGTTGTCCAGCTCGGCCTGCTTTTCGGCAGCGCTCCAGTTGGGCGTGGCTGTGACGGGAATGGTCAGCAGGCCGGTCAGCAGGTTGTCACGCTCGGCGTTGGCGTCGATCTTTTCCATCTCGGCCTGTATGTCAGCCACGCTGACCTGCTGGTAATGCAGGGCGTGCAGGGTGGCGCCAGTGGGGCTGGGCACCCAGGCGGTGTTGGCGCCTGCTTTGGGGTGGGCCATTTTTTGCTCCAGCATGGCAGCCATCAGGTCGGGCATGGCCCACATGCCTTTGCCGATCTGGGCTTTGCCGCGTAGACCGCAGGATAAGCCCACCAGCACGTTGTTGTGCTCGTAGGCTTGAATCCAGGCGCTGGACTTCATCTCCCCCTTGCGGATCATGGGGCCGGCGTGCATGGCGCTGTGGATTTCGTCGCCGGTGCGGTCCAGGAAACCCGTGTTGATGAAGGCCACACGGCTTTGTGCGGCGGCAATGCAGGCCTTGA
>CAIYQZ010000019.1 GCA_903928495.1 uncultured bacterium
CTGTATCAGCGCCGTAAGTTCCTGGGTAACCAGGTCCAACTGCGCCATCACCACCGGTTTATCGGCTGCGGTCTTCAGCAAAGACTCCAGGCGCTCCACCTGCTTTGACAGGGCTTCAGCACCAATGCTGGCGCACAGGCCGTTGAGCGTGTGCGCCCAGCGCTTGGCGGTCGCCGGGTCGCTGGCCTGCAGCGCGCTGAGGAGCATCGCCGCAAAGTCGCGTTGCCCAATGGCGAATTTTCGCAGCAGCGATTGATAGAGCTCGGCATTGCCCAGCATGCGCCGCAAGGCGCGGTCCACCTGCAGGCCGTCTATGGCAAACGGCAAGGCCGGCGTGGCCTCAGCGGGTTCGGGCAGCCGCGCACGGGGCGCCTGACCCAGGCCGTCGCGGGGCAGCACCCATTTCAGCAGGGCATCGCAAAGTTCTTGCGGCTCGATCGGCTTGGCCAAGTGGCCATTCATGCCGGCGGCCAGGCAGCGGTCACGATCTCCGGCCATCACATTCGCGGTCATGGCCACAATCGGTAGCGCGACGAATTCGGGCAACTTGCGAATCTCAAGGGTTGCGGTGACGCCATCCATCACCGGCATCTGCATGTCCATCAGCACCATGTCGTAGGACTTGGCCCTGACCATGTCGACCGCAATCTGACCGTTTTCAGCCAGTTCGACCACCAGACCGGCGTCGGTCAGCAGCGCGGTGGCTACCTCCTGGTTGAGCTCGTTGTCTTCCACCAGCAGCACGCGTGCGCCGGCAATCTCGGCCAACCGTGTCATCGGGTCGGCGGCGGCCACGACGGCCTGGCCGTACGCCATACCTCGCGCCACACTCAATTGCTGGGCAACGGCATCAAAGACCATGGCAGCATTCAAGGGTTTGGTCAGGACACCGCTCATGCCCGCCTCGATCGCCTCCTTGATGATGTCATCGCGACCAAAACCCGTCACCATCACCATGGATGGCGTCGCTGCCAGCGCCATCGCCACAATACGCCGACCGGTCTGAATGCCGTCCATGTCGGGCATCTGCCAATCCAGGAAGACAATGGCATAACCTTGCCCTTCCTGGTCTTTCGCATGGATGCGGGCCAAAGCGTCAAAGCCGGAACTGACATCGTCCACCGCCAAGCCGATGTCTTCCAGCAGGCCACGCAGCACGATGCGCGCATTCTCATTGTCGTCCACCACCAGCACCGACCGACCCTGCAGGTCCGCCGCCAGCAAGTTGAATTCAGGCCCGGGTGCGGCACGTCCGAAATTTGCGGTGAACCAGAAGGTGGACCCCTGCCCCGGCACGCTGTCGACACCAACTTCGCCGCCCATTAATCCGGCAATGCTCTTGGATATGGCCAAGCCAAGTCCGGTGCCACCATACTTGCGCGTGGTGGAAGCATCCCCCTGCTGAAAACTCTGGAACAAGCGCCCCTGTTGTTCCTGCGTGAGCCCGATACCGGTATCGCGCACTGCCAGGTAGAGGGTGACATCGTCAGTCGACTCTGCTCGCTGACGAACCAAGACCGACACCTCACCCTGATCGGTAAATTTCACGGCATTGTTCGCGTAGTTGATCAGGATCTGACTGACCCGGGTCGGGTCACCGACCAAGCGCCTGGGCACCCCGCGCTCGACGTCAAACACCAGCTCCAGGCCTTTGGCGACGCATTTGTGGGCAATCAGGTTAGAGACATTTTCCAGCATGGCGTCCACGCTGAACTCGACCTCTTCCACCGAAAGTTTGCCGGCCTCGATCTTGGAAAAATCGAGGATGTCGTTGATGATGCCAAGCAAATGTCGGGCCGAACCCTCGATTTTTTGCACATAGTCGCGCTGGCGCGGCGCCAGCTCGGTTTTGAGCGTCAGGTGGCTCATGCCGATGATGGCGTTCATCGGCGTGCGTATTTCATGGCTCATGTTGGCCAGGAAATCCGCCTTCACGCGGGCGCCTTCGGTGGCTTTTTCAGATGCCAATGCCAGGGCCTCGTTCTTCGTCCGCAGGTTGTCCATTAAATAATCGACAGTCTGCCGCCCGATGATGCCTTGCAAAACCGTCAATCGATGTGGACCTAGCTGAAGGCCGGGTATGGCGCAGCGGGTCACCGTAACGCTGCCCGAGCCATCCGTTCGCCGCGCTTCGTGACTACCACCGGGCGCGTTCGCCCAGGCGTCCGTGGGCAGAGTCTCGGCGCTGGCGAACTCCAGCACCAAGTGACTGTCACCCGGCCCCTCTTGCATCCGCACCTGCATGCTGGCCAAGGTGCCGTAACGCACCAACCAGCGCCCCACATCCGACACCTGGCCAGCAAACCGGGCCGCCAGCGCGTCACCGCCATCGACCTCGATGACCAGTTCGTACACACGACGGCGGGCCTCAAACACCGACGCCAGCCGGTGCAGTGTCATGGTGCCGAGTTCGATCATCCCTGCCATTTAAACACCAGACATCCTGCGTCATCGTAGGGCTTGGCCATATCAATGATCAGCTTTTTTGCAATAGCAGAGGCATCCCGGTAAGAGGTGGCGGCCTCCAGTCTGGAACAAGCGTATTCCGGAATACCGTCCGTCCACATCACCAAAATGTCGCCGGGCACCAGCGGGCTGGATTGCGCCAGCAGCGACGGCATACGATCGCCCAGCACGCCGTCGCGTGACACGCCGTACCAGGACTTGCCGCCCAATGTGGCGGCCCGGGTATTGCCCACACCGACATAACGAAACGTCGCCGCCGCGGTGTCGACAAAGGCCAGCCCAACTCCCGCCCCCACTGTGCCCTGTAAGTCCTTGTGGATACAGGTCATCAGCCGTTCCAGATCAGGACTGCCATCACGGGCAATGACCTCGAGCACCCGCTGTGCAATGCTCTGGGCCCGTGTGCCATGTCCCGACGCATCGACGATGGCCAGCAGCACCCCCCCCGCGACATCGTGTACCACCGTCGCATCACCGCAAGCCGTGTGCCCGTCAGTCGGTCGCACCCAGCCGCTGGTGTCCCAGCGTGGGTCAATGCTGCGACCTTCATGCGGCATGGCTACCAGCGCGCTGGGGCGCGGCGGCATTTGCGCAGCGCGAAAAGGCTTGCCGCACACACGCTTGCGGGCGAACACCAGCGTACCGGCATTCTCGCTGGATCGGATCCAGAACTGATCCGCCATGCGCCGCACGCCCGGCAGGCCAAGCCCCAATGAGCTGCCCGTGCTGTAGTGGTCTTGCATGGCCAGCGCCACATCCGGGATGCCCGGTCCGTTGTCCTCGGCCCAGATGTCGATATCCACTTCCCCCTTGTATTCGTTCCGGCACACCCGCAATACACCCCGTTTGGCGTATTTGACAATGTTCGAGCCCAACTCAGACACCATGGTGGCGATCATGGCCCGGTCCACTTCAGACGCTTCCTTGAGC
>CAIYQZ010000020.1 GCA_903928495.1 uncultured bacterium
GAAGTCGCGCATGCGCATGGGGTAGAGCTGGCCCCAGAGATGGTCGCATTCGTGCTGCACCACTCGGGCGTGAAAGCCTGAAACAGTGCGGTCGATGGCGGTGCCGTGTTCGTCAAACCCCTGGTAACGCAGCTCAGCCCAACGAGGCACGAGGCCACGCAGGCCGGGCACGGACAGGCAGCCTTCCCAACCGAGTTGTTCATCGGCACCGATGCGGGTGAGGACTGGGTTGATGAGCACGGTGGGTGGTACGAGCGGTGCGTCTGGGTAACGGGGGTTGCGCTGACCAGAACCGAACACGACCACTTGGATTGAAACACCGATTTGAGGCGCGGCAAGCCCTGCGCCGCTGGCGGCGGCCATGGTGTCGCGAAGGTCCTGGAGCAGCTCGAAGAGTTGCACGGTGCCGAACTGCTGCACGGGCTGCGCCAGCAGCAGGAGCCGGGGGTCACCCATTTTGAGGATGGGTTGGACGGCCATGGCAGGCCTCAGCCTTTGTTGGACTGCCAGCGCTGGACGAGATCGGCCACGCGACCAGCCACAGCGGCGATGGCCTGAGCGGGGGCCGAGCCGGGCATGCTGGAGAACAACAACTGGCGCTTTTGCACGGCGCTGCGCACCAGCGTGTCTGAGGGGATGTCGCCCATGTGGGACAACACAACCGGGCCGCTGCCGAGCGCGGGCACGAAGCGATCGACCACACGCTGGAGCTGGGTGGTGATGATTCGGCCCTCGCCGGGCTGCAGCGTCTGGTTGATGACCACGCGAATGGTGCGGCGACCCTGCTGCGCGGCCAGCACCTTGACGGTGGCGTATGCGTCGGTGAGGGAGGTGGGCTCTGGCGTGGAGACGAGGAGAACCTCGTCGGCCAGGGAAATGGCGTACAGCACCACATCTGAAATGCCGGCGCCGGTGTCGAGGATGACGACGTCGTAGTCGAGCAGGACATCGTGCAGGACGCTCTGGAACTGGTCGCGCACTTCGGAGGTGAGGCGCGAGTATTCCACCAGTCCGGAGCCGGCCAGCAAGACGTCAAAGCCACCGGGGGCCTTCAGGATGGCCTCGCGCAGCGTGGCCTTGCCGGTAAACACGTCGTGCAGGGTGGTTTTGGGGTAGAGGTTGAGCACCACGTCGAGGTTGGCCAGGCCCAGGTCGGCATCGAGCACGAGCACGCGCAACCCGCGCTTGGCAAGGGCAGCGGCGGTGTTGGCCGACATGAAGGTTTTACCCACCCCGCCCTTGCCGCTGGTGACGGCAAACACCATGGCCCTGTGGGGGTCGGTGGGGAAAGCGGGGCTGAAAACCACAGGGGCTTTGGGTGCGAGGGGTGTCACGGGGGCGTTCATGGTGTGGCTCCGTGGCCGGTGTCAAGTTTGGCCAGCGCTAGACGGGCATCGAAGGCTTCAAAGTTCATGGCGCCGTACAACAATTCTTTTTCCTCGGTGGAGACCACTGTGTCGATGGTTTGTTCGAGGCATACGGTGTTGCGCCCCTCGTGCTTGGCACGGTAGAGCTGGCGGTCGGCACGCTCGATCCAGATGGCGGGCTCGGAGCGGATCCACTGCGGGGCATAGGCACCGCCGACGCTGACCGTGATGGGGAAACTCAAGTGGGCGGACACAGCAATGGGCGCATTGGCCATGGACTCGCGGATGCGCTCAGCCACCACGTTGCCGTATGAGTACGAGCAGTTGGGCAGGACCACGGCAAACTCTTCCCCACCGAAACGGGCCACGGTGTCCATGGGGCGCACGCAATCGAGGATGCGGCGGGCCACTTGCTTGAGGACTTCGTCACCAACCAAGTGGCCATGGGTGTCATTGACTTTTTTGAAGTGGTCGATGTCGACCATGAGCAACAGTGCCACGTCGCCGGAGCGGGCCACGCGGTCAAGCTCCTGCTCGACGGCATGGCCAAAACTGCGTCTGTTGGCCAACCCGGTGAGTGCGTCGTGCGAGGACAGGCTGCACAGCGCATCGATGACGGACTGGACGTAGGCTTGGGGCGACTCGACGTCATTCAACGCAGGCTGGCCGGACTGGGCGATGAGCCTCAGTGCCAAGTCCAGTTGCAGGGATTCGATGTCAACGCAACGCTCAGGATGGCTGGTTTTCACGACAATGGTTGTTGACTGGGTGTTGCACAGTCTAGCATCGCGGTACCACCACTTTCACTCAGGAGACGTTTATGAAGACCTATGCATTGCTGAAAACGCTGACGGGCAGTGCCATCTGCGCCGGGGGGTTGGCGTTGGGCGGCGGGAGTGCCCTGGCTGAGCCAGCCATTTTCAAAGGCGCAGACCTGAAACTGGGCGAACAATTGATCGCGCAGGGCAAGTGCACGCAGTGCCACATCAGCAAAGTGGGCGGCGATGGCAGCGCGATGTACAAGCCCAAGGGCAAGATCAATGAAGCCGGGCTTTTGCGCGGGATGGTGGAACAGTGCAACAGCATGCTGAACCTGCAGATGTTCCCTGAAGAGGTGACGAGTGTGGCAGCGGTGTTGAACCGGGACCACTACAAGTTCAAGTGAGCCGAGGCAGCGGTAGGGCTGCGTCAGGCAAATCGGTATGAAGTGATCCTGGGAAAACCTCTGACGAATTGCCTGGGAGAGCGGGCATTGCTCAGATGGATGGTGTGCTGTTTGGCTTCATATGACGCCGACCACCAGTAGCAGGGCCCTGTCGACGGCCTTCATTCGCTCGTCTTCCAAATGGCCGAAGGGTTTGCTGATTTTTGACCGGGGAAGCGTGGAGAGCTTGTCGGCCATGACCTGCGACAACGCCCGCAAACCGTTGGCCGAAGTGGGCTCAACAGTGACTCGAAAAGCGGCGGTGCGCAATTCACTGGTGACCGGGCAGATGACAACGCTGTCGAGCGCAGCCAACAGATTGCTCTGAACAATGACCGCAGGTCTGGGCTTGCCGTAATCACCCTGGAGCGAGACGGTGACCAGATCGCCCCGCTGGCTCATGTCCAGCCTTCTGTCTGCGCTGCAGCCTGCGATGTGAACTGCAAAACATCAGCCTCCGCTGTGTCGCCGTTGATGGCAAGGCACTGCTCGCGAAGGTCAGACACAAAGCTCTCCAAGCGGGTATCAGGTACCCAGAATTGCACGGGTCGCATTCCAGCGGCCCGCAAACGGGAGCGGGAGCGGGCGACTTTTGCCGCTGATGAGTTGGTTGATTCAGTTGACATGGCAGGCTCGTGAAACCGACGGGCAGTTGGTTACATGTTACCGCACATGTTCAGGCTGATGTGGGCATTTGAAGCAATGCCAGCAAACCAGCCTCGTCCAGCACCTCGATGCCCAGTTCGCGGGCCTTGTCGAGTTTGCTGCCGGCCTCGGCGCCGGCCACCACAAAGCTAGTTTTTTTGCTGACGGAACCGGCCACTTTGGCGCCGGCGGCTTCGAGCATGTCTTTGGCCTGATCGCGGCTGAGGGTGGGCAGTGTGCCGGTGAGCACCACCGTTTTGCCTGCCAGCGGCTGAGGGGCCAGACTGTCGGCGGCGCCCTCGCCTTCAGCCCAGGTGACGCCGCAGGCGCGCAGTTGTTCAACCACCTCGCGGTTGTGAGGCTGCTGGAAGAAGGTGTGGATGCTTTGTGCCACCACGGGGCCCACATCGCGCACGGCCAGCAGTTGATCCACAGTGGCCGCTTGCTCGGGGGTGTCGCCCATGATGGCGCTGAGGCGGCCGAAGTGTTTGGCCAGGTCTTTGGCGGTGGCCTCGCCCACGTGGCGGATGCCCAGACCAAACAGGAAACGCGGCAATGTGGTGAGTTTGGAGGCTTCCAGCGCGTCCAGCAGGTTTTGTGCAGATTTGTCGGCCATGCGCTCCAGGCTGGCCAGGGCCACTAAGCCCAGTTTGTAGAGGTCTGGCAATGTGCGGATGACGTTGCCATCGACCAGTTGGTCCACCAGCTTTTCGCCCAAGCCTTCCACCTCGACCGCGCGGCGCTGGGCAAAGTGAAGGATGGCCTGCTTGCGCTGTGCGCCGCAAAACAGGCCGCCGGTGCAGCGGGTGTCGATTTCCCCTTCTTCGCGCACGGCGGCGCTGCCGCACACAGGGCAGTGTGTGGGGGCGGTGTAGGGCTCACCGCGTGCATCCGGTTCGACCCCGGTTCGAGGCACCACGCCCACCACCTCTGGGATGACATCGCCAGCGCGGCGCACGATGACGGTGTCGCCCACCCGCACGTCTTTGCGACGGGCCTCGTCTTCGTTGTGCAAGGTGGCGTTGGTGACGGTGACGCCGCCCACAAACACGGGCGCCAGCTTGGCCACGGGTGTGAGTTTGCCGGTGCGGCCCACCTGCACGTCGATGCCCAGCACGGTGGTCATTTGCTCTTGCGCGGGGTATTTGTGCGCCACGGCCCAGCGTGGCTCGCGGGTGACGAAACCCAGGGTGCGCTGCAGATCGAGCCGGTTGACCTTGTAGACGGCCCCGTCAATGTCGAACGGCAATGCATCGCGCTGCGCGCCCAGGCGCTGGTGAAACGCTGCCAAACTGGCAGCACCCGATTCAATGCTGGCAAGCGGTGAGACCGGAAAACCCCAATGTTTGAGCGCTTGCAGCCACTCAAAGTGCGTGGCCAGATCGGGGCCGCCCTCGCTAGGCGGAGACACCTCGCCCAGCCCATAGGCGTAAAAACTCAAGGGGCGCTGGGCGGCAATGGCGGGGTCGAGCTGGCGCACGGCACCTGCGGCGGCGTTGCGCGGGTTGACGAAGGTTTTTTCGCCTTTGGCACCGGCGGCGATTTTCTGGCGCTGGCGATCGTTGAGCGCCTCAAAATCGTCGCGACGCATGTAGACCTCGCCGCGCACTTCCAACACGGGGGGCAACGCCAGCGTGTGGGCCATCAGCCGCAAAGGAATCTGGCCAATGGTGCGGATGTTTTGTGTGACGTCTTCGCCCGTTTCCCCGTCGCCACGGGTGGCGGCTTGCACCAACACGCCGTGCTCGTAGCGCAGGCTCATGGCCAGGCCGTCGAACTTGGGTTCCGCCACATATTCGATGGCTGGGTCGGCTTCGCTGAGGCCCAACTCGCGGCGGATTCGGGCATCAAACGCCTGAGCGCCGGTGGGCTCGGTGTCGGTCTCGGTGCGGATGCTGAGCATGGGCACACGGTGGCGCACGGGCACAAAGCCGTCGAGCACCCGGCCACCCACACGCTGGGTGGGTGAGCCAGGACGCGCGTGCTCGGGGTGCGCAGCCTCCAGTGCCTGCAGCCGCTGAAACAGGCGGTCGTACTCGGCATCGGGGATGTCGGGCGCATCGAGCACGTAGTACCGGTGGGCGTGGTGGTGCAGCTGCTGGCAGAGGTGGTCCATTTCCATAGCTACCAAATCAACACAATCAAGCGCCAGGGGCACATTTGACTCAAAACTCTCAGGGAACAGGTCGTCGGTGGACATGGTCGGGCGTCAGGCGGTTGGGGCAGGCAATGGCGGCAAGTGCTCGCGCACCACGGCGGGCAATTTGGTGGGGGATGCAATGCGCAGTTGTTTGTGGATGCTGGTGCGGCCAAACACCACCTCGATGTGGCGGGCCGACACACCGAACTCGCGGGCCAGGAACTTGACCATGTGGTCGGTGGCTTTGCCGTCTTCAGGCGCGGCAGTCACGCTGATTTTGAGCTGAGCGCCCTTGGGCTTGCCAATGGCGTCGCGCTTGGCCGCCGGGGTGCCCAGCACGTTGAGCACCAGGGTGGTGCCCTCCCAGTGGCCGAAGGCAGCGGTGTCCACAGCCGTGTGGAGGCAGTTCAGCTGAAGAGGCGGCGGGCGAGTGAACTGCCGGCCGCCAGGTCGCGGGCTTCCAGCGCGGTGTAGAGGCCTTCGAGGTCGGCACCGATTCGGTCAAGTGCGGCATCTTGCAGGGGCTGGCCCTGATCGTCGGTGACGATGCCGTCCATGCCTTGTGCGAGGGTGCGGGCCGCGTCGCGCATGCGCTGGTAGGGCTGTTCGGCCTGGGGGACGTGGGCCACGTCCAGCAGCAGGCTGATTTCGCGCAGCGCGCTTTGCTCGGGGTCCTCAGCCAGGGCGGCTTGGGTGTCGAACAGGAGGCTGAGCACGGGGGCGCTGCCGGGCTCGCTCCCCGGCAACACCATGCGCCCTGGCAATGCACCGGCCACAAAGCCCAGGCGGGCAGCGTGCTGGTGCACATAGCCGGGGCTCCAAGCGGCGCGGGTGGCGCGCAGGGTGAAGCCAAGTTGGGCATCGTGGGTGCTGGCGAACTGGTCGAGCTCGCGGGCGCGCAGCACTTCGTCGCGCATTTCGGGGAACTCGGGGTTGGCACCGAGGGCATCGGCCAGTGCCTGGGACTTCATGACGAACTCGGAATACTCGATTTCGTTCAGTGCGCCGTGGCGGTTGGCCAACTGCACACCAGCCTGCGCGGCGGTGTAGCGCTGGCCGGGCCGGGGGCTTTCCCACTCGCCGCTGATGCTGTGGCGGGCTTCGATGGCAAACGGCTTGCTGCCCACGCGGCGCGTGCCAGGCATGGCTGCCAGGATGGCGTCGCCCGAGACTTCGGACTCGAGTGCGAGCGGGGCGACCACGTCGATGAGTGCGTCCAAGCCCGGCTTGCGGTCGGCTGTGCTCCGGCCCTCTGCGGCAGGTGCGGCGGTGCCGTCGGCAGCCAGGGGCAGCTCGCCCTCGAACCCGGGCTCCTGGCGCTCGGTGCCAAGTGGCGGCGGGGTGTCGGTGGCCAGGGCCGGGTCGGCCTTGCGGGGTGCGCTTTTGCGGGTGATCCAGGCGTTGTAGGCCACCACAGCCAACAAAATGATGCCGCCCAGAAAGGCCAGGCCGAGTTGAAGGTTGCTCATGTGTGTTGTCTCTTAACTTGCGTGAACGAGGCCCACAGCGGCCTCCATGTCCACCGCGACGATGCGCGACACACCCTGCTCTTGCATGGTGACGCCAATGAGTTGTTCAGCCATTTCCATGGCGATTTTGTTGTGGCTGATGAACAGGAACTGGGTGCTGCGGCTCATGCTGGCCACGAGTTTGGCATACCGCTCGGTGTTGGCATCGTCCAACGGGGCATCCACCTCGTCCAGAAGACAGAACGGTGCGGGGTTGAGCTGGAAGATGGCAAACACCAGGGCAATGGCCGTCAGCGCTTTTTCGCCGCCCGACAGCAGGTGAATGGTCTGGTTTTTCTTGCCCGGCGGCTGGGCCATGACCTGCACACCGGCATCCAGAATTTCATCGCCGGTCATGACCAGCTTGGCCTGCCCGCCGCCGAACAGCTCGGGGAACATGCGGCCGAAGTGGGTGTTGACGGCCTCGAAGGTGCTGGCCAGCAGGTCGCGGGTTTCGGCATCGATTTTCTTGATGGCGTCTTCCAGCGTTTGCATGGCTTCGTTGAGGTCGGCTGATTGCGCATCCAAGAACGTTTTGCGTTCGCGGGCGGTGGCCAGTTCGTCAAGCGCGGCCAAGTTCACCGGGCCAAGCGCGGTCATTTCGCGCTGCAGGCGGTCGATGTCGCCCTGCAAGCCTGCCAGGCGCACACCACCGTCGGTGATGGTTTGGGCCAGCGCGGCGAGTTCTTCGGGGGTGGCGTGCTGGGCTTCGGCCAACAGTTGGGTGTATTGCTCAAAGCCGATGCGGGCGGCCTGTTCTTTGAGCTGAAAGTCTGTGATGCGCTGGCGCATGGGCTCCAGGTCACGCTCCAGGTGCAGGCGGCGTTCGTCGGCGGCGCGCAGCTTGGTGGTGAGGCCGTCGTATTCGCTGCGGCGGGCTCCCAGGGCCTGTTCGCGAGCGGTGCGGATCTCAAGAGCCTCTTGCAAGCCTCCTTGGGCGGCGGCGTCGCTCAGGCGGGCCATTTCGTCATGGGCGCGCTGGGTTTCCTGGGCAATGGACGCCACCTGCTGGCGGGCGGTGTCGGCGCTGCGGGCCAACTCTGACTGGCGGGCTTGCAAGCTGCGCTGTGAAAACGCGGCCTCTTGTGCCTGCCGCTCCAGCGTGCGCAGTTGTTCGCGGGCAGCGTTCAGGCGACGGTCGGCCTCGATCACGCGGTCTTCCAGCGCGGCGTGGCGCTCCTGCGCGTCTGCCAGTTGCAGGTCGAGTTCTTCAAACCGGCCTTCGGCGGTGATGCGGCGCTCTTGCAACTCTTCCAGTTGGGCATCGACCTCGGCCTGGTCGGCCTCGATTTGCTCCCGGCGCTGGCGGGCCTGCTCGGCCAGGGCAGACAGGCGCAGCACCTCCACCTGCAGCGCGTGCGCCCTGCCCTGCGCCTGGGTGGCATCGGTGCGACAGGCTTGCAGGCGCTGGGCAGCATCTGCGTGGGCCGCCTCGGCGCGGGCCAGAGTGTGGCGTGCTTCGTCGGCGATGAGGGCGTGGGCGCGGAGCTCTTTGTCGAGGTGTTCGATTTCTTGCGCGCGAGCCAGCAGACCAGCCTGCTCGCTGTCGGCCGCATAAAAGCTGACGCTGTGGCGCTGCACGGCGTGGCCGCTGGGTACGTAAATGGCCTCGCCGGGTTGCAGGGCTTCCCGCTGGGCCAGTGCGGCCTCCAGCGTGGGTGCGGTGAAGCTGCCTTGCAGCCAACCCGCCAGCAGGGTGTGCAAGGCGGGGTCGGTGAGGGTGAGCACGTCCACCAGGCTTGGAAGCGCTGTGGCCGAAGCGGTCTGGCCCGCGTCAGGTGGTGTGAAAAACGCCAGGCGGGTGGCCGGTGGGTTGTCGGCAAAGGCGCGCAGCATATCGAGGCGGCTGACCTCCAGCGCGCCCATGCGCTCGCGCAGTGCGGCTTCTAGTGCGTTTTCCCAGCCGGGCTGGGTGTGCAGGCGCTTCCACAGCGGTTGCAACTGCTCCAGCCCCTGGGCGGCCAGCCACGGGCGTAGCTTGCCGCCCGATTGCACCTTGTCTTGCAAGGCGCGCAGGGCGTCGAGTTTGGCGGTGAGTTGGGCGGTGGTGGTGGTTTCGGCATTGACGCGCTGCTGGCCTTGGCGACGGGCGTCTTCCAGCAGTGGCAACTGTTCTTGCAGGTCTTCCAGCCGGGCGGCAGCTTCCTCGTGCACCTGGGTGGCCTCGGCCAGTTGGTCTTGCAGGTCGGCCAGCTGGGTCAGGTCTACAGCGCCCAGGTTGTGGCGGTCGGCACCCAGCTTGGCGCGGCGGGTGGACAGCTGGCGAACCTGTTCGTCGATGCTGCGCTGCTCGGCCCCCAGCACCTGAATGCTCTGCTGCACCTGCACCACGGCCTGGCGCTGGGTGTTGGCCTGGGCCTGGGCATGGCGCTGGGCGTCTTCCAGTGTGGGGAGTTGGGCGGCCTGGTCTTCCAGCTGGGCAGCCAGTATCTCGGCCTGTTCTTCGGCGCTGAGGCTGTTACCGCTGAGGTGTTCCAGCTCTTCGGTGGCCTGGGCCTCACGTTCGGCCCACTGGGCGGCCTGTTCGGCCAGCTGGGCCAGGCGCAATTCGACGCGGCGGCGGCCTTCGACCACAAAGCGGATTTCGGCCTCCAGCTTGCCCACCTCGGCGGTGGACTCGTACAGCGCGCCCTGGGCCTGGTTGACGGCATCGCCTGCGGCGTAGTGGGCCTGGCGCAGGGTTTCCAGGTCGGCCTCTGTGCGGCGCAGGTCCGCCGTGCGGCCTTCAAGGGCGGTGAGGGATTGCGCTGCCTCGGTGCGAATGCGTGCTTGCTCGGCCTCGGCCTCAGATCGCTTCAAAAACCAGAGCTGATGTTGCTTGAGGGTGCTGCCTGCGAGCAGGTTTTTGTATTGAAGTGCGACCTCGGCCTGCTTTTCCAGCTTGTCGAGGTTGGCGTTCAACTCGCGCAGGATGTCTTCCACGCGGGTGAGGTTGTCGCGCGTGTCGCTCAGGCGGTTGGCGGTTTCACGGCGGCGCTCTTTGTATTTGGACACGCCCGCAGCTTCTTCCAGGAACAGGCGCAGTTCTTCGGGCCGGCTTTCAATGATGCGGCTGATGGTGCCCTGGCCGATGATGGCGTAGGCCCGTGGCCCCAGGCCGGTGCCCAGGAACACGTCTTGCACGTCGCGGCGGCGCACCACCTGGTTGTTGATGAGGTAGCTGCTGTTGCCGTCGCGGGTGAGGACGCGCTTGACGGCAATTTCGGCAAACTGGCTCCAATGGCCACCGGCACGGTGGTCTTCGTTGCTGAACACCAGCTCCACACTGGACCGGCTGGCCGGTTTGCGGGTGTTGGTGCCGTTGAAGATGACGTCTTGCATGGACTCGCCACGCAACTCGCTGGCCTTGCTTTCACCCAGCACCCAGCGCACGGCATCCATGATGTTGGACTTGCCACAGCCGTTCGGGCCGACCACGCCCACCAGCTGCCCGGGCAACTGGAAGTGGGTGGGCTCGGCAAACGACTTGAAGCCGGAGAGCTTGATGGAGTTGAGGCGCACGGAGAAGCGGAAAAGTCTGCAAACAAATGATAGTGAAGAACCATTACCCATCAAGCGCCAGAGGCACAAAAGGCTTAAAACACAAGCCCCAAGGGTAAACACGGATGATAAAGGGCGGGGTGGGCAAGCCCGCCCCGAGCCCAGGGCGGACCGCGCACAGAGGTGCCGCGCACCGATAATCCCCATCCCATGAACCCCTTGCTTTCCCGCCTGCAGCCCTACCCGTTCGAGCGCCTGAAAAAGCTGTTTGACGGTGTGACCCCCAACCCGGCGTACCGCCCCATCAGCCTTGGCATTGGCGAACCCAAACACGCCACACCCCGGTTGGTGACAGACGCGCTGAACGCCAGCGCCATTGCCAGCCCCAGCGGCTTGGCCGGTTACCCCGCCACCGCTGGTGAGCCGGCACTGCGCAAGGCCTGCGCGGGCTGGATGCAACGCCGTTACGGCCTGACGCTGGACCCGGTGACCCAGGTGCTGCCCGTTAACGGCTCGCGCGAGGCGCTGTTTGCGTTTGCGCAAACCGTGATCGACCGCACCCGCACCGACCCCGCCGGGCTGGGCCCGACGGTGGTGAGCCCCAACCCGTTCTATCAAATCTACGAAGGTGCGGCCCTGCTGGCTGGTGCCACGCCCCACTTTGTGGCCAGCGACCCGGCGCGCAACTTTGCCACCGCCTGGGAGACTGTGCCCGAGGCCACCTGGGCCGCCACGCAGCTGCTGTACGTGTGTTCGCCCGGCAACCCCACTGGCGCAGTGATGCCGCTGAGTGAATGGCAGATGCTGTTTGAACTGAGCGACCGCTATGGTTTTGTGATTGCGTCTGACGAGTGTTACAGCGAAATTTACTTCCGCGACGAAGCACCGCTGGGCGGACTGGAAGCCGCTGCCAAGCTGGGGCGGACGGACTACAAAAACCTGGTGATGTTCACCAGCCTGTCCAAGCGCAGCAATGTGCCAGGCATGCGCAGCGGGTTTGTGGCGGGCGACGCGGCACTCATCAAGGCGTTCTTGCTGTACCGCACCTATCACGGAAGTGCCATGAGCCCCGTGGTGCAAGCAGCCAGCGTGGCGGCCTGGAACGACGAGGCGCATGTGGTGGACAACCGTGCCCAGTACCGCGCCAAGTTTGCGCAGGTCACGCCGATGCTGGCAGAGGTGCTGGATGTGGCTTTGCCCGATGCCAGTTTTTATCTGTGGGCCGGCGTGCCCGACGCCTGGGGCGGCAGTGACACTGACTTCGCCCGTGAATTGCTGGCTCAATACAATGTAACGGTGCTGCCCGGCAGCTACCTGGCCCGTGAAGCGGGCGGGTTCAATCCGGGGGCCGGGCGCATCCGCATGGCCCTGGTGGCCGACACCGCCGAGTGTGTGGAAGCCGCCCAACGCATCGTGGCGTTTGTGCAAAGCCGTGCCGCCTGATCGCAACACCCCAACACATTTGATTTTTCCTTTCTTCGGAGACACCCCATGACCCAACAACTGCAAACCCTGATCGACAACGCGTGGGACAACCGCACCAGCCTGTCTGCGTCGTCAGCCCCAAAAGAGGTGATGGATGCGGTGGACGAAGTGATCTCACAGCTCAACACCGGCAAAATCCGCGTGGCCACCCGCGAGGGTGTGGGCCAATGGACCGTGCACCAGTGGATCAAAAAGGCCGTGCTGCTGAGCTTTCGCCTGAAAGACAACGAGATGGTGCGCGCAGGTGACCTGGGCTTTTATGACAAGGTGCCCACCAAGTTTGCCCACCTGACCGAAGAGCAAATGAAAGCCACCGGCGTGCGCGTGGTGCCACCTGCCGTGGCACGCAAAGGCAGCTACGTGGCCAAAGGCGCGATCCTGATGCCCAGCTACGTGAACATTGGCGCGTATGTGGACGAAGGCACCATGGTGGACACGTGGGCCGCCGTGGGCAGCTGTGCACAGATTGGCAAGAACGTGCACCTGAGCGGTGGCGTGGGCATTGGCGGTGTGCTGGAGCCCATGCAGGCCAACCCCACCATCATTGAAGACAACTGCTTCATTGGCGCGCGTTCCGAAGTGGTGGAAGGTGTGATCGTTGAAGAAAACTCGGTGCTGAGCATGGGTGTGTACATCGGCCAGAGCACGCCCATTTACGACCGCGAAGCCGACACCATCAGCTATGGACGCGTGCCTGCGGGCTCGGTCGTGGTCAGCGGCACCCTGCCCAAGGCAGGTGGCAAGTACAACACCTACGCTGCCATCATCATGAAGAAGGTGGACGCACAAACCCGCGCCAAAACCAGCCTGAACGACCTGCTGCGCGACTGACCGCCCACCTCAGCAAGCAGCGACTGCACAACCTCCGGGAGCCCGCCATGAGCATGATGGACCGCATCCTCCGGCTGATGGCCGACAAACAGGCCTCGGACGTGTACCTGTCGCCGTTTGCGCCAGCGCTGATCAAGATCAACGGGCAGTGCGTGCCCATCAACGCCCAACCGCTGGGCAAAGACTCGCCGCTCAAGCTGCTGGCTGAGATTGTTCCGCCTCTGAAAATGGAGGAGCTGACCGAAAGCGGCGAGCTGAACATGGCGCTGCCCATCGATGGGGTGGGCAACTTCCGCATCAGTGCGCTGCGCCAGCGGGGCACCTATGCAGCGGTGATTCGCTACATCACACTGAACATACCCACGCTGGAAGCGCTGCAGGTGCCACCGGTGTTGGGCAACCTGGTGATGGAAAAGCGCGGGCTGATTCTGGTGGTGGGTGCCACGGGCTCAGGCAAGAGCACGACGCTGGCGGCCATGCTAGACCACCGCAACGCGCGCGTGAGCGGCCACATCCTGACCATTGAAGACCCGGTGGAATTCATGATCCGGCACAAAAAGTCGGTGGTGAACCAGCGTGAGGTCGGCAGTGACACCAGCTCCATGCAACTGGCCCTGAAAAACGCCCTGCGCCAGGCGCCTGACGTGATCATGATCGGCGAGATTCGCGACCGCGAAACCATGAGCGCCGCCCTCGCCTATGCCCAGTCGGGGCATGTATGTCTGGCCACCTTGCACGCCAACAACAGCTACCACGTGCTGAACCGCATCCTGAGCTTCTACCCCGTGGAGACGCGCCCCACCATGCTGGGCGACCTTGCCTCTGCCCTGAAAGCAGTGGTGTCTCAGCGGCTGCTGCGCACGCCCGAGGGCAAGCGGGTGCCCGCCGTGGAAGTGATGCTGAACACCTCTCTGATTGCCGACCTGATTGCCAAAGGCGACGTGGGCGGCGTGCGCGAAGCGATGGAGAAGTCCATGGCCGAGGGCTCTCAGACCTTCGAGGCAGACATTGCCCGGTTGATCCAGGACGGTACCGTCACACGGGACGAAGGCATTGCCTATGCAGACTCACCCACCAACCTGCTGTGGCGGCTGCAAAACGATTTTCAGGGCAACAAAAAAGCCGCACCGGCGCCCCCTCCTGAAGACGACAGCCCGTCGTTCACCGAAATCACCATCGACGTCTGACACATGACTGCCACGCTGCGACTGACCGAACAACTGCTGGCCCAGGCCTCTGTCACACCGAACGACGCGGGCTGCCAGGCCATGCTGGCGGACCGCCTGCGCGCCGTGGGCTTTGACTGCGAAACCATCGAAAGCGGCCCGGCCGACTTTCGCGTGACCAACCTGTGGGCCAAATTCAAGGGTTTTTGCGCTCCCGCGCTTGATGGGAATGGATTTTCAGCTACCAAAACCCTGGTGTGGGCAGGCCACACAGATGTGGTGCCCACCGGCCCGGTAGACCAATGGGGCAGCCCCCCGTTTGTGCCCACGCACCGCGACGGCAAGCTGTACGGGCGCGGCGCATCCGACATGAAAACGTCGCTGGCGGCCATGGTGGTGGCATGCGAAGAGTTTTTGGCAGCCAACCCGCAGCCGCGCATCAACATCGCGTTTTTGCTGACCAGCGACGAAGAAGGCCCCGCCAACGACGGCACCGTGGTGGTGTGCAAGCTGCTGCAAGCCCGGGGCGAGCAACTGGACTGGTGCATTGTGGGCGAACCGACGTCGGTTGAGCGCACGGGCGACATGATCAAAAACGGCCGCCGGGGCACCATGAGCGGCAAGCTCACGGTCAAAGGCATTCAAGGCCACATTGCCTACCCGCAGCTGGCGCGCAACCCCATCCACCTGCTGGCCCCTGCCCTGGCCGAGCTGGTGGGCACCGTGTGGGACCACGGCAACGACCACTTTCCACCCACCAGCTGGCAGGTGAGCAACATCCACGGCGGCACGGGTGCGAGCAACGTGATACCGGGCACGGTGGTGGTGGACTTCAACTTCCGCTTCAGCACGGAAAGTACGCCCGAGGGCCTGCAGCAGCGCGTGACCGATGCCCTGCAACGCCACGGCCTGCAAGCCGGCACCGATTACGACCTGGCCTGGACCGTGGGTGGCCTGCCCTTCCTGACGCGCCCCGGCACGCTGGTGGACGCGGTGCGTGGTGCCATAACCGACGAAACCGGCATCCACACACAGCTGTCGACCACCGGAGGTACCAGCGACGGCCGATTCATTGCGCAGGTCTGCCCACAGGTGGTGGAGCTGGGCCCGCCCAACGCCACCATCCACCAGATCAACGAACACGTGGCGGTGGCCGACATCGAGCCGCTGAAAAACATCTACTGCCGCGTGCTGGAGCGGCTGAACACCGCTGCCTGATCACCGCGCCCCTGCACTGCCATCCCCCGGCGGCTTGAAGCCGCCCGCCCCCATGACCCTGATTGAACTGATAGAGGACGGTGCCCGCCGCCTGACCGACGCGGGCGTGGCCTTTGGCCACGGCACCACCAACGCATTTGACGAAGCCGTGTGGCTGACGTTGTGGCGGCTGGGCTTGCCGCTGGACACCCCGCTCGACGAACCTGCCGACGACTCTGATTCAAGGCAAAAAATGGCTGTGTCTCCGGACCAGCAAGCACTGGTAGCTGCACTTTTTGAAGAGCGTATTGCCACCCGCAAACCCGCTGCCTACCTCACCCGCGAGGCTTGGCTGCAAGACGTGCCGTTTTACGTGGACGAACGCGCCATCGTGCCCCGCAGCCTGATTGCCGAGGTGCTGGCCGAAGGCAGCATCGACATCTGGCTGAGCGGCGAAACGCGCCAGGTGCTAGACCTGTGTACCGGCAACGGCAGCCTGGCCGTGCTGGCCGCCATGGCCTGGCCCGACGTGGCCGTGACCGGCGCCGACCTGAGCCCAGACGCCCTGGCCGTGGCCCGAATCAACGTGGACAAGCACGGCTTGGCCGACCGCGTTGCGCTGGTGGAGTCGGACGGGTTGGCCAACGTTCCCGGCCCGTTCGACTTGATTTTGTGCAACCCGCCCTATGTCAACGCCGACAGCATGGCCGCCCTGCCCCCCGAGTTCCGTGCCGAGCCCGACATGGCCCTGAGCGGCAACACCGCAGGCGGCACCGACGGCATGGACTTCATTCGCCCGCTGCTGCTCCAGGCCCCCGCACACATGACGGCGGATGCCGTGCTGGTGCTGGAGATTGGCCATGAACGACCCTTTTTTGAAGCCGCCTTTGCCACGCTGGACGTGGTGTGGCTGACCACCAGCGCAGGCGACGACCAGGTGTTGCTCGTCACACGTGAGGCGCTTGCGCAGTGGCAAGCCGGGGTGGCCGCCGCATGATCACCCTGCGCAACGTCACCCTGCGCCGCGGCACCAAGGTGCTGCTGGACCGCGCCAGCGTCACCCTCAACCCCGGCGAAAAGGTCGGTCTCGTGGGCCGCAACGGCGCGGGCAAGTCCACCCTGTTTGCGCTGTTCAACGGCAGCTTGCATGAAGATGGCGGCGATTTTTCGATGCCGCCCACCTGGCGCATGGGCCAGGTGGCGCAGAACATGCCCGAAACCGACCAGCCCGCCACTGCCTTTGTGCTGGACGGCGACACGCGGCTGACCGAAGCACAGGCCGCGCTCACTGCTGCCGAGGCAGCCCACGACGGCGAAGCCATGGGCCACGCCCACGCCCTGCTGCACGACGCGGGCGCACACGATGCCAAAGCCCGCGCCCAAACGCTGATCCTGGGCCTGGGTTTCAAACTCAACGAGCTGGACAACCCCGTCAACAGTTTTTCCGGCGGCTGGCGCATGCGCCTGCAACTGGCCCGGGCACTGATGTGCCCCAGCGACCTGCTGCTGCTCGACGAACCCACCAACCACCTGGACCTGGACGCGCTGGTATGGCTGGAAGGCTGGCTCAAACGCTACGAGGGTACGCTGATCGTCATCAGCCACGACCGCGAGTTCCTGGACGCCATCACCCGCGTGACGCTGCACATAGACAACGCGCAGCTCACCCGCTACGGCGGCAACTACACGGCGTTTGAAGAGCTGCGTTCGCAGCAAATCGTGCTGCAGCAGCAGGCTTTCTCGAAGCAGCAGGACAAGATTGCACACCTGCAAAAGTTCATCGACCGCTTCAAGGCCAAGGCCACAAAGGCCAAGCAGGCGCAAAGCCGGGTGAAGGCGCTGGAGCGCATGGAAAAGCTGGCCCCGGTGCTGACCAGTGCCGACTTCCAGTTTGAATTCCGCGAACCCCTCAGCCTGCCCAACCCCATGCTGGCCATCCGCGATGCGGCCTTTGGCTACCGGGCCGAGCCAGTGCCTGCCCGCCCCATTCCGGTGGTGGAAGCCCCGGTGGACGAACGCGGCTTTGCCAACAGCGCCACTGTGATGGCCGAGCAACTGGCGCGTGGCGAGCTGCTGCCCGACATCGCACCGGGCGACAAAGTCATTCTGCGGGGTGTCAGCCGCAGCGTGATGGCGGGCCAGCGCATTGGCATTCTGGGGGCCAACGGCCAGGGCAAGTCCACGCTGGTGAAGACCATTGCACGCGAAATGGCGCCCATGGCCGGGCGCATCACCGAGGGCAAGGGCCTGAGCATTGGCTACTTTGCCCAGCAAGAACTGGACGTGCTGCGCCCCGACGACAACCCGCTGCAGCACATGGTGCGGCTGGCCAAAGAGGTCAGCCCCCAGGCACGCGAGCAGGAACTGCGCAACTTTTTGGGCAACTTCCGCTTCATCGGTGACATGGTGGCCCAGCCTGTGGGCACCATGAGTGGTGGCGAAAAGGCCCGGCTGGTGCTGTGCATGATCGTGTGGCAGCGCCCCAATTTGCTGCTGCTGGACGAGCCCACCAACCACTTGGACCTGACCACCCGCGAGGCGCTGGCCATGGCGCTCAACGAGTTTGAAGGCACCGTGTTGCTGGTCAGCCACGACCGGGCGCTGCTGCGGACCGTGTGCGACGAGTTCTGGCTGGTGGGGCGCGGCGGCATAGAGCCATTCGAGGGCGACCTGGACGACTACCAGCGCTACCTGCTGGACGAAGCCAAGCGCCTGCGCGAGCAGTTGAAAACAGATGAAATCGTAGCTGCCAGCGCAATACCATCAAGCGCTGGAGGCCAAAAAGACTTGAAAAATTCGGCCGTGGGCAACACCCCGCGCCTGAACCCGGCGGAGCAGCGCAAGGCTGATGCCGAGCGCCGCCAGAAACTGGCCGCCGCCACCCGCCCCTGGCGCAAAGAGCTGGAGCAGGCCGACGCCCGCATGCAGGCCATTCACACCGAGAAGGCCGCGCTGGAAGACGCCCTCACCCGCCCCATGACGCCAGCCGACATGGCCACCACAGGCAAACGCCTGAAAGAACTGGCCGATGAACTGGACACGCTTGAAATGCGCTGGCTGGAATTGGGCGAGTTGATTGAACAGGCCGAGGCGGCACACTCAGAGGCCGCCTGACGCCGAGAGAACCGGTCAGAGGTGCTCAGCTGAGCATGGCATCAAGCCCTTCGGTCAACACGCGCAGGGGCGGCATGGCCTCTTCGTTGACGGCGTCTTGGCCCAGGTGGACGCCTGAGGCCCAGTGCTCGTCAAGGCCAAGACGGCTGGCCAATTCAGCCGGGTAACGTGCATCCGGGTGGTCGGGTTGCAAGCCCAGCACCTCGATGCGTGCACGCCATGCCCCCAGGTGCACCCAGCCTGCGGGTGACGAGAACTCGCTGGCTGCCAACGGGTTGGGCACATCCCGCAAGGCATCTATCAGGGGCAGCGGGAAGTTCCAGAGCTTGGCGAGCTCGGCGGAGACTTCGCCGTAGTGAAAGCCCAGGGTCTGCTGTTCCAGCTGGGCCCGGCCTGCGGCCAGCACGTTCAACTGTGCGTCGAGCGGTGCAACAGCCTGCGGGGCCACTGCATGCATTTGCAGTTGACCGATGCCGTGCATGAGACCCAGCGTGAAGGCCAGATCGCCATTGCCATCGCCCTTGTGGGCCAGCCAGCGGGCTGCACAGGCGGTGTACAGGTTGTAGCGCCAGAACTGCTGCATATCGAGCCCAGGCGTGTTGCGAAAGGCGGACACCATGCCGTTGCCCAGCACGAGGTTACGCACCATCACAAAACCCAGCATGCGCAAGGCGTCGTCCACGGTGCCAATGGTTCGGGACACATGGAAATAGGCCGAGTTGGCCAGCCGCAGGAGTTTGGCTGACAGTGTCGGATCGGCCGCCAGCTGGCGTGCGATACTGTCAATCGACACGTCTTCGTCGCCGAAGCTCTCGATCAGTTTCTGTGTGACTTTGGGTACCGTGGGCAGCTTGCCAGGTTGGTCGAGCAGGGTTTTGATGTCCATTGGGGGGCGGGCTTCTGCGCGTGGGTGTTGGGTGGGTTGAACGGTGTGGGCGATTGATTATGCGTTTAGGGATGGTGTTCAAAACCCCGGTCAAGCCCGAATGGTGTGAGCGAGGTGCGCCGGGAACAATGGCGTCATGACCCAACAAGAACTTGGCCTGAACCTGAGCACGCGGCGCACGCGCAAAGCGGTGTTCCTCGACGAGA
>CAIYQZ010000021.1 GCA_903928495.1 uncultured bacterium
CAATGCCGCGCAGCCCTGCCAAAAAGAGGGCCATGGCAAACCCGGCGCTTTGCCAGATGCCGGCAATCACCACGCAGTAGATGGCGGTGTCGCCCTGCACCAGCCAGTCGAACGTGAAGCTCTGCCAGCCCAGGTCGTGCATGAGCTTTTCCAGGCCCAGGCTGGGGTTGAGCATCCACTTCCAGGCGGTGCCGGTCACGATGAACGACAGCGCCATGGGGTACAAATAAATGGTGCGCAGGGTGCCTTCGGCGCGCACTTTCTGGTCCAGCACAATGGCGAGGGCCATGCCAATCAGCATGGAGCCGCCCACGTACAACACGCTGAACACCCCCAGGTTCTTCAGCGCCAGCCACCAGCGGTCCATTTCCCATAGCTTGGCGTACTGCTCCAGCCCCACGAAGGTTTCGTAGTTGGGCAACATGCGCGACGCCGTCATGGACAACACGCCGTTCCAGATCATCAGCCCGTAAATGAATGCAAACCCGAGCACAAAGCCCGGTGCAATGACGAGCTTGGGCAGCACCGTCTCGAAAGTTCGGCTCATGGTGTGGCACCTGAACAGGGAGGGGAACGGGGCCCAAAGCCCCGCACGTTGAGCCTGTGCCAAAGCCCTGGGCATCAGGGCACCAGGTCATTGGCACACGGCAGTGACCCGGCTGGGTCTTACTTGGTCATGGCGGCAGAAGCGATCTTCTTCTGTGCGCCGGCCACGCTGATCTTGTCGTCGTTCCAGAACTGGCTCACAGCGTCCTTGATGGCGCCTTCAGCAGCGGGGCTGATGGCCATGCCGTGGGCCACGGAAGGAACCAGGCCGCCTGTTTTGGCGGTGTCCACAAAGTCTTTGCTGGACAGCTTGGCGCAGTCATCGAACTTGGCCATGCTCATGTTCAGACGGACCGGGATGGAACCCTTGTTCAGGTTGAACACCTCCTGGAACTCAGGGCTCATGATGGCTGCTGCCAGATCACCCTGCGCCTTTTGGGCACCGGCGTCTTTCAGCTTGTACATGGCAAAGGAGTCCACGTTGAACGTGAAGGCGTTGGCGGTGCCAGGGGCAGCAGCGCACAGGAAGTCTTTGCCGGGTGCCTTGCCAGCGGCCAGGAACTCACCCTTGGCCCAGTCACCCATGAACTGGAAGCCTGCCTTGCCTTGCATCACCATGGCAGTGGCCAGGTTCCAGTCGCGGCCAGGGGCGGCTGCGTCGGTGTAACCCTTGATCTTGCGGAAGGTTTCCAGCGACTTGGTCATGGTTGGGCTGGCCAGCGCCTTGGCATCGAGCTTGACCAAGGCTTCGTCGTAAAACTTGGCACCGCCCACACCCAGCACAACGCTCTCAAACGTGGTGAAGTCTTGCCAGTTCTGACCACCATGGGCCACGGCAATCAGGCCAGCAGCCTTGATCTTGTCAGCAGCAGCAAAGAACTCGTCATATGTCTTGGGCATGCCAGCCACACCGGCTTTTTTCAGTACGTCTGGGTTGGCCCACACCCAGTTCACGCGGTGCACGTTCACAGGCGCTGCCACATAGGTGCCCTTGTGCTTCATCACGTTGGCCACCACGCCTGGCAACAGGGTGTCCCACTTTTCGGCCTTGGCCACTGCGTCGAGGTTGGCCAGCACACCTTCGGAAGCCCATTCCTGGATGGCAGGTCCCTTGATCTGCGCCGCAGCGGGCGGGTTGCCAGACACCACACGGCTCTTGAGCACCGTGGCTGCGTTGTCGCCGCCACCACCTGCCACCGCGAAGTCCTTCCACACATGGCCTTTGGCCTGCATGATTTTCTTCAGCTCGGCGGCGGATTTGGCCTCGCCGCCCGAAGTCCAGTAGTGCAGCACTTCCACTTCGCCGGCATGGGCGGAGGTCAGGGCAACGGCAGCCAGAGCGGCAGCAAACAGGCGGTTCAATTTCATGGGTGTGTCTCCGTGTGAAGGTGGATTGGCCTGGGCTGTTGCAACAGTTTCAACGCCTCAGGTTCGTTAATTTTTCATTAATTAATAGACCTGCACATCGGGGGAAACCCGATCAGGCCAACCCTTCCAGCGCGCGCTGCGCCCCTAACAACGCCGGAGATTGCTCGGAAGTGATCACCCAGACCGGTATGCCCTGCAGCAACGGTGTGAAGCGGCCTTTGGTCTCGAACCGCTCACGGAAAGGCGACGAGTCAAACCATGCCCCCAGGCGCGGGACGATGCCTCCCCCGATGAACACACCGCCCAAAGCGCCCAGAGTCAGCGCCAGATTACCGGCCACTGTGCCCAGGAACGCACAAAACATCCGCAGCGCCTCCAACGCATGCGCGTCCGAGCCTGCGAGGGCAGCCGCCGTCACCTCGGCCGGGGTACGGCAGCCCGGCATCGCCAACCCATCTGCCTTGCGCAACAGGTTGTAGGTGTCGAGCAGTCCTTGGCCGCACACGGCTCGTTCTGCCGATGCGTGGCCATACATGTATGTCAAGGCGTCCACAACGAGGCGCTCGCGCACTGTCGCCGAGGGCAGCGTGACGTGCCCACCCTCACCCTGCAATGGAATCCAACCACCCGCGCCATCGGGCAAGAGGCCAGACACACCCAACCCCGTCCCGGCACCGATGAGCGCCATCGGTGCCTCTCGCCGTGCCGTGCCGCCGCCCACGGGTCGCAATTCCTTTGCAGGCAAGACTGGCAGGGCCAGCGCCAGGGCCGTGAAATCGTTGAGCAACCGCAGTGTCTTGAGTCCGAACTCCTCCTTCACGGCGCTTTGGGAAAACGACCAATGGTGGTTGGTCATGCTGACTTGATCGCCGGTGATCGGGTTGGCGATGGCAATGGCAGCATGAAGGGGCGCGGCCAGGCCCAAGCTGTCTAGGTAGGCATGCATTGCGGATTGCAGGGTGGGGTGCGACGCGCATGGCAGCACCCTGATGTGCTCGATGGGTGCTCCCTGTCCGGCTGACCAGGCAAAACGGGCGTTGGTTCCCCCTACATCGGCCAGGAGACGGGGACCGGAGGTCAGTGAGGTTGTGGAAAAAGTGGGTGTCATGGGTCTGAAAAGCAGCTTGGCGGACAGCGGCTCATTTTGCCTTGCTGTGTGCCGCCCCCGCAGCGCAAAAAAAAAGGGTGGCCAGAAACTTCTGACCACCCCAACGCTTGTTCAGCGGACCTTGAAGAAACCGATTGCAGAGCCTTTGATCAGAAGGCGTAGTTGATGCGCACGCGCAAGGACAATTGATCGTCCATACCGGCAGGCACTTTGGCGTAGCTGATGGCCGGGGTGATCGTGGCACCCTGCACGCCCATCAGTGGCAGGCTGTAGGCCGCGTACAGGATGGTGGACTTCAGAGCGCCTGCACCATTGGACTGGATCAAACCCACACCTGCGGCACCGATGGTGGCGTTCACACCGAAGGACTTGTCATCCTTCTTTTTGGCGTAGTTCACGTTGACGGAGGCATCCTTGCTCAAGGCAAAACCGGCCGAGAGGCCCATGCCGGTCTTGGAGCCTGAAACGCCATTGACCTTGACAGACTCAAAACCTCCACGGACGGTCAGTGCACCGGCGTTGAACGTCACCGCAGGACGAATGCCCTTGGCAGCACCGGTGTCCTTTGTCTCCACCAAGCCCAATTCAAACCGCATTGCGCTGCCGGCATTCACGCCCAGGGCACCATGAAAAATGCCGCTGCCGAAGCGACCACGCAGGTTGTTGGCACGGTAGCCGGTGTAAATGCCGTTGTCGTCGGCAATCACGGTGTCTTTGCCCAACGGAAACAGGTCCATGGCTTCGAATCGGCCGAGTTTCACATCGGCAGCGCTGTTTCCAAACTGAACCCACATGTCGTCGGTGGCGGCGCCACCAGACTTTTGCAGCAGGAGGCTGGCGCGAGCAGTCACGTAGGCGCCGCCGTTGGCCTGCTTGGCACCGGCATTCACTTCCACACGGCCACCCATGTCAATGCCGCCGGCGCGAGCATTGGTGTTGGGGGCGGAAATCTTGTTCTTGTGGGTGGTGTCGAGTTCGAGGTTGGCGTCGAACGACACGGCGGCTTGGGCGTATGAAGCACACGCCAGAACGGAAGCGAGGGTCAGGGTCTTGAACACGGGGGTCATGGGAATCTCCAGTTGTGTGGGCAATAAATGGCAGGACAGGTCGGCTGGAACGCTTCACCTGTTCGGCAGACGCATTGGACACAAAATTGCAAACGTTTACAAACTAGGGTTTCCACCAGTAACTTAGTTTCATGATTTCAAAAACATCGAATTCATCAAGCGGATTTACTTGAAAAACCCATCTACTTCATAGGCATTTGGACTTGAATTGCCTCGCAGCATGACCGTTGCCACCGAGTAACAATGGCGGATACCCGGATTGAAGTTTCTTTCATGCGGTGTTATGCAAATGATTGCAAAATGGCGTGCGGCCATGCAGATCCGCTACACACTCGCCAGGTTGTGCGGGAAACAGTCAGGAAACTGGGGTGGGGGCGGGTGTCAGCCCGGTGGGGGCAGAGAGCTCTCGCGAATGATCAGCTCGGCAGGCAACACGACCGGGCTGCGGTGCAAGCCCTGCAACTGGTCGGCCAGCATTTGCACCAGCGCAGGCCCCGCTGCGGTGATCGACTGCCTGACGGTGGTCAACGACGGGTGCACGTGTTCGGCCAAGGCAATGTCGTCAAAGCCCACCACCCTCACATCGCGCGGCACGTGCAGTCCATGTGCAGACAACGCACGCACCAAGCCCATGGCAGCCAGGTCGCTGGACGCAAACACGGCATCAGGTACAGCACCGGCCTTCACCCAATCGTCCACGATGCCTTTCAGGTCCGGGGCGGCAAACAGAATCGGCTGCTGCCAGATCTCGCGCGGGGTGTGCCCCGCCTCGCGCAGGGCCCGCAAGTAACCCTGGTGGCGCAAGGCCGCTTCGGGGTGCTGCACGTCACCGAGGTAGGCAATTCGCTGGCATCCCTGATCGACCAGGTGGCGGGTGGCCAGATAGCCGCCCACCTCGTTGTCGCTGCCCACCACGGCGTAGAGCGTGCCTGGCACAGACGCTCCCCACACGGCCATGGGCAACCCCCGCCGCGCCATGGCATTGAGCTGTTCGTGCCAGGACCACTGGCCCATGACGATGAGCCCCGCCACACGCCCGGTTTCCACCAGATCGGGCAACTGGTCCATGCGGTTCTGGCCATAGCGGGCCAACAGCATGTCCTGCCCGCGTTCGGCCAGCGTGTCCGCGAGACACGCCACCATGGCCATCATGAAAGGGTCTGAAGCGGCCTGTATGGGGTGATCCAGATCATCCAGCATGACCACGCCCACCGTGGAGATGTCTTTTCGCCGCAAACTGGCCGCACTGGCATTGACGCGGTAGTTCAGCGAGCGTGCGAGGTCGGCAATGCGTTCGCGGGTGTCCTGCTGGATCAGCGGGCTGCCACTGAGCGCACGCGACACCGTTGCTGTCGACACACCGGCCATGCGGGCGATGTCGGCCATCTGGATGCGTTTGGCCGGGGGCCGCTGTGTTGCCCCACCCTGGGCAGTGGCAGCGGGCGACGGGCTGAGGGTGGATTTTCTCGACATGTTCCGATTATTGCGGGCATGGCAGACCCTTGCCCCCACCGCCCGTCACAAGTGGGAACGCACCCACCGCACGATGTCGGCCTGCCCCATGGCCCCTGGCTGACGGGCCACTTCGCGTCCACCGACGAACAGCGCCAGTGTGGGAATGCTGCGGATATTGAGCTGTGCACCCAGCTGCTGGCATTCTTCGGTGTTGACCTTCACCAGCCGCACCTGCGGCTCCAGCACCTTGGCCGCTGCCTCGAACTGTGGCGCCATCTGGCGGCACGGGCCGCACCACGGGGCCCAAAAGTCCACCAACACGGGCAGATGACTGCGGCTGACGTGGCGGGCAAACCCGGCCTCGTCCAGCGCCAGCGGGTGGCCGGTGAACAAGGGTTGGTGGCATTTGCCGCAAGTGGGCGCAGCACCCAAATCGGCGGCGGCCACGCGGTTGGTGGTGTGGCAGTGCGGGCACACCACGTGTTTCAAATCGGTCGGTTGGGAAGTTGTCTGGTTCATTTCAATACCCTCGTGGGTACGCACGTGAAGGAGGTCAGCCGGTTTTCAAGTGTTTGACATGGCATCACAGCAGTTGCGACACCAGGCTGGCCAGCAAACTGAGCACGATGGTAGTGGTCACTGGCAAAAACCACTCACGCCCGAACAAGCGAAACCGAAAATCCCCCGGCAATTTGCCAAAACCCAGGCGCTGCAGCAGAGGCGTGAACCAACTGATGAGCACCAGTGCCAGGAAGATCACCAGCATCCAGCGGATCATGAGCGGCCTTTGACGGTGAGGGCCACAGCGTGTCTCAAAGGGTGTGTGTGCGGTCGCCCGCTGTGAACCCCAGCGGCACCCAGCCCTCGGCTTGACCGGCAGGGGCCAGGGCCAGCACTTTGAACAACTCGCCCATTTCGTGTTCGTTCACCAGCTTGCTGGCCATGGCGCGCCGGGCCACCCCGGCGCTGTCGTGCGGCAGCGCGTCCAGCAGCGGCCCCACGCCGCAATTGAACAAAAAGCGCGCCTGTGTGGTGTAGCCCAACACGTCCAGCCCTGCGTCTTGTGCGGCGAGTGCCGCCCCGGTGAAGTTGATGTGGGCCGTGATGTCTTTTTCGCCCACACGCACCAGCGGGTCGGCGTCCATGCGGTGCAGGTGGTGGCAGGCCAGAGTGCCAGTGTCGCGCTGGGGGTGGAAAAACTCGGCTTCGGGAAAGCCGTAGTCGATGAAAAACGCTGCGCCGCGCACCATGTGGTCGGCCAGGGTGCGCAAAAAAGCCTCAGCCTGGGGATGGATTTCGGTGGTGTAGTCGTGGTTGCCGGGCACGTCCACGGGGGGGCGCAGGCCGGTGGGCCGGTCTTGCCAAACCCAGGCTGTGGCCCCGTCGGGCAGAGCCACGCCGCGCTCAAACCATTCGCCACCCCGGCGGGTCAGCAGCTTCACGGGCATGGCGTCCAGCACCTCGTTGCCCAGCACCACACCCTGCAGTTGGGCGGGCAAGCGGTCCACCCACTGCACGCGGTCACCGAACTCTCGCAGGGTGTGTTGCTGGCGCTCCCGCAGGTTGCCCGACAGGTCGACGATCGTGTACTTTTGAATCAAATCACCGTCTGGCGCTTGATGGTGTTCATTTGTGTGCTGCAATATTTGCAAAGCCAGTGCCCCGGTGCCCGCGCCGAATTCCCACACCTCGCGGGTGCCGGTGGCGTGCAATGCGTCCGCCACCTGGTGAACCAGGGCCTGGCCGAACAGGGGCGACAGTTCGGGCGCGGTGACGAAGTCGCTGCCCTCCACCACCGCACCACCAACGCCTTTGGCCTGGGGCATGCGGCCCAGTTTGGGGCGGTCATTGGCGTAGTAACCCAGGCCGGGCTCGTACAGCGCCAGGGCCATGAAGCGGTCAAACGGGAGCCAGCCGCCCACCTCTGCGCAAACCTGCGCCATGCGCAAAAACAGGGCGCTCGTTAAACTCGTGGCCTCGGGGGTTTGCATGCTGTGTGGCGTGTGGAGTGCTTGGTTCACCGCCCCATTTTCCCCCAACACCCCACACACCCATGCCAAACCCTGCCACCCTCCCCGCCTCTGAAGCCCGCCGCACGGTACTGGTCACCGGCGCGGCCAAACGCCTGGGCCGCGAGATGGCGCTGCACCTAGCCGCGTGCGGCTGGAACGTGGCGGTGCACTACCGCAACTCGCGCGAAGACGCTCTGAAAACCGTTGCTGACTGTGCAAACGCTTCAGGCGCCGACGGCATTTTTGATGCATTTTTTGCCGACCTGGCCGATGAAGGTTCGGTTCGAGCCCTGTGGGCCGCCGTGGTGGCCCGCTTTGGCACGGTGGACGCTGTGGTGAACAGCGCCAGCACCTTTGAACACGATACGGCCCAAACCTTTGGCTACGCCGCGCTGCACACCCACCTGGCGGCCAACACAGCCGCCGCCGTGGTGCTGGCCCAGTGCCTGCACGCCCACCGGGTGGCATTGACCCCTGCGCCCGTCAGAGCAGGGGTGGTGGTGAACCTGCTGGACCAAAAGCTGTGGAACCCCAACCCCGATTTTTTCAGCTACACGCTGTCCAAAGCCGCGCTGGAGGCAGCCAACACCTTGATGGCCCAGGCGCTGGCACCGCAAGTGCGGGTGGTGGGCGTGGCACCGGGCCTGACGCTCACCAGCCACATGCTCAGCCAGGCCGAGTTTGAAGACCTGCACACCCTATCACCGCTGGGCCGCAGCTCCACCCCTGCCGATGTGGCCACCACAGTGGCCTTTGCGCTGGACAATCGCGCCATCACCGGCACCACCCTGCTGGTGGACGGCGGCCAGCACCTGATGAAATTTGACCGCGACTTCTCACTGATGCCGACCGCTCAACCCTGATGCACCCATGACAGCCCACACCACCCACTTCAGCAAGGCCGGCACACAGACCCTCTCACTTACCGGCCTGCGCTTCAACGCCAACCTCGGCATCCTGGAACAGGAAAAATGCGCGCCCCAGCCCATCCAGGTGGATGCCGAGCTGAACCAGGGCACGCAGCCACTGCTGCCGCATGACGACGACATCAACCACGTGCTGGACTACCGCAAGGTGCGGCAAATCATCATTGACGAGTGCACGGCCGAACACGTGAACCTGCTGGAAACACTGATCGGCAAACTGGCCCACCGCCTGATGCAACTGCCCGGCGTGATCGGCGTGCGGGTGAAAATTGCCAAGCTCGAAATTTTTGACGACTGCGAAGTGGCCATCCGCATGCAGAGCGGGCAGTGGTAACCCACAAGAACACCATGAACATCGAACGCGAAGACCACAAGCTGGAAAAACGCCTGTGCCGCCAAACGGGCCAGGCCATCGTTGACTACAACATGATCGGCGAGGGCGACAAGGTCATGGTGTGCCTCTCGGGCGGCAAGGACAGCTATGGCCTGCTCGACATCCTGCTGAAGCTGCAGGCCCGTGCCCCGGTGCGCTTTGAGCTGATCGCGGTCAACCTGGACCAGAAGCAGCCCGGCTTTCCCGACCACATCCTGCCCGCCTACCTCACGCAATTGGGCGTGCCGTTCCACATTGAGACGCAAGACACCTACAGCATTGTCAAGCGCGTGGTGCCCGAGGGCAAAACCATGTGCAGCCTGTGCAGCCGCTTGCGGCGGGGCATTTTGTACCGCGTGGCCAGTGAGCTGGGGGCCACCAAAATCGCACTGGGCCACCACCGAGACGACATGCTGGCCACCCTGTTCCTGAACATGTTTTTTGCAGCCAAGCTGAAAAGCATGCCACCCAAGCTGGTCAGCGACGACGGCCGCCACACCGTCATCCGCCCGTTGGCCTACGTGGCCGAAAAAGACCTGATCCGCTGGGCGCAGGTGCGACAGTTCCCCATCATCCCGTGCACGCTGTGCGGCAGCCAGACCAACCTGCAGCGCCAGCAGGTGGGACAGATGCTGAAAGACTGGGATAAAAAGTTCCCCGGCCGCCTCGACAACATGGCCCGCGCCATGCAAACCGTGGTGCCCAGCCACCTGATGGACCGCCAGCTGTTTCCGTTTGAAACCCTGGTGCCCACGGGTGAGGCCAGTGACGACGGTGACAAGGCCTTTGACACCGAAGACTTGCCCGACACCGACCCGCTGGACAGCCTGCCGGCCATGCAGGTCATTCGCCTGGAGCCCGCGTCGTCATGACAGCGCGCACGGCGGTTGCGCTGGCACTGTGCGTGGCCGCAGCGGTGAGCGCAGGCTGTGCCAGCGTGATGCGGGTGGACAGCCAGGTGAAAAGTTACGCTCAATGGGCCTCCACCGCTGACCCGGCAACAACAGTCAGCTACCGTTTCGAGCGATTGCCCTCGCAAACCCAAGGCCCCGAGGCCACAGCCCACAGCGCGCTGGAGGGAATGGTGGAACGGGCGCTTGCACGGTCAGGCTGGCAAACGGCGGGCGCAGGTGCACCCGCTCCATGGCAGGTACAGATCACGGCACGCACCGACAAACTGCCCCGTGCGCCCTGGGAGGAACCCGCCGACGGCCGCTGGATGCGTGGCGGACTCTGGGCCAGCAACAGCGGACGGGTGGGGTTCAGTGGCATGTGGATGATCGAAATACCTTACTACCAGCGCTCGCTGTCAGTGGTGGTGCTAGACACCCGTTCGGCCCAGGTCGTGTACGAGTCCACCGCCGCACACGATGGTCGCTGGAACGACAGCCCGGCCCTTTGGCAGGCCGTGGTGGATGCCGCACTGAACGGCTTTCCGCACCCGCCGGCAGCCGTGCGGCAAGTCAACATCGACATACCGCGCTGAGGCAGCTTTCAGGCCCGCGCCCAAAGCACCTTCTCAGGTGCGGGGCGGCAGGGCATCGAGTATCTGTGCCAGGACATTGGCCAGTTCTTCCACGCTGTCTTGCTTGCTCAGCACCTGCGCCACCCCCTCGGTCAGGGCCTCGGCCAGCATGCCAGGCGTGACGTGGCCTGACGTGATCACCATCGGCATGTCCGGTCGGCACAGCTTGACGCGGCGCACCACGTCCAAGCCACTGAAGCCCGGCATGTTGTAGTCGGTCACCAGCAGGTCCATGTCATCCGGGTGCGCCTCGATGAAAGCCAGCGCTTCCTGCGCTCGCTCGAAGGCAGACACACGGTAGCCCCGCTTTTTCAACATGCGCGTGACGAGGTAGACCATGGCCTCGTAATCGTCGATGTACACCACGTGTCGCACACGGGCTGCACCGGCCACAGCAGGGGCAGCCACCACTGAAGCGGGCGCCGCTGGCGCAGCAGTGGTCGAGGCTGGCTGCGGATCGGCGACCCTGGGCAACCAGACCTCGAAGCGCGTGCCTTGCCCGGGCACACTGGTCACGCCGATGCGCCCCTGGTGTGCCTCGACAATGCCGTGCACCACCGCCAACCCGAGGCCCATGGCCATGGCGCCTGCAGCACCGTCGCCCGAACCTGGGAAAAAAGGCTCGAACAGGCGCCCCAGCACATCGGCAGGCGTGCCAGGCCCTGAGTCATGCACCACCAACAACGCGCCTGCGCCATCCGTTGCGGGTGCAACGGCCACATGCACTTCTCCCACTTGGCCCGCCAGGGCGAGTGACGCATGGGTGCACAGATTGAGAATGACCTGATTCAACTGGCTGGCGTCGGCCAGCACAAACAGCGGATCAGGTGGCAGCGACAGCCGCACCGTGACGCCATCGGGCGCAGCCGTTCGTGCCGACACCACGCCCCGCCCCACCAGGACGCCGAGGTCCAGCACCGCCATGCGCTGTGGCTGCCGCCTGCCAAACACCCGGATTTGCTGCACCAACGCCAACGCATGCTCGGCCGCCTGCGAGACCGACAGCAGGGGGGACAGGGCGGGATGCGGGGCAGGCAGCTCGCGCCGGGCGCGAGCCAAACCTTCGAGCATGGTGTCCAGCACCTGACCGAAAGCCTTGGCCAGACCGCCCGCGAGGTTGCCCATGGCTTCAAGCTTCTGCGAATCGCGCAGCCGCTCTTCCAGCACTTGCCGGGTGGCCTGTGCGTTGACGCGCTCGGTCACATCGGTCAGGTGGCCCGCAAAACGCGTTGGCTGACCGTCTGCACCTGTTGCCAACAGCCCCCGCCCATGGAACCACCGGTAATCGCCAGAGCGGCAGCGCAGCCGGTACTCTTCATCGAAGCCGGGCCGGTGACCCCGCAAGTGGGCATGCAAATGGCGCAGCACCCGCGCCGCGTCATCGGGGTGCAAATGGCTGCGAAAGCTGAAAATTTCCTCAAAAACGTCCACGCCGTCGTAGCCCAGCAGTTGCTGGAACCGGGTTGAGTAGTACACCTTGTCGGTGACCAGGTCCCAGTCCCACAACCCGTCGTTGGAACCCCGGGTCGCCAGTTCCAGCCGCTCGCGGGTGGTGCGCAGCGCCAGTTCGGCGTGTTTGCGCTCAGTGATGTCTGTGTGTGTGCCCACCATGCGCAGGGGCTTGCCATCCGCAGCGCGGGCCACCACCAGCCCCCGGGTGAGCACCCAGATCCAGCGCCCGTCCTTGTGCCGCACCCGGTGTTCGTTGCGGTAACTGGCAACCTGCCCCGACCAGTGGGCTTGCCGGTCGGCCTGCATTTGGGGCACGTCGTCGGGGTGCGTCAACCCATCGAGGTCGGCGGCAAACCGGAGGTCGTCGCAGTCCTCGTACCCGTAAATGGATTTCAGCCGGGGGGAGAAATGCTCCAGGCCGGACACCATGTCCCAATCCCACACGCCATCGCCCATGCCCTCGAGCAAGGTCAGCAGGGGCAACCCACCCCAGTCAGCGGGCAATGCGCCATCACCCGCACCATCGGGTGCAGTCTCAAACGCGGGCGGGACTGAAGGTTCCATGTCGGGGTTGGTGGTCGGAATGCGGCCAGCGAGGTTCACAGGCGGGGCTGCCATGGTACTTCGCCCGTTAAAGTCCGGGAATGCAGCACCGGTCGTGCAGCGTTTCATCCCAAGGTTTTTTGTGCAAGCCACCCGACTCACCGTTCTCCGCCACGGGGAAACCGCCTGGAACCAGGACACCCGCATCCAGGGCCACACCGACATCGACCTGAACGACACCGGCCGCTGGCAGGCCGCCCAGGTTGCCCGCGCCCTGGCAGACGAGCCGATGACCGCCGTTTACAGCAGCGACCTCAGGCGGGCGTTTGACACCGCGCAAGCGGTGGCCCATGCGCAGGGCCTGACCGCCATACCCAACACTGGCCTTCGGGAACGCTGCTTTGGCATGCTGGAAGGCAAAACCTGGGCTGAAATAGAAACCCACCACCCCGCAGAGGCGACGCTGTGGCGCACCCGGGTGCCCGAGTGGGCGCCAGACGGGGGAGAGTCTCTGGTGGCGCTGCGCGATCGCGTGTTGGCAGTGCTCAACACCTTGGCTGCACAGCACACGGGCGAACACATTGCACTGGTGGCCCACGGTGGTGTGCTCGATGCCATTTACCGCGCCGCCACGGGGCTGGAGCTGCAGGCCCCCCGCAGTTGGCTGCTGAAAAACGCTGCCATCAACCGCCTGCTGTGGACGCCTGACAGCCTGACACTTGTGGGATGGGGAGATGTGGCGCATCTCGAATCGGCTGCGGCCAGCCTGGACGAGAAAACCACCTGACACATCCACCGAGCGCATTGATTGCATAGCTGAAAAACCATACATATCATGCGCCAGGGGCATTTTTTATTCAGAAAACAGACCGTCGCGTGACGCAGGTGGCGCCACCCCCAGGTGGCGAAACGCCGCCAGCGTGGCAATGCGCCCGCGCGGGGTGCGCTGCAAGTAGCCTTGCTGTATGAGGTAGGGCTCGATCACGTCTTCAATGGTGTCGCGCTCTTCGCCAATGCTGGCGGCAATGTTGTCCAGCCCCACGGGGCCGCCGTCAAACCGGTGAATCACGGCCTCCAGCAGCTTGCGGTCCATCAGGTCGAAGCCCTGTGGGTCCACGTCGAGCATGGCCAGCGCCTTGTTGGCCACGTCCAGGGTGATGCGGCCCGAACCCTTGACCTCGGCGTAGTCGCGCACGCGGCGCAACAGGCGGTTGGCAATGCGGGGCGTGCCCCGGCTGCGGCGAGCAATCTCGAAGCCACCGGCCTCGTCCATGGGTGCGTTGAGCAGGCCTGCGCTGCGCTTGACGATGCGAGCCAACTCTTCAGGCGTGTAGAACTCCAGCCGCGCCACGATGCCAAAGCGATCGCGCAGCGGGTTGGTCAACATGCCGGCCCGCGTGGTGGCACCCACCAGCGTGAAGGGCTGCAAATCGAGCTTGATGCTGCGCGCCGCCGGGCCTTCGCCGATCATGATGTCGATCTGGTAGTCCTCCAGCGCGGGGTACAGAATTTCTTCCACCACGGGGCTGAGGCGGTGGATTTCGTCGATGAACAGCACATCGTTGGGCTCCAGGTTGGTCAGCAGCGCCGCCAGGTCCTTGGGCTTTTCCAACACCGGGCCGCTGGTCTGGCGCAGGTTCACGCCCAGCTCGTGGGCAATGATGTGGCTCAGAGTGGTTTTGCCCAGGCCGGGCGGGCCAAACAGCAGCACATGGTCCAGCGCCTCGCTGCGCTTCTTTGCAGCGCCAATGAAAATTTCCAGTTGCTCGCGCACCTTCACCTGGCCCACATAGTCGTCCAGCAGTTTGGGGCGCAGCGCACGCTCCAGCGCCTCTTCACGGGGCGACTCGGGCGCGGCGGTCACCACCCGTTTGGACGGTGCAGGAGCGAAATCGTCGGTCTGAATGCTCATGGTGTGCTCAAAAAGGCTCAGATTGGGCGGGAATGATCCGATAAGCTGGAGTATCCCCTGCCACGCTTGCCCCATGACCCAGTCCACACGACCTGTTGCCCCGCCCCCTCCAGCGCCAAGCCCCCTCACAGGCTGGCCCGAGACGCGCTGCACGTTGCCACAGGCGTGGGCCCTGGGACTGCTGATGGCCGTTGCTGCAAGCACCTGGCACACCAGCACACGGGCGGCCGATGAACCGGTGGACGTACCCATCACCCGTGGCAAGGTGGACCTCAGTGGCGTCAAACCCACGTTGGCCATGCCCGCTGCGCCAACTGTTCCAACTGCACCAGCTGGCCCTGCAGGCGGAAACCTCCAGGCTGCCCCCGCCACCGCAGCGCCAAGCGCACCCGCACGCCCGAAACCGCGCACCGTGGCCGAATACGCCGCCGAGGCAAAAGCCAAGGCCGCAGCAGAAGCCGCTGCCAACGCTGCAGCCAAAGGCAGTGCCCCGCCTGCAGCAGCAGCCGCCGTGGCTGTGCCCATCAATGCTCCGGCAAAACCCACAGCGCCAACCTCCACACCGTCGACCGCTACCACCGCCGCCACTCCCGAAATGCCGCCAAAACCAGCGGAGCAGGTGACTGCCAGCCCAGCTGCTCGCCCAGCGATGCCCGACAAGGCACCGGACAAAGCCACACCGAAACCGGCTGCGAAAACGACTGCTGCAGCGCCAGCGGCCGCCCCACCTCCCCGCAAAGCGCCCGACGAGGGGCTGGACAAAGTAGCAGTCAGGCTGGTCGAGGCCATGGCCCGCGCCTCTGCCAAGCAAGACAAGCGCGAAGCTGTGCGCAGCCCGCCAAAGAAAGCGGCGGACACATCCACCCGTGCCGCAGCGGCACACGGCAGCGCCGCAGCTCATGCCGACGCGCACTGGAGCTACGAGGGCGACACAGGCCCTGCCAACTGGGCCAAACTGAAGCCCGAGTTCAATGTGTGCGCCATTGGCCAGCGGCAGTCGCCCATCCCCATCGACGACAGCGCTACGCTGCAAGGGCCCGCAGAACCGATCGGCTTCAACTACCGCCCCAGTGAGGGCAGTGTGGTGAACAACGGCCACACCATCCAGGTCGATGTGGCCCCGGGCAACAGCATTGCGGTGCGCAGCGGCAATTTTGATTTGCTGCAGTTCCACTTTCACCACCCGTCCGAAGAGCAGGTCAATGGCCAGCGCTTCCCCATGGTGGCGCACCTGGTGCACAAGAGTGCTGAAGGACAGCTGGCGGTGGTGGCCGTGTTGCTGACCACGGGCGAGGCCAACCCAGCCATCGACACGGTGTGGAAATACCTGCCCGTGGACAGCGGAGACCGCGTGAAGCTGCCGCCCGGCGTGCTCAACCTGCCCGACCTGCTGCCCAAAGACCAGCGCTACTACCAGTTCATGGGCTCACTCACCACGCCCCCCTGCACCGAAGGTGTGCTGTGGATGGTGCTGAAAACTCCGGTGACGCTGAGCCCAGCGCAAATCAGGCTGTTCGGCCAGCTGTTCCCGAACAATGCCCGGCCTGTGCAAGAGCTGAACGGGCGGCCGGTGCGTGAGGGGCTCTGACCCCCGGCAGGCTCACTTGGCCAGGCTTTTCAAGGCAAGCTTGATTCCCTCGTTCACGCCCACGTCGGGCGGCAGGGCTTTGAGGGCAGCGGCGGCTTCTTTGTCGTTGTAGCCCAGCGCCAGCAGGGCCTGCTGGATGTCGCTCTGCACATCGCTGTGTGCCGGGCCTGAGTTCAGATCACCCAGGTCAGCCCCCAGCTTGCCTTTGAGCTCCAGCAGCAGCCGCTCGGCGGTCTTTTTGCCAATACCGGGCACCTTGGTCAGCCGCCCCACCGCCTGCTGGGTGATGGCCTGGGCCAGGTCGGCCACGCTCATGCCACTGAGCAAACTCAGCGCCATGCGAGGCCCAACGCCGGTGATTTTGATGAGCTGGCGAAACGCCTCGCGCTCCTGCGCCGTGGCAAAACCAAACAGAATCTGCGCGTCTTCGCGCACCACAAAGTGAGTCAGCAGCGTGACCGCGCCACCCAACTCGGGCAGGTTGTAGAAGGTGCTCATGGGCACGTCCACCTCGTAGCCCACGCCGTGGCAGTCCACCAGCACCTGTGGCGGGTTCGTGGCGGCCAGTTGGCCTTGCAGTCTTCCAATCATTTCAGGCCTTGTCGCTTGTTGGTATTGAATTGTTTGCTATGGAGTGGTGACCCCTCAGGGCGCCACCAGACCCCTGCGGGCCGCTTCCAGTGCGGCTTCGGCGCGGGACGACACATTGAGCTTTTTGTAAATCTGCTTGATATGGTCACCGACGGTGTGTCGGGAAAGGCCGAATTGCTGGGCAATTTCCGCCAGCGTGTAGCCTTTGGCCACGCGCTGCAACACGTCGGTTTCGCGGTCGGTCAGGTGCACGGCGTCTTCCAACTGTCGCTGGAGTGCCTGGCGGCGCTGCGCTCCACCCGCAAAGTGAGCCAATACACGCCGGGCAATCGGAGGAGACAAGGGAGGCTCTCCCTGCGCCATGCGAAGCAGTTGTGTGACCAACACCTCTGCGGGCTGGTCTTTCAACAGGTACCCGAACGCCCCCGCCTGCAGCGCCGGAAACAGATGGTCGTCGTCGTCATGGATGGTGACCACCACGCTCAGCACGTGAGGTTGGTGGTGGCGCAGCGCTCCGACCACATCGGTTCCATTGCCATCGGGCAACCCCAGATCCACCAGAGCGAGGTCAAACGGCTCGCGTCTGAGCACGGCCAGAGCGTCGTCGCAGCGCCCCACCACGTGAAACCCGGCGCCGTTGAACGCTGATCGAGCCACGCCTGACAGCCATAACTGGGCTTCGGGCAGGTCTTCGACGATGAGCACTCTTTTCATGGTGCGGTCATGGTAGCGGAAGCATCGGAGCCCAGCGGCACGTCCACACGCACTTGCAAGCCTCCGAGCTCGCCGCGGCGGAATGCATGGACACCCCCAAGCTTGCGGGCCCGGCGCTCCATGTTTGGCAAGCCATGCCCGCTCCTGCTGGTGGTGCCATCGAGGCCACGGCCATCGTCGTCCACTTGCACCGACAGGCCACCGGGCAACAACACAATGGTCACACGGCAGCGTTTGGCGCCACTGTGCCGGATGGTGTTCGAGACAGCCTCTCGCAGCACACGGGTCAGCTGGACATGGGTGCGCGCGGGCAGAACCAAGTCTGCAGCCGGATCCTCGGCCACCCATTCAGGTGTGATGCCCGCTTCCGACAGACGGGCCACGGTTTCGGCGCGCCAGTCAGCCAATGCGTGGACCGCTTGCGCCGCATCGCCCACGATGCCGCGCACACTCAAACGCATGTCATCCAGGGCTTGGCGAGCCAGGCTCGACACCCGGTCCCCGCCGTCTGTGTGCGCTTGGGCTGTTTGGGCAATGGTCAGCAGTTTGGCCCCCAGGTCGTCATGCAGGTCGGACGCGATGCGCTGGCGTTCCTGTTGAGCTGCTTCCCGGGTGCGCAGTTCGGTCAATTCGGCGTAGCTGCGCTCTATCTCCTGTGTTTTTTCAGCGACTCTGGCCTCCAGCTCGGCATTCACTTGTTCAGTGTGCCGCCATGAATCTGTGAAGAGCCAGATCAACCGGATGCAAATGGGCAGCAGCGTGATCGGGCCACCCAGATGGCCAATGTGCAGCTTCAGTGGTATCAACATCAAGGTGCCCGCCAACTCCACGCTGACGATGGCGAGCAGCGACAACAAAATGGCCGCAAACAACCAGAAGTCCTGCCGCGACCGGTACCACGACACCCGCAGAAACCACACCAGCACGGCCAGAAACTGCGGAATAAACCAGAAGCTGTAAAGGCCCGTGGCCAGCAAGTGGATGTGGTCCCATCCAGCCAGCAGAAAAACCAGCATCACCACCGGTATCTGCCACCACAGCACCTGATTGACCCACCCGACACTGCGCCCGGCAAAGCGCATGAAAAACAGCACGATGCCCGAAACACACACACCCACCGTGGCCGGGGTGAGCATTTCGATCCAGGGACCGGCCAGGGGCACATCGGTGATGAACAGCCGCATGGTGTTCAGCGTCCACCACCCGCTCCACAGCGCAAAGTAGCCAAGGTAGGTTTCCTGCCGTCGGGCCAGCCACAAAGCGCCGATGAACAGCGTGAAGGCGCCCAACACCGCCGTGATGATTTTGGGCACCGTCTGCGCCCACCAGGTGGCTTGCTCGTGCACCGGCTTCATGTCTGCCAGCGTGCCCAGATGCACCTCGGACAGTCCGCTGGAGCGTTGGGTGGCCGACACGTATCGCAGCGGGTAACCCACCACCTCCAGCTCAAGCACATTGCCCTGGGGTTTGAGCAGTGGCATGGGCAGCGTGAACAACTGAGGCACAAAACAATTGCGGGTGTATGGCAATGTCATCTGCCCGCCGCTGCCCACCAGCGTGCCGTTGAGGGTGACCGCCATATTGCTGCACACCCTGGGTATGTAAACGGCGGGCACGTCCAACGGATTGAAAACGCCCTGCGCATCAAACAACACGCGGTAGTGCAGGCTGCCCCCGAATTCGGGTCGGGAGCGCGCCCAGTCGTCGGGCAATGTCACGGGCTGCCAGGTGCCATCAGCCGCCTGCACCTGCGCCTGCACAAGCTGCAACACCGCTGCCTGCGCAGGGCGCGAGAGAAACGTCCACACAACCAGCAGAGCGGCGACAATGAAAGCCCACTTTTTCAGCATGTCCATGATTCTGCGCCACACCTTTTCCCCGCCCGACAACGCCCGCATGGCCCACGTGTGTGGCCCGCTGGACGCGCACCTGCGCACCATCGAGCAGGCGCTGAATGTGAAGGTGGCGCACCGCTTCGAGCAGTTCCGCATCGAAGGCACCAAACCCAAGGCAGAACGTGCGCTCGAGGTGCTGCAGGCGCTGTACGAGCGGGCGCGCAAACCCATTGCCGCCGAGCAGGTGCAACTCATGCTCACCGGTGAAACCGCCCTGGGTGATGTGGACGCCGACGCCCTCACCGTGCAAAGCCGCCGGGGCGAGATACGTGGGCGCACACCGAACCAGAGCCATTACCTGGCCCAGATTTCCACCCACGACATCACCTTTGGCATTGGCCCTGCAGGCACCGGCAAAACCTACCTGGCCGTGGCCTGCGCGGTGGACGCGCTGGAGCGCGGCGCGGTGCAGCGCATTGTGCTGACGCGCCCAGCTGTGGAGGCCGGTGAAAAACTGGGTTTTCTGCCGGGCGACCTGGGCCAGAAGGTGGACCCATACCTGCGCCCGCTGTACGACGCACTGCACGACCTGATGGGCTTTGACAAGGTGCAAAAAGCCTTCGAGCGCCAGCAAATTGAAATTGCGCCCCTCGCCTTCATGCGAGGGCGCACGCTGAATCACGCCTTCGTCATCCTGGACGAGGCCCAAAACACCACGCCCGAGCAGATGAAGATGTTCCTGACCCGCATCGGCTTCGGTGCCAAGGCGGTGGTGACGGGCGACGTGAGCCAGATTGACCTGCCCCGCACCCAACTCAGCGGCCTGATCGACGCCGAGCGCATTTTGAAACGCGTGCCTGGCATCGCCATGTGCCGCCTCACCAGCGCCGACGTGGTGCGCCACCCCCTGGTGGCCCGCATCGTCGACGCGTATGACGCACGCGGCGGGCACCACGGTCTGCACGGCGAGGTGGCCGAGGTGCCGCCACCCGGCACCCCCGGGGCCACCCCCCGGCGCAAACGCGCCGTGCAGGTGGATTGACCCGGAGACCCCTCCTATGCCTGCCACCCCATTGCCCGAATTCGTGTCCCACTGCATGGACCTGCTGGCCAGCACGGGTCCCTGTGTGGTCAAGCGCATGTTTGGCGGCTGGGGCATCAGCACCGGTGGACTGACCTTGGCGATCATTGCAGACCTTGGCGACGGCGAGCGCCTTTGGCTCAAGGTCGATGCCACCACGTTGCCCCAGTTTGAAGCCGCCGGGTGCAAGCCCTTTGTGTACCTGGCCAAAAGCAAGCCAATGACCCTGAACTACCGCAGCGCACCGGACGATGCCATGGAATCTCCAGCGCTCATGCGCCCCTGGGGCCTGCTGGCGCTGGACGCCGCCGTGCGGGCACTGGCCTCCAAAGCACCCGCAACCGGCCGAAAAAATACCTCAAAACAATAGCTTGAAAAGCATGAGCATCAAGCGGTACATCACCATTCAATACTGACAATGGCACTCCACAACCTCACCCTCTCATTGCAGTACGGCAAGCTGGCCGATGCCGCCACGCACCGCGCTGCGTTGCCCCGCCACAAGGTGGCGCGCTGGATTCGCCACGCTTTGGACATCGACGCCGAAATGGCCATCCGCATCGTCGATGCCGAAGAGGGCCAGCAACTCAACCGCGACTATCGGCAAAAAGACTACCCCACCAACGTGCTCACGTTCGACTACTGCACCGGCCCGGTCATGATGGCCGACTTGGTGCTGTGCGCCCCGGTGGTGGCGCGCGAGGCCGCAGAGCAGGGCAAAATCCTGGCCGACCACTACGCCCACCTGCTGGTGCACGGCACCCTGCACGCCCAGGGCTGGGATCACGAAACGTCCGAGGCCGATGCCCAAGAGATGGAGGCCCGCGAAGTGGAGATCCTGAGTCGTCTGGGCATAGCCAACCCCTACGGCTGAGTGACCACCAGGGTCGCAAAGGCGAAGGTACCCTGCACCGTATCCGGGGCAAACGATTTCAGCCAGCGGAACTGGTAACCGCTTCGTACCCGATCAATGCCAGAATGGTCCAATGCACCTATCACATTCCGCGCCATGACCACCGCCCCTGCACCGGCAGCGCCGCAGACGTCCGACTTCTGGCTGGGCGACACCGACGTGTGGCTGCTGGCCGAGGGCAAACACCTGCGCCCCTGGCAAAAGCTGGGCGCACACACCACCGTCATGAATGGCGTGCCCGGCACCGCCTTTGCCGTGTGGGCCCCTCATGCCCGGCAGGTGGGATTGCAAGGTGACTTCAACCGCTGGCACACCCAGCCCATGCGCCTGCGGCCCGAATGTGGCGTGTGGGAGCTGTTCGTGCCCGAGGCAGCGCAAGGCCACTGGTACAAGTTTGAGGTGGTGGGGGCCGATGGCCGCCATGTGTTCAAAACCGACCCCTACGCACGCGAAACCGAGCTGCCACCCGGCAACGCAGCCCGCATCTGTGCGCCGCTGTTGGCCACGCCTGCACCCACTGGCGCCCAACACACCCGGCCCGACGCACCCATGGCCATTTACGAGGTGCACGCGGGTTCGTGGCGGCGGCCTGGGGGCACACACACCCTGTCCACTTGGGACGATCTGGCCACCCAACTGGTGCCCTATGCAGCCTGGATGGGCTTCACCCACCTGGAGCTGTTGCCCGTCAACGAACACCCGTTTTACGCATCTTGGGGCTACCAGCCCACGGGCCTGTATTCGCCCACGACACGTTACGGCTCACCCGAGGCGTTTCGCCGCTTTGTGGACGCGGCGCATGCAGCAGGGCTGAAGGTCATCCTTGACTGGGTGCCGGCGCATTTCCCCACCGACGAACACGCACTTGCCCGGTTTGACGGCACCGCCCTGTACGAACACGCCGACCCGCGAGAGGGCTTTCATCGCGACTGGAACACCCTCATCTACAACTTTGGCCGCTTCGAAGTGCGCAACTTCCTGGTGGGCAACGCTTTGTTTTGGGTTGAGCAGTACGGCATAGACGGCCTGCGCGTGGACGCCGTGGCGTCCATGCTTTACCGCGACTACAGCCGCCCCGCTGGCGAATGGGTGCCCAACCGCGACGGTGGGCGCGAGAACTACGAGGCCATTGCCTTTTTGCGCGAGGTGCACGACGTGCTGCAGCGCGAGGCCCCGCAGGCCACCACGCTGGCCGAAGAATCCACCGCGTTCCCCCGCGTGACGGGCCCCACCGCCGAAGGGGGGTTGGGCTTTGACCACAAATGGAACATGGGCTGGATGCACGACACCCTGGCCTACTTCAGCCTGGACCCGGTTCACCGCCGCTGGCACCACAACAAACTCACGTTTGCCATGATGTACGCGCACAGCGAGAACTACGTGCTACCCCTCTCACACGACGAGGTGGTGCACGGCAAAGGCTCGCTGCTCAACAAAATGGCCGGTGACCGCTGGCAGCAACTGGCCAACCTGCGCGGCCTGTACGCCTGGATGTATGCCCACCCTGGCAAAAAGCTGCTGTTCATGGGCTGCGAACTGGCCCAGCCCACCGAGTGGGCCCACGACGGCGAGCTGCCTTGGCACCTGGAACACGATCCCGCCCACGGCGGCGTGCAGCGCCTGGTGCGCGACCTGAACCACACCTACGCCCAGGCCCCCGCGCTGTACGCCCGTGACACCGACCCCGGCAGCTTCCAGTGGCTGGTGGTGGACGACGCGGCTCAAAGTGTGCTGGCCTTTGTGCGCTACGGCCACACCGCTGCTGACACAGTGGTAGTGGTGGCCAACTTCACCCCCGTGGTGCGCCACGGCCACCGCGTGGGCCTGCCCGAACTGGGGCTGGGTGGCGCATGGCGCGAGGTGCTCAACACCGACTCGGCCCACTACGGCGGCAGCAACGTGGGCAACCACGGCACCGTGCTGGCCGACGACGTGCCCGAACACGGCCAAGCCACCTCGGCCATGCTCACTTTGCCGCCGCTCGGTGTCCTGTGGCTGCAGCCCGTCCATCTACAAGCCGAAACAGGCCCTGGCGCTTGATCAGTCTGGCTTTTACGCTATCAAGTACGACACACCCCATGCCCGCCCCAGCGCACACGGTCCGTCACGGTTTTCCGCAGCCACTCGGCCCCAGCCTGTGGGTTGACCCCGCCGATGGCACCAGCGGCGTCAACTTCGCGGTGTTTTCGCGACACGCCACGGCCATGGAGGTGTGCCTGTTCAGCCCCGACGGCCAGCACGAAACCGCACGCATCAGCCTACCGCGCTGCACCGACGGCATCTGGCACGGCTGGGTGCCTGGGTTGGCGGCAGGGCAGCTCTATGGCCTGCGCGCCCACGGCCCGTGGCAGCCAGAGGCTGGCCATCGCTTCAACCCCGCCAAGCTACTGCTGGACCCCTGGTCCTGTGCGCTGGTCGGCCCCACCCATGGCCTGGCCACGCTCAGCGGCCACTCGGTGGAAGCACCCAACCTGCCCTGCCCGCTGGACAACGCCACCCTCATGCCCAAGTGCCAGGTCGTGGACCGCCAGGCCGAACTGACCGCTGGCGCGGCATTGGCCCGGGCACCGCACCAGAACCCGTGCCACACCGTGCTGTACGAGGCGCATGTGAAAGCTCTCACCCACATCCACCCCGGTGTGCCCGCCGCCCAGCGCGGCACCTGCGCCGGGCTGGCAAGCCCCGCCATGCTGGCGCATTTCCAGCAACTGGGCATCACCACGCTGTGCCTGCTGCCTGTGCACCAGCACGTGGACGAACGCCACTTGCACCCCCTGGGGCTGACCAACCACTGGGGCTACAACACCCTCAACTTCTTTGCGCCCGACCCGCGCCTGTCGGCCCACACCGACCCCGCCGCCGTGCGCCATGAGTTCCGCCAGATGGTGGACACCCTGCACAGCCACGGCATTCAGGTGGTGCTGGATGTGGTGTTCAACCACACAGCCGAGGGCGACGCCTTCGGCCCCATGCTCAGCTGGCGCGGGCTGGACCAAAGCAGCTGGTACGCCATGGCCCCGGACGGCTACCTCCACAACCACAGCGGCTGCGGCAACAGCCTGAACTTTGGCGAGCCCCGTGTGGTGCAACTCGTCATGGACAGTCTGCGCTGGTGGGTGCAGGCGTTTGGCGTGGACGGTTTCCGCTTTGACCTGGCCGTGAGCCTGGGCCGCGACGCCAGCCACCACCAGGCCTTCAACCCCCAGGCCCCGCTGCTGGTGGCCATGCGCCAGGACCCCGTGCTGAGCCAGGTACGCCTGATTGCCGAGCCCTGGGACGTGGGCCCCAACGGCCATCGCACAGGCCAGTTTGGCCCCGGCTGGTCCGAGTGGAACGATGCCTTTCGCGACACCGTGCGTGCCTTCTGGCTCGGCCACCACGCCACGCGCGGCGCATTTGCCAACCGGGTGTGTGGCTCCAGCCACTGGTTCCAGACCACAGGCCGCAGCCCCTGCGCCAGCATCCACATGGTGACCGCCCACGACGGCTTCACATTGGCTGACCTGGTCAGCTACAACGGCAAACACAACGAAGCCAACGGTGAGCACAACCGCGACGGGCACAACCACAACCTCAGCGCCAACGGCGGAGCAGAGGGCCCCACATCTGACGCTGCCGTGCTGCAGCGCCGCGCCCACTGGCAACGCGCGCTGCTGGCCACCCTGTTCTGCGCGCAGGGCACACCCCAGTTGCTGGCTGGCGACGAACTCGGCCACAGCCAGCATGGCAACAACAACGCCTACTGCCAGGACAACGCCACCACCTGGCTCAACTGGTCAGAGGCCGACACAGCCCTCACCGGCTTTGTGGCGGGCCTCACCGCCCTTCGCCGCCGCTGGCCTGCGCTGCGGTTGGGGCAATGGTTCACCGGCGTGCAACCGGAGCCGGGTGCCTGGCCCGATGTGGCCTGGTTCAACGCCAACGGCAACCCCATGGACCCTGATGACTGGAACCACCCCGGCGAACGCACCCTGGTGTGTGTGCTGACCGTGGGTGAGCCCGACCAGCCACCCACCGAGCGCCTGCTGCTGGTCTGGCACGCCGCTGAACAGCCGGTCACGCTGGTGTTGCCTGCCGGCGGCTGGCACCCCCAACTGGACAGCGCCACAGGAGAGGTGCGCGTGGGCATTCCCGTGGCCGCGAAGCCCCTGCATGGCCCGCTCGCATTGCCACACCCCACTGTGCGGGTGCTGGTCCAGCCCTTGCTTGGAGGCCACACCCCTGTGGCCAACGCACCATGACCCTGCCCGTTCACCCCTTGTTGTCGCGCCGCACCAGCGGAGTGCTGTTGCACATCACCAGCCTGCCCGGCCCCCACGGCTCGGGCGACCTGGGTGCGCCTGCGCGACACTTTGTCGACTGGCTGGCCGCCGCAGGCCAGTCGCTGTGGCAAATACTGCCGCTGTCACCGGCCGGGCCGGGCAACTCGCCCTACCAGAGCGTGTCGGCCTTTGCGGGCAACCCGCTGCTGGTCGATCTGGACGATCTGGTGCAGTGCGGCTGGCTTCCGTGGATGACACACCAGGGTTTTGACCACCACCGCTGCGACTTTGTGCGCGTGGCACCCCACCGCATGGCCTGCCTGCGCAATGCCTGGGCCGGGTTCACCGAACGCGCCAATGACACCGATCGGGCACAGCTGGCCGCGTTTTGCACCGAACACACCCACTGGCTGGACGACTACGCCCTGTTCATGGTGCTGGACAAGCAATACGGCGGCCCCTGCTCAGACTGGCCCGAGCCCTTGGCCCAACGCCATCCGCAGGCATTGGACGAGGTGCGCGCCCGTGAGGCAACTGAATTGGGGTTCTGGCAGTTTGTGCAGTGGCGCTTCTGGGTGCAGTGGCAGCGCCTGCGCGACCATGCCCGCGCCGCAGGTGTGCACATGGTGGGCGACGCCCCCATTTTTGTGGCCCACCACAGTGCCGACGTGTGGGCACACGCCGACCAGTTTTTGCTGGACGAGACCCAGCAACCCACTGTGGTGGCCGGTGTGCCGCCCGACTACTTCAGCACCACGGGCCAGCGCTGGGGCAACCCCCTGTACCGTTGGGATGCCATGGCACACACCGGCTACCGCTGGTGGAAAGACCGGCTGGCCCACCTGTTCAAACAGGTGGACATGGTGCGCCTGGATCACTTCCGCGGCTTTGATTCGTACTGGGAAATCCCGGCCACCGAGCCCACTGCCATGAACGGCGTCTGGCGGCGCGGCCCAGGCCTGGCGCTGTTTGTAGCGGTGGAACAGGAACTGGGCGCACTGGCCATCATTGCCGAAGACCTGGGCGAGATCACCCCGGATGTCACCCGACTGCGGCTGGACTGCGGGTTTCCGGGCATGCGCATCCTGCACTTTGCGTTTGGTGGAGACGCGGCCAACCCCTACCTGCCGCACCAATTCGAGCCCAACACCGTGGCCTACACCGGCACCCACGACAACGACACCACCGTTGGCTGGTGGCGGCACGCCCCGGCGCCCGAGCGCCTGGCCGTGTGCCACTACATGGGCCCCGGCATGGACAAAGAGCCGCATTGGACGCTGATCCGCACGCTGTCGCAGTCGGTGGCCAACACCGTGGTCATTCCCTTTCAGGACGTGCTGGGCCTGGACGAGCACCACCGCATGAACACCCCCGGTGTGGCCCTGGGCTGCTGGGAATGGCGCTTTGACTGGCGGCAGGTAGACCACACCCCCGCCGAACGACTGCACGCCATGGCCAAAGCCCACGGTCGCCTGCCGCATAGCCTCTGAAAACCGACACCACTATCGCCCCGAAAAAGGAGACAACCATGGACAAACACTCCCCTCAATACCTGGCCAAACGCACCATCGCACTGGTGTTGGCTGGCGGACGCGGCTCGCGCCTGCACGCGCTGACCGACCGCCGGACCAAACCGGCGGTGTACTTCGGCGGTAAGTTCCGCATCGTGGACTTTGCGTTGTCCAACTGCCTGAATTCGGGCGTGCGCCGCATCGGTGTGCTGACGCAGTACAAGTCGCACAGCCTGCTGCGCCACCTGCAGCGCGGGTGGAGCTTTCTGCGCAACGAGTTCAACGAGTTCATCGATCTGCTGCCCGCGCAGCAACGCATGGACGACGAAAGCTGGTACCTGGGCACGGCAGACGCCATCTACCAGAACCTGGACATCCTGAAGTCGCACAACCCAGACTACCTGCTGGTGCTGGCGGGCGACCACATCTACAAAATGGACTACGCCGAGCTGATTGCCGACCACGTGGCACAGGGCAAGCACTGCACGGTGGCCTGCATCGAGGTGCCGCTGGCCGAGGCCACCGCCTTTGGCGTGATGGCGGTGGATGACCAGCGCCGCATCGTCAACTTCATGGAAAAGCCGGCCAACCCGCCTGGCATGCCCGGCAAGCCCGATGTGGCCCTGGCCAGCATGGGCATTTATGTGTTCGATGCCAAACACCTGTTCAAGGCGCTGGAGGCCGACGCTGCCACCCCGGGCTCCAGCCGCGACTTTGGCAAAGACATCATTCCCGCCATGGTGGCTGCCGGTCAGGCCGTGGCCCATCCGTTTGGCCTGTCGTGCGTGAAAAGCGCGCCCGAAGCCCCTGCCTACTGGCGCGACGTGGGCACGGTCGACGCCTACTGGGCGGCCAACCTCGACCTCACCAACACCGTGCCCGAACTGGACATGTACGACCGCGAATGGCCCATCTGGACCTACCAGGAACAACTGCCACCCGCCAAGTTCGTGTTCGACGACGATGGCCGCCGGGGCTCCGCCGTCGACTCGCTGGTGTCGGGCGGTTGCATCATTTCGGGCGCGCATGTGGGCCGCTCGGTGCTGTTTTCCAAGGTGCGGGTGCACTCCTACGCCACGGTCGAAGAGGCTGTGGTGCTGCCCGAAGTTGACATTGGCCGCCACTGCCACCTGCGCAAGGTGGTCATTGACAACGGCTGCGTCATTCCGCCGGGCATGACCATCGGGCTGGACGCAGCGGAAGACGAGCGCCGATTTTTCCGCACGCCCAGCGGCGTGGTACTGGTCACCCGCGACATGCTGGACCGCCTGGCCACGTCGGAGGGCGCACCCGGAGGGCCCAACGCGTGAGGCTGACCACCCCGACAGCACCTACTGCGGCCACCGCTGCCGGGCCGTTGCGCGTGCTGTATGTGTGCGCAGAAGTGTTTCCCTGGCTCAAGACCGGCGGGCTGGCCGATGTGAGTGCGGCCTTGCCCCCGGCCCTCTCGGCGCTGGGTGCCGACGTCCGGTTGCTGATGCCGGCGTTCAGCGCCATTGCAGCAGGTGTGGAGCCCCAAGGCCCGATCATCCATCTGCCCGCCGGGGGCACCCACGGCTTGCCCCACGGCCTGGGCCCGCAGGCCCATACCGCCAGTGGCACAGCCCCGGGCCTGCAAGCCGGGCGACTGAAAGACACGGGCCAGCCCGTTTGGCTGTTGCATGCACCAGGCCTGTACCAGCAGGGCCTCAACCCTTACCAGGACGACCATGGCCACCCCTGGGCCAACAGTGCAGAGCGCTTTGGCTGGCTCGGCTGGGCAGCCGCTCTGCTGGGCAGCGGGCTGGTGCCCGGCGCGGGTTGGTCGGCCGACGTGGTGCACGGCCACGACTGGCACACCGGCCTGGCCTTTGGCTACCTGCATGCGTTGCGACACAAGGGGCTGAGTCAGGCCACCACCGTGTTCACCATCCACAACCTGGCCTACCAGGGGGTTTTCGGGGCTGGCGTGCGCGCCGGGCTTGGCTTGCCAGACAGCCTGTTCCACATGCAGGGGTTGGAGTACCACGGCAACGTGTCCTTCATGAAGGCGGGCCTTGTGTACGCCGACCACATCACGACGGTCAGCCCTACCTATGCACACGAAATCACCACGCCCGAACAAGGCTTCGGGCTCGACGGCGTGTTGCGCCAGCGCCGAGGGCGACTGCACGGCATCCTGAACGGCGTGGACAGTTCGGTGTGGAACCCTGCTGCCGACCCCTTGGTTCAGCCCGGTTTCGATGCCGAGCATCTGGAGGGCAAGGCCCTGGCCAAAACGGCGCTGCAAGACCGCATGGGTCTGGCGCCGCGACCCGATGCCCTGCTGTGCACCGTGGTCAGCCGGCTCACTGGGCAAAAAGGTCTTCACCTGGTGGCACAGGTGGCCGACGAACTCGTGGCACGGGGTGGCCAGTTGGCCGTGCTCGGCGCGGGCGAACCCGGCATCGAACAGGCCTTGCGCGATGCGCAGCACCGCCACCCCGGACAGGTCGCCCTACACGTGGGCTACGACGAACCCCTGGCCCACACATTGGTGGCGGGTGCCGACGTGATTTTGGTGCCCAGCCACTTCGAGCCCTGCGGGCTCACGCAGTTGTATGGCTTGCGCTACGGCACGCTGCCTCTGGTGCGTGCGGTGGGTGGATTGGCCGACACCGTGACCGACAGCAGCCTGGAAAACCTGGACGACGGCAGCGCCAGCGGCTTTGTGTTCACCAGCTTTGACGCCAAGGGACTGCACACCGCTCTGCGCCGGGCCTTTGCGCTGTACCGCCGCCCGGCCGACTGGCGAACTGTGCAGCGCCACGCCATGGGCTTGCGGTTTGACTGGGATCGCGCGGCGCAAGCCTACCTGCACGTGTACCGCATGGCGCAAACCGACAGGCAGCACAGTGGCACGCCTCATGCTTGAAACAACCGAAGCGCCCACCTGAAATTTTTCGATATTTTCGACCTCTAACGCTTGACCTTATTAGCAAGTAAGCTATTTTTTTACCCACTACCACGCCATGCCCAACAACCTGTTGACACCCGATGCCAGTGCCGCCAGCGCACCGTTTGAATACGACCACCTCGACAACACGGTGGACGCGCTGCGCAAATCCATTGCCAACCGGCTGGTCTACGCGGTGGGCAAAGACGTGCGTTCAGCCACCCGGCGCGACTGGCTGTTTGCCCTGTTCCACGCCGTGCGAGACCGCATGATGCACCGCTGGCGCGAAACCCTGTCCACCTCGGCCGACCAGGACGCCAAACGCGTGTACTACCTCAGCATGGAGTTCCTCACCGGCCGTGCGCTGACCAACGCGCTGCTGGCCGTGGGCATTTACGACGATGCCAAAACCGCCTGCACCCAGTTGGGTGCCGACTTTGACGCGCTGATCGACCTGGAAACAGACGCGGGCCTGGGCAACGGCGGCCTGGGGCGGCTGGCAGCGTGTTTCCTCGACTCGCTGGCCACCGTGGGCCTGCCAGGCATGGGCTACGGCATCCGCTACGACTTCGGCATGTTTGCCCAGCGCATCCAGGACGGCCGCCAGGTGGAAGAGCCCGACTACTGGCTGGTGAATGGCAACCCCTGGGAATTCATGCGCCCCGAGTTCAGCTACCCCGTGCACTTCGGTGGGCGACTGGTGCAAGACGGAGAGCGCGTGCGCTGGGTGGACACCGATGACGTGATTGCCACCGCCTACGACAGCGGCGTGCCCGGCCACGAACTGAGCAGCGTGACCACCTTGCGCCTGTGGACGGCCCGCGCCAGCAGCGGCATCAACCTGGACGCCTTCAACAAAGGCGACTACATGAAGGCCGTGCAGGCCAAGAACGACTCCGAAAACGTGTCGCGCGTGCTCTACCCAGACGACAGCACTGACCACGGCAAAGAGCTGCGCCTGCGCCAGGAATACTTCTTCGTCAGCGCCTCGCTGCAGGACATCCTGCGCCGCTACCTGAAAAACCACGGCAGCTTCGATCAACTGGCCGACAAGGTGGCCATCCACCTGAACGACACACACCCCGCCCTGGCCGTGCCGGAAATGATGCGCCTGCTGGTCGACGAACACAGCCTGGAATGGGACGCCGCCTGGGCGCTGTGCCAAAACATCTTCAGCTACACCAACCACACGCTGATGAGCGAGGCGCTGGAAACCTGGCCGGTGGAGATGATGGGCCGCCTGCTGCCCCGCCACCTGCGCATCATTTACGACCTGAACGCCCGCTTTCTGGCGCAGGTGCACGAGCGCTTCCCCACCGACAACGACCTGCTGCGCCGCGTCTCACTGATTGACGAACGTGGCAACCGCCGCGTGCGCATGGCCTACATCTCGGTGCTGGCCAGCCACAAGGTCAACGGCGTGTCGGCCCTGCACAGCAATCTGATGGTGGAAACCATCTTTGCCGACTTTGCGCGCATCTTCCCCGAACGCTTCTGCAACAAAACCAACGGCATCACGCCCCGGCGCTGGCTGTCGCAGGCCAACCGCCCGCTGTCGGCGCTGATCGACAGCCGCATTGGCACCACCTGGCGCCGCCACCTGGACGAACTCAGCGCCCTGCGCCCGCTGGCTGCCGAGCCCGAGTTCAACAACGCCTTTCGCCTGGCCAAAGCGCAAAACAAAAAGCGCCTGGCCGAGCGCATTGCCCAGGAAACGGGCGTGATCGTCAACCCCGACAGCCTGTTTGACGTGCAGATCAAGCGCATGCACGAGTACAAGCGCCAGCTGCTGAACGTGCTGCACGTGGTCACCCGCTACCACCAGATACTGGCGCAGCCCAACGCCAACTGGGTACCGCGCACCGTCATCTTTGGCGGCAAGGCGGCCTCGGCGTACTACATGGCCAAACTGGTCATCAAACTCATCAACGACGTGGCGCGGGTGGTGAACCACGACAAACGCGTAGGCGACAAGCTGAAGGTGGTGTTCCTGCCCAACTACCGCGTGTCACTGGCCGAGGTCATCATCCCGGCGGCTGATTTGTCCGAGCAGATTTCCACCGCCGGCACCGAAGCCTCGGGCACGGGCAACATGAAATTTGCACTGAACGGCGCACTGACCATCGGCACCTGGGATGGCGCCAACATTGAAATTGCTGAAAACGTCGGGCTCGACAACATATTCATCTTCGGCAACCGCACCGAACAGGTGGCCGCCCTGCGCGCCAGCGGCTACAACCCGCGCCGCTACTACGACCACAACTACGACCTGAAAACCGCCATCGACCGCATCGCTGAAGGCGCGTTCAGCCCCGAGGAGCCCAACCGTTTTCACGACATCACGCGCACGCTGCTCGAATCGGACTATTACCTGCTGCTGGCCGACTATGCCGACTACCTAGCCACCCAGCACAAGGTGGACGAGCTGTACCGCCGCCCCACCGAGTGGACGCGCCAGGCCATCCTGAACGTGGCGAGCATGGGCGCGTTTTCGTCGGACCGCACCATCCGCGAGTACGCAGATGAGATCTGGAACGTGAAACCCATTTTTTAAGGCCTTTCAGGCATCCAGCGCTTAATGGAAAAGGGTTGTTTGCTACAACCATTTTTTCTTTTTCACGCCACTCTCAACGGGATGGTGACCGGCCCGTCGTTCACCAAATGCACCTGCATGTCGGCCGCAAACTGGCCGGTGGCCACCTCGGGGTGCGCGGCGGTGGCCAGCGCCACAAACAGCTCGTACAAGCGACGGCCCTCGTCGGGCGGCGCCGCTTGGGTGAAGCTGGGGCGGTTGCCGCCGCTGGTGTCGGCCGCCAGGGTGAACTGGCTGACCACCAGCAGACCGCCGGGCGTGCCCTGGCCATCCAGGTCTTGCACGCTGCGATTCATCTTGCCCGCGTCGTCCGAAAAAATGCGCAGCTTCAACAGCTTGGCCAGCAGCTTGTGAGCGTGGGCATCGGTGTCTCCGCGCTCGGCGCACAACAGCACCAGCAGGCCGGGGCCGATCTGGCCCACCGGCTGACCGACCACATCCACCCGGGCGTGGGCCACGCGCTGGATCAGAGCCATCATGGCTGCGATCTTTCAATGGTGGTGACAGGGAATTTCGGGGTATGAGACGGTCGGTTCATGCGCCGATTGTCAGGGCAGGACTGGGGATCATGCTCGGGCTCACCGTGCCAGAATCGGCTGCATGCGACACACGTGGTGGTCATGGCACGCTTGGGTGGCGGGGGGGTTGGCCCTCTCGCTGGTGGGGGCCGTGGTGCTGGCCCGGCTGGAGCTGAACGTGCTGCGTGAGGCGTTTGAAACCGACGCCCGCATCGTGCACCGCCTGCTCAGCCAGCGCGTGCTGCAACACGACGCCGTGCTGGCGACCTTGGCATTGCTGCAGCCCGCCTCCGGCACCACGCCCGATGCAGCCCCTGAACAGCGCCTGCCAGCGCTCTACCCCCAGATGCTGTCGGTGAAACGGCTGGCCCCCGGCGCCACCTGGGGCGAACCGGCGCTGGACCAGGCCCATGCACGCTCCAGCGCCAGCCACCGGCCGGAACTTGCCAACGCTGAGCTGGCCCAAGGCCGCTACCGCCTGGTGATGGCCGCGCCCCCTTCCGGCCACACCTTGCTGATCGACGCTAAAGCCATGGTGCCCTGGGACGACTGGCCCATGGACGTTGCCACCAGCCCCGTGGCCGTGTGGCTGGTGCATGCTGAACAGCGCCTCGTGTTGCAGCCCGGCAGCCCGGCAGCGGCCACACCCAGCGAGCACGGGTGGACGTATGTGTTTCACAAACGGCTGGCTGCCGACAGCCAGCCGTTTGACGTGGTGGCGCAACGGCACGTGGGATGGGCTGAATTGCCCTGGCCCGGCATCCTGGCATGGCTGGTGTTGGTGTGGGCCGCCGTTCTGGGCGCGGTGCAGGTGCAGCGCCAGCGCGCCGGACGCCAACGCGCCGAGGCACTGCTGCGCCTGGACCAGGTGGCGCGCCTGAACACATTGGGCGAACTGGCCGCGGGCATGGCCCACGAGCTGAACCAACCGCTGACTGCGGTGCTGGCCAATACCCAGGCTGCGCGCCGCCTGCTGGCGGAAGACCCGCCAGAACTCGAAGTGGCCCGCAACGCCATGCACCAAGCCGCTGAACAGGCCCGGCGCGCCGCCGACGTGTTGGGCCGCCTGCGGCGCAGCATCGAACGCCCTGACCAGCAGCGCACCACAAAGGCCATTGACCTGGGCGCGGCCATCGACCGCGCGCTCTACCTGCTGGAGCCCGAAAGCACGCGCCGCCAGGTGGTCATCACAAGGGACACCCCGCTGGGTGTGACCGCCTGGGCCGACCCAGTGGCGCTGGACCAGATCATTCACAACCTGCTGATGAACGCGCTGCAAGCGCTGGAGCGAGTGCCTACTTCTGAACGCACACTGCGACTGGTGACAACGCTGCACGGTGGCGAGGCCTCTTTGCAGGTGATCGACAGCGGCCCGGGCATTGCGCCCGACGACCTGGCCCGGTTGTTCGAGCCGTTTTTCTCCACCCGGGAGGGCGGGCTGGGCTTGGGCCTGAGCCTGAGCGAATCACTGGCCCACGGCATGGGCGGGCGACTGGCAGCCGCTGCACACGCCCCCCGGGGCGCAGCGTTTACCCTGGTGTTGCCCACCGGGCCGCAGACCGCTTGAGCACCGCCCCCCATGAACACCCCACCCTTCAAACCGCCTGCGACCGACGCCGGTGCCCCCTTGTCGCCACTCATCCACCTGCTCGACGACGACGCAGCCGTGCGAGACAGCCTGGCGCTGTTGCTCAGCACGGTGGGGCTTCGCGTTCAGACCTGGGCCGACCCGCAAACCTTTCTGGACCGTTTTGCCCGTGACAGCATCGGTGCCATCGTGCTGGACGTGCGCATGCCCGGCATCAGTGGACTGACGGTGCTGGACACCCTGGTGACACAGGGTGTGGACCAGCCGGTGATTTTGCTCACCGGGCACGGCACGGTGGACATGTGCCGCCGCGCCTTCAAGGCCGGGGCCGCAGAGTTCCTGGAAAAGCCGGTGAACGACGAGGCGCTGATCGAGGCGCTGCAACAGGCCATCCGGCGGCACGTGAAATCGCGCGAGCGCAACGCCGCCAACCGCCAGGCGCGTGACCGTTACGCCCAACTGTCTGAACGCGAACGCGAAGTGCTGGGTCTGATCGTGGCGGGCCTGACCAACAAGGAAATCGGGCGCGCGCTCGACCTGTCGCCCCGCACGGTGGAAACCCATCGGGCCAACCTGTTTGCCAAGCTGCAGGCCGAATCGCTGGCACAGCTCATCCGGCACTACGCGCTGCTGGTGGACGAAACTCCTGCTCCGTAGTTCTACGGAGGTGCACGCGTAGCCGCACGAATGGCGGAAAAAGCAGCCGGTTTTTACAGTTCTCCCACGGTCAATCACACCGTTTCAACCACTGGAGAACACCATGCACATTGCACTCAAAACCCCCGTTCTGGCCATAACCCTGGCCGCGTCTCTGGCCAGCGCGCAAGCCGTGCGCACCGAGAAAAATATGTCACTGGAACTGGCCAACCAGATTGCCAGCGCCACCGTGGCAGCCTGCACCGCCGGGGGCTACAACGTGTCAGCCGCCGTGGTAGACCGTGCAGGCACCCTGCGCGCCCTGCAACGCGCCGACAACGCAGGCCCCCACACCGTGGCTGCAGCGCAAGGCAAGGCGTACACATCGGCCTCGGCCAAAAACACCACGCTGGCCATGCTGGACAACGTACAAAAGAACCCCGCTGCGGCCACACTGGTGCACATCCCGGGCTTCCTGATCGTGGGCGGCGGCGTGCCCGTGAAAGTGGGCAATGAGGTGATTGGCGCCGTGGGCGTGGGCGGCGCGCCCGGTGGCCACCTGGACGAACAGTGCGCCATGGCCGCACTGGAGAAGGTCAAAGACCAGTTGAAGTAAGCCCTTCACCGCCTCACGTCAGGAGCCACCATGAACCGTTTTGACACACGCCGCGCCTTCATCACGGTCGCGCTGCTCGCTGGGCTGGGGGCTTCCGCCCTGGCCCAAACCGCCCCATCGGCCAGCGAACTGACCCGCTACCAGGGCCTGCACGCCGCTGCGGCCACTGGCGATGTGGCCCGATTGCGCCACGCCATCCAAAGCGGGGCCGTGTTGAACGCCCGTGACGGTCATGGCCGCACCGCAGTGCATGTGGCAGCTTTTGCGCGGCAGCGCGAGGCTTTGCGTGTGCTGGCGGCGGCAGGTGCCGATCTGAACCTGCTGGAAAACGACCGTTATGACGCAGTGACCATTGCCTCGGTGGCCGACGACGAGGCCACGCTGTCCGTGCTGCTGTCGCTGGGCGCCAGCGCCAAACAAACCACCAGCCGTTACGACGGCACGGCGCTGATTGCAGCTGCCCACCTGGGGCACGACGGAGTGGTGCGACAACTGATTGCGGCCGGTGCGCCGCTGGACCACGTGAACAACCTGCACTGGACCGCCGCCATCGAGGCCGTGGTGCTGGGTGACGCCGGGCCACGCCACCAGGCCACCTTGCAGGCCTTGGTACAAGCGGGCGCAAACCTGGCGCTGACCGACCGGCAAGGCCAAACGCCCCTGCAACTGGCCCGCAGCCGGGGCTTCACCGCCATGGTGAAACTGCTGGATTCCGCCGGGGCCCGGTAAGCCTTCTGCGCGGACGGACGATCAGCCCAGCGTGACCCGCGCAAACTTGCGCTTGCCCACCTGCACCACGTAGGTGCCTGCATCCAACTTCAGGCCTTTGTCGGACACCACGCTGGAGTCCACCCGCACACCGCCGCCTTCGATCAGGCGACCGGCTTCAGTGGTGGATGGCGCCATGCCTGCGGCCTTCAGCAAAGCGCCAATGCCCAGCGGCGCGCCGCTCAGGCTGATGTCGGGAATCTCATCGGGCACGCCACCTTTGCTGCGGTTGATGAAGTCCTGCTCGGCCGCTTCGGCCGCTGCCGCGCTGTGGAAACGGGCGGTGATCTCCTTGGCCAGCGCCACCTTGGCGTCTTTGGGGTTGCGGCCAGCAACCACCTCAACCTTCAGGGCGGCAATCTGCGCCTCGCTCTGGAAGCTCAACAGCGTGTACCAGTCCCACATCAGGGTGTCACTGATGGACAGCACCTTGGCGAACATGCTGTTGGCCTCTTCGGTGATGCCGATGTAGTTGTTTTTGGACTTGGACATCTTGTCCACCCCGTCCAGACCCACCAGCAACGGCATGGTCAGGATGCATTGAGGCTCCTGGCCGTACTCGGCCTGCAGGTGACGGCCCATCAGCAGGTTGAACTTCTGGTCGGTCCCGCCCAACTCAAGGTCGGACTTGAGTGCCACCGAGTCGTAGCCCTGCATCAGCGGGTACAAAAACTCATGCACGCTGATGGGCGTGCCCGCATGGAAACGGTCATGAAAATCGTTGCGCTCCATCATGCGCGCCACGGTGTACTTGGCAGCCAGCTGAATCATGCCCATGCTGCCCAGCGGCAGGCTCCACTCGCTGTTGTAGCGAATTTCGGTTTTGGCCGGGTCGAGCACCAGGCTGGCCTGCTTGTAATAGGTTTCCGCATTGGCCTTGATCTGCTCGGATGTCAGCGGCGGGCGGGTGCTGTTGCGGCCAGACGGGTCACCGATCAGGCTGGTGAAGTCACCAATCAAGAAGATTACTTGGTGCCCGAGGTTCTGCAACTGGCGCATCTTGTTCAGCACCACGGTGTGGCCGATGTGGATGTCGGGCGCGGTGGGGTCCAGGCCCAGCTTGATGCGCAGCGGTTGGCCAGTGGCCTCGCTTTTCACCAGCTTTTTTTGCCAGTCAGCCTGGGGAATCAGCTCCTCACACCCACGCAGGGTGACCGCCATGGCCTCTTGCACCGCATCGCTCACGCGTGCAGACGCCGGATCTGCAGAGGCGCTGTCAGGAGAGGCATGGTTGGGCTGGTTCATAGGGTTTTCTCAGGTGTCAAGCCCAGGGGCGGGGCTATACTTTGCGGTTGTTTTAAATGGTAATTTTAGGCTGAGCGTCTGTTCGCCAAACCACTCGGCACACAGACAGTTCCACAGGGATGCCCATCAGCCAACGCCCCCGGTACTCATACATGCTTCTTTTTCTGTCCACAGTTTCACAAGCGGCGGCGCGCTCCCTCAAAGCGCATCCCCGCCGTGTGGTGGCTGCCATTGGTGCACTGCTGCTGGGCACGGGTGTCACGGCCTTTGGCATAGCGCCTTTGGCCCCGGATGCCGCTGAATTGCCCGTTCGCCAGGTGCTGCAAGCTGTTGAACTGGACGACGCGCCTTACACCCGCTGGGCCGATATCCCTCAGGGCGCGCCCGATGCACTGGTGCTGTATCGGCACGACCATACCCGTCGGGACGACACAGCGGGTTCTTTGCTGCTGCGCCTGGGCGTCAACGACCCTCAAGCAGCGACTTTCTTGCGGACATCACCGCAGACCAGAGGACTGCTGGCTGGCCGTGCGGGCAAACTGGTCACGGCTGAAACCGATGGCCGACAGGGCCTGCTGAAACTCACGTTCAAGTGGGTGGCCGGGGACGAATCCAGTTCTTTCAACAAGGTGGTGGTTGAGCGCAGTGCGGCTGGCTTCAAAGTCATCGCGTCCGTCGGCAACCTCACGGCAGCAACGCGCATGGGCAGTGGCACGGTGTACACGTCACTGTTCGCAGCGACCGACGCAGCCAACCTGCCCGACCCTGTGGCAAACCAACTGGCCGAGATCTTCAGCGCAGACATCGACTTTCGGCGTGACTTGCGCCGCGGTGACCGTTTCAGCGTCATTTATGAATCTTTGGAAGCCGATGGCGAACCCATGCGCGTGGGCCGCATCGTCAGCGCCGAGTTTGTGAACGATGGCAAAGCCCTGCGCAGCCTGTGGTTCCAGGAACCCGGACAAAAGGGCGGCTACTACTCTTTCGACGGACAAAGCAAGCGCCGCTCTTACTTGGCATCTCCACTCGCATTCTCCCGGGTCAGCAGTGGCTACGGCATGCGCTTTCATCCTGTTCACGGTGGTCTGAAGGCCCATTTGGGCGTGGACTTTGCAGCACCTACCGGCACACCGGTGCGCGTCGTGGGCGATGGGGTGGTGGAGTTTGCCGGTTGGCAACGCGGTTACGGCAATGTGGTGGTGGTGAACCATCGCAACGGCCACTCCACGGCCTATGCGCACCTCAGCCGCATTCATGTGCGCAAAGGTGAGCGCCTCGGGCAAGGCACCCTGGTCGGGGCCGTTGGCTCTACCGGTGTGTCCACCGGTCCGCACCTGCATTTTGAGTTCCGTGACAACGGTGTGCACCGAGATCCCCTCACCCTCGCCAAGCAGGGCGAAGCCATACCGGTGTCACCCGGCGCCCGTCCGGCTTTCGATGCAGTGGCGCAACGCATGGCTGTAGAACTGACGGCCGCAGCCCAATACACCACCGCCAGCGCGGAGTGACCGGGTACTTCATCGGGCTGATGTCCGGCACCTCGCTCGACGGGGTGGACGGGGTGGTGCTGGAACTCAGCGCGCAGAACATGCGAGTCAGCCATGCTCACCATGTGCCGATGCCCGCAGATCTGAGGCGGGAATTGTTGGCATTGAACACCCCTGGCTCCAACGAACTGCACCTGGCATCACTGGCGACCAACCGGCTGATCCAGTGCCATGCCGAGGTGGTGCACGCCCTTCTGGCGTTGTCAGGCCTCCATGCCGCCGACATCACGGCCATTGGGGTGCATGGCCAGACCGTGCGGCACATGCCCGGCCCGGTGGGTGCGGCAGTCAATGCGCATCAACCATGGCCTGCCTACAGCGTTCAATTGTGCAATCCGGCACTGCTTGCCGAGTTGTGTGGCACTGCCGTGATTGCCGACTTCCGCAGCCGAGACATCGCTGCTGGGGGCCAAGGTGCGCCACTGGTGCCCGCATTTCATCGGGCCGTCTTCGGTAGGCGCAGTCAATCAGTGGCCGTGGTCAACATTGGCGGCATGGCCAATGCCACCCTGCTCGGATCTGACTGTGAGGTGTCCGGCTTTGACACCGGACCTGGCAATGTGTTGATGGACCTCTGGTGCGAGAAGCACACGGGGCATACCTTTGACAGCAATGGGCAATGGGCCGCTTCTGGTGTGTGTCACACCGCCTTGCTCAACGAGTTGCTGGCCGAGCCGTTCTTTAGCCAGCGGGGCGTGCGCAGCACCGGGCGCGACCTGTTCAACGCTGCCTGGCTCAACGCACACCTGGCCAGGTACTCGTCATTAAGCGCCGCCGACGTTCAGGCCACGCTGCTTGAACTCACGGCCCACAGCATCGCTCAATCCTTGCCTGAAGGGTTGGATTCGTGTGTGGTTTGCGGGGGTGGCGCTCTGAACCCTGTGCTCATCGGGGCCCTGCAACAGCTCTTGGGCAGCACACCCGTGATCCCGTCCGATGCAGTGGGCATGCCAGCCATGCAAGTGGAGGCTGCAGCATTCGCTTGGCTGGCCGCGCAGTGCTGGCACGGCTTACCAGGCAATGTGCCAGCAGCTACAGGAGCCAGAGGCCCCAGAGTGCTCGGTGCCATCTACCCGGCGTGACCGGGTACAGGCAATGTCGGCTAAGGCGTTGATCAGGCGCTGAAACTGGAACCACAACCACACGTGCTGGTGGCGTTGGGATTCTTGATGACAAACTGGGCACCTTCCAAGTCTTCCTTGTAGTCGATTTCGGCGCCCACCAGATACTGGTAGCTCATGGCATCGATCAGGAGCGACACACCGTTTTTCGTCATCGTGGTGTCGTCGTCGTTCACGATTTCATCGAACGTGAAACCGTACTGGAAACCCGAGCATCCCCCTCCCTGCACAAACACGCGCAACTTGAGATCGGGGTTGCCCTCTTCTGCGATCAGGTCAGCCACCTTGGCGGCTGCGCTGTCGGTGAACACCAGGGCAGCGGGCATGTCGGTTTCAATCTGTTCGTGTACGGCGCTCATGGGTATCTCTCTGAAAAATCAAGGAACGGAATAGTAAAGCAATTTGGTCAAGTTTGTGGTCAGCCGTTGTTTGCCGCCAGCTTCAGAGCGGGCTTGTCGTCTGCCACCACCGGAATGCGCCCCAGCAATCCCGTGATGCTGGCCCCCTGATGCATTTCCAGTGCGTGGTACGACACATTGCCCTCCACACGGGCTTTGGGCTGAAGTTCCAACAAGACGCGGGCCACCACGGGGCCGCGCACAGTGCCGTTGATGATCAGGTGATCTGCAACGATTTCCCCCGTGATCAGGGCACTTTCACTGATGACCAGCAAACTTGGCTGGCCCTCGACGGCCATCAGGTTGCCCTGAATTTCACCATCGATGCGCAGACCGTCGCAGAAACGGATGTCACCCGTTATGCGGGTTCCCGGCGCAATCAGGCTCTTGATGGGAGGTTGTTTTTTCTTGCTGAACATGGCTGGCCCCAACGTTGTGTATCCAAGGTCAGTGGCGCGCTCATTCACCCACCGGGGCAGACAACACAGACTTCACTGCCGCACCCTGCAACACCCTGACCGTGATGTTTTGTACCACAGCGCCAGCGGGCACGTTGCCACGCCCTTCCATCTTCAGGTATTGCGTCAGGGCAATCGGGTGCTGACTGGCAGGCTCGGTACGGCTCCACGGCGCACCTTGCAAACTGCCCCGGTAAGTGACCTCCAGCCCGCCTTTGAACAACACGGGGTTTTTGGACGCCTGAACCAGCAACACCCGCCAGGAGACCTGCGTCGGTGACGCCTGGCGAGCCTGCAACCCTCTGACGCCAAGATCCACATCCGTGGTCGGCTTGAGCAACTGTTCAAAGAAACCCAGGTCACTCTTGAGTGTCTGGTTGTCGGTTTCAAGCTGGCGTATCTGGGCGACGAGGCCCGCCTGTGCTGCGCGTTCGGCGGTCAGGAGGCTGTCTGCCGTGTTGGCCACAGCGCTGGCGCTGGCAAGTTCACTGCGCAAGCGCTCGTTTTCATCGCGCAAACGGGCCAAGGCCTGGGTGTCCAGCGGATCCAAACCCGCCATTTCCCGTCCGAACTCGAATGCCCACAAGGCAACGGCTGCAGACAAACCCAACACCACAGCCACCAGCAGCCACCTGAGAGGCCAGGGAAGCCCACTGCGAATGGCCATGCGCGGTGAACTGATGGTCAACCGCCGTCGCCACAAACGCCAACCCAAACGCATGTCTTACACCCCCAGTGGCAGCAATGCACGCCAAAAGAAAAACCGCCCGAAGACAGACGTCTCGCAGGCGGTTGTCGGCAGCAAAGCCAGCGGATTAACGCTTGCTGAACTGCTTGCGGCGGCGCGCAGAACGCAGACCGACCTTTTTACGTTCGACTTCGCGGGCATCGCGCGTCACGAAACCGGCTTGAGACAGCGCTGGCTTCAGCGTTGCATCGTAGTCGATCAGGGCGCGGGTGATGCCGTGGCGCACAGCGCCAGCTTGGCCGGACTCACCGCCACCGTGTACGTTGACCTGGATGTCGAAGCTTTCGACATGGTTGGTCAGGAACAGGGGTTGACGGGAAATCATGATGGAGGTTTCGCGGCCGAAATACGCCTGAATGTCTTTGCCATTCACGGTGATTTTGCCGGTGCCTTTTTTCAGAAACACGCGGGCGACGCTGGATTTGCGACGGCCGGTGCCATTGTTCCATTCACCAATCATCAGACTGCTCCTGTCATGGCCAGAACTTTGGGCTGCTGCGCGGTGTGGGGGTGCTCGGCACCACCGTAAACCTTGAGCTTCTTGATCATGGCGTAGCCCAAGGGACCCTTGGGCAGCATGCCTTTGACGGCTTTTTCCAGGGCACGGCCAGGGTGTTTGGCTTGCATGTCGCGGAAGTTGGTGCCGTAGATGCCACCGGGGAAACCGGAGTGGCGGTAGTACACCTTGTCGAGGGCTTTGGTGCCCGTGACGCGGAGCTTGGCGGCGTTGATGACGACGATGTAATCGCCGGTATCGACGTGAGGCGTGTAAATGGCTTTGTGTTTACCGCGCAGACGGAGGGCAACTTCGCTGGCTACCCGGCCGAGCACCAAATCGGTGGCGTCAACAACAAACCACTCGTGCACCACGTCAGCGGGTTTTGCGCTGAAAGTTTTCATGGGTCAATTTTCGAGTGAAGAACGAACTCTTTTCCACGGTCGGTGTTTCTCTGATGGAAACCTCTTAGGTGGGGTGTTGGACACCGGTGTTGGACAGTTGTCCTGCCAGTGGCCGTTTCTGCCGCGGAGTTCTTGAAATCGCTGCAAAGCCAAAGATTATACAAAGCCCGCACAGGTTTGTGGCAAAAACCTGGCGGGCAGGTACCATGGGGGCCTATGTTCAGTTACCGACACGCCTTTCACGCAGGCAACCACGCCGATGTGCTCAAACACGCCACCCTGGTGTGCCTGTTGCGCTACCTCACACAAAAAGAGACCGCCCTGTCAGTGATCGACACCCATGCGGGTGCGGGCCTGTACCGCCTTGACGGCGACCAGGCCCACACCAGTGGCGAGGCAGAAGAAGGCATTTTCAAGCTGCTGGGCGGCACCAACCTGAAAACGGGCAGCAAAGGCGCGTTGATCGACGACTACCTGGCCGTGTTGCGCGAATTCAACCCGCCGCCCAAAACCGGCAGTCCGATGCACAAACTGCGCAACTACCCCGGCTCACCACTGATCGCCGAAAAGCTGTTGCGCCCGCAAGACCGGCTCAATTTGTTCGAAGTGCACCCCACCGACCAGCGCCTGCTGCGCGGTCTGGTGGCACAACGCGACCGGCACCAGATCATCCGCTTGAAAATGGACGACGGGTTTGCGGGCGTCAAACCCCTGGTGCCGCCACCCAGCCGCCGGGGCTTGCTGGTGTGCGACCCCAGCTACGAAATCAAGAGCGACTACGGCAAGGTGGTTGACATGCTGGGCCTGGCGCTGACGCGTTTTGCCACCGGCTGTGCACTGATCTGGCACCCCATCGTGGCCCGGCCCGAAGCACACGACCTGCCACGCAAGCTGAAGAACACCGCCGCACGGGCGGGCAAGCCCTGGCTGTACGCCAGCCTGAGCGTGAAGTCCGGCCAGAGCAATGCACGCGGCGTGCCCGTGGGCCTGTCTGGCAGCGGTGTGTTTGTGGTGAACCCACCGTTTGTGCTGGCTCCAGCGCTGAAAGAAGCCTTGCCGCTGATGGTCAACGCCATGGCACAGGACGAACACGCGGGGTTTGTGCTCGAAACCGGTCAGTGACCATCGGGGGCAAGAGGCTTCCAATACCTCTGCGTTCCTCACAGGCATAGCATCAAAACCTTACCCATCAAGCGGTAGAGGCATATTTGACTAATAAAAATCATGCTCCCCATGCAAGCACATGGCGGAGTGAACTGGCGGCATCCCTGACCCTGGGCGCTCCCCTGGTGCTGGCCAACCTGGCGCAGGCCGCCCTCACCACCACCGATGTGATGCTGATGGGGCGTTTGGGGCCTGATGCGCTGGCAGCGGGGGCACTCGCTCAGGCGCTCTACCACGCGTTCATGATTTTCGGCATGGGTCTGGTCTCGGCCACGCTCCCATTGGTGTCCACCGCTCTGGGCCGACGCAAACGCCCTTTGCGCGACGTGCGCCAGACGGTGCACCACGGGCTGTGGGCAGCGGCACTGGTGTGCCTGCCCGCGTGGCTGCTGATGTGGCAGGCTGAGGCCATTTTGCTGGCCATGGGCCAGCGCCCCGACACTGCCGCAGATGCCACACGTTTCATGCACACCCTGCAGTGGGCGCTGCTGCCTTACCTGGGGTACCTGGTGTTGCGCTCGGTGGTGGCCAACCTCGGGCTGCAACGCTGGACGCTGCTGGTGACCGCGCTGGCCATTGGCGTGAACGCGGTATTGGCCTGGGCGCTGATGTTCGGCCGACTGGGCCTGCCCGGGCTGGGCTTGCCCGGTGCCGGCGTGGCCACCACGCTGTCAAGCCTGTTCATGTTCGGCGGGCTGGCGGCTGTGGTGACGCTGCACCCTGCCCTGCGCCCCTACCACCTGTTGCGCCACGGCTGGCGGCTGGAACCCACGCGACTGGCGGCGGTGTGGCGGCTGGGCTGGCCGATTGCGCTCACTTTCACGTTTGAGACCACGATTTTTTACGCTGCCGTGATGATGATGGGCCGCATTGGCCCGGCCGAACTGGCAGCCCACGCGGTGGCCATACAGATTGCCTCGCTCAGCTTCATGGTGCCACTGAGCTTCGGACAGGTGGCCACCATCCGAGTGGCACGCGCCTTGGGCGCAGGTCAGACGGAAGCGATGCGGCGCGCGGGCTGGAGCGCCTTTGCTCTGGGGGTGGGGTTCATGGCAGCCATGTCGCTCGTCATGTGGCTGTCGCCACAGCCCCTGGTGCGTGCATTCATGGACACGGACTTGCCTGCCAACGCTGCCGTGCTGGCCCTGACGATGCATTTTCTGGCGCTGGCTGCACTGTTCCAGGTGGTGGACGGTGCCCAGGCTGTGGCTGCCGGAATGCTGCGCGGCCTGCACGACACACGGGTGCCCATGCTGCTGGCCGCCTTGGGCTATTGGGGCCTGGGCATTCCGCTCAGCGCCTGGTTTGCTTTCGGCCTGGGGTGGGGTGGCACTGGCGTGTGGCTGGGCTTGCTGACCGGGCTGGGCAGCACGGCGGCGCTGCTCACCGTGCGCTGGTGGCAGCTGTCACACCCACTCAGACCTCACCACCAAAACGCTTGATCAGGTTGTCCACGTACTTTTCAACGAGCTTCTCGAACTCGCCCTCCACCACCGGCGAAACCACCATTTTCATGAGGCCGGGCAGCGGCACAGTGACCTGCGCCTGAATGGCCAGCGTGACGGCCGCGTGGCCTTTTTTGTCTTTGATGGTCCAGTCGCCGCCAACCTGTGAGTTGCCCACGCCCTTCACCGGTGTCCACACCACGGTGCCTTTGGCGCGGTTGGACACATACTTGGACGCATACACGGTCTGGATGTTGACCTGCGCCGTGCCCACCTTTTCCATCTCCCACTGGTACACGCCGTCACCCAAATCGGTAAGCTTGTCCACCTTGGGGAAATGGCTCACCGATGTGGGCACATCGGACAACACATCAAACACGTCGCTGGCCGAAGCCTTGACTGCAAATTCGTAACCCAGATCAATGTCAACGGTGATGGCCATGGTCTAAATGAGTGTGTGTGGTTGAACGGTCACGCCGCCGGAACCCGCAGCGCTCGCGGCATTATTGATGCCTCAGGCCACGAGCAGTAGGGGGCAGTCCCTACCCTGTGTCATCAAGCTCGTGGGGCCGCAGGGCTCAGCAGTTCGTCCAGGCTGCCCGACGGCGGCTCGAAGCGCCGGTTGCGGAACATCAGCCGGGTGGGGCCTGGTAACACCGCCGTGGCCACAGGGTGGCGAGCATCGCCGGGGTAGCAGATCACGCGCATGCCGTCTTCATCAAACGGCTCAGGTTCGATCACCGGGGGCACCCTTGTGGCCGCTTGCTCCATGGCGCGCGCCACCGAGCCCAGGCTGTGCAGGTGCACCAGGCTCATGATCTGCGGGGGTGCCATGGCAAATTCATGCGCCCAGTAGCGGGTCAGTGCATCGCGCGGCGTCATCCACTCGCTGTGGGTGGTTTCGTGGTCGTCGTGGACGGCGCTTTGCTGCTCCGGCATCGCGGCCAGGAAAAACCGCGTGTCAAAGCGCTTGTTCATCAGGCTCGCTTGTCGCGGCGTGACCCAGCGCGACCACGGCAGCAGCTTGTGCGCTTCCAGCTGTACGCCGCACTCTTCAAACGCCTCGCGGGCAGCGGCCACATACAGGCTGGCGGCGGCCTCTGCCGTCAGCCCGCCTTCGCCCAGCTTTTCAAACCACGCGGGGTGGTGGGGCAACAGGTCCGGGGCGCGGGCAGCCTGGGCATCGGCCTCATCGACCTTGCCCCCCGGGAACACATAGGCCCCGCCCAACACGTCGGACTGCTGGGCGCGGCGCATCAGAAACACCTCCAGCCCGGCCGTGCCGTCGCGCAGCAACACCACGCTGGCAGCATCGCGCGGCGGCGTGGTGACGATGTGGGATGTGATTTCCACGGCGCGGCGGGGAGGTCAGACCGCCGCCAGCGCCTGGTCGAGGTCGGCCAGCAGGTCGTCGATGTGCTCGATGCCAATGGACAAGCGAACCATCTCAGCCTTCACACCGGCCTTGGCCAGTTCTTCAGCGTTGAGCTGGCGGTGTGTGGTGGACGCAGGGTGGCAGGCCAGCGACTTGGCGTCGCCGATGTTCACCAGGCGCGTGAACAGCTGCAGCGCGTCCTGGAAGCGCGTGCCTGCGGCCACAGCAGCGTCGGCGCTGTCGGCCTTCAGGCCGAAGCTGATGATGCCGGACGCCCGCCCGCCCATGAGTTTTTGCACCAGCGCATGGTCCGCGTGGCCGCTCAGACCCGCGTAGTTCACCCAGCCCACTTTGGGGTGGTTTTGCAGATGCGTGGCCACCTTGACGGCGTTCTCGCAAATGCGGTCCATGCGCAGCGCCAGGGTTTCGATTCCTTGCAAAATCTGGAAGGCATTCATGGGGCTGAGCGCCGCGCCCATGTTGCGCAGAGGAACCACGCGCGCACGGCCGATGTAGGCGGCAGCGCCCAGGGCCTCGGTGTAGACCACGCCGTGATAGCTCACGTCGGGCTCGTTCAGGCGCTTGAAGCGGGCCTTGTGTTCAGCCCAAGGGAACTTGCCGCTGTCCACAATGGCTCCGCCGATGGTGGTTCCGTGGCCGCCCAGGTATTTGGTGAGCGAATGCACCACGATGTCGGCCCCGTGCTCGAACGGGCGGCACAGGTAAGGGCTGGTGACGGTGTTGTCCACGATCAGCGGCACACCGGCGGCGTGGGCCACTGCGGCCAGGGCAGCGATGTCGGTCACGTTGCCCAGCGGGTTACCGATGGACTCGCAATACACGGCCTTGGTGCGCTCGTCGATCAGCTCAGCAAAGCTGGCAGGGTCGCGTGGGTCAGCAAAGCGCACAGTGATGCCCTGCTGCGGCAACGTGTGGGCAAACAGGTTGTAGGTGCCGCCGTACAGCGTGCTGGCCGACACGATGTTGTCGCCCGCCTCTGCAATGGTCTGGATGGCTGCCGTGATGGCGGCCATGCCCGAAGCCATGGCCAGTGCACCCACGCCGCCTTCGAGCGCAGCCAGGCGGGCTTCGAGCACGCCGTTGGTGGGGTTCATGATGCGGCTGTAGATGTTGCCTGCCACCTTCAAGTCGAACAGGTCAGCCCCGTGCTGCGTGTTGTCAAACGCATAGGCCACGGTCTGGTAGATGGGCACTGCCACCGATTTGGTGGTTGGTTCGGGCGTGTAGCCGCCGTGCACGGCAATGGTTTCGATCTTCATGGCGCTTGTCTCCTGTGGGTGGTTTTGGGTGGCACTTTGTACCGGGGTTTGGCGGGCATTTTGGTCACTTTGGGCACATGCACCGGCGGGGTGGGGCTGGCACCGGGCGGGGCCAACTGCCACTCAATGGCGGCAACCCCTTCCTGCAGTATGCCCAAGGCCCGGGCGGCAGCGTGGCTCAGATCGATCTCGCGCTGCGGGTGGTGCGGCCCCCGGTCATTGATGCGAACGACCACCTCGCGCTGGTTGTCGGGGTTCCGCACGGTGACGAGGGTGCCCAGCGGCAGGCTGCGGTGGGCGGCAGAAAACAGGTGGGCACGGTAGGTGTCGCCGCTGGCGGTGCGTTTGCCCTCAAACCGGTGGCTGTACCAAGACGCCTGGCCTGGCTCCCAAGGCTGCGGTGCCTGCACATCCAGCCAGGCAGTTGGCTCCGGCCCGAGCGGCGCTTCGTCGGCGCGTGCCACGCCAAAGTGCAGCACACACGCGGCGACCCAACAGCACGCAGCCCAACGGCGCACGCTCAAAGCCCCAGTCACTCGCAAATGGCCTGTTCGCGGATTGACCGGTTGTCGCATCACCACCGAGCCTCCAGGATGTGAGAACTTGTTCGCATACCTTGGGGGCCCGCTCAGGAATGGATACTCAATGGGCGCGGAAGGCTGCAGGGGGCCTGGCAGTTTCATTTGTCGAATCATGAGGCAATGACGCGCGGGCCTCGTGCCATCCCAATGCGTCATCCATGGAAGCACCCAACGCACGGGCAGCCTCAGGGGGCGGATTATCGGCAAGCTCACTGTGCGTGCAATTGATTGACACAACGTGGAAGGATCCCGTCATCAGCGGACCCCAGCCATTCTCCAGGTCGTCAAATCGCATTCCTGACCACTTAATGGGCACAGCCGCTCGAAGCAGGAGGGTCCGTCCGGAGAAAGGGGCAGGTGTGTAGCCGAAATCGGCCCGCGCGTTGGCCGCTGCGACCCGCTGCAGTGTTGCCTGCACTTCTGGACTAGTAGATTCATCGAGTTGCAGGTCGTACTGCGATGGGGCAAAGCCTTGTACTTCCCGCTTGTTGGTACGTATGCGAGAGATAGCCCGCTTTCGCAATAAGTCCAACCGCGACGCCCAGTCTCGCTGCTTTCGCACGTTTTGAAGCTGATCCCAATGCCGGGTCCAGCGTGACGTCGGTCGAGGATACCCAGGACCCCAGGTGTCCAACATCACCAAGAGTGCAAGGGGCTCACCCTTTGCCTGCAGGCGTTGGGCGATCTCGAGCGCAATCAGCCCGCCCATGGATGCCCCCGCAATGACGTAAGGCCCCTTGGGTTGCACGCGTTGGATAAGCTCAACATAGAGTGCGGCCATGTCTTCTATTTTGTCAAGCGGCGCCTTTTTTCCATCCACGCCCTGCGCCTGAATCCCGTAAATGGTGAGTCCGCTTGACAGGTTACGACGCAGCGTGGTGGCATAGACGACGTGCCCTCCAACAGGATGTACGACCCACAGCGGAGTGGGCAAATGCCCGCGCTGAATCGTGACAACGAGCGACGACTCACCTGAGGCTTCCTGCAGAGCGGCTTCCAAACCTGAGACTGTGGGATTGGGAAAGAATTGACTCAATGGAACAAGGACTCCATGGGTCTTCGAAATCTCGCTCAAGAGTCGAATCGCTAGCAGCGAGTTGCCACCCAAATCGAAAAAGTTATCGTCGGGGCCAACACTGACGCCGCCCAAGACTTTGTTCCACATTTGAGACAGTTGCACTTGCAGTGGCGTGCGCAAAGAGCTGGGCCCTAGAGGTTCCGACGCTCGCGCGAGCGTGGGCAGCGGCAAGGCCAGCTTATCGACCTTCTGGTTGGTGGTCTTCGGAAAAAACGGTAGTACAAAGATGGCAACTGGGACTTCATGAACTGGAAGTGTCTGCCGCAGAAATTCCTGCAGCGCGAAACCCGTGAGTGCTTGGTTACGCGACACGACGTAACCGCAAAGAACAGGCTCCCCCTCGGCAGTTCGAAGCAGTACCAGCGCTTCGTCCACGCTGTCGTGTCTTCGGAGGGTGTGCTCGATTTCTCCCAGTTCGACTCGAAAGCCTCGAATCTTTACTTGTGTGTCACTCCTGCCGACAAAAATGAGTTGACCGTCGTCCTGATAACGAACAAGGTCCCCCGTCGCATACATACGCTCGCCCGGTTCAAAGGGGCAAGGCAAGAACCGGCTTTGCGTCAGATCCGGAGAATTGCGATAGCCGCGGGCCAGTCCATGACCCGCAATGTAGAGCGACCCCATCGCTCCGACTGGGACTGGGTGCAGGTTGCCGTCCAGAACGTAAAGTCGCGTGTTTGGCAAGGGTCGCCCGATCGGAATCGGCTGGTCATACGAGGCTTGGGCTTCGGATAGAACAAACATCGTTGAGGTGATGGTGGTTTCCGTTGGTCCATAGCCTTGACAAAAACGAACGCGGCTTTGGCAGGCGCTTTGCCAATGTTTCAGGCTTTTCCCCAGAACCTTTTCGGTACCCACACTGAGCACCCTCAAGCACGCAGGAACATCAGCACCGTTGGCATCTAAGTCTCGGACCCACTCGTGCCAAAACGCCGTTGGAAGGATCATGACAGTGAGTTGGTTTTCTTTTACGAACTCCGTGAAACCGTGAAAAGAATCAAACAAGCTGTCGGGTCTTACGACGACCTCCGCTCCCGAGAATAGTGCAGGATAGATTTGTTCCCCAGCGACATCGAAGCCGATGGAAGCAGAACACAGAACTCGGTCTCCGACCCCGAGGCTGTAGTTCTCTGCAATGGCACAACTGTGGTTGACTAACCCACGGTGGGTGATCTCAACACCTTTGGGCTTTCCCGTAGATCCGGACGTGTAAATGACACAAAACAGATCATCCGGGGTAGTCGTAATCGCGGGGAGAGAATCAAATGACCGAGCGCTCCCTCGCCTACTCGCTTCGCCACCGGTTGATAGCTCGACGACGGCCCTCAGGTCGGCGAAAAAACGCGCCTTAAGTTCGGCGTGGCAGACAGCAGCATTAACTCCCGCATCCTCCAGCATCGCGCGACCGCGCTCACTTGGGTAGCTGGGATCAATCGGCAAGTAGGCTGCGCCGATCCGAAGCACCCCCAGAAAAGCCACAACCACTTCACAACTGCGGTGCAAGCTGACCGCAACGACGTCACCCTTGCGAACACCCTGGCAATACAACTCCTCAGCCAGTTCAGCGACGCGCAATTCGAGTTCGCGGTACGAGAGTTGCGTAGAACCGAAACGCACAGCGCTGGCATTCGGAAATTTTTCCATGGACGCGGCAACCATCGCGTACGTGCAGAGCGACGGATAGGGGCGGACAGTTGCATTCCAGTCCAAAAGGACGGTCTTTTTCCCTTGTCCGTCCAATAAAGCAGCTTGCTCCCACGGAGTTTCAGGCAAGTTTTGAATGGCGTGGGTTAGCTCGCACAGGGCACGATCGAGCGAATCAACCTGCGCCTCCGAAAGTGCACCGGGGTGCGCCACAGTCACAGAACGCCCGACAACATCAATGACAAAATGCAATTGAGGCGTTGAACCCAACGTCGGCGGTGCGTCACCCAAAGTGCTGAAAGTGACGGCATATGGGACGTCCGGACGAGCTCGGAGCGTCGGACTTCGTGCAACCAGATCCAAGGCGAAACTGCCGTGTCTCTCGGCCTCCTCCAAGGCTTTTGCGACCACCCCGAGCGCGTCTCCCAAGGTGGCAGTCCCTTGCAAGTCAATGCGAAGCGGAACCCATTGACTGAACGCGAGCCTGAGCGACCCAACCACTGTTGTCGCCACCATCCCAAGGTCCAGGATGGCTTGCCCACTCAGCCTGGCGCACAAGAGAGCCAGACTTGTCACAAGCAGTGGGTAACGCTCCGGGCCTGCTGTAATTTGCGCCGCCGCGTTCAAACGCTCAAGCTGATTCAATCGAGGCTCAGACTCCCCGGTTGCGACTGGCAGCCCGAGATCGAGGGTGGTCCTGCACCTAAGCCGCTGGAGCCAGAAGGTCTCGCTCCGCGCCCAGATTCTTTGATGATGTGATAGCTCAGCTGCCGATTGGCTCGACAACGTCGGCATCGCCGTTGCCACCTTTAGTCCGTGTGTCTGAGCAACCTGCGCGACGTCCAGTGGGACACCTTCGAGCGTTTTGAATCCGGAAAGGCGCACTGGGTGAGTCCTTGTACCCACAGTGATTCCATCCGGGTCAATTTCTACGACACACCCGGGCTGGTGAGCTGGGAGCTCCTTTCTCACCTCGGCGCGGCAGACTGCGAGCACCCGATCGTCCAAATAGAGTTTTGGCAAGCTCAGCGGGTTGCGCCCTGGCCCGAAATCCAAGGCTCTGACCAAATTCACCAACGTTCTTGCGTCACCGTCGAATGCCAGAATAGCTGCACGGGGGGGCCGCGCGTCGCGCCCGAAGTAGCTTCCTTTGACACTGTTTGATGCTTCCTGGTAGGGCACTTGGCACGGGCTACCGACATTCGCCAACTTGTCTACAAGCGAATCGAAAGTGCAGATTGCCGCCTCAAAGCAGCGCACATTCAATGAGAACGAGGTATCAGCATCGGTGATGAGTACTTCCCTTTGGGCAAGGATTCGTCCCCCGTCGATGGTTGCTGTCACCTCATGAAAGGTGATAGCGTGCCGGGTTTCCCCAGCAATGAGCGCCCAAGCAGTTGCGTGAAGCCCCGCGTAAAACGGAAGCGGCGAGTCGTGATAGTTGACGCTCCCAAGCCGCGCGTGCTCTGCAACTTCCGTGGGAATGATCCATGAATTGTTGAGACTGAACAGCCACTCGTATGTCGATTGCAGAAGGAGCATCCCAAACGGATTTGGCTTCGCGGCGTAGTCGATGCCGTGGTCACGTGCGAACGGCTCAAGTGATCCGTCCGGTGAACAGACTCCCAGGATTCTGTAACCACGCGCCAGGAGGATTTCGCAGCAAGCAATTGCGAAACTGCCCATCCCAACGACGAAACACCGGGGATTCGCCGGATTTGACTCCAGCAATTCCGACTCAGGCATGAATCCCCAACTCAGCACGGTAGCGAGCAAATGTCCGCGCCCCGGCATTCAAGCGCATGAGCGCTCCTTCGGCGATGTATGGGGCTAACTCGGGCCGCTGAGTGACGAGCGGAATTGCCACATGATCACGCCATCCACGCCAGTGGCGAACGTCTACCGTCGCGTGGACGCGGAAGTAGTAACTTGCGCTCTTGTCGACGCCTAGCCTGTCTAGCGCCTCCACAACACGTACTGCTCGTGAAGGAGCGGTCAATTCCACAGCGCCCAAAGCACCTACGGAATGGAACGCGTAGCGCCGGTTGTAGGCAAGCGCAACGAGAAGATTGGCCAAGGATAGTGACTCCCAGACAATGTCTTCGAGCGGCGTATCAAGCACGTCGATTGTGCGCGCCAAGTGGTGCAGCATGGGGCCATGCATACCTTCGTATTTCCCGCGGCCCATTTCGTCCCAGTAGTTGCGTGCAAGCTCAAGTTTGGCGACATCCGGCATGCGAATTTGCGTCAACGAGACCAAGTCGTCGAAACCTGCTTCACCCGCAGCTTCTTGACGCACAAACCAACGCACTTCTTCGATCGTTGCACGAGTTGCAAGGAACTCGAAGAGCACGTCATGCTGACCGGGCCCAGTTTCTCGCAGCGAATCGAACCACTCTGCGAAAGCCTGCGGCTCGCGGGGAACGGCTGCAGCCTGCGCAGCCACCCGCGCGCGCTCAGTTTCCACGAATTCAGCTTCTGCAATCACCATAGCCCTTTGTTGCTCATAGTGCGTCACAAAATCGAGCTCCGGCATCCCAGGCTCAAGGCGCGTCCGATTGAATCTCATGAGTTCAATGTGCAATGACTGAAGCGAACAGCCTGTGGGAGGCATTGCGCCAAACGAAGAGCTGTGGCTTGACGACTGAGCAAATGCATCAGCGGAAATGAACATTGCGTGACCTTTCACGGCGCTCGCCGGCATCGTATAACGCACAGACGACCGCGAACGCGCGGCGCGAGTTTAGTCTGTCCGGAACGAATTGCAAGCAGCCTTTGAGTGCGTCCAAATGGAACGGCAGTGCCCTCGAAGCGAGGGCTGCAACACGATGCAGGGCCTGATTTTCATGCCCAGCGATGCTTGGGATATTCAGCCAATAAAGCTGCTGCGCACACTCAGCTACCTAGTAAAAACACTCTGTGCGTGAGGCACAAATACACCGCACCAACAGGTACCAACGCACACGCCTTGGTCACGTTCAAAGCCCCAGTCGCTCGCAAATAGCCAAGGTGGGCAGGCTCTGATTCATGCTGTAAAAATGTAGCGCCGGCACACCTGCACTGTGCAATTGATCACACAGGTCTGTCACGACATCCAGACCAAAAGCCTTGATGGACGTGCTGTCGTCACCGTAGCCTTGCAGGCGCAGACGGATCCAGCGCGGCACCTCGGCCCCGCAGGCGTCAGAGAAGCGCAGCAACTGGCTGGAATTGGTGATAGGCATGATGCCCGGCACCACCGGCACGGTGGCACCCAGCTTGTGGGCGTCATCCACGAAGCGGAAGTACGCATCGCTGTTGTAAAAGTATTGCGTGATGGCACTGTTGGCACCGGCCTTCACCTTGGTCACGTAGGCCTGCAAATCGGCGTCGGCGCTGCGGGCCTGGGGGTGCACCTCGGGGTAGGCTGCCACTTCGATGTGAAAGTGGTCACCGGTTTCGGCGCGGATGAACGCCACCAGATCGCTGGCGTAGCTGAACTCGCCACCCGCGCCGTAGCCGCTGGGCAGGTCACCGCGCAAAGCCACCAGGCGCTTCACGCCCATGGCCTTGAGCGTGGCCAGTTGTTCGCGCACCCCCGCCTTGGTGGCGCCGATGCACGAAAAATGGCTGGCGGCGCTCACGCCCTCGGCCAGGATCTCGCCCACGGTGCCGAAGGTGCCTTCTTGTGTGGAGCCACCTGCACCGAACGTGACCGAGCAAAACTCGGGCTTTTTGACGTACAGCGCCTGGCGCACGGTGCGCAACTTGTCTGCACCCTCAGGGGTTTTGGGCGGAAAAAATTCAAAACTGATGGGCAGGGTCATGGACCTCCCTCCTTGCACGTGTTGTCAACCCGGCCGTGCCGGGCGTGAATGAAAAATTCGCGGTTGCCGTCACCGCCGGTGATGGGGCTGTCAAACCAACCCATCACCGTCAGCCCAATGCCGGCACACGCCGTGCGCAGGCGCTGCTCAACCTGGGCATACAAAGCAGGGTCGCGCACGAGGCCGCCTTTGCCGATGTCTTGCGGCTGCAATTCAAACTGTGGCTTGACCAGCATGAGCAGGTCGCCGTCGTCGGCCAGCAAGGGCACCAGCGCGGGCAGCACCAGTGTCTGGCTGATGAATGACAAGTCACCCACCACCAGCGAAAATTTCAAGCCTTTTTGGCGTCCACCGCTTGATGGTATTGGATTGTCAGCTACCAATGATTCAGCCGTCAGCTCCCGTGCATTGACCTTTTCCACACAACTCACGCGCGGATTGGCACGCAGATTGGGGTGCAACTGGCTGTGGCCCACATCCACCCCCACCACGTGCGCGGCACCGGCCTGCAGCAGGCAATCGGTGAAGCCGCCGGTGCTCTGCCCCACGTCGAGACACAACTTGCCGTGGGGCACCACACCGGTTGCCGCCAGCGCGCCTTCCAGCTTCAAGCCGCCGCGCGACACATAACGGCTCTCGCTGGTATCGGTCAGTTGCAGCTCGGCGTGGTCGGGTACTTCGTCGCCGCTTTTGTTGGCCTTGCGCCAGGGGTTGCCAGACGGGACCGGCAGGCGCCAACCCACACCCGCCACCACCAGGCGCTGGGCCTGGGAGCGGCTGGCGGCGTGGCCGCGCTGCACCAGCAGTTGGTCAATGCGCATGGGCGCAGATCAGTAGCGGTAGGTGTCGGGCTTGTAAGGGCCAGACTTGCTCACGCCGATGTAGGCGGCTTGCGCGTCGGTCAGCTCGCTCAGCATGGCGCCGACCTTTTTCAGGTGCAGGCGGGCCACTTTTTCGTCCAGGTGCTTGGGCAGCACATAGACCTTGCCGGCCTGGTACGCATCGGGGCGGGTGAACAGCTCGATCTGCGCAATGGTCTGGTTGGCAACGCTGCTGCTCATCACGAAGCTGGGGTGGCCGGTGCCACAGCCCAGGTTCACCAGGCGGCCTTTGGCCAGCAGGATGATGCGTTTGCCGTCGGGGAAGATGACGTGGTCAACCTGGGGCTTGATCTCTTCCCACTCGTACTGCTCCAGCGTGGCCACCTGGATTTCGTTGTCGAAGTGGCCGATGTTGCAGACGATGGCCTGGTCTTTCATCGCCAGCATGTGCGGAGCGGTGATGATGTCGCAGTTGCCGGTCGTGGTGACGTAAATATCGCCAACGCCCAAGGTGCTTTCGACGGTGTTGAC
>CAIYQZ010000022.1 GCA_903928495.1 uncultured bacterium
CAGACGTCGGACCTGAAGGTACCGACCTACAGGGCAAGGCCTGTGCTGTTCCGTAGGTCGGTGGCTTTAGCCCCGACAGGGATGAGCCAAGTCATTTGAAACAGAACACAAGGAGACAGCGATGACCCACAACACAACATCCAACACCGCCCAACTCGCCGCATTTGCCGCAGGCCTTCGTTTCGAAGACATCCCCGAGCCGGTGGTCCGCAAGATCGAAGACCTGCTGGTCGACTGGTTTGGCTCGGCCGTGGCCGGGCATGGCTCGCGCCCGGTGGAGAGCATCACCCGTTTTGCGCAGGCCATGGGTCCTGCTGAGGGGCCATCCGAAGTCATCATCAACGGCGCACGCACCACGCCTTATTTGGCAGCCATGGCCAACGCCGCGGCCTCGCATGTGGCCGAGCAAGACGATGTGCACAACGGCTCGGTGTTCCACCCGGCCACGGTGGTGTTTTCGCCTGCGGTGGCGGTGGCCCAAGCCCTGGGCGCGAGTGGCCAGCAACTGCTGGCCGCTTCGGTGGTCGGCTACGAAGTCGGCATCCGAGTGGGTGAATTTTTGGGGCGCTCGCACTACCGCGTGTTCCACACCACCGGCACCGCAGGCACCTTGGCCGCAGCGGCTGCCGTGGGCCATCTGCTGGGCCTGAACGCGCAGCAGATGCAGCACGCCTTCGGCTCGGCGGGCACGCAGTCGGCTGGCTTGTGGGAGTTTTTGCGCACCGCCGCCGACAGCAAGCAGCTGCACACCGCACACGCTGCTGGGGCGGGCCTCATGTCAGCGTACCTGGCCCAAGACGGCTTCACGGGCGCGGCTGAAATTTTGGAAGGCCCGCAGGGCATGGCTGTCGGCATGTCGACCGACGCCGACCCGAGCCGCCTGGTCGACGGCCTGGGCACGCGTTGGGCCACGGCCGAGACCTCGTTCAAGTACCACGCCAGCTGCCGCCACACCCACCCGGCGGCCGATGCGCTGCTGCACGTCATGCAGACGAATGGCCTCAAGCTCGATGATCTGGCGCAAGTGGTGACGCATGTGCACCAGGGCGCCATCGACGTGCTCGGCCCGGTGGTGCGGCCCGTCACGGTGCACCAAAGCAAGTTCTCCATGGGCACGGTGCTGGCGCTGGTGGCGCAACACGGCCACGCAGGTTTGACCGAATTCGACCGCGACTTTTTGAGTGCCCCCACCCAGGCCCTGCGCGACAAAGTCAGCATGGTGCTGGACGCCGAAGTGGACAGCGCCTACCCTAAACGCTGGATCGGCAAAGTGACGGTGACCACCACCGATGGCCGTGTGCTGCACGGCCGCGTGGACGAGCCCAAGGGCGATCCGGGCAACACGCTCTCGCGCCAGGAAATCACCGACAAAGCCCTGCGCCTGGCCGCCTTCAGCGGCGGTGCCACGCCCGAAGCCATGCGCCAGAGTGTGGATGCGCTCTGGCAAGTGGCCACTTGGCCCAAGGTGGGTGCGCTGTTGGCCAGTTGAAATCCCAATGTCGGACCTACGGGGGCAGCTGTTTTGTAGGTCGACGGTCGAAGACCCCGAAAGGTGCCTGATCCAGCCCTGGCGCTCGCATCAGCAGCGGTGGTTGACCGGGCAAATGTCGGACTCTGCGAGTGCCGACCTACGGGCAAACCACAAGTCCCATGCAGGTCGACGGTCGAAGACTCCGACAACTTGGTGATCACCCGGAGGCAAGTATTTTGCGGCTGATGCGCTTTGGGCATATGTCGGACTCTGCGAGTGCCGACCTACGGGCAAACCACAAGTCCCATGCA
>CAIYQZ010000023.1 GCA_903928495.1 uncultured bacterium
TCGTCGAGGAACACCGCTTTGCGCGTGCGCCGCGTGCTCAGGTTCAGGCCAAGTTCTTGTTGGGTCATGACGCCATTGTTCCCGGCGCACCTCGCTCACACCATTCGGGCTTGACCGGGGTTTTGAACACCATCCCTAGCACCACGTTCACGCCGTAGCGGCTGCGCAGCGCGTCGTAGCCGTACACAAGGCTGCCCAGGCTGCGCTGGCCGCTCAGCACCAGGCTGCTCATGATGTGGGATGTGTAGCTGCTCTGGCGTTCCACCAGGGTCACGTCGACGGCGTCGCCCCACAGGCGCAGGTACTTGGCCACAGTGGCCCCACCCATGCCGCCGCCCACCACGATCACGCGTGATTTGGCCGCCGTGCCGGGTGGTGTGCTGACCACCGGGCTGGTGGGTGCGGTGGGGGTGCCAGTGCTGGTGCCGCTGGTGTCGGTGTCGGTGCTCCCACCGCCGCCGCAGGCGCTGAGCAGACCGGAGGAGAGGGCCAAGGTGCTGGCCTGGGCCAGAAAATTGCGTCGTTGCATGGTGGGCTCCCGGCTCAGCGTTGGGTGGACAGCCACTGCGACAGCGCCTGCAGTTGCGCGTCGGTGTAGCCCAGCGCGTGTTTGGCCATGATGCCGTTGCCCTCTTTGCCGCTCTGAAACTCCTTCAGGTCGTTGTAAATGCTGCTGGCCGATTTGCCGGCCAGGTTGTCAAAGCCTGGGCCTTTGCCGTTGGTGCCGTGGCACTGGAAGCAGTTCGATGCCAGCAATCGGCCGTTGGGCACGGTTTGGGCGTTGGCGTTGCTGCTGATCAATGCGCTGGCCAGCGCGCAGGCCAGCAGGGCTGAGCCTGTCAGCCGCTGGCTGACCGGAATGAAATGGGTGTGCTGCATGGGGGCAATGTCCTGGGTTCACGGGTGGTCGACAGGCCACCGCTGAACCGATTGAATGCCCCTGGCATGAACGCGGGCTTAACCCAAGCCTTCAGCGTTTGGCTGGTGCCCCTTGGCTTGCGGGCGCAGGCGGCGCACCCGGGCCGCCACCGCGCGCAAACGTCACCACGTGGTCAACCTCGGCGCGAATGCCGATCCACTCGCCCACGGCGTGGTTGTGGTGGCTGGGCACGTGCGTCATGAGTTCTTCACCGCTGGCCAGGCGCAGGGTGTAGAGAAACTCCGAGCCCCTGAAAGCCTTGCGCAGAATCTGTGCCTTCACGGGCGCAGCGTCGTCGTGCACGATGTCGTCGGCGCGCAGCAGCACGTCGCACAGGCCGCCCTCGTAGGCGCTGGGCAGGGGGCATTCTTCAAAGTCTTGCAGGTCGCCCAGCGGGGTCAGCACGTGCACATCGTTGTCGGCCAGGCGGATGCGGGCGGGCGCAAACACACCGTGGCCAATGAACTCCGCCACAAACCGGGTGGCCGGGCGGTGGTACAGGGCGTAGGCGTTGTCCCACTGGTGCAGGTGGCCCTGGTGCATCACCCCGATGACGTCGCCAATGGCAAAGGCCTCGAGTTGATCGTGCGTGACGAAAAGGGCTGTGGCCCCTGCGGCTTTCAGAATGCCGCGCACCTCGTGGGCCAGGCGCTCGCGCAGGTCCACATCGAGGTTGGAAAACGGCTCGTCCAGCAACAACAACCGGGGGCGCGGCGCCAAGGCGCGGGCCAGTGCCACGCGCTGTTGTTGTCCTCCCGACAGTTCGTGGGGGTAACGGTTTTCCAACCCCTGTAGGCCCACCAGCGCCAGCACCTCGGCCACGCGTTCGGCACGTTCCGCTTTGGGCAACTGCGCAATGCCAAAGCCCACGTTGCGGCCCACGTCCAGGTGGGGAAACAGCGCGTAGTCCTGAAACACCATGCCAATGCGCCGCTGTTCGGCGGGCATGTGGGTGCCCGGCGCACTCACGGTCTCGCCAGCCATGGCGATGCTGCCGCCGCTGGCTTGCTCCAACCCGGCCACGGCGCGCAGCAAGGTGGTTTTGCCGCAGCCGGACGGCCCGATCAGCACGCCGATGTCACCGGCTTGCAAGCCCAGGCTCACGCCGTCCACGGCCGCAGTGGCACCGCCGGGGTAGCGGATGCTCAGTTGGTTGACGCTCAGAAACATGGGCTGGATTTTAGGTTTGTGCCACGCACATACGTCAGCAGACGCCCCTTGTAAGCTGCGCGCAGGGGTGTGGCCAGACGGTTGAGCACCAACTCGGTCAGCCCGAATCCCAGGTCTGCCATGCGCCGGTTGAATGCGGGGCGGTTGCTTCGATGCGGATCAACGATCCACACCTCGGCGTGTGTCGCAGCGTGCGCTTGGATGAACCTGGCGAGGCTGCCGCTGTCGTCTCGCTCGTACAGCACATCACTGCCCAGAATCAGGTCAAACGGCCCGCTGACATTCACGCTGCCGTCGTTGGGCAATGGTGTTGTGGGTTCAGCGTGTGGTTGGAGGGCCAGTTGCTCCGCCAATGCTCCCCAGTGTCCGTGCCGGTACTTCATGGGCGGCAACCCATTGAGCAGCAGGTTGTTTGCCAGAAAGCCTGCCGCCAGGGGGTGGCAGTCGCTGGCGGTCATGTCGGCCCCGCGCCGGTGGCCCACCAGGCTGGCCAGGCCCAGGCCACAACCAATTTCCAGAATGCGCTCGCCCAGTCGCACCGGGCGCATGGCCAGGCGGGCAGCCAGCTCGGCCCCCGAAGGCCACAACAGCCCGAACAGCGGCCAGGTGGCAGCCGAAATGCCGACCCGTGCCGCCAGGCCCTGGGGGTCAGCAAATTGCTGGCTGTCCAGCAGCGAGCGCACACGCAGATGGGCCACACCGTGCACGGCAATGCTTGCTTGGGTGGTCAGGTAGCCGGGCATCGGGGCAGTATAGGTGGGTGTTGTCCGTAGATACATACAATTCTCATTTACCTTGAACGTTCACTCCATGCCCCGTTGGTTGCCCCTGTCGCTGTTGGGTTTGATGGCTGCGTTGCTCACGCTGCCGGTGCTTGCCGTGGCACTGTCGTGGTTGCAATTCGGGCCGGAATCAGCCCAGGTGCTGGGTGAAATGGTGCGCACGGTGTTGCCTGGCTATGCCTCCACCTCGCTGGTGCTGTGCCTGGCAGTGGCGCTTGGCGTGACGGTGGTGGGCCTCACGTCGGCCTGTCTGGTGACGTTGTTTGACTTTCCCGGCCGCCGGGTGATGGAGTGGGCTCTGCTGCTGCCGCTGGCCATGCCGGCGTATGTGGTGGCTTATGCGTACACCGACTTTTTGCAGTTTTCCGGCCCGTTTCAGGGCTGGGTGCGGGGCATGTTCGGGTTACAGGGGCGGGTGTTTCCCGAGGTGCGCAACACCGCTGGTGCGGCCTGGGTGTTCACGTTTTCGCTCTATCCATATGTGTATTTGCTGGCCCGCACTGCGCTGGGCGAGCGTGCCAGCCACTTGATGGAGGCTGCCCGCCTGCTGGGTGCCCCGCTGCGCCGTCGTGTGGCAGAAGTGGCACTACCGCTGGCACGCCCGGCAGTGGCCGCCGGGGTAGCACTGGCGCTGATGGAAACCCTGGCCGACTTCGGCGTGGCCAGTTACTTTGGCATTCAGACCTTCACTGCCGGTATCTACAAAGCCTGGCTGGCAATGGACAACCGCCTGGCCGCCGCACAACTGGCCACGGTGCTGCTCGTGCTGGTGGCGCTGTTGCTCAAGCTGGAGCAGGGGGCGCAGCGGCGCATGCGCTTTGCGACCACGCGCAACGGCCATGCCGGTTCGGCAGAGGCCAACCCCGTGCGGTTGGTCGATGGATGGGGACAGGTTGCGCTGCTGCTGTGTGTGTTGCCCATCGCCTTTGGTTTTGTGCTGCCGGTGGGCTTCATGCTGCGCCCATTGCTGGACGGCTGGGCCGACTTGAACTGGGCCCCGTTTGCAGGCTGGGCGCTCAACAGCCTGTGGCTCGCGGGCATGAGTGCGGTGCTGGCCACGGTGCTGGCATTGCTGCTGGCGTTTGCCGTTCGGGTGAACACCGGCCGTGGCTGGGCGGCGCGGTTTACCCGTGGCGTCGCACAACTGGCGTCATTGGGGTATGCGGTGCCGGGGGCGGTGATCGTGGTGGGCCTGCTGCTGCCCGTGGGCTGGTTGCAGGCGGTGGCCCCCGAAACCAGTGTGGGCTACTGGATCACAGCCACCGCGCTGGGCATCGTCTGGGCATACATGGTGCGTTTTGTGGCAGTGGCACTGCAATCGGTGCAAAGCGGATACGCCCGCGTGCCAGCCAGCCTGGACGAGTCGGCCCGGATGCTGGGTACCACCGGGCTGGGCCTGGCGTGGCGGGTGCACGCACCGCTGTTGCGCCGCTCCACCGCAGCAGCCGCGTTGCTGGTGTTTGTGGACGTGATGAAGGAGCTGCCCGCCACCCTGGTGTTGCGCCCTTTCAACAGTGACACCCTGGCCGTCATGGCCTACCAACTGGCCCGCGACGAGCGGCTGGGAGAGGCCGCGCTGCCCGCCCTGGCGCTTGTGCTGGTGGGGCTGGTGCCGGTGATCATGCTCAGCCGCACGCTGCGCTCGCGCTGAGCGCCAGGCTGCTGACCGGTGTTTGCACCCATTCGGTGACTTCTGCCCTTTTCCGGTGCTTTTTTTGGTGGAGAATGGCAGCTGTCATTTTTAGCGTTTTGGGGCGTACATGAAGCAACTGGGACAAGCCTTCCTCCACTTGGGTCTGTGGCGTCCAGCCGCAGCGCTGATGCGCAATTTGCCTTTTCCGGCCAAGATGGCCCTCATCGGCGGCGCTTTTCTGGTGCCAGTGGTGTGGTTGTTGTTCAACTTCATCCAGACCGAACGCATTGCATTGGGCGTGGTGGACAGCGAGCGCAAAGGCGTGGCGTTTGCACAGGCGTTGTACCCCGCGCTGGATGCATCGGGCGTCTGGCGGCAGCAGGCTCGGGCAGTCGCCATGGGCGATGCCGCCGCACCCGTCGATGCGGCTGCAAAGGCCTTTGACACCAAACTCAAAGTTGTGGAAGACCTGCAAGCCGAGTTGGGCGAACAGATGGGCACAGCTGCCGCTTGGGGTCAGGTCAAAAGCGCCCGGGCTTCGGTGCCAGACCCACGCGGAGCCAAGCCCGATGTGGTTTACGAGCAAATGACGGCTCTGTCGCGCGCCTTGAACGACATGATGGCTGTGGTCACCGACAAATCTGGCCTGGCGCTGGACCCTGACATGGGTTCTTATTACCTCATGAGCGCGGTGCTGATGCGTGCACCCACCGTGATTCAGGGCACAGCCGAGCTGCGTGGCCTGGTCGGCGGCGCCTTGGCGCAAGGAACGATGTCCCCGGCACACTTTGCCCGCGTGGCTCGCCTGCACGCCGTGGTTCAGCATGAGCGCAACCTGGCCTATGCCGACAGGGCCAAGGCCAAAGAGGCAGAGCCGGAGTTGGCCAAATCGCTGGTGCTGTCTGGCAGCGACGCCACCACCGAGTTTCTGAAAACCGTGGATTCGCTCGTCAAGCCGGGTGTGAGCGAGATGACCGGTGACCGGGCCGCTTTCCTGCAGCTGGCCAACACCACGCTGGTAGCTCAATATGCCCAGGCCGACGCCAACCTGAAGTTGCTCGACAACATGCTGGCCGCTCGCCAAAGCCGCCTGCAACAGGCCCTGTATGCGGCGCTGGCGGTGACCGGGCTGTTTTTTGTGCTGGCCATCTACCTGACTCTGGGCTTCTATGCCGCATTGTCCGCGGGCATGAAGTCTGTCCGCACCGAACTGCTGTCCATGAGCATGGGAGACATGCGCACCGACATCAAGGTGGAGGGCAAGGACGAAATGGCGGGCTTGCTGCGCGAACTGTCGTACATGCAGGCCGGCCTGCGCGACACCATGCGCCAGGTGCGCCACAGCAGCAACGAAGTGGTCAACGCCAGCATTGAGATTGCCACCGGGACGCACGATCTGTCAGCCCGCACGGAATCTGCTGCTGCGGCTTTGGAACAAAGTTCTGCTGCACTCGAAGAAACCACCTCCACCACCGGCCACACGGTTGACGCCGTGAACCAGGCCACCGTACTTGCCCGCAGCAACGCTGCCGTGGCGGCACGCGGTGGTGAGGTGGTGGCCGAGGTGGTTCGCACCATGGAGCGCATACAGGCATCGTCGTCCAAGATCAGCGAAATCATTGGTGTGATCGACAGCATTGCCTTCCAGACCAACATCCTGGCGCTCAACGCCGCGGTCGAAGCAGCCCGTGCCGGTGAATCGGGGCGCGGGTTTGCCGTGGTGGCCTCCGAGGTGCGCAGCCTGGCAGGTCGCTCGGCCCAGGCGGCCAAGGAAATCAAGACGCTCATCAATTCCAGCGTGGAGCAAGTAGGCCACGGCACCCAGGTGGTGCGCGGCGCGGGTGAAGCCATGCGGGAGATCGTTCAAACCGCCGACCAGGTGCGTGGCCTGATGGATGAGGTGGCCACCGCCGCACGCGAGCAGAACCAGGGCATCTCGCAGATTGGCCAGGCTGTGCAGGAACTGGACCAGCACACGCAGGCCAATGCCTCGCTGGTGGAAGAAGCCGCCGCTGCCGCTACCGCGCAGCGCGATGCTGCCTTGCGCATGGCCGCGATGGTGGATGAATTCCGCCTGGCGCCGGGTAAATCGCAGCAAATATCACAGGTTGAGGGCCTGGATGTGGACGCGATGATCGACGGCCACCGCCAATGGAAGGTCAAACTGCGCAACGCCATCGAGGAGCGGGCCTCCATCGATGTGGCCACACTGCAGCGCGACGATTGCTGCGCTTTGGGCAAGTGGGTGTACAGCGAAGGCAACCAGCGGTTTGGCGACCGCCCGAACTTCATGCAACTGGTCGAGCGCCACAAAACCTTCCACCGTGTGGCGGGTCAAGTCGGCGAGTTGATCAACCAGAAGGAATACCTCCGCGCAGAGGAAGCAGTGGCACCCGGCACACCGTTTGCCACCGCCACGCGGGAGGTGGTTCAAGTCCTGTCGGCTGCCAAACGGATGGGCTTGTAATTCAATAGCTGCAAGGCCAATTCAGACGTGCGCTGGATGGCAAAAAAGCCATGAAATTCAACGGATGTCTTCGGTGGCTACTTTTTTGTCGGTGACCACCGGGGTGATCAGCCCGTAGCCCCGGTTTTGCCAGTGCACCAGCTCTGACATGGCCGACGGCGTGACCTCGATGAAGGCTTGCATGTCGGCCAGCGTGTAGCCAAAGTCTTTCAGCGCCAGCCCGCACACCTTGAACTTCACGCCCTGGCTGGCGTAGTAGCGCATGCGTTGCACCACATCCTGGTACTTCGCCTCGTTCTTGCGGGCCACGGTCACCAGTTCGGTGCCGTGCAGCAACACGATCACACTCATGTCCTCAGGCAACATGCTGTAAGGCGGCTCGATCAGCGGGTTTACCAGTGAACGCACCCAGAACAACGCAGCGCCCATTTTGTCGGGGTGGTCCAGGTAGACATCCACCAGAGCCTTCGGGTTTTGATAAGGCGTTTCCACAAAGGTGGCTTGGGCATTGGCTGCGGGTGCGGCCATGGCAACGGTCAGGGCCAGGCATGCCGCTGCCCAAAGGTGTCGTGCGGTAGCGCTTTGAGGGGGTGGTTTCACGGTGGCTCCTGCGGCTTGGGCGGTGCGATGGGTGTGGCAGGGTACCGCAAGCGCGCAAGTCCTTCCGCTACAGTTGCCCTTTGTTGTTGATCCGCACCGACCCTTGACCATGACCCAAAAAGCTTTTGCCTTGGCCGCCTTGTTGGCGGCAAGCCTGTGTGCCCATGCGGGCGACTTCGAAGACGGCAACGTGGCCCTTAAGGCCGGCAATGCCGGCGGCGCTCTGAGCCTGTACCACGCCGCTGCTGCCAAGGGCAACGCCCTGGCCCAACATGCGCTGGGGCAGATGTACGAGCAGGGCCAGGGCGCCGTGGCTGACCCTTCCCTTGCGCGTCGCTGGTACCAGCAAGCTGCCGAGCAAGGGCACGGCCCCTCGCAACTGAGGCTGGCTCAACTCCTTGACGAAGGTCAGGGCGTCTTGCGCAGCCGCAGCGACGCCGGGCGCTGGTACCAAAAAGCCGCCGACCAGGGCCTTGCAGACGCCCAACTGCGTCTGGGTGAGTTGTATGCCCAGGGCCTAGGTGTGCAGCAAGACGATGTCCTGGCATTGAAGTGGTTCCGTGCCGCTGCTGCTCAGTCCAACGCGCGTGCGCAACAGGCCCTTGGCGACCGTGTTCTGCGCGGCCAAGGCACTGCCGCCAATGCCGCAGAAGCCTTTGCGCTGCACCGGCTTGCAGCCGACCAAGGTTTGCCGTCTGCCCAGCACAGCGTGGGCCTGGCATTGGCTGCAGGCACCGGCACCGCGCGAGATGCTGCGCAAGCAGTCACCTGGTTCCAGAAGGCAGCCCAGCAAGGTTGGGCCCCTGCGCAAGCCAGCCTTGGTCTGGCCTTGGTGGCAGGAACAGGTGTGCCCAAAGATGTGCCCCAGGGCATGCAATGGCTGAACAAAGCCGCCGAGCAAGGCAATGTGGACGCTCAGTTCGCATTGGGTTCGCTTTATGCACAGGGCAAGGAGGTACCGACGGACCTGGCTCAGTCATTGGCTTGGACCCGCAAAGCCGCCGAACAGCGCCACCCGCCAGCACAGCACCGCATGGGCCAGGTGTATGAGCGGGGGTTGGGCGTGCCTGCGGACAGTGCCCGGGCCAACGACTGGTATCAGAAGGCTGCAGACCAAGGCTACGCACCGGCACAGGCTGCCATGGGCCGGCGCCTGTCAGTGGTGCCCGCCGACTGCACGGCGGACCATGCCGAAGCCCTCAAATGGAACCGGCTTGCCGCTGCACAGGGGGATGCCGACGGGCTGAACCAATTGGGGGTGGCCTACCTGAAGGGCCATGGGGTGCCAGTCGATGCAGCCCAGGCGTTGAAGGCGTTCAGGGCGGCCGCCGAACAAGGGCATGCGGATGCGTTGTTCAACCTGGGCGGCCTTTATGACGCAGGTCAGGCGCTGGCGCAGGACCACGCCCAGGCGGTGCATTACTACCGTGCGGCTGCCGTGCAAAGCCATGTGCTGGCGCAATTGACGTTGGCCGACCGTTACGACCGTGGCCGCGGCGTGAAGCAAAACGACGTCAAGGCCCACCTCTGGTACAACGTGGCTGCCGCATCCGGCAACGCCCGCGCCGCCAAGTACCGCGACTACGCTGCCAAGCGCATGAACTTCGACCAGCTTGCCCAGGCGCAGCAACAGGCCACTGCCTGCCAGCAATCGGGTTTCAAGGGTTGCGACTGAAAATTGCGTCTGAAAAGACGCCTGTAACAAAACCCCCGCCTGGCAGGCCGAGTGCTGGCGGGGTTTTGTTCGTGTGGGGTGGTACCAACAGGAATCGAATGACATCGATTCACAATTGATTTGATTGAATATTTTCAGATTAATGTCATGAGGTACCGACAAAAGTACCGTTGATTCTCAGGGCTGGGTCTGTGGTTGCTTTCCCGCCACAAGAACTCTTCTGCGCATTGCCCAGACGATTGAGGCCAAACCAATCGAGACGATTGAAACCCCAATGACGCTGTTGGTCTTTCGCTGATCTAGCTCATTTTTCGTTGGCATCTTCTCCGAAAACAGCGCTGCTTTTCCAGAGCGGTAGTCCTTGGATAGGTAAAGCCTCTCAATCAAATTGAACGTCCGGTGCTCATCAACCGACCTTGGGTACTCCGCCGGGATATCCAGTGCAGTCCAAGGTGTCCTACCCCTGATCCGCTCGGCCTCAAGCACAACCAACGGCCCTAAGTCTGCGTTTGCCGCTGATGCCTGCGGGTAGCGCCCTGCCAAGTAACTTTGGAGGAAACGTCTTAACTCCGGATTGGAGTCGATCTGTTCCCAGGTTGCATCTTTGAAGAGTGCGTTGGGGTTGTTGGCCTCAGCGATCACGCGACGTGACCCATCAAAGCCCATCAGCAGCTTGTCGATACTCATTGTGTTCCTCCAATGCGTATTCTGGTCGAAATGATCAGGTGTTCTGGTGGTTTTTGGACAGCCTGCTGGCCTGACGTGATCGCCAAAATAGTCCCCGTACCGGTCCAATGCTGCATTTGAACGTGGGGTGTCGGCCAGGAATGGCCTTTGCTGAACCGGTAAAGCCGCCGTTCAACGTGGCATACCAGCGTTGCGCAGCTCTATCGGACTTCTCGCCAGTCGATTTCCTTTGGTGATCCTGTGAAGTGCCAGTAAATGCTGCAGTAGTAGCGTTGTGTTGTCATGCGCGTCTGTGATGCCTACATTGGAATTAGGCATGAGGATCATTTGGGCTGAATTTTTCGTACAAGAATTAATTTCTTTTTTTGCAATGGTGGTTCGGCATTGCTTCTATTCGGTTCTCTGACGATCAACCCGCGCTTTTTTCGCCACTGAAGATACTCTTCAACAGTTTTTGCATGCTTTGCCAAGTTGCATTTCGTGCAGGCTAGAGTAGCGTTTGTTGGTTCATCTCGTCCTCCTCTTGCTATCGGAGTCATATGGTCAACCTCTCCACCACCTTGCAAAGGAATCCCGCAATAGGCGCAACAGTCTCTGAGTTCACGGCGGATTTTGTTTATTTCTGAAAAAGAAATACCTCGTCCTCCATTTGCTTCAATACGGGCCAAGCGAACAGAGTGTTTTTCTTTAATCCATTCAGGGTTTTGTTCGGTATATTTCTTCACGTGATTGCGCATGCAGGAACGACATTGCCAGCGAAATCCACCTGAAGGCGTATTTCCGAAATTATCTCGATTTAGCAGATACGATGCTCCGCAGTCCTTGCATTTCCGTTGTTCCATGTTTGGCCTAACTCCATGTGTAAACTCAGGGGCAAGTAGCATGTACACCTACGCAACATCCCACTGCAGCGGGATGTTAAATCCCCTCGACTTTTTGCCCAGCAAGGAACACCTCAAGCAAACAGACGTAGTGCGCGGTCTCTTTTCCTGAAAAGCTAGCAGCCGCCTTAACAGTTCGACGCACACGAAAGTGGCCAGTGCTGTTAGGAATAGCATGTAGACCCAGGATCGATTTTCCATCCCTAACAAAACGACTAGGTGCAAGACTTTCGGCTACTACAAAAAGGAAACACCTTGTTCCTGGCGTGGAAACTTCTAAATAGTTATGAAGGCGAAATAAATCTTCATTGATTGACTGCTTACTTGCGTTTCCTCTTTTTACTTCAATCACGAATTTTGTGTACGGCGCGAGTTTGCCGTCTCGCCCTACATTCGCTGCGTCGGACGCTAGGGATGGTGTTCAAAACACGGTTGACGCTGGGCACTGAGGCGAGAAATTCCACATGATGAAGAATTCGGTGCGTTTCGGGTCTCAGACAAGGGCATTTCGCCCTTGTAGGGGGTCCCTTGGCAGACTGCAGACGCA
>CAIYQZ010000024.1 GCA_903928495.1 uncultured bacterium
CAGCGTGTTGACGGTGTAGGGGCGGGTGGGGTTGGTGCTGCTGGGCAGCACGTAGCTTTCGCCCACCATTTTGAGGATGTCGGGCGCGTGCCCACCGCCTGCGCCTTCGGTGTGGAAGGTGTGGATGCAGCGGCCTTTGATGGCGGCAATGGTGTCTTCCACAAAGCCCGATTCATTCAGCGTGTCGGTGTGGATGGCCACCTGGGTGTCGGTTTCGTCGGCCACGGTCAGGCAGTTGTCGATGGCTGCTGGCGTGGTGCCCCAGTCTTCATGCAGCTTCAGGCCGATGGCGCCGGCGTCAATCTGCTCGCGCAATGCAGCGGACAGGCTGGCGTTGCCCTTGCCCAGAAAACCCAGGTTCATGGGGAAGGCGTCTGCCGCGCGGAGCATCTGCTCGATGTGCCAGGGGCCAGGCGTGCAGGTGGTGGCAAAGGTGCCGGTGGCCGGGCCGGTGCCGCCGCCCACCATGGTGGTGACGCCGCTGGTCAGCGCCTCGTCAATCTGCTGCGGGCACATGAAGTGGATGTGGCTGTCCATGCCCCCGGCGGTGACGATGCTGCCCTCGCAACTGATGATTTCGGTGCCGGGGCCAATGATGATGTCCACACCCGGCTGGGTGTCGGGGTTACCCGCTTTGCCAATGGCGACGATGCGGTGGTCTTTCAGCCCGATGTCCGCCTTGACGATGCCCCAGTGGTCGATGATGAGGGCGTTGGTCATCACCGTGTCCACGGCTCCCTCGGCGCGTGTGCGCTGGCTTTGCGCCATGCCGTCGCGGATGGTTTTGCCGCCACCGAATTTCACCTCTTCGCCATAGCCTCCAGCCTTGAGCGTGTGGTCGGCTTCCACCTCGATGATGAGCTGCGTGTCGGCCAGCCGCACGCGGTCGCCCACGGTGGGGCCGTAGATTTCAGCATAGGCGCGTTTGTTGATCGTTGCCATCACAGTTGTCCCATCACCAGGCCGCGAAAGCCGTACACCTTGCGCTCGCCAGCCAGCGGCACCAGTTCCACCGTGCGTTGCTGGCCCGGCTCAAAGCGCACTGCCAACCCGCTGCCCAGGTTCAGTCGCATGCCGTGGGCGGCTGCCCGGTCAAAGCCCAAGGCCGAATTGGTTTCTGCAAAGTGGTAGTGAGAGCCCACCTGAATGGGGCGGTCACCGGTATTGGTCACCACCAGCGTGAGGGTGGGGCGGCCGGGGTTGAGGACGTGCTCGCCCTCGTCAACGAAAAATTCGCCTGGGGTCATGGTGTCTCCGGGGAAGAGGGGTGTGCTGTTCAGGCGGCTTGCATCAGCAGCCAGGTGCCCAGCATGGTCAGCGCGGCACCCACGGCCTGCCGCACACGCTGGCGATGCGCCAGAGCCAGGCGGCCCAGGCCCACGCCTGCGAGGTGCAAACCTGCGGTGCTGATGACCATGCCCGCCAGCGCGGCCAATTGAGCGCCACCCGCGAGTTCAGACCCGTGCGCCACGCCATGGAAGAACGCGAACACGCCCACCAGCGACACCACGCCGCCCAGCGGGAACCCTTTGCGCCAGGAGATCAGCAAACCCAGCACCACGATGGATGCCGCAATGGCTGGCTCGACACCGGGAGGTTGAAAGCCCGCAAACCCGGCCAGCGCGCCCACGGCCAGCAAGGCCACAAAGGCCAGCGGGGCTTGCCACGCAGTGCGCAGCGCCACCGCGCTCCAGATGCCCACCGCCACCATGGCGGCCAGGTGGTCGGTGCCGCTCAAGGGGTGCAGCAGCCCGCTCATGAACGCGCCGTGGTGGCTGCCGCTGTCTGCGCCGGTGTGGGCCAGGGCCGCACCGCTTGTGGCAAAGGTCAGGAAAAAAGAAGAAAAAACAGGCTTCAGCGCTTGATGGATATGCATTGTGTGCTCCCGTATTCAGGTTTCTCAATTGGGTCAGGAAATGGGCTGATGTACCGTGACCAGCTTGGTGCCGTCGGGGAAGGTGGCTTCCACCTGAATGTCCGGAATCATCTCGGCAATGCCCTCCATCACGTCGGCTCGGGTCAGCACCTCGCGGCCCTCGCTCATCAACTGGGCCACGGTTTTGCCGTCGCGGGCGCCTTCCATCACGGCAGCGGAGATGAGGGCCACGGCTTCGGGGTAGTTCAGCTTCAAGCCACGGGCTTTGCGGCGCTCGGCCAGCAGGGCGGCGGTGAAGATGAGCAGCTTGTCTTTTTCGCGAGGGGTCAGTTCCATGGCAGCTCTATCAGAGTGTGGATTGGGTGGGGACTAGTCTAGCGCCAAGCAAGGCCCGTGCCCTGGCTCTCCAATGCGTCGTTTGGCGTATGGCGCTTGCGCCAGGGCAGGGCCCACCCCTGGGGCGGGCGTGGCATGAAAGCTGCACTTACAGGGGGTGTCAACTGTTACCCCTACCGCCCCCACTCC
>CAIYQZ010000025.1 GCA_903928495.1 uncultured bacterium
ATACAGAAGACACACGGGGCTGGCGGGGTGCAATAGCGTCGGTAAGACACTGAATGCCCATGCTCGCACCGTCAAAGACCTCGGCACCAGCTCCGCATCGGCTGGTTATGGCCGGGTTTTGAATAAATCAGGTCGGACTATTTACTGGCAGAACGATGCCGAGCGCCAGACCGTTGAGGCCAGCCGGGATGCGCTGCTGAAATCAGGGCGCTTCTCCACCATCCACACCGAACTGGCAGCAGTGTCGCCCTTTTACCTGGCTGAGGACTATCACCAGGACTACTACAAGAAAAACGAACTCCGTTACAACTACTACCGCCTCAGTTGCGGGCGGGATGCCCGTGTGAAAAAGCTCTGGGAGTAATTGTAAAAAACAAGAGCTGAAAGTCCAATGGCATCAAGCGCCAGAGGCACTTTTGGCTTGAATTTCAGAGCCTGGTCAACACCGGGCTTTCCACCACCAGTTGACCAAAGTGCTGTTGCACCCAGGCCGGGTCGTGGTAGTTGTGCTGGTAGCGCTCGCCGCCATCGCAAATGAGTGACAACACGGAGCCCCGCTCACCCCGCTCCCGCATTTCATTGGCCAGCGTCAGCATGGCGGCAAAGTTGGTTCCTGTGCTGGGCCCAAGCTTGCGGCCCAGCAGTCGCCCCAGCGAGTGCATGGCGGCCAGGCTGTCCACGTCGGGCACGTCGATCATGCGGTCGATCAGCGTGCGGATGAAGCTGGCCTCTACCCTGGGCCGGCCAATGCCTTCGATGCGTGAGCCCGGCGCATGCAACGTGGCATCGCCAGAGCGGTGGTAGGCGCTGAACACCGAGCCCTCCGGCTCGGCCACACACAACTGAGTGTCGTGACGCTGGTAGCGGATGAAGCGGCCAATGGTGGCGCTGGTGCCACCGGTGCCCGCACCCACCACCACCCAGCTGGGCACGGGGTGGCGCTCGTGCGCCATCTGGCTGAACATGCTCTGGGCAATGTTGTTGTTGCCCCGCCAGTCGGTGGCCCGCTCGGCGTGGGTGAACTGGTCCATGTAATGGCCACCGGTGTCGGCGGCCACCTGGCGGGCTGCGTCGTACACCTGCGCAGCGTTGTCCACAAAGTGGCAGCGCCCGCCGTAGAACGTGATGAGGTCCACCTTTTCCGGTGAGGTGTTGCGCGTCATCACGGCCACAAAGGGCAGGCCCAGCAGTTGCGCAAAGTAGGCCTCGCTGACAGCGGTGCTGCCGCTGCTGGCTTCCACCACCGTGGTGCCTTCACGCACCCAACCATTGCACAGCGCATACAGGAACAGCGAGCGCGCCAACCGGTGCTTCAAGCTGCCCGTGGGGTGGGTGGATTCGTCTTTGAAATAGAGGTCGATGCCCGCGCTGCGGTAGGGCTCCAGGGGCAGCGCAATCAGGTGTGTGTCGGCGCTGCGCTGGTAGTCGGCCTGAATCAGGCCGATGGCCTGGTGTACCCATGCCGCACCAGCGGGCTGGGCGTGTCCGGCGGTCACTTCAGGTTGCCCGACAGAAACTGCCTCAGGCGCTCACTGCTGGGGTTGGCCAGCACCTCGCGTGGGTTGCCCTGGTCTTCCACCACGCCTTTGTGCAAGAACATGACGTGGTTGGACACCTCGCGGGCAAAGCCCATTTCGTGCGTCACCACCACCATGGTGCGGCCTTCTTCGGCCAGTGCCTTCATCACACGCAGCACCTCGCCCACCAGTTCGGGGTCCAGTGCCGACGTGGGTTCGTCGAACAGCATCACCTCGGGCTCCATGGCCAGGGCGCGGGCAATGGCCACGCGCTGCTGCATGCCGCCAGACAGGTGCGAGGGGTAATGGCCCTCCACTTTGGTTTTGCCGTCACCGGCCAGGCCCACCTTGGCCAGGTACTTATGGGCACGGGCCTCGGCCTCGGCCTTGGAAATGCCCAGCACCTGCACCGGCGCTTCCATGATGTTTTCCAGCACGGTCAGGTGGCTCCAGAGGTTGAAGTGCTGGAACACCATGGCCAGCTTGCACCGCATGGTCTGCAGCTGCTTGTCGCTGGCGGCCTTCAGCATGCCGTCTTTGGCCATGACCAGTTCCAGCGGCTGTCCCGCCACGCTGATGGTGCCGGTGTTGGGCCGCTCCAGCAGGTTGATGCAGCGCAAGAACGTGCTTTTGCCCGAGCCGCTGGAGCCAATGATGCTGACGCAGTCGCCCGCCTTGGCCGTGAGGGACACGCCCTTGAGCACCTCGTGGCTGCCGTATCGCTTGTGAATGTCAATGACGTCGAGTTTGTGGCTCATGGGGTGTGACAGTTGAGTGTGCGTTGGCGGCCGTTGTGCTCAGGCGCTGAGCAACGGCCCGGTGCGAAAGGCCTGGGCACCTGAAATTTTGCCCACCTCCAACCCGGTGGTGGCCCAGCGGACGATGTGGCGGGCGTACAGAACACCGTTCACGGTGGACACCACGGGGCTGGTCTGGCCGGTGGCGGGGTGTATGACTTCCGCCACCACGTCCCCCACGGCAATGTCGTCGCCGGGGGTTTTGAGGTAGGTCAGTACGCCGCTGTGCGGGGCCATCAGCACCTGGGTGCCGGCCAGCGGGGTGGGTTGGCAGGGCAGGGCGGGCACGTCGGGCACGGGGCCAGCCACTGCGTCCAGCAGAGTCAGGTAGGCCAGCAGGGCGGCGGCATCGGCCTGGGCCAGGTCGTGGCGCACATCGGTCTGGCCGCGCAGTTCAACGGTGGTGCTGGCGCAGCCTTGCGGGAAGGGGTGTGAATCGACAAACGCCTGGCCTTCGGTCACTGACAGCTTCTGGCGCAACTGCCACCACACGCCGCTCAGGGCTTCGTCGTAACAGCGCCCGCCTGAGCCTTCGGCCAGCAGCACGGCGCGGGCACCCAGCAGGGCGGCCAGCGGCAGCAGCTTGTCGGCACAGGGGGGCTCGGTGTAGAGGTGCATGGCGGCTTCAAAGTCGCAATGCAGGTCCAACGCCACATCGGCATCGCAGGCCAGGTGCATCAGGGTGTGGCGCAGGCTGTCCAGCTCGGTGACGGGCGCGTGCCGGTCCAGCGCGGCGTGCATTGCGGCGCGGATGGTGGCCACGTTGGCGGCGGGGTCAGCAGTCAGGAGCGGGGCCACGGCGTGGCCGTCTTCCATCAGCCAGTCGGCAAACGGGGGGTAGCTGCGGTTGAAGTTGTCGGCGCTGGCCAGCTCGAACCGGCCCAACTGACTGTGCAGCACCGTCTGGTTCAGGCCAATGGGGTTGGCCATGGGCACCAGAACCACCTCGCCAGCAATACGGCCCTGCGCCTCGGCCGCTTGCAGCAGGCCGCGCAGGTGGTGCAGTACCAGCATGCCCGGCAGCTCGTCGGCATGCAGGCTGGCCTGCAGCACCACCTTCGGGCGGGCGCCTGCAACACCAAAGTGCTGGCTGACCAAGGTGCGTTGCGTGCCGATGGCGGGTGAGATGAGGGGGTGTTCAGTCACGCGCATGGGGTGTGGATGTGTTCAGGTTGATAGCTGAAAAACCAATACCATCAAGCGGTAGGTGCCAAAAAAGCATATAAATCAGTGGCTGCGTGGCGCGAGGTGCACCAGCCAGCGCCGCTCGGCCAGCTTGAACAGGCCCACCAGCATCAGTGTCAGGGTGGCGTAAATCACCCCAGCGGTGATGAAGACCTCGAACGGCAGGTAAAAGTCAGAGTAGATGTTGCGTGCCGCACCGGTGATGTCGAGCAGCGCGGGCACGGCACTGGCCAGCGAGGTGCTGTGCAGCATCATGATGACTTCGTTGCTATAGCCCGGCAAGCTTCGGCGCATGGCAGACGGCAACAGGATGCGGCGCATGGTGGTCCAGCGCGTCATGCCCATGGCCTGCGCTGCTTCCACTTCACCATGGCCGGTGTCGCGGATGGCACCGGCCAAGAGCTCCACCGTGTAGGCGCAGGTGTTGAGGGCAAAGGCCAGCATGGCGCAAAAGAAGGGCTCTTTGAACCACGTCCAGGGCCAGGTGTCGTCCCAGCGCGCCTGGATGTATTCCATCTGCCCCAGGCCAAAGTAGATGAGGTAGACCTGAATCAGCAGCGGTGTGCCGCGCAGCACGTAGGTGAACAGCCACACCGGACCGCTGATCCAGCGGTTGCTCGACACCCGTGCCACGGCCAGCGGCAACGACAGCAACCCGCCAACGATGAGCGACGACACCAGCAAGGCCATCGCATTTACGGTGCCTTCCCAGAACTGCTGCAGGTTCTCCGGCCGGAAAATGACTTCAAATTCCATGGTTTACAGCGTGCCTCGCTTCACGCCCATGGAGTAGCGCCGCTCCAGCATGCGCAGCAACACCAGCGACACGCTGGTGAACACCAGGTACAGCAGCCCGGCAAAGGCCAGGAACAGCAGCGGCGCATTGGCAATGTCGCCACGCGCAGCTGCTCCCGCCTGTTTGGCCAGGTAAGTCATGTCTTGCAGGCCCAGCAGCGACACCAGCGCGGTGGCCTTCATCAGCACCAGCCAGTTGTTGGTGAAGCCGGGCAGCGCCAGGCGCACCATTTGCGGGAGCGTGATGCGCAGAAACACCTGCATGGGGCGCATGCCATACGCCACGCCTGCTTCCATTTGCCCCGGGGGAATGGCCAGGATGGCGCCCCGGAAGGTTTCGGTCATGTACGCACCGTAGATGAAGCCAATGGTCAGCACCCCCGCCAAAAAGGGGTCGATCTCGATGTAAGCCTCAGAGCCCAGGGCTTCCAGCGTCCAGTTCAGTCCGATCTGGCCGCCGTAAAAAATGAGCAGCATCAACACCAGGTCGGGGATGCCGCGAATGAGGGTGGAATAAATGGTGGCCAGCCACACGGCTGGCTTGTGGCCCGACAGCTTGGCCATGGCCCCCACCAGACCCAGCACCACCGCCACCACCAGCGAACCCAATGCCACTTCCAGCACCAGAACGGCGCCTTGAAGAATGCTCAGCAGGTAAGGGGTCATGCGGTGGGGGTGTGGCTGGGTTCAAACAGTGATGGCAGGGCCGAGATGACCGAAATCAGTCACCCCAGATGTCGGTACCTGGGAAGTATTTGTCGCTGATTTGCTTCCACTTGCCGTTGGCGCGGATGGCTGTGATACCTTTGTTCAGGGCTTCTTTCAGGTCTTTGTCAGACTTGCGCACAGCAGCACCGGCACCTTCACCGAAGTACTTGGGGAATTTCAGCGGTTGGCCCACAAACACGTAGCCTTTGCCGTCGGGCGTGTCCAGGAAGCCGCCCTTGACTTCCATGATGTCGGCCACGGTGCCGTCGAGGCGACCGGCTTTGATGTCCAGGTACACCTGGTCTTGTGCTTCGTAGTTCACCACGTTCACGCCAGCCTTTTTCAGCTCGCCCATGGCGTACTTCTCTTGGGTGGAGCCCTTCAGCACGCCGATTTTCTTGCCCTTCAGGCTGGCGGGTGTGCCGTCGGTCTTGATGTCGCTCTTGACGACGATCTGAGACAGGGTGTTGTAGTACTTGGTTGTGAAGTCCACCTGGCGCTTGCGCTCTTCGGTGATGGACATCGACGAAATGATGGTGTCGTACTTCTTGGCAGTCAGGCCGGGGATCATGCTGTCCCACACCTGTTCGACGAACACGCACTTGGCTTTCATTTCATCGCACAGGGCCTGTGCAATGTCCACGTCAAAACCGGTGGGCTTGCCATCAGCGGTCTTGAAGGTGAAGGGCTTGTAGGTGGGGTCGATGGCCACGCGGACCTCTTTCCACTCTTTGGCCGAAACGGACACGCTCATGGCCAGGGCCACGGCACCCAGCAGCAGGGACTTTTTCAACATGCAATTCACTCCAAGGTTGAGGTTGAACAGGTGACACAAACGTTTGCGCGGTCAGTCTTCGCAGGTAAAGCGAGAAACGTGCCGCACGCATTTCACAAAAGAAATCAGCATAGCACCGCTGTTCCGGTCGCCCCCAGAGGGCTTGCCCGAAGGCAGCGCTTGGCAACACCACCGGTGTGACGCCAACGTGACAGCATCAGCCTCGTACCCGCATCAGCGTGCTTTTGCCGAACAGGCTTTCGATCAGGTCCACCGCCAACTCGGCGGTCTGGTTGCGCACATCGAGCGCGGGGTTGAGTTCCACCACGTCCAAAGAAGCCAGGCGGCCGGTGTCGGCAATCATTTCCATGCACAGCTGGGCCTCGCGGTAGGTGGGGCCACCGCGCACGGTGGTGCCCACGCCGGGGGCGATGTCGGGGTCGAGAAAGTCCACGTCCAGGCTCACATGCAGGTGGGTGTTCGCGTCGACCAACGCCAGGGCCAGTTCCATGGTGTGGCGCATGCCCATTTCGTCGATGTAGCGCATGTCGAACACCTCAATGCCCCACTCGGCAAGCATGCGCTTTTCGCCCTCGTCCACGCTGCGAATGCCAATTTGCCGGATGTCTTTGGGGCTGAGCCGGTGGCCGGGGCCGCCCATGTCCACCAGTTCTGCCGGGCCGTGGCCACACAGGCAGGCCACCGGCATGCCGTGGATATTGCCGCTGGGCGTGAGGGTGGCGGTGTTGAAGTCGGCGTGCGCATCCAGCCACAACACGCGCAGTTTTTTGCCTGTGGCTTTGCAGTGACGTGCGACGGCGCTGATGCTGCCCAGCCCCAGGCAGTGGTCGCCGCCCAGCATGATGGGCAGGCGGTGGTCTTGCAGTTGCTCAAAAGTCGCGTCGTGCAGCGCGCGGTTCCACGCCGCCACTTCGGGCAGATGGCGGTAGCCGTTCACCGCCGGTTGCCACGGGTTGGGTGGGCCACTGAGGTTGCCGCAGTCGCGCACGTTGTGATCAAAGGCCTCAATGGCTTGCGCCAGCCCCGCCACGCGCAGGGCCTCGGGGCCCATGCGTGCACCGCGTGTGCCTGCGCCCACGTCGGTCGGCACGCCGATCAGGCTCACGCCTTGAATGTCTGAACGGATCATCAGGTTCCCCGAAAAGTGCAGGGAAACCTTACACCAACTCGGGCGTGTTGATTCCTGCGGGGGCGGTGGGGGCGGCCAATGGTGTGGGCTTGACCAGCGCAAACAGGTCTCGCGGGTTGGCCAGCGCGGGAATCAGCGGGAGTTGGGTGCCCAAATCGAGCTGCTCGGCCACGCGGGCCAGGTAGCGCAGGGCGCTGTAGTCTTCCAGCGCAAACCCCACCGAGTCGAACACGGTGATGTCGGCCTCGCTCTGGCGACCTGTGGCTTGGCCGCTCAGCACGCGCCAGAGTTCGGTCACACAGAAGTCGGCGGGCATCTGCTGCAGGTCGCCTTCCACACGGGTTTGTGGCTCGTATTCCACAAACACTCGGGCGGCGGTCAGCACGTCGGCGTGCAGCTCGGTTTTGCCGGGACAGTCGCCGCCCACCGCGTTGATGTGCATGCCGGGTGCCAGCAGGTCAGCGGTGAGGATGGTGGCGTTGGTTTTGTCGGCCGTCACGGTGGTCACGATGTCGGCACCCTGAACCGCGTGGGCCGTGCTGTGGCACACAGTGATGTGCAAACCGGTGTTCGCCAGGTTGCGCACCAGCTTGGCGCTGGCGGCGGCATCCACGTCAAAAACCCGCAGTTGGGTGATGCCCACCAGGTGCTGGAACGCCAGCGCCTGGAACTCGCTTTGGGCACCGTTGCCAATCAGCGCCATGGTGCGGCTGCCGGGGCGGGCCAGGGTGCGGGCGGCCAGGGCCGAGGTGGCCGCGGTGCGCAGCGCGGTGGTCAGCGTCAGCTCACTCACCAGCAGCGGGGTGCCGGTGGCCACGTCGGCCAGCACGCCGAATGCCATCACAGTGGGCAGGTGGTGCTGGCCGTTGCCGGGGTGGCCATTCACGTACTTGAAGGCGTACTGGTGCGCATCGGCAATGGGCATCAGCTCGATCACGCCCACGTCGGAATGCGCGGCCACACGGGCTGTTTTGTCAAAGTCGGGCCAGCGCAAAAAGTCTTGCTCGATGGCGTGGGCCATCTCACTCAGGCAGACAGGCAAGCCTTTCTGGCCGACCAGTTCAGCCACGTCGGCGGGGCTGAGGAAACGGGTGGGCAGGGTGTGGGCTGTCGGGGCTGCTGTGCGCATGGTGTTGTCTCGGTGTGTGTCGCGGTGTGTGCCGTGGTGGAGTGGGTTTTGAATCCCGACAGGCAAGTGTGCAGACGCAGCCAAACAATAAAAAGCAGCAGTTCATTGCAAATTTGGTCAAAAATATGGCAAAACGTCAGCTGTCTCTGACGAAATGCTGGATTGTTCATGGACGATACCGACCAACGCCTGATTGCCCTGCTGCGCCAGGACGCCCGTGCCACGGTGGCCACGCTCGCAACCAAACTGAACGTGTCGCGCGGTACCGTCACCAACCGCATCACCCGGCTGGAAGACACGGGCGTGATCGTGGGCTACACCGTGCGCCTGCGCCCGGATGCGCAGCCCAACGACATCCGCGCCTGGATGAGCATTGCCGTAGAGGGCAACACCACCCGCGCCGTGATTGCCAGCCTGCTGGGCGAACCCGGCGTGGCCACGCTGCACGACACCAATGGCCGCTGGGATTTGCTGGCCGAACTTCGTGCCTCCAACCTGGCCGAACTGTCGAAGGTGCTGGAGCGCATCCGGCTGGTCAAGGGCATCAGCAACACCGAAACCAGCATCCATCTGGAGACGTATCGGGGGGCGTGAAGTAGGGCGCCTGATGTCAGACGTTTTCCGTGCGACTCCCAGGCGCTGGGCGCTTCAGCCCGCGTTGCGTGGTCATAATGAATCAGCCCCTTAGGAGTGCCCGTGAACACACCCTCCAGCGTTACAAGCCGCGACACGCTCATCCGCTCCCTGCTGGATGACTACATTGCGATGTACGCCGGGCGCGACGCAAGGCTTGTCGAGCGGTTCAGTGACAACTTCAGCGGCTACACCGGCGGTGGCGATTTCCTGGTGAAGGACGTTCGGGCCTGGCAAGACATCACCCGCCAGGACTTTGCCCAGGTGCCCAGCCCCATCCGCATCGAAATGCTGGACGTGCAACTGCAAGACATCAGCGCCGATGTGGTGGTGACCACCGCGTTTTTTCACATTCATCTGCCAATACCTGAACATGTGCTGGCCAGCGAGGTGGCGCGCCTGGTGCTGATGTTTCGGCTTGAAGGCGAGGCTTGGAAGATTGTGCACAGCGGCATTTCCATTCCCTACCCCATGGTGCAGGACGGCGAGGTCTACCCCATGAAGTCGCTGCTCCAGAAGAACCGGGCACTCGAAGCCCTGGTGGAGGAGCGCACCCAGGCTTTGCACGACAGCGAAGCCCTGTACCGCCTGCTGACCGAAGACACCCGCGATGTGCTGTGGAAGGTGGACCGCGACCTGACGATCACCTACATCAGCCCGGCAGATGAGCGTTTGCGTGGCTTCAAGGCCAGCGAGGTGGTGGGGCGCCATGTGTTCTCGCTGTTCACGGATGCGGGGGCCGAGCAAGTCCAGGCGGTGCTGGCAGCCAACAGCCGGGGGCGCGAACCGGGCAGCAGGCAGCCGTTTGTCAGTTTCGAGGCGCCGCACCGCTGCAAGGACGGCCGCGAAATTTGGGGCGAAGTGATCTCAAGGGCCGAGGTGGACGCTTCCGGGAATGTGGTGGGCTATCACGGCATCACCCGCGAAATCACCCGGCGAAGGTTGCTCGAAGAACAGGTGCGCCAACTCGCCTTTTTTGACCTGCTGACCAAGCTGGCCAACCGCCGCCTGTTGGACGACCGCCTGGCTCAGGTGCTGGCCGCCAGCAAGCGTTCCGACTGGCTGGGGGCGTTGCTGTTTCTGGACCTCGACAACTTCAAACCCTTGAACGACCTGCATGGCCACGCGGTGGGCGACCTCTTGCTGGTTGAAGTGGGCAGACGCTTGCAGGCCTGTGTAAGGCAAATGGACACCGTGGCCCGATTCGGTGGAGACGAGTTTGTGGTGTTGTTCGGTGAGCTGAACACCGACCCCGCCCAGTCTGTACAGCAGGCAAGCGCCGTGGCCGAGAAAATTCGCGCGCGCCTGGCCGAGCCTTACGTGCTGTCAGCGCTGCAGGAAGACGGGACCACCCAACAGGTGGTGCACCACTGCACGGCCAGCATTGGCCTGGTGGTGTTCAGTGGCAAGACCGCGCTGCAAAGCGAAGTGGTCGCAGCCGCCGACACCGCCATGTACCAGGCCAAAGAAGCAGGCCGCAACCGGGTGCACGTCGGCAGTGTCAGCCCACCAGGCGAACAGGTGGGGTGACCCATGGGGGGTGGCTTGGGGCCGGCCCGAGGCCGGTGGCTTGCCCGCGCGGTGTGAGTGGGTTGAGCCCATCCGTGAGCCTGACTGGTTCACTGCCGAAGCGATGTGGCATTGGCTGGTTGGCCATTGGGCGCGTGCGGTCAAGGTCCGGCAGCTAAAATCCGTCGCTTCACCGGGGGTGTTGCCGCACATGGGGTGCGGCGGCTGAGAAAGTCCCCAACCACCTGATCTGGGCAATGCCAGCGTAGGGAGCGTGAAGAGCCACCGGCCCCGCCCGGTGCAGGGCTGCTGGCAGCCCGGCTCTTGCGCTTGCCGCGCCGGGTGTTGCCCGGGGCAGGCACTGCACCAGGAGCCGCTTGTGTCTTTCTCGTCCCTCACTTCTTTGACTTCTGTTGTGCCCACTCGTGGGCTGTCGCGCCGTGGCCTGCTGGCTCTGGCCGCGGGTGTGGGTCTGGCCGGTGCGCCGCTGTGGGCGCAGGCCGCATCGCCCACCCTGCGTGTGCTCACCCACAGCTCGTTCGATCTGCCCAAAGAACTGCTGGCGGGTTTCGAAAAATCGGCTGGCGTGAAGCTCAGCATCGTCAAAGGTGGCGATGCGGGCGAAATGCTCAACAAACTCATCCTCACCCGCGCCAACCCCGTGGCCGATGTGGTGTACGGCATTGACAACGCGCTGGCGGGCAAAGCCCTGGCGGCGGGTGTGTTGGCCCCTTATGCAGGCCCGGCGGCCACCGCCCCTTCGGCGGTCAGCCTGCCTGCACCGCTGGTACCGGTTGACCATGGTTACGTCACGCTCAACATCGACAAAGCCTGGTTTGCCAAAAGCGGCCTGGCCTTGCCCACCAGCCTGCAAGACCTGACCCTGCCCGCCTACAAAAACCTGCTGGTGGTGCAACACCCCGCCACTTCCAGCCCTGGCCTGTCGTTTCTGGCGGCCACCATTGCAGGGCTGGGTGAAGAGGCTGCCTTTGACTGGTGGGCCAAGCTGCGCGCCAATGGCGTGAAAGTGGCCAAGGGCTGGAGCGAGGCCTACTACACCGACTTCAGCAAAAGCGGTGGCAAGCGCCCCATCGTGGTCAGCTACGCCAGCAGCCCCGCTGCCGAGGTGTTCTACAGCAAGACCAAACTCAGCGACGCGCCGACCGCGAGCCTGAGCCTCAAAGGCGCTGTGTTCCAGCAGGTGGAAGGCGTTGCGCTGGTCAAAGGCGGCAAGCAGGCTGAGGCCGCAGGCCAGTTCATCGAATTTTTGCGCAGCGCCCCCGTGCAGCAGGCCCTCCAAACCACCATGTGGATGCTGCCCGCCACCCCCGGTGTGGCTGCCGCTGATGTGATGCGCCATGCACCCACACCTACTGCGTTTGACAACCCCAGCACCGACCAAATGGCCGCACAAACCCCCGCCTGGGTCGCCCGCTGGACGCAGGTGGTGCTGAAGTAAACCCCATGGGCCTGGCGGCCAGGCTGCCCCGAGCGCTGCTGCTGCCCCCGCTGCTGTTTGTGGCAGTGGTGGTGGCCGCGCCATTGCTGCGCCTGTTGTGGGAAGGTGCGCACCCTGAGCCCGGCACGGCGGCGCTCACGGGCCAGCCTCCGCTCACGGTGTGGGGCGTGTGGGCCGATGCCCACCTGCGGTTTCGGCTGCTGTGGTCGCTGGCGCAGGCGGGCATCAGCACCGCGTTCACATTCGCGCTGGGCCTGCCTGTGGCCTGGGTGCTGGCCCGCTACCACTTTGCAGGCCGCCAGGTGGTGTTGCGGCTGCTGATGTTGCCCTTTGTGGTGCCCACCCTGGTGGCCGCGCTGGGTGTGCTGGCGCTGTGGGGGCCCAATGGCCACTGGGCCGAGCCTCTGGGCCTGGAGCTGGAAGACACCCCTTGGCTCCTGGTGATTGGCAATGTGTTTTTCAACCTGTGTCTGGTGGTGCGCGCCGGGGTCGATGCGCTGGGGCAGGTCAGTGCATCTCGCCTGGCCGCTGCCCGCACGCTGGGGGCCACGCCGTGGCGCGCCTTCTGGCGGGTGGAGTGGCCCGCCATCCGGCTGCCGCTGGCCGGCGCCTTGTGCCTGGTGTTTTTGTATTGTTTTGCCGGCATGGGCCTGGCACTGGTGCTGGGCGGGCAGCGCTGGGCCACCGCCGAGGTGGAAATTTACACCCTGGTGGCGCACGAACTGCGCCTGGCCGACGCCAGCGCGCTCGCGCTGTGGACGGTGGGCTTTGGCGCACTGCTGGCCGGCGTGTATGCCAGCCTGGCCCGCCGCTTCGCCCAGCCCCGGCGGGCCGACCGCGTGCCCACACGCCCAGTGCGTGGCTGGCGGGTGCGCCTGGCCGTTGCGGCTGCGCTGGCCGCCCTGCTGGTCACCAGCGTGGCCCCATTGCTGGCCACCGTGGCCTGGGCCCTGGCCGATGTGCCTGGTCTGTGGGCTGTGTGGACCGCTCCCGAGACGCTGGACGCGCTGTGGAACACGGTGCGGTTTTCCGCGCTGGCGCTGGTGGCCGCCACCGCGCTGGGCCTGTTCCAGGGGCTGGCCGTGTTCCATTGGCGCGGTGCTGCCCACGCCGGGTTGTGGGTGCAGGCCTCCACCTTTGTGCCGTTTGTGGTGTCGCCCGTGGCGGTGGCGTTTGGCCTGCTGCTGCTCTACCCAGAGTGGACGGCCAGCCTGGGCCTGCTGGTGGCGGCCTACACGCTGCTGGCCTACCCGTTTGTGGGCCAACACGTGGCGCAGTCGCTGGCCGCCTTGCCCCCGCACTGGGCGCAGGCTGCCCGCACCCTGGGGGCCAGCCCCTGGCGGGTGTTTGTGCGAGTCACCCTGCCGCTGGTGGCCCCCGCCCTGCGCCGGGGCATGGCCTTTGCCGCCGCCACTGCGTTGGGCGAGTTTGCCGTGAGCCTGTTTTTGTCACGGCCCGAATGGACCACCCTCACCACCCTGATTTACCAACACCTGGGCCGCCCCGGCGCAGCAAACCTGCATGCGGCCCACGCGCTGTCGCTGCTGCTGATGGGGCTGGCCTTGGTGGTGTTTGTGTGGCTCGACACGGGCACCACACGATCTGACCCGAAAGCCCGCCATGCTTGACATTTCTGGCCTCTGCAAACGCTACCTGCCCCCACCGGGTGAGCCCCATGAAAGCCCCCGCTGGCTGGCGCACGACCTGTCGCTCACCGTGGCCCCCGGCCAAACCGTGTCGTTGTTGGGCGCGTCGGGCAGCGGCAAAAGCACCCTGCTGGCCATGCTGGCCGGATTGGAGCCGCCCGACGCAGGCCGCGTGTGTTTTGACGGCGAAGACATCACAGCGTGGCCGCCCGAGCGCCGCCGCTTTGCGCTGATGTTTCAGGACTTTGCCCTGTTTCCCCACCTGAACGTGCAAGACAACGTGGCCTTTGCCCTGGTGGAGCAGCGGGTGCCCAAAACAGAGGCGCGCCAGCAGGCGGTGGCCATGCTGGGCCGTTTTGGCCTGGCCGACCGGGCGCGAGCGGCGGTCACACAACTCTCAGGTGGTGAACAGCAGCGCGTGGCGCTGGCCCGGGCGCTGCTGTCGGCTCCGCGCCTGCTGTTGCTGGACGAGCCGTTTTCTGCGCTCGACGCCGACCTGCGCCTGCGCCTGCGTCAGGAGTTTGCCCAGCGCATTGCCGACGCGGGCATGGCGTGTGTGCTGGTCACGCACGACGAAGCCGAGGCCCGCGCCATGGGCCAGCGCGGTTACCGGCTGGTGGCCGGGCAGCTGCAAACGCTGTGGTGAATGTGTAGCTACAAACTCAATACAGGCAAGCGGCAGAGGCATTTTTTGTCATTGAAACGTCTGTGACCGTGGCTTACTTGCCGGTCACGCACGTCGCCTGCGTTTTTCGCCAGACAGTGCGGTCATGAATTCGACAACGAAGTGGCAGTCCTCATCCTGCAGCGCGCTCATGTCCCCCTTGGCAACAGGCGCCACATAGCCGCGAATGACTTTCAGGCCTGCAATGCGCTCGTCTATTTTGGACACAACCTCGCTGGCCAACCGCTGGATGGCTGGCTGATCCAGCTCACCGGCGTCGCGGTCTGACAGCAGGAGTGCGATTTCGCCCAGTGTGAAACCCAGCTCCTTCAGGTGTTTGATGGCCTTGAGCCGGTCCAGTGTGTCGCTGCCGTATTGGCGATAGCCCGCCTCCGTTCGGCTCTGCGGCGCAATCAAGCCTTCTTCTTCGTACAGGCGCAATTGGCCACGTGTGACGTTCGCTGCTTTGCACAAGGTGCTGGTGGTCTGCAGCGCCTTGAACGCATTGACGGTGATGACGGTTTTCATGGGTGTGTGGTGAGGGGTTTTGGGTCATCGTAAACCCGGCACCGTGGTGCCAGGTCAAGCCTTGCCAATGGCCTTGATGAAATTGAACGAAACCGCTTGACCTGGCACCTTGGTGCCGGGTTTTAAATCCTCCCATCGGCAACAAAGCCATTTGGAGATTCACCTTGACCACACCCCAAACACCCCACAAAACAGCACTCATCACAGGCGCATCCTCCGGCATCGGCAAGGCGCTGGCGCATGAGTTCGCGCGAGCTGGCTACCACCTCGTGCTGGCCGCGCGAGGCGTGGCCAAAATGCAGGCCCTGGCCGATGAACTGCAGCGGCAGTTCAAGGTGGTCGTCACCGTCATCTGTGCAGACCTTGAAACCGATGACGGTGCTGCGCGGTTGCACGCTGAAGTCAAGGCACGCGGCATTGTCCTGAGCGCTTTGGTCAACAACGCCGGGTACGGTGCGTTTGGTGAATTCAAAGATTCGGCGCTGGCGCCAGAGCTGGCCATGATGCAGCTGAACATGAACACGGTTGTTGTGTTGACCAAGCTGTTCATGCCTGATTTGCTGGCAACTCGCGGCAAGATTCTGAATACCGCCTCCACCGCCGCATTTCAGCCCGGCCCCTACATGGCGGTGTACTACGCCACCAAGTCTTTTGTGCTCAGTTTTTCAGAGGCCATTGCGTCTGAGCTGGAGGACACCGGCGTGACCGTGACGGCGCTGTGTCCGGGCCCTACGGCATCTGGTTTTCAGGACAAGGCCGACATGGGACATTCGGCTCTGGTCAAGGGCAAAAAGCTGCCCACCTCAGAAGAAGTGGCTGCGTTGGGCTACCGCGCCATGCAGCGTGGGCAGCGGGTCTACATCCCCGGCTTCACGAACTGGGCCCTGGCTCAAAGCATGCGCTTCACGCCGCGCAATCTGGCCACCAAGATGGTCAAGATCCTGACCAAACCCCTTGCCTGAGGGGTGCACCACGTTCAAATGCCCACCCCGCGGGTGCGTCAAGGCACCAGCCTCAGCAGTTCACCCTGTGGGCTGTCGGTCAGCACGTACAGCAACCCATCGGGGCCCTGGCGCACATCGCGCACGCGTTGCCCACGGTCTTGCAACAGGCGTTCCTCAGCCACCACTTTGTTGCCCGCCAGTGTGAGTCGCGCCAGGTAGCCAAACTTGAGCGAGCCCACCATCAGGTTGCCTTTCCAACCCGGGCCGTAGCGGTCGCTGGTCACAAAGGCCATGCCCGACGGCGCGATGGACGGCGTCCAGTGGTGCAGCGGCGCTTGCATACCGGCTTTTTCGGTGATGCCATCGCCAATGGTGAAGCCGCCGTAGTGCTTGCCAAAACTCACCACCGGCCACCCGTGGTTCTGCCCCGCCTGGGGTCGGTTGATTTCGTCGCCGCCCTGCGGGCCGTGTTCGTGGGTCCACAACTGGCCGTCGGGCCCCAGCGTGGCGCCCTGCATGTTGCGGTGTCCCCAGCTCCATATCTCGGGCAATGCACCGGGGCGTGGGTTCAGCACCAGCGGATTGTCGGGCGGCACGCCACCGTCTTTCAGCACGCGAACCACCTTGCCGTGGTGGTTGTCCAGGGTTTGCGCGTCGGCTGAATGTCTGAACCGGTCCCCCAGCGTGAGGAACAGCGTGTTGCCTGATTCCACAATGCGGCAGCCAAAGTGCGCGCTGCTGGCCACCTTGGGCCGCTGGCTGAACAAGACCCTCAGGCCCTCCAGCCGCGTGCCATCTGCCGACAGGCGGGCACTGGCCAGCGCCGTGCTGTTGGCTCGGCCACCTTCGGCACCAGGCTCGCTGTAGCACAGGTACAGCGTGCGGTTCTTTGCAAAGCCGCTGTCGGTCACCACGTCCAGCAGGCCGCCCTGACCTTGCGCGGCCACGGCGGGCACACCAGCCACAGGTTCTCCTATGCGGCCATCGGCTTGCACCAACCGCAAACGGCCCGGGCGCTCCGTGACCAGAAAGCGCCCATCCGGCACAAATGCCAGGCCCCACGGGTGCTCAAGGCCTTTGGCCACCACTTCGGGGCGCGGGGTGGCTGCCAGGGCGGCTGTGGACAGTGCCGCCAACAGGCAGCCCAAGGCGATCCGGCGAACGGTGCGTTGTGTGCGGGAGGTGGGGGTTTGAAGCATGAATGGCTTTCGTCTGACTGTGAAAACACGGTAACCCAAAGCCTTTGCCCCCACACAGCCCATGCCCACAGCGCCGCCCGTGCTGCGCCGTTCAGGGGTACGGCTCAGCCCAGCAGAAACAGCCTTTGCTTCACCCCACAGGTGTGCACAGCTCCACCAAAAAGCCGTTGATGTCTGCCACGTAGGCAACCGTCTGGCCCCAGGGCATCACTTCCACCGGGCGCATGGGCGTGGCCCCGGCGGCAATGGCGCGCTCCAGTGCGGCGGGCACGTCTGGTGTGCACAGCGCAATTTCAAAGCACGGCGCTGCGGGGTTGGCAGCCTGCGGGTTTTTGCCCAGTTGCTGCATCAGCTTGTGGTTTGAAAACGCCAGCGCCGTGCTGCCGGTTTCCAGCTCGCCATAGTCCCCGCATTCATGCACAAACCGCGTGGTGAGGCCAAAGGCCGCCTCGTAAAACTTGAGCGTGGCGGGCACGTCTGGCACGTAGAGGATGGTGTAGCCGAGTTGCATGTGGGCTCCGGGGTGGGGTGGAAGGTTCGTAGGGTAGCGAGAACCTCTTGTCAGCCCCAAACCCCCGCCACTCGCGCCTCCACCCGCTCCGCCAACCCCGGCGCGTCGCACGCCTCCACCCACCGCTCGGGCATGCCGCGCAGCCACGTCAGTTGGCGCTTGGCCAGTTGCCGGGTGGCGGCAATGCCAGTGTCTTTGATTTGTTGAATGGTTTCGGCACCCAGCGCTTGATGGGTATGTGTTTCAAGCTCTGTATTTTGAAACGCTTCCCACACCTGCCGATAGCCCACGCAGCGCATGCTGGGCAGATCGGGGTGCAGGTCGGGGCGGGCCATCAGGGCCTGCACCTCGGCCACCAGGCCTTGGTCCAGCATGGCCTCAAAGCGCTGTGCAATGCGCTGGTGCAACCAGGCGCGGTCGGTGGGCTCCAGGCTGATCACGGGCATGGCCATGCCTTTGGTTTTGTCGCCACCCGCGTGGAAGCTGGACAGTGGCCGCCCCGTGGCGCGGTACACCTCCAGTGCGCGGCCCACGCGCTGGCTGTCGTTGGGGCTGAGGCGCTGGGCGGTGGGGGGGTCCACCTCGGCCAGTTGGGCGTGCAGGGCGGGCCAGCCTTCGGTCGCGGCCTCGGCTTCGATGGCGGCGCGCAGTTCGGGTTGGGCGGCGGGCATGTCGTCCAGCGGCTGCAGCAGGGCCTTCAGGTAGAGCATGGTGCCGCCCACCAGCAGGGGGCGTTTGCCACGGGCCTGAATGTCGGCGATCAGCCGCGTGGCGTCGGCGGCAAATTCGGCGGCGCTGTAGGTTTGGGCCGGGTCGCGGATGTCGATCAGGTGGTGCGGCACCTGCGCCAGTTCCTGTGGCGTGGGTTTGGCGGTGCCAACGTCCATGCCCTGGTACACCAGGGCTGAATCGACGCTGATGATTTCCAGCGGCCAGCGCTGCGCCAGGGCCAGCGACACCGCGCTTTTGCCCGATGCAGTGGGGCCCACCAGGGCAATGGGGTTGAGCGCAGCCAACGTCATGCCACGCGCTGAGGGGGTGTGCGGGGGGAGCCATAGCGCGGCACCAGCACCCACACGGTGAAGGCAATGCACACGGCCCAGAAAGCGATGCCATTGGTGAGCGGGTACACCGTGCCGTCCATGCGCCAGCCCAGCCAACTGCCCATGCCAAACGCGGCAAACATCATGAGCATGCCGCTGAGCGCAGAAGCCGCCCCGGCCGCGTGCGGAAATGGACCCACGGCTCCGCTTTGCCCACACGGCTGATGGATGCCATGGCCCACCATGAACACGCAATACGGCAACAAAATGCCCAGCGGATGCGTCAACCCCGCGTACGGCAGCAGGGCCAACACACTGGCGCTGCCCAGCGTGATGAAGCCGCCCACCCACACCGTGCGCTGCACGCCCATGCGCGGCAGCAGGCGGCGGCACAGGAATGTGCCCGCCAGGTAGCTGCTGGCCATGGTGAACAGCGACCAGCCATAGGCCACGCGGCTGACGCCCAGCACGTCGATGAACACAAACGACGATGCGCCCAGGAACGTGAACAGCCCCGCATAACTGGCCGTGGCGAGCAGCGAATACGTCCAGAAAGCAGGGTTGCGCACGATGCCGTCCCAGGTGCGCCACAGGACAGCGGGCTGCAGGGCTCGTGGGTTGGGTTGTGCCACGGTTTCTTTGAACCGCAGGGCCAGCAGTGCCAAGGTGAGCACGCCAAACACCGCCGGCAGGCTCAGCGCTGCCCGCCAGCCCCATGCGCTGGCCACCCAGCCACCCAACGGTGCGCTGAATGCGGCAATGATGCCCAGCCCACTGAGTGCCTTGCTGAGCACGCGGGCACCTTGTTCGGGCGGGTACAGGTCGCGCACGATGGCGCGGCCCGCCATCACCACCGCGCCCATGGCCGCGCCCTGCAACACGCGCCACACCACCAGCGCCGTCATGTGGCCACTGAGTGCCGAGCCGATGGCCGCCAGCGTGTACAGCCCCAACCCTGCCAGCAAAATGGGGCGACGGCCAAACCGGTCAGACAGTGGGCCCCACACCATTTGCGAGCAGCCAAACGCGAGCAACATCCCCGTGAGCGTGAGCTGCGCCTGTGACAACGACGCGCCAAACCCGCTGGTCACGGCGGGCAAGGCGGGCAAATACAGGTCGGTGGTGACAGGCTGTATGCCCAGCAGCAGCGACAGCGTCAGCACCACGAAACCGGGTGTCATGGCAGAGGGGTTCATGCAGTGAGGGGGTCAGCGGCCGCGCAGAAACAGCGCGTCCAGCTCTTTCATCGAGAGTTGCCGCCACGTAGGGCGGCCGTGGTTGCATTGGTCGCTGCGTTCGGTGGCTTCCATCTGGCGCAGCAGGCCGTTCATTTCTTCCAGCGTCAGGCGGCGGTTGGCGCGCACAGCGCCGTGGCACGCCATGGTGGCCAGCAGTTCGTGGTGGGCGCGTTGCACCAGGGTACTGGCGTCGTGCTGGGCGAGTTCGGCCAGAACGCTGCGCGCCAGCTCCACCGCGTTTCCCATGGCCAAGGCCGATGGCACGGCCCGCACGGCCAGGGTTTTGGGCGAAAACGCAGTGATCTCCAGCCCCAGTTGGGCCAGTGCATCGGAGTTGCCCTCGGCCGTGGCCACCTCTTGCGGGGTGGCGGCAAAGGTGGCGGGTATCAGCAGCGGTTGGCTGGGAATGGCTTTGGCTTCGTTGCCGTCGCCCAGTTGTGCTTTCAGCCGTTCGTACACGATGCGCTCGTGCGCGGCGTGCATGTCCACCAGCACCAGTCCCTGCGCGTTTTCCGCCAGGATGTACACGCCGTGCAGCTGTGCCAAGGCGCGGCCCAGGGGCCAGACGGTGGTGGGGTCTGCGGGCTCTGTGGCCGGACCGGCGGCGGGCAATGGGGCTTCTGTGGGGGCCCACAGGGCTCGCAGTTCGTGTGCCTGCAGCGGGCGCTGGCCGGGTCGGGCTTGTGTGTCGGCCCAGGCGGGAGGTGTTGGTGCAGAACGATCTACAAAGACCATAGCTGTCTGCGCTTGTGCGGCAAGCGCTGGCGGCACATTTGGCTTTAAAAATTCAGGTGTGAATGCCTGAGCGGCGGTGAGTGCTGATGGGGGTGCTGGGTGGCCTGCTTCGGCTGGGGCTTGCCCTGCACGCGGCGCGGCCAGTGCGCTGTCCACCGCTTTGCGCACGGCCTGGTGCACCTCGCGGCTGTCGCGAAAGCGCACCTCGATTTTGGTGGGGTGCACGTTCACGTCCACCCGCGCCGGGTCCACCTGAATGAACAGCGCGTACACCGGCTGGCGTTGGCCGTGCAACACGTCTTCATAGGCGCTGCGGGCGGCGTGGGTGATGACCTTGTCGCGCACAAAGCGCCCGTTCACGTAGGCAAACTGCTGGTCGGGGCGGGAGCGCGCCGCGTCGGGCACACCCGCCCGGCCCCACACGCGCAGGGCGGGCGGTGGTGCAAAGCCGGTGTCGTCAGTGGTGGGCGGCATCCATGTGCTGCGCCAGTCCACGGCCACGCTCTGGGCCAGAAAGTCGGCCCCCAACACGTCGGCCAGGCGGCGGTCAAGCGCAGCCATGTCGTGGCCCTGGGCGCGCCACTGTTCCACCAGCTTGCCTTCGTGCCAGATGGCAAAACCCACGTCGGGCCGGGTGAGGGCATGGCGGCGCACGGCCTCGATGCAGTGGGCCAGTTCGGTGGCGTCGGTTTTTAAAAATTTGCGGCGGGCGGGGGTGGCGTAAAACAGCTCGCGCACCTCGACCGAGGTGCCCTGCGTGCGCGCCACGGGCCGCAGTTCGCCGGTGTTGCCTTGCAGCAGCCAGCCGTGGTCGGCGGTGGCCGCCAGCGCTGCGCGGCTGAGCACGGCCACGTCTGCAATGGCGTTGATGGCGGCCAGCGCCTCGCCCCTGAACCCCATGGTGCCCACGGCCTCCAGCTCAGCCAGGTTGGCAATTTTGCTGGTGGCGTGGCGCTTCAGCGCCAGTGGCAGGTCGTCGGGGGTGATGCCGCAGCCGTCGTCTTCCACCGCAATCAGCCGCACCCCACCGGCCAGCAGGCGCACGGTGACTTGGGTGGCCCCGGCGTCCAGCGCGTTGTCCACCAGCTCGCGCACCACCGAGGCGGGGCGCTCTACCACCTCACCGGCCGCGATCTGGCTGATGAGCGTGTCGGGCAGTTCGCGGATGGGGCGCTGGGGCTGGCGGGCGGCGGGGGTGGGCTGGGCGGTGTCTGGGGTCACCCGCTCGATTGTAGGGAGCGGGGTGGGGCGGGCGGGATAATGCAGGGCATGGAACTGGTGACCTTTCTGATCGACTTCATCCTGCACGTGGACAAACACCTGGCCGAGTTTGTCCAAGCCTATGGCATGTGGGTGTACGCGCTGCTGTTTTTGATTGTGTTTGTGGAAACCGGGCTGGTGGTCATGCCGTTTTTGCCCGGTGACTCGCTGCTGTTCATCGTGGGCGCGCTGGCCGGTGCCGGGCTGCTGAGCTGGCCACTGGCGGTGGCGGTGCTGCTGGTGGCGGCCATTCTGGGCGACCAGACCAACTACACCATAGGCCGCTACTTCGGCCCCAAGGTGTTCCAGTGGGAGAACTCGCGGTTTTTCAACCGCAACGCGTTCAACCAGGCGCACGCTTTTTACGAAAAGTACGGTGGCATCACCATCGTCATTGCCCGCTTCATGCCTTTCATCCGCACGTTTGCGCCGTTTGTGGCGGGCGTGGCGGAAATGACGCGCAGCAAGTTCACTGCCTACAACGTGGGCGGGGCGGTGCTGTGGGTGGTGGGGCTGTGCGGCGCCGGCTATCTGTTTGGCAACCTGCCCTGGGTGCAGGCCAATCTGAGCAAAATCATCTGGGCTCTGATCATCGTGCCCGGGTTGATTGCGATGTTCGGGGCCTGGCGGGCGCGCCGCTCGGCGGCTGCCTGAGGGCCGCCGCCTGCCCTCTGAGGCTCATTCGTCTTCTTTGACGCGTGTCATCAGCCGCACGCCCAGTTCGTTCACCAACTGGGCCAGGTGCCGCTCCAACGCGGTGGGCATGCTCTCAAACTCGATGCCGAGCTGCAGCAACTCGGGCTGCAGCAGGGCACCCACGGCGGCCATGGCGCTTTCGCGAAAGCCCGAGCTGCCGCCAGCCTTGGTGGCGTACTTTGCGGCTGGGCGCTGCACCGGTGGGGCCGGGGGGGGCTTGTGCGCCAGCAGCTGGTTGAGGCCCGGCGGAGCCAGGCGCACATGCCTCACCAGCATGTCCACCTGGTAGGTTTGCTCTGACCCCGAGCCCACACCCAGCCGCACGGTGGCGCGCGGGAAGCGTTTGCCCTGGTGCACAGCCTCCAGGGGGGCCCTCAACAGCACGGACACGCCACCGCAACTCATGTCGAGCGCCTTGATGTTTTCCAGTGGGCGAACGCCGGCTTTCAGCGTGATGCTGACACCCGTTTGGTGGGTCAACGGCACGCGGAAGCTGTCGCGCCGCTGCAGCCGGTACAGGCGGAAAGGCAGGCGCGCCATGAGCACGGCCGACTGGCCATCGGCCCCATGCCGGCTGCCCAGGGTTTCGCATTCGAACGTGACGATCACGCCCTGCAGCTTGACCGAACCGCGCAGCCGCAGGCCTTTGGGCACCTGAGCCGTGCCCAGCGGGAGGTCCATTTCAAGTGACTGGCTGTCTTCCTGGACGGATGCCAGGCGGGCGCTGAACACCAGCAGGGGGTCGGGCGCCTGGCCGTCGTCGGGCTTGAGAACCACCAGCGTGGCTGCCACGCTGGAGTGCGCCACGCGGCGCATCAGGTCCAGGCTTTCCGCAAACGAGTCGATGCGGTAACTCGGGTCTCCCAGGTCGCCTGCCACAAGCGCATGGGCATCGGCAGGCAACCCGGACACCAGCACCAGGGTGCTGGGAAACTCAGACTCGGCGGCAGTGGTCGGTGGCAAAGGCATGCCCGATTCTAGGGTTGGCAGCCTTGCGCGCAGACTTCAGAGCGACATGGCCTTCACGTCGGGCGACACCAGCAGCGTGGCCTCGGTGGCGGCGAGCACTTGCTCGACGGACACGCCCGGCGCCGTTTCCATCAGCGTGGCCTGCCCGTCGGGGAACGCAATCACAGCCAGTTCCGTCACCAGCAGGTCGATCCGGCGCACCGACGTCAGCGGCAGGCTCACCTCTTTCACCACCTTCGACTGGCCCTTGGCCGTGTGCTGCATGGCCACCACCACGCGTTTGGCGCCCGTCACCAGGTCCATGGCGCCGCCCATGCCGGGGACCATCTTGCCGGGAATCATCCAGTTGGCCAGTTGGCCCTGCTGGTTGACTTGCAGCCCGCCCAGCACGGTCATGTCAAGGTGGCCACCGCGGATCAGCCCGAACGAAATGGCGCTGTCGAATGTGCAGGCACCGGGCAGGGCGGTCACGGGGCGGCCGCCGGCATCGGTCAGGTCGGGGTGGTTCAAGCCACGCTCGGGCACAGGGCCGGTGCCCATCAGACCGTTTTCAGACTGAAAGTACACGTGCACCCCAGCGGGCAGGTGGTTGGCCACCATCGTGGGAATGCCGATGCCCAGGTTCACCAGCATGCCGCTGCGCAGTTCCTGCGCAATGCGGCGTGCAATTTGGTTTTGTGCGTCCATGGTGTGGGGTCTCCGTGTGCGTTCAGTGGGCAATGATGTAGTCCACCACCGGGGCGGGGGTCATCACATGGTCGGGCGGAATCACGCCCACAGGCACGATGTTTTCGGCCCGCACGATCACACACCGGGCGGCCATGGCCATCAGCGGGTTGAAATTGCGAGCGGTCAGGGCGTACGACAGGTTGCCGGTGTAGTCGGCGTCCTTGGCGTTGATCAGCGCAAAGTCAGCCTTGATGGGCAGTTCCAGCAAAAAGGACTTGCCGTCCACTTCGATGACCTGTTTGCCCTCGGCAGCCAGCGTGCCCACGCCCGTGGGCGTGAGGATGCCCCCCAGGCCGTGGCCCCCGGCGCGCACGCGCTCGGCCAGGCTGCCCTGGGGCACCAGTTCCACTTCTATCTCGCCCGCAATCATTTTTTGCTGGGTTTCGGGGTTCAGGCCAATGTGGCTGGCCACCACCTTGGCCACGCAACCTGCGGTGATGAGTTTGCCAATGCCCACGCCGGGCATGGCGGTGTCGTTGGCAATGACGGTGAGGCCGCGTTTGCCCTGGCGCACCAGTTCGTCGATCACGGGTTCAGGGGTGCCCACGCCCATGAAGCCGCCGATCATCAGGCTGGCCCCATCGGGAATCATGGCCACGGCTTTGTCTAGGGATGGTGTTCAAAACCCCGGTCAAGCCCGAATGGTGTGAGCGAGGTGCGCCGGGAACAATGGCGTCATGACCCAACAAGAACTTGGCCTGAACCTGAGCACGCGGCGCACGCGCAAAGCGGTGTTCCTCGACGAG
>CAIYQZ010000026.1 GCA_903928495.1 uncultured bacterium
TCGTCGAGGAACACCGCTTTGCGCGTGCGCCGCGTGCTCAGGTTCAGGCCAAGTTCTTGTTGGGTCATGACGCCATTGTTCCCGGCGCACCTCGCTCACACCATTCGGGCTTGACCGGGGTTTTGAACACCATCCCTAACGGGGGGTACAGGGCCATTTCCCCCACAAGACATCGGTTCACCCCCCGTTTGCACCCCCGCCTCGGTTTGGCTGTCAATGCTACCCCCTGTACTTCCCTGCACTGTAAGACCTTGATTTTCAAAAGAAAAAGGGCTCCAAGTGTCTCTACTTGGAGCCCTTTGTCGGTCAGTATGGTGCTGGGGTCAATTGAAAGATGCCTTGAAAGCCATGACTACAAACAATAGTTGTATTTCTTTCTTTGACTCTGTTCCCCCGTTTGTTCCCCCGCCTACCTGTTCTGTACCCCCACTCAAACGAAAAAGCCCCCATCGCTTCACAACGATGGGGGCCTCATCAGTAGGTCCAAGGATCACAGCCAGAGAAAGGAATTTCTGACGTCCTCCGCCTTGGCTTCCCCTCGCCATCAAGCAAATGTCAGGGGATGGAGGTGTCTTCCATGGGTGTGTCCATATGGGGCTATGGAAAACGTCTCGCCACCATACTGTCCGATGCGCCTCAGGTGCATCGGAGTCAACACGAAAATTAAGCTCCGGTACTCTTCACCCAGCCCACTGGGGAGCCCCAGCCACAGCCGAAATCCAGACGGGCCTTGATGTTCAAACCGTCAACTTCAAAACCTTGCTGCTGCTCGATCTGCACGCCTTGGGCACCGTCGAGGTAGCCGTACTCAAATGCCGCTTGATTGCTGGCAGCGAGATACCAGGCCGTTGGGCTGACCGCATCCAGTCGAGGCTCAACGACCACACCCAGGGTGAACGGCTGCACATCGTCCGTTTTGGTTGCCTGAATCGTTGCGACGAGCTGGCGAGCAACAGTCTCAAGGGCAGCGGGGACAATGATGCTTCCTGGTTCTTGGATGATGAAACCACCATCCATTTCCTTTTGCATGCGCAACGCTGATACAGCAGCGCTGATGCCCGTCATTGAAAGAGGTGTTGCGATCAGTGAGGATCTGGCAGCATGGAAGAGACTCGATCCATCAACAGTCGGGGTCGAGGTCAAAACCGTCACCAGCTCGTCCGCCTCACGGCGAGAGGCTGCCTGACCGAACTTGACGATCAAGTCAGCAAAGCCCCCCAGATCGTCATTGACCATGGCTTGACGGGTCAGGGAAACGATCCGGCCGTAGGTGGCCAGCTTCCAGGTGTTGGACGTGTCATTGACTACTCCATAGGTGAACTCGCCATGTTCGTTGACCTTTTGCAGGGATGGCGCAGCACCGAGCCTGACCACTTGCTTTTCACGAAAGTCAGGAAGGTTTGTCATGCGAGCAACCGCCTTGAGCGCAGGCGGCGATTCGCTGTACGCCTGTTGCAGCACACACCCTACAGCAGCACCCAAAAGGCTGGGGAAATCTCCCGTGGTCATTGACCGCCGAATGACTTCATCACGGCTGTCATGCCGGCTGACAGACTGGCCATTCAACATCAGTGACCGGACGGCCAGGGACACACAGTCCTCAGATCGGATTACTTCACCTTTGCCCCGCAAACCCATTCGGGAAGCCAGTGAGTTGATGATCAACTCACGTTCAGCGGTCTGGTTGGTGTTGGCGTTGTAAACGTTCAAATGACCACCAGCGGCGCGGTCACGGGAAGACAGTAGGTTGATCACTTCTGAACGTGCTTGGTCGAGAGACAGGCCTCGCTCAAGCATGCCTTCGGCTTGGTCAGTCAGTCCGCTATCGCGGCAAAGTTTGAAAATAGAAGCGGCATCGCTGCCTTTGATGGTGACGGTGTTCATGGGGGTAACTCCAGAGGAATGACGAAAGAAGCCGGAATTGGGGTCGGCGGGCACGGAAACAATGGAAACCTCGTGGGGCATCCAGCGATAGGCCAGCCCGCCTTCAATGGGGGTGCCTTCGTCCAGGTGGCGGTAGCCGATGGAAAGGCCGCGGTGAATGCCTGCAATCACGTCGGCGCGGATTTGCTGGGCTTCCGGGCTGGTGGCAAAGCGCACCATGCCCGTGACGCGGTCACCGGTGGCCTGAATCTGTTCGACAAGGCCAACGGACAGGCGGTTGGATTCGTGGCTGACGATCAGCGGCAGTGGTGCGCGTGAGAGGTCAACACCCGTGGCCGTGCAATCGAGCACCTCGGCCACACCTTGGCGCACCACTGGGGTGGCCGTGGCGATGGTGGCGGGAATTAGCGCGTCTTGCCCAGTCTTAGGGTCCACGCGGTCAAACTGGATGGTGCGCTGAAGGTTTGGCATCAGTGCACCTGTTTGGCGTGGAGGTGGTCGCGCAGCACGAAATTCAGCAGGCCAATCAGCCCACACACCGCATCGGGTGTCAGTTGTGTTTTGACACTGAAGCCATGGCCATAAAGCTCAAGCGTCAAGTCGTGGCGAACTGCAATGTTGACGGCAGGGCCGCCAGGGGGCGGCAAGGGCGTTCTGCCTGGTGGCGACTGGTGGAGCACCGATGTACCGGCATCGGTGATTTGAATGAATGGTGTTTGCATGGAAGCGGCTCCGTTGGTTGGTGGAGAGATGGTCCACGCCAACAGGGTTTTGACGGCATCACCGCCAATGCCGCCAGCCGCTTCAAACCTCGCGTCGCCCAGTCAGGGTTTCGCCATGGGCGATGCGCAAGATTTGGCGGGTTGAGGTGGGCAGGTCGCCGCTAAAGTTACTCCTGAGCTGCAAGATGTAGGCGAACACATCGGCCTCATTGAGTGGGACTGGTACTCGCGGGGCCTTCAGCAGCTCCACCACGCCGCTGGCCTTGGCGGCCTGAGTTTTGCCGGGGTGGCTGTCGTAGGCGGCTTTGATGCAGCGGTCACGCTCACGCATACGGTCAAGCACCAGCGGGTCTTCATGGCGGCCACCGGCACGGGGGCGCAGGCCCAGGTTTGCGGTGATGTCCTTTTTCCCGACCAGGTACTGGTTCAAAGCCTTGGCGATCAGTCGCGCCTCTGGTCGTGGCACGGGGTCGCCAGCCTCCAGGCAGCGCACTGCCACACGGATGGCGGTCAGGGGGTCAACCACGGGCGCGGGGCTCCACCAGCTCGGGTCAGTCATGGCCCACCTCCCCGTGATCACCACCCGGCAGGCCATCGCGGCTCAGTTCGGCCAGGGCTTGGCGCAGCTCGGCCTCCAGCAGGATGGACACCTGCTCGATGCTGCTTTCAGCGGCCACCACCGGGGCCACGCGGATAGGGATTTGCAGGAGGGCGTCACGGGTGCCAGCCAGGCGACGGGCCCACGCGGCGCGAACAGCCTCCACCTGAATGACCTTGCCCTGTTGCTCGGCCTCTTTCAACTCGGCCAGGTTGGCTTCGGCGATCTCGCGCCTGGTGCGGGCCGCGTCGTAGTCCTCGCCGGGGTGGTCTTGTGGTGATGGGGCCACTGGCGTGGGGGTCGGCGTTGCCAGGGTTGGCAGTGGCTTGCGGGCTGCAATGCTCTGGCGGGCTTCACGCCACGCCTGGGCAGCCTCGGCCGAATGCACGGGCATGCCCTGCTTCTTCAGTTTGCTGATGGCCGCAGGGGACAGGCCAAGCGCCCGGGCCACAGCCGCTTGTGATGGGTTGCCATCGTTCATGTGTTCACCTTCACCGTTCACCATTCACCCTTTTTAAAACCCAGGCACTACCGCAACAGCGGGGTTCGAATTACCCCTGACGTGGTTGTACCCGGAAGGACCCGAATGGGGAGTGGGTGAGTCACAAAAGAACAACCAGCGACTCTGGCAACAGGCAGTCGAAAGGCACCCAGCCCACACACCCTTACCCCCGGTGACAGTTGACAATAAAGACAATAAGAGGGTGAAGGGGGTTGACTGGTGGTCGCAATCGGACCTCAAAAGGCGTTGGGTTTTCGCCTTATTGTCCTTATTGTCAACTGTCACCGGGGGGTAGTGTTTCTGAGCGTAAGTCATTGATATATAAATAAATAAAGGTCTAAATCACTTCTTTTGACAATAGCCTTTTCACGACAATAGGCGGGGGTTCACCTGCATCACGATGGATGGTTTGTTGGTGCCCTGGTTGCGTCTTTTTGTCACGCGCAGACAGTCCATGTCGCGCAGCTTGTCAATGGCCCGCTTCAGCCCCTCGGTCGTTCGGAAGCGCCCGTGCATGCCCCGCTGCGCATCTCGCTGGGTGAACTCTTCCAGCCCGTTGCCACGTATCCAACGCAAGACGTAGACGGCATCGTTTTCAAGCGCATCAGCCCCCAGCAAGCCAAACGCAGCCTGGGTGTGAGGTATCAGCACCCGGGCCAATGTGATGGCTTGGTGCATTGCCTCCATGCCCACCGTGTCGCGCCCCAGCCCGCCCGCTGCCAGCTCCAACAGCGCTGCCACCCGCGCCACTGCGCCGGGCAGCTTGCTGGTCCAATCGCGGATGGCGTCGAAGCGCCCGCCCTCGCCTTGCTGGTCTTCCACCTCTTGGGCGAAGTCGAGCCACAGTTCCTCGGCACAGTCGTCCAGGCGCAGGGTCACTGGCTTGTCTGGCGTGCCGTGCTCAGGCGGGTAGCCGTCCAGCATGGCCAGCACGGCGGCGTTGTAGGCCGCCACCACTTCAGGCGGCGCCCGGTTTCGCTCGTACACGTTGCGCTTGCCCACGTTGGTCACGGGCACCGCCCAAAGAAACCGAGCCATCAGGCCACTGGCCCTGAACTGGTTGGACCCTGCCAGGTCGTTCATCAGGTCGGGCTGCACCATCAAACTCATGCTGATGGCAGGTCGGTCCACAAACACAGAACGCGCGGCGCGGTGCACCTTCAGTGCTGAGCCCGCGTGGCTCTTCAGGAACACTTCCAGGCTGGCCCCACCGCCACCGCTGTAGAGCCCACCCAGGATGCGGAACAGGCCCGGCTCGTCGCTCAGCACACCCATGCGCCCGCCCTGTTCGGCCAGCAGCTTTTGCATGGTCTCGGGCGTCACGTCCTCCACAAACAACATGGGTGCCCGCAGCTCGTCGGGCAGGTTGACGGTTTCGTTTTCGATCTCGGCGCGAATGGCGGCCAGCTCGTCTTCTTTGGCCTTGCCCGCCTGTTGCTTCAGGCTGTCGATGCGCTTCCCTGTGGTTTCGCGCACGGCGCTGTTGCGGGCAATCTCACGGCGCATGGCATCGGCTCGGCGCTTTTCCCAATCCAGCAATGGGCGCTGGAACGCCCCGGCCACCGCCGTTTTACGTGTGCCACTCGGGCTCACGGATGCCGCCCATATCGCCAAGGGCTCAGTGTGCGTACCGGTATCGACCTCATAACGGCGCTGCAACAGCGTCCCCAGCACACCCAAGGCGCACAGCACGCCGATGGCAGTAGGTGTCTGAGTGCTTTTGGCCACCGCCGCCACCATGTCTCCCCATGCACCCGGCAAGATGGAGGCAGGTAAGTCAGGAGTGCGTAGCACACCAGGCACCATCGGCTCAGGCCACTCAGTTTCAGCCTGTTCTGTTGGGTATCTGTCTGGCTCTGGCACCAGGTCAGCAGCAGCCTCCGCTGCGTCCACCTGGTTGCGCACAGCCTCAAGGCCACCCACGCAAGCCAGGTCGTTGAAGTCAGTCAGCGGCTCGGTGAACCCTGATGATGCGGGAATGGCATCAACCATGGTGCACTCCCGCAAAGTTGGGCACGGCCACCACACCACCCACGGCCTGTGCAGCTTTGGTGGCCGCTGTCACGCCGGGGTTACCGGGTGTCAGGTCGTTGTCGGCACACATGATCATGCGCAGCGCCGGAAACTTCAGTCGCAGCTCGCGGGCCACCGCCAGCATGTTGCCCGCGCTGAAGCACACGGCCACAGCCCTGCCTGTGGCAGCGTATAGGGTTGCACCTGTGGCGTAGCCCTCTGCCACCATCAAACTGTCCACCGGCTTGCCAATGGCGCAGTAGCAGCCTGAAATGCGGCCACCAGTCAGAAAGCGCTTTGAGCCATCGGCGCTGATGAACTGGATGGTTTGCAGTGTGCCGTGTACATCCCTCGCAGGCACCAGCAGCATGTGATTCAGCCGGCGCAAGCCATAGGCATTCACGCGCTTTCGCAGCAGATAGGGATGGTCGTTGGTGGCGGGCCGTGCACGCCCCCACAACTTCTCAGCTTTGGCTCGGGCAGCAGCCTGTACCTCTTGCAGCTCGGCCTGCCGCAGCCTACGCACCTCTGCCAACTGCCGCTGAATTTCGGCCTGTTGGGCTGATGTGAGGGGCGTGGTGGTGGCTTCACGCCAGGTGTGGGCCTCGCCAGTTTTCCAGGAGCCGAAAGCACCGGAGTGCACCGGGTGGGTGTGGTGCACTACCCAGCCGTTTTTGCTGCCCGGTTTGTCGCCACGCACCCTGAAGCGCATCAGCTTGCCATCGGGTGCCAGGTCAAACGGCGCGTGCGGCTCCAGCCCATGTTCTGCAATGGCATGAAAAATTGGGTTCATGAGCGCACCCCCAGTGATGCCAGGAAGGCTTTCACATCGTGCCAATGGCTGAAGTAACGCGCCCCAAATTGGCGACGCGCCACGTAGCTGACAGACCCGTCATCGGCTCGGTATGACCGGCTCAGGCTGACGCCCAGAAAGGCGAATTCGGCCCGCAGCGTTTCAAACTGCTTGGCCGATGGCTTGAAAACGATGGGCGTTTTCTCTAGAATCTGTTCTTGCATATTCGCTCTCCAGCCGCTGTCAGGTGCTTCCAACACCTCAGCGGCTTTTTCTTTGGATTTAGACATTAGCGTTTGTCACCTGGTAGGAAACGGCAGGGCTACTTGAAATCCAGCGTTGGACATCGGAAGCTCGCCACGCAACCGAACGAACACCGCAACGAATTGGCGCTGGAAACAAACCGGCCTTAATGGCTGAATAAATGGCCGTTTTTTTCATGGTGGTAAGTCGGCTTACCGCAGGCAAATCCATTAGGTGATCTGATTCAGGAAGGGTGTTTATTTGCATTTCAATCCTCAACAACTCGCAGCGACCTAAAACGCACGCTGCCGCCCTATTTATCCCACATGTTTTCAAAATAGGAAGTTGATAAGCCTGTTAACAAGCAGTGGAATGAATCTGTAAAAGATGAATGAATGCACCGCAGCCACAAAAAGATCAATCAAATGGCAAGCATCCTGTTGATAACCTAAATAAAAGCTATCATTTATTTCAATTTTGCAATTGAATTGGTAAAAAATGAGGCAACAAGCCCCGCTTTCTCGTGATGCCACAGAGATGAAGCGGGGCCGATTCGGACTCATAAATCACCCGGGAAAACTGCACGTCTTCGATGTGCAGCAGCCCCTTGACTCGACTCAGGTGGCCTCTCGAAAGCCGGGCGCGAGAAACAAATCAGTAGGGAAATGAGCCACGCCCAAGGCCATGACTTGTTGACCAGGCAACCCACTGCAAGCGGTGTCGGCCACCCAGGCAATGCGCTGGCTGATTGCCTCCATAGCGGTGCAGTAGTTGTCCACAGCCTCACAGTCACCCGAATGGTCCACGCAGATGTTCAGCAGGTCCTGCAACACCATGGCGTCCCTGGTAATCTGGCTCAGCACCAGGGCCAGTTGTGCGGCTGTGATGTGCCCTGTGGTGGTTTGCGTTGCTTTGAAAGGCTCGGGGCTGGTAGCGGTTTTCATGCGTCGCCCTCCACCTTTGGTGCAGCAACGTAGTTGGGGCCTTCCTGGTGGGCCTTCAGCAAGTCGATGACACTCAGAATGGCCATGTCAACTTCATCCGCAATGTCCTGCCCGATGTCGGTGAAGAGTCCTAAATTCTTCAGGGACTCATCCAGCCTAGGGGCCATCTTCCTGGTCTCATCCACCTCCCGCAGGGCGTGTTGCAAAGAGATGGACAGGCGGGCCAGGTGAAGCACAGGGAACACGTGCAGGTGAAAATCGATGTCAACGCCGTGTTTTTGGGTTGTTGAGGTCATATTGACTTGACCTCCGCCTTGACCATCGCATCCCTGCAAAGGATGAGAACGTCATAAATGAGCCGCAACCGGGCATCCATGCGTCCGCACATCTCAGCAGGGTCAACATGGCAATCAGCTTTTGAACAAGCAACCAGGTCAATCCAGTAGTGCAGGTTGCCAACTTCCTCCACCAACCAAGCAATGCCATCCAGCGGAGTGGCGTTTGGGTTGGCTATGGCAAAGGGGTGAACTGAAAAATCAAGGGCTCGGAAACATGTGAGGCTCAAGGCCTCTTCTGGCTTGGTAGGGCTTGCAATCATGCTGCACCCCCCACCTGGTTAACCAGCGCACTGGCTTGCTTGAGAGCGGTCAGGCCACGATGTGCACGGGAGGTGGCAGCGGCCCACATCTGCGGCCCACAGTCAGGGCCGTTGAGCTGGTGCAGTGCATGGCTCAGGGCGTTGACTGCGGCCATGTGCAGGCGCACCAGGTCGAACTCTGATGGGCTGGCTGGTGACATGTGGGCTGCGTCCACATGTTGAGCGGGGGCGGTAGATGTCCCGTTACGGGACATTTGGTGAACGGCGTTCACGTTTGGGGTGGTCGGCACAGCGCGGCGGCTGGCCAGGGTGACAACTGTCATGGCTTCATGCTCCTGGTTGAGACTGAAACCGCCGGCCGCTTTACGAAGAGCAACAGGCGGACTGGATGTTCGTAACACGGAACCAGCCGTGCGCCAGGTGTTGCCACTCTGGCCATCCAGTCCAAAACCTCAAATACCCCTTTTCGGGGGTATTTAGAACACGGCACAGGGCCGCATTCAAAAATTCAGGACGTGACAAAACCCCGCTTGTCGGTGGGGGTCAGCAACCGCTGGTTCGAAGATGTTACGAGCACCGGGCCTTTCGGCTTGGGTCGAATTCTAGGGCAGTTTGTCCAGGAACGGGCAACCCGATGGGGTGCTTTTTTCTTTGGGCTGGGGTGGAGGCATGTTCATGGCAGATGCCAGCAGCCACACAAAGCCAATGCCACCCAGCACGGCCAGCAGCCAGAACGGCACCCCGGCAGCGGCCAGAAGAATGCACACCAGCCCAATGACAACCACAAACAAAAACTCTTTCAAGGCTTTCCCCTTATGGATTTATTGCTTTGCCATCAAGCTGCCCGGTGTGGCATCTGGATGACTTCAGCACCTACCGCCAGCTTGTCCAAATAGTCGGCCCAAGTCTGAATTTGCTCAAACCGCTGCTTCAGGTAGTGGGTGCGGTTGTAGCTGCGCCCGTTGGCGTCTTTGACCGCGTGCGCCAGGTTGGCCTCGATGGCGTTGGGGTCGAGGTTGAGCTGGTCAACCATCATGGTACGTGCACTGGCCCTGAAGCCGTGCCATGTTTGTTCCTTGCCAAAGTCCAGGGCATACAAGGCGCTGCGCACAGAGTTGTCTGAAATGGGCCGTTCGTGATTACGCTCGCCGGGGAAAACGTATTGACCTCGCCCGGTCAGTGGGTGCAGCTCGCGCAGCAGTGCAACAGCCTGCCTGGGCAGGGGCACCACATGGCTTTCGCCCTGCTCTTTCTCGGCCTTGGTGCGTTTCATTTTCAGGCTGGGAATGGTCCAGGTCGCAGCGTCCAGGTCGAGCTCGGCCCACTCCATCATTCGCAGGTTGCCGGGGCGCTGATACAGCAAGGGGGCGAGCTGCAAGGCCGTGCGCACGATCTTGCCACCCTTGTAACCGCGAATGGCCCGCATCAATGCCCCCATGCGCAGGGGGTCAACGATGGCCGCGAAGCTCTTTCCACGGTACGGCAGTAAGCGAGCCTTCAGGCCCTCTGTGATGTTGCGTTGCGGCCGCTCTGCGGTGGGGAGCCAGTACTCCCATATTTGTCGAGCCAGCATGAGCACCCGGTCGGCGGTTTCAACGGCTCCACGTTGTTCTACCTTCTGGATCACGGCGAGCAACTCCATGGGCTTGATGGTTGCCATGGGCCTGTCTCCCAGGCTGGGCAACAAATCACGCTCTAACTGTCGCTTGGACCGTTCGGCATGGCTCAGACTCCATTCAGACTTCTGCCGGTCGAACCAGTCCAGGGCCACCACCTTGAAGGTGTCACCCTGGTCACCAGACCTCATGGCCAGCTCAGCACGCACAGCCTTGCGGGTGGCAACAGGGTCGAGACCTTCGCGGCGTTGCGCTTTGGCCTGGTCACGAGCCATGCGAGCGTCTACTAGGCTCACAGCAGGATATGAGCCGATGGCCAGGCGACTTTCCTTGCCATTGATGCGGAACTTCATGAACCAGCGCTTGGACCCGGTAGGGGAGACCTCCAGGTACATACCACCAGAATCAGCAAACCTCGCCCGCTTTTCGCCAGGTGGGCAAGATGCGTTTTTGCATTGGACGTTGGTCAACATGGGGGAACAACTCCGATCACGGCGGAGGAACATGTTTCCATAGGGAAACGGGGGAACGAGTGACGCCAGTTTACAAAAACAGGTGGGTCGTTCCCCCGTTTGTTCCCCCGTTTGTCGCGGATGCCCGCGAACGTTCGCGAACCACCGCGAACCTAAAGTGTTGATTTACAAAAGAAAAAGGACGTTCACCGAACCTCGGCGAACGTCCTTGAACTAGGTAATGGTGGAGCTGGGGGGATTTGAACCCCCGTCCGCAAGCCTTCTTCGAACAGTTCTACATGTGTAGCCGTCTGATTTGGATCTCGCTTTCTGCAACGCGCAGTGGCACGCTTTGCAAAACGCCAGCAACCTATTGTCTCGGTGTGCGCCAAGTTACCCGACGCCCACCCAGCCAAATGAAATTACCCCGCAGCCTGGACTGAAGTACCTTGCGGCACCACAACCCTTGCCCAGCCTATTGGCTTGCTGTTGCGAGGCTCACGCGCGATTAAGCGGCGAGTGCGAAACGTTCGTCGTTTGCAGTTAAGTTTTTTTCTGCTGTTTAACGAGGTAACAGAACCTCGACATGCCCTGCTGCGCGTCCGAACCCACGTCGAAACCAGTGCAGCCCCAAGCTCATGAGTTTAAGCCACATCGAGGATTTTCAAGAGGCCCAGGGGCGCATCGATGAAATAGTCCGCCCCCCAGCTGCCTGTGTCTGCTGCGGCCCCCAGATAGCCGTACTGTGCCGCCACCGTTCGCATACCGGCTGCGCGGCCCGCGACGATGTCACGCTCATCGTCCCCGACATACAGGCATTGCTCGGGTGACAGTTGCAAACGTGAGGCGGCTTCCAGCAAGGGCGCAGGGTGTGGTTTAGGGAATGGGGTGGTGTCGCCTCCCACCACCGCCGCCGCTTGAGACAACACGGGCAACGTGCGAACCAGCGGCAGCGTGAACCGCTCTGCTTTGTTGGTGACGATGCCCCAAGCCAGCCCACGCGCACCCAAATCATCCAGCAACTCGGAGACACCGTCAAACGCCCGGGTGTGAACCGTCATGGCAGCTTCATAGTTGGCCAGAAACTCGTTTTTCAGCGACTCGTAATCCGATGCATCGGGGCCAATGCCCAAAGCCACACCCAACATGCCGCAGGCGCCTGCTCCGGCCATGCTGCGATAGGCATCCAGCCCCAAAGGGGGCAAACCACGGCAAGCGCGCATTTTTTCAGCTGCGGCACCCAGGTCTTGGGCGCTGTCAATGAGGGTGCCATCCAGGTCAAACAACACCGCTTTGAGGGTTGACTGCATGCTCACACCTCTGGCCTGAGGGTGGCCACCATGTAGTTGACCGAGGTGTCGGCACTCAGCCAATACCGGCCGGTCAGGGGGTTGTACTCCAATCCCTTCATGCGCTGCACATCCAAATGCGCGTCGCGGGTGAAACGCGCGAGTTCGTCGGGCGTGATGAATTTGCCGTACTCATGTGTGCCCTTGGGCAACATCCCCAACACGTACTCGGCACCCACAATGGCAAACAGGAAAGACTTGGGGTTGCGGTTGAGCGTGGAAAAAAACACATGGCCGCCTGGCTTGACCAGGCTTGCACAGGCGCGGACCACGGAGGCCGGATCGGGAACGTGTTCCAGCATTTCCATGCAGGTGACCACATCGAACGTGGCTGGGCATTCGGCAGCCAGTTGCTCGGCGCTGACCTCCCGGTATTCCACGCCAGAGGTATTGGCTTCCAAGGCATGTAATTTGGCCACGCCCAGGGCTTTGGCTGACATGTCGATGCCCAGTACCTGTGCCCCGGCGCGGGCCATGGCATCCGACAGAATGCCGCCGCCGCAGCCCACATCGAGCACACGTTTGCCTGACAGGGTTACCTGATCCTGGATCCAGCCCAGGCGCAATGGGTTGATCTGGTGAAGCGGTTTAAATTCGCTTTCGGTGTCCCACCAGCGGTGGGCCAGTTCGGAAAACTTCGCGACTTCCGCGGGATCGACGTTGAGTTGTTGGGTCATGGGGGAATTATCGCCATGACCCTTCACACCCAAGACCCGGACATAAAAAAACCGCGCCTGAGCGCGGTTTCTGTGGCAAGCCGGGAGGGCTTACTTGTTGGGGCGTGTACCGACCACTTCGATTTCCACGCGACGGTTCTTGGCGCGGCCTTCTTTGGTCTTGTTGTCAGCCACAGGCTGGGCTTCGCCCTTGCCTTCGGTGTAAACGCGGTTTTTCTCGATGCCCTTGGACACCAAGTAAGCCTTGACGGCTTCAGAACGCTTGACGGACAGCTTCTGGTTGTAACCATCAGCGCCAGTGGCGTCGGTGTGACCGACGGCAATGATCACTTCCAGGTTGATGCCGCCAACTTTGCCGACCAAGTCATCCAGCTTGGCTTTGCCTTCGGGCTTCAGAACTGCTTTGTCGAAGTCGAAGAACGCGTCAGCAGCGTAGGTCACTTTGGAAGCGGCGGCGGGAGCAGGAGCGGCGGCAGGCGCTGCAGCTGGAGCAGCAGGAGCGGCAGCAGGAGCGGCAGGCGCTGGAGCAGCGGCAGGAGCAGCAGCGGCAGGCTCAGCCTTGGGCACGATCGCGCCGTCGCAGCCAAGGGCGGCGGTGGCGGGTGTCCAGTTGGCATCGCGCCAGCACAGTTCGTTGGTGCCGTTTTTCCACACCAGATCACCGGAACCGTTCTTCCAGTTGTCGATGGTTTGAGCACCTGCGGCAGTGGCCAGGGCAGCGGTTGCGAACAACACGGCGACTTTGTTGAGCTTCTTCATGGGTTTCCTCTGTGTGAAAGCGGCAGAAAGACTGCGATTGAATTTGATTGACTCACGCTGGGAACTTTCCACACCCAACGGTGCAGACGATTCTGCCACAACGAAACCCAACCCCCATGTTCGGTAGGACACACGCGATCAACGCCGTGAGGCCCGCCCCGTTTTGTTGCCTTAACGAGACACTTGAACACCAAAAGGGCCGACTGATCAGTCGAACTAAAATGGCCGGTTGACCCCACCCCGGCCACCCAGCCTTCACAGCATGACCCAGTTCGCCAAAGAAACCCTGCCCATCAGCCTGGAAGAGGAGATGCGCCGCAGTTACCTCGATTACGCCATGAGCGTGATCGTGGGCCGTGCCCTGCCCGATGCACGCGATGGCCTGAAGCCCGTTCACCGCCGCGTGCTGTTTGCCATGCACGAGCTGAACAACGACTGGAACCGACCCTACAAGAAATCTGCCCGTATTGTGGGTGACGTGATCGGTAAGTACCACCCGCACGGGGACACGGCGGTGTACGACACCATCGTCCGCATGGCGCAAGACTTTTCACTGCGCCACATGCTGGTGGACGGTCAGGGCAACTTCGGCTCGGTGGACGGCGACAACGCAGCCGCCATGCGGTACACCGAAATCCGCTTGGCCAAAATTGCCCATGAAATGCTGAGTGACATCGACAAGGAAACCGTCGATTTCGGGCCCAACTACGACGGCTCCGAAAAAGAACCTTTGGTGCTGCCCAGCAAGCTGCCCAACCTGCTGGTCAATGGCTCGGCCGGTATTGCGGTGGGCATGGCCACCAACATCCCGCCGCACAACCTGAACGAGGTGGTTGACGCGTGTTTGCACTTGCTAAAACACCCCGAGGCCAGCATTGATGACCTGATGGAAATCATCCCGGCACCAGACTTTCCCACCGCCGGCATCATTTACGGCCTCAATGGTGTGCGGGAGGGTTACCGCACGGGCCGGGGCAAGGTGGTGATGCGCGCGCGCTGCCACTTCGAAGACATCGACCGCGGCCAGCGCCAGGCCATCATCGTGGATGAACTGCCCTACCAGGTGAACAAGAAGACGCTGCAGGAGCGCATGGCCGAGCTGGTGCACGAGAAGAAGATCGAAGGCATCAGCCATATCCAGGACGAGAGCGACAAGTCCGGGATGCGGGTGGTGATCGAGTTGAAGCGCGGCGAAGTGCCTGAAGTGGTGCTGAACAATCTGTACA
>CAIYQZ010000027.1 GCA_903928495.1 uncultured bacterium
TACACCGCTGGCCACGGGCTCAGCACTTCTGGAAGACCCGCAGCGTGAAGCGCTGCAACGGTTGACCCGCGAACCCGTGGCCCTGGTGCGCGACATGGCACATGCGGTGCTGGCATTCGACCGGTCGCTGCGGTCACGCAAAAAAGCACAGGAGGCGCTGCGCAATGAGCGCCACTTCCTCAAGACATTGATCCAGGGCTTGCCCGACTTGGTGTGGCTGAAAGCACCCGATGGAAGCTACCTGCAATGCAACCCCCGGTTTGAGCAACTGGCGGGCATGGACGAGGCCAGCTTGTTGGGGCGCACCGATGCAGATCTGTTTCCCGAGCAGGCAGACTTTTTCCGCGAAAACGACCGCCGCGCCATGCAAGCGGGCAAACCCACGGTCAACGAAGAGTGGCTGACCTTTGTCGCTGACGGCCACCGCGAGCTGGTGGAAACCATCAAGGCACCCATTTACAACGCCGACGGGGCGATGCTGGGTGTGTTGGGCGTGGCGCGCGACATCACCGCCAAACGCGCTGCCGAAGAGGCTTACCTCGACAGCCAGACACTCATGTCAGCCATCGTCACGCAGGCGGCCGATGCCATTGACGTGATTGACCCCGCCACCCTGGCTTTTGTGCAAGTCAACCGCGCAGGGGCGGCTTTGCTGGGTTACACCGAAGAGGAATACCTGCAACTCGGTCTGCAAGGCATTCAGGCCAACATGCCCCTTGCGGACCTGCGCCAAGCCGTTCAGGCCATCAAGCCGGGCGAGGCGATCGTTTTCGAGAACCAGCACCGCCGCAAAGACGGCACCCTGATCGATGTGTCCGTGACAGCCAACCGCGTGGTGCTGGCCAACCGCCTGCTGGTGGTGGGCATCTGGCGCGACATCACCCAGCTCAAGGCCAATGAGCGCGAACTGGAGCGCCACCGGCAAGAGCTGGAGGGCTTGGTCGACGAACGCACCTCCGAACTCGTGGCGGCAAGGCTGCGCGCCGAAATGGCCACCACCGAAGCACGCGATACAGCCGACGCGCTGGCCATGAAAGAGGCTGAGTTGCGTTCGCTGATGGACTCCACATCAGAAGGCATTTTTGGGGTGGACACACACGGTCGCATCATATTTGCCAACCAGGCTGCCACACGCATGCTCGGCTACGACGACGTGGGTGAAGTGCTGCTGCAGCACAACCACGAGCTGACCCACCACAGCCACGCCGATGGCAGCGCCTACCCCATTGACGACTGCCCCATTCACCACGCCGTGTCCGACGGGCGGCACACAAGTGTGGACACCGAGGTGTTCTGGCGGCGCGACGGCACATCGTTTCCCGTGCTCTACAACAGCGCCCCGCTGTGGCAAGACGGCGAACTGAAAGGGGCCGTGGTCGCGTTTCAGGACATCACCCAGCGCAAAGAGGCAGACGCCCGCCTGCGTGAGCAGGTGAACTTCAACCGCACGCTGCTGCGCTCCATCCCCAACCCGGTGTTTTACAAGGGCGTTGACTTGCGTTACCTGGGCTGCAACGCGGCATACGAAGAATTCCTGGGCAAGGCCGAGGCCGATCTGGTGGGCAAAACCACCAGCGACCTGGCACCACCAGAGCTCTCTGCGGTGTATGAGGCTGCAGACAAGGCACTGTTTGCCAAGGGTGGCCATCAGGTCTATGAGTCCCGCGTCCAGACGGCCGACGGGCTGCGCGATGTGGTGTTCCACAAGTCCACCTTCAACAACGCTGCAGGCGAGTTGGCGGGGCTGACGGGCGTGATCGTCGACATCACCGACATCCGCCAGGCGCAGCACCAGGCCGAGGCAGCCAACCAGGCCAAAAGCGCGTTCCTGGCCAACATGAGCCACGAAATCCGCACGCCCATTAACGCCATCATCGGGCTCACACACCTCGTCAAGCGGGACACCACGGCCCCCAGGCAAAAAGCCCAACTGGACAAAATCAACGATGCGGCGCAGCACTTGCTGGGCATCATCAACGACATCCTGGACTTCTCCAAAATCGAGGCCGGGCGCATGGCGCTCGACCCCACCGACTTCGACGTGGACCACACCGTCACCCATGTGTGCAGCATGGTCAGCGACCGCGCTGAGGCCAAAGGGCTGGAGCTGGTGGCCGACATCGCGGGGCTACCACCCACGCTGCACGGCGATGGCATGCGCCTGGGCCAGGTGCTGCTGAACTTCCTGGGCAACTCCATCAAGTTCACCGAGCGCGGCAGCGTGGTGCTGCGCGGCAGGGTGGCCCGGGAGGATGCAGAGCGGCTGTGGGTGCGGTTCGAGGTGAAAGACACGGGCATTGGCATGAGCCCCGAGCAACAGAGCCGGCTGTTCCAGGCCTTTGCACAGGCCGATGTGTCCACCACCCGCCAGTTTGGCGGCACTGGGCTGGGGTTGGCCATTTCCCGCCGCCTGGCGCACATGATGCAGGGCGAAGTGGGAGTCTCCAGCGAACAGGGCATTGGCAGCACCTTCTGGCTGGAGGTGCCATTTGGCCGGGCGGCGCCACGCCCGGGCGAATCCGGCCCACCCCGTCTGGCGCAAGACACCCGCGTGCTGGTGGTTGACGATCTGGACGATGCCCGCGAGTCGATGGCCGACGTGCTGTCGGGCATGGGGGCACGTGTGGACACGGCAGCGTCGGGCGCAGCCGCGCTGGCCCTGGTGCAGAAAGCCGACGATCTGGGTGACCCTTACCAGGTTCTGCTGATCGACTGGTCCATGCCGCTCACCGATGGCGTGGCCACCGGGGTGCAATTGGCGCAGTTGCCGCTGAAGCAACGGCCCATCGCACTGCTGGTGAGTGCGGTGCGGGAGCGACCCGTGGAAGCACTGCAGGAAGGTGGCTTTGCCGACTTCCTGCCCAAACCCGTGACACCCGCCACGCTGTATTCAGCCCTCAGCACCACGCTGTTTCCCCTGCAGCCACTGGAGCAAATGGCCAAAGAGGGCCCTGCGCTGGCGGAAACGGCGCACCAGCACGCCGAGGCCCAACTGGCTGCGCGCACAGGCCTGCACGTGCTGCTGGCTGAAGACAACCTGCTGAACCAGGAAGTGGCCCTGGACCTGCTGCAACACGTGGGCTTGAAGGTCGACCTGGCCGTGGACGGGGTTCAGGCCGTGGCCCTGGCCACCGACAACGCCTACGACGCCGTGCTGATGGACCTGCAAATGCCCCACATGGATGGCATGGAGGCCACCCGGCGCATTCGAGCCCTGCCCGGCCACGCCACCACACCGGTGATTGCCATGACGGCCAACGCGTTCGACGAAGACCGCGAAGCCTGCCTGCAAGCGGGCATGAACGATCACATCGCCAAACCCGTGGCACCAGGGCTGCTGTATGCCACGCTGTTGCGCTGGCTGCCCAGCGCCCCGGCACACGCCTTTGCAGAGGCGCCCCAACCAGGGACAGATGCTCAGGCAGCGGCAAACGACCCAGCCGCGCACGCCCAGTTGGTGGCGGCTCTGGAGCAGATACCCGGCCTGGCGGTCCATGCCGCACTGCCCAACGTGTTGGGCCGTGCGAACCGCTTGCTGGCCCTGCTGCACCGCTTTGCCCAAAGCCACGGGCAGGATGGCCACACGCTGCAAACACTGCTGTCGGCGGGGGACCGCGACACCGCGCAGCGCCTGGCCCACACCCTCAAGGGCCTGGCTGGCACGCTGGGACTGCAGAACGTGCAACGCGAAGCCGTGCGCGCCGAAAAAGCCATACGCCTGCAAGACGCGGCGGACACAGCCGCCACACTGGCCGCCCTCACGGGGGCACTGGATGCGGCCTGCCCGGCGATCGAGGCCCTGGCAACCCAACTCGCCGAAGCCCCCGAGCCAACGGATGCAGTGGTGGACACCGTGGCCCTGGCAGAACAATTGCACCAACTGGCCTCACTGCTGGCCACGGACGACCTGCGGGCGGCCCAGGTGTTCGACGCGTTGCGCCCTGCGCTGGTTCAGGTGGCCGGCTTGGAAGCAGTGGAGCCACTGCAGCAGCACCTCGACAACTTTGCCCTGGACCTGGCACTGCTCGATCTGCAGCGCCTGCAGGGCACCCATTTCCCGCCGAAGGGTTGACCAGAGGCCTCAGCCGACGGACCGCACCTCACCCAGAAGCAACAACGGGCATAGCTGTAAAGCCATGCCCGTCGTGCGGTAGAGGCAATTTTATATGTTTTTTACTGCACGGGTGCGCCCGCCTCAAACCAGCGGGCCACCAGGGCACGCTCGTCGTCGGTGATACCGGTGGCGTTGTTCATGGGCATTTGTTTGGTCACCACCACCTGCTGATACACCGCCTGGGTGTGGGTTTTCAGCAAGTCGGGCTGGTCCAGCCGCACGTTTTTCAGTTGCACCTGTTCACCATGGCAGCTGTAGCAGCGCTGCTCCAGCACAACCTTGACCTGTGCGTAACCCACCGCTGCTGGAGCGGCAGCACCCGGGGCCACGGGTGCCTTGGGCGCAGGGGCCAGCGCGACGATGGTGGCCAGCAGCAGCACCGTGCCCACAGCGGCATAGGCCACGGGGTTTTTGTTGCGGCCCAGCTTGTAGCCGTGACGCATCACGAAGTACTGGCGAATGAGGGCACCGGCCAGCATCATCACCACCAGGATGAGCCAGTTGTGCTCGTTGGTGTACAGAAAGCTGTAGTGGTTGCTGAGCATGGCAAAAATCACCGGCAGCGTGAAATACGTGTTGTGCACGCTGCGCTGCTTGCCCCGCTTGCCATGGATGGCCAGAGACGCCGGGTCCACCTTCACGGCCGAACTCATGGCGGCCACCACCGTGCGCTGGCCAGGAATGATCCAGAAAAACACGTTGGCACTCATGGCGGTGGCAATCATCGCGCCCACCAGCAGGAACGCTGCGCGCCCGGCAAACAGCTCGGTGGCCAGCCATGAGCCAAAGGCAATGACCACAAACACCAGCGCGCCCACGATGGCATCTCCGTTTTTGCGGAAGCCAAACACGCGGCAAATGCCGTCATACAGCAACCAGAACGCCACCAGAAACGCCAGCGCGGCACCGATGGCGGTGGGCGGCGCCCAGTCGAACACCGATTTGTCGATCAGGTACGTGCCCGCGTTCCAAAGGTACAACACGGTGAACAGCGCAAAACCGCTGAGCCAGGTGGAGTAACTTTCCCAGTAGAACCAGTGCAGGTGCGTGTGGATTTTTTTGGGCGCCACCATGTACTTTTGCGGGTTGTAGAACCCGCCGCCGTGCACGGCCCAAATGGCACCGTCCACGCCCTTTTCCAACAAATCGGGCGAGGTGGGTTTGATGAGGTTGTTGTCCAGAAAGACAAAGTAAAACGAGGAACCAATCCACGCGATGGCGGTGATCACGTGCAGCCACCGCAGCAGCAGGTTGGCCCAATCAAGCAGGTAAACGTCCAAGGTGTTTCTCCGGCCTGTTCACCACTGCGGGCGCTGTGAACAGGCATCAGGTCGCGACACCGGCGGGCCTGGCCCCCGCCCGATGTGAAGCACAGCACCGCTGCGACCGGAAATCAAAGTGTATACAGTTTTTGCGTTCAGCGGTGCAGGGATTGCCCGCATCCGTCACACACCGAAGACTTGCAACAACTGTGCCGCCACAGCCGCCGCGATCACCGCTGGTTGCTTGCCCGTGATACCGGGCAGCCCGATGGGGCACGCCACCTGCGCCCATTCGGCTTCGGAAAAGCCGCGCTCGGCCAGGCGGTGCTGAAACCTGGCCCACTTGGTTTTGCTGCCAATCAGCCCCACCCAGCGCAAGTCGCCCTGATTGCGCTGGCGCGCAAGGCACTCGGCCAACACGTCCAGGTCTTCGGCGTGGCTGAAGCTCATGATCAGCACGGCACTGCCGGGTGCCAGATCGCGCACGGCGGCCTGCACGGGGTCGGAGTGTTCGCACACCACATCAAGCTGCACATCGGGCGGAAAAATGCCGTCACGGCTGTCGACCCATGTCAGCGCAAACGGAAGCGGGCTCAAGGCCTGGACCAGCGCCCGGCCCACGTGGCCGCCACCGAACAGGGCCAGGGGGTGGCCCGATTGCGCCAGTTGCTGGCGCAATCGCGGGATGTCTGCGGCCGTCACAGGCTCCAGGTCAAGGCTGACGACACCCCCGCAACACTGGCCCAGGCTGGGGCCCAGGGCATGGCGCTGGCGTGCTTGCAATGGCGCCCCTGCCAGCGCTGCGCGGGCGTGCGCCAGCACTTGCCACTCCAGGTGACCACCACCGATGGTGCCGACCTGGCCGTCGGCAAAAACGGCCATCCAGGCACCCACCTCGCGCGGGCCCGAACCCTGCACCTCAGCCACGCGCACCCACACCGCCTCAGCGGTTTCCAAACGCAACAACAACTCCGACACATCCGACACAAGCGACTTTCTGTAAACAACTGTCACGCACACTGGCCAGGTTGATGCCCGGCACGCCACAATAGGCGGCACAGTATGACCGTTACGTAGGCCCCGAGGAACACATGCGCCCTGCCCCACAGCCCACTTCCCCCCACACGCCAGACCGGCCAGCCACAACGGCCATCGACAGCGCTCGCGCTGGCTGGCTGACCACGGCGGCCACCATCGCCGCACTGCTGGCAGGTTGCGCCACCCCTCTGCCCCCTGCACCGCCACCGCCCCCTGCGCCGCCACCGCCGCCCGTGGTGGTGGTGCCCGCGCCTCAGCCCCCGCCGGAACCCGTGGGATCCCTGTCGTACGCCAAGACCCCGCGTGAGTACCGCCGCGATGCCGCCGCGCACCTGTATGGCAAAAACGGCCACCGCATCTTCAAAGGGCCCATGCCGCCACTGCTGTATGCCGTGGGCACACTGGAGGTCGACTTGGACCCACGCGGCATGGTCACCAGAACCAGCTGGATGCGTGCTCCACACCATGCACCTGAGGTGATGGCCGACATTGAACGCAGCGTGCGCGCCGCCGCGCCCTATCCGGTGGCAGTGAACCTGGGCCACGTGACCTACACCGACACCTGGTTGTGGCACAAAAGCGGAACATTTCAGTTGGACACCCTGACGGAGGGACAGGATGCGAATGTGCCTGAACCAGGCTCTGGTCGCTCCGCACCCAAAACCGTCCAGCGGGCGGCCGTGCCCAAACCCAAGGCCACCTGCAAGAACGCCACGGGTAAATGCTGAGGCGCTGAACTCGCCACCGCGCAGACATCAAAAAGCCCCCCGCCTTGGCTGGCCGGGGGACTTTTTTTTGCGAGCGCTCGCTGCGGGTCAGGCCGATTGCTTCAGCGCCTCACACGCCATCAGGATGCGCTCGGGTGTGGCCGGTGCGTCCATGTGCACCACCTTGGTGTGGTGGGCCGTGGCACTGACCGCATCGCGCAGCGCGAAGAAGGTGGACAGCGCCAGCATCAGCGGCGGCTCGCCGGTGGCCTTGCTGCGGAACGGTGTGGGGCGGCTGTTCAGGTTCTCAAACAGCGCCACGTTGAAGTGCTCGGGCACGTCGCCTGCCACCGGGATTTTGTAGGTGCTGGGGCCGTGGGTCAGCAGCTTGCCTTTTTTGTCCCAGATGCACTCTTCCATGGTCAGCCATCCCATGCCCTGGATGTAGGCCCCTTCGACCTGGCCCTTGTCGATGGCGGGGTTGATGCTCTGGCCCACGTCCTGAACGATGTCCACGGCCTTCACCCAATACTCGCCCGTGCGGGTGTCGATTTCCACCTCGCTCACTGACGCGCCGTAGCAGTAGTAGTAGAACGCCTTGCCATTCAGTGTGGCGAAGTCGTACTTGATTTCGGGCGTCATGTAGAAACCCGTGACCGACAGGCCCACGCGGTCCAGCCAGGCTTGCTTGGCCAAATCGGGCCAGGCCACTTTTTTAGCATCATTTTGGCCCCTGGCGCTTATTTGACGAGCGTGATCAGCTACAAATTCCACATCACTGGCATCACACCCCAGCATGCGGGCTGCCACCGGAGCCAGACGCTCACGCATTTGTGCGGTGGCGTTCATGATGGCCGCGCCGTTGATGTCGGCCCCGCTGGACGCTGATGTGGCCGACGCGTTGGGCACCTTCTGGGTGTCGGTGCCGGTCACGCGCACTCGGCTGACCGGAATGCCCAGGCCATCGGCGCACACCTGAGCCATTTTGGTGTTCAGGCCCTGGCCCATTTCGGTGCCACCGTGGTTGACGCTGACCGAGCCGTCCATGTAAATGTTGAGCAGCGCGCCGCCTTGGTTCAGCATGGTGGCCGTGAAGCTGATGCCAAACTTCAGCGGCACCAGCGACAGGCCGCGCTTGCGGCGTTTGTTGGCGGCGTTGAAAGCGGCCACTTCCGCACGGCGCTCGGCATAGCGGGCACTGGTCGCCACCTGGTCAATCACCTTGTCGCCCACCCAGTCTTCAATCAGCTGGTTGTATTGGGTGGTCATGGTGGCTGCGTCGCCGGACACAGCGGGGTCTTTGTACAGGTTGAGGCGGCGCACTTCCAGCGGGTCTTTGCCCAGGGTATTGGCAATCTGCTCGATCACCGTCTCGATGCCGAACATGCCCTGCGGGCCACCAAAGCCCCGGAAGGCAGTGGCGCTTTGCGTGTTGGTTTTGCAGCGGTGGCTGACCAGCTTGAGCGCGGGGATGTGATAGCAGTTGTCGATGTGCAGGCACGCCCGGTCGTTCACTGGGCCGGAGTAGTCGATGCTGTAGCCGCAGCGCGAGGCCAGGGTGATGTCTGCGCCCAGGATGCGGCCGTTGTCATCAAAACCCACTTCGTAGTCGATGCGGAAGTCGTGCCGCTTGCCGGTGATCATCATGTCGTCGTCGCGGTTCACGCGCAGCTTCACCGGCTTTTGCAGCTTGAACGCGGCCAGCGCGGCGCTCTGGCTGAAGATGCTGGCGTTGCCCTCTTTGCCGCCAAAGCCGCCACCCATGCGGCGGCAGATCACCTCCACGTCGTTGGTGGTGAGGTTGAGCGCAGCAGCGGCTTCGCGCTGGTTGCCATCGGGGTGCTGGGTGGAGACGTACAGCGTCAGTTGCCCGTCTTCACGCGGCACGGCGTAGGTGATCTGGCCTTCCAGGTAAAACTGCTCCTGTTGGCCAGTGCGGGTGGTGCCCTTCACCTTGTGCGGCGCGGCAGCAATCGCTACAGCGGCATCGCCACGGACGATGCCTTTGGCCGGCATGACGAAGCTGTTGGCGGCCATGGCGGCCTCCACGGTCAGGATGGCAGGCAGCTCGCGCACCAGCACCTTGGCCTTGTGGGCGGCCTCGCGGGCGTAGAGCATTTCGCGCGCCACCACCACAGCCACGGCCTGGCCCAGAAACTCAACCTTGCCAACGGCCAGAAACGGGTCGTCGTGGATGATGGGGCCGCAGTTGTTTTCGCCGGGAATGTCTTTGGCCGTGTACACGGCCACCACACCGTGCTCGCGCAGGATGGCTTCGCGGTCAATGCCGTCGCCCAGCAGCTCGCCGTGGGCCACGGGCGAGGTGATGAGCGCCGCGTACAGCGTGCCGCGCAGTTCGGGAATGTCGTCGGTATAGGTGGCCTCGCCAGTCACGTGCAGCGTGGCCGACTCGTGAATGATGTCCTGGCCTTGCTGCATGGCCTGCGTCAACACATGGAGGGGGGTGGGTGCGTTCATGGTGTTCTCCAGCGGGTTCAGGCGGCGACAGAAGACTCGGCTGCGTCTTCAACAAATTCCAGCACCAGGTTGCGGGCGACCAGCGAGCGGTAAGCCCAGGTGGCGCGCAGGCCGTCGCGTGCGGTGAAGCTGGCGGCTATTGCCCCATCCAGCGCGTCGGCGGTCACATCGGCGGGGGCTTTGCCTTCCAGCACGGCTTCCAGCTTGGGCGCGCGGCAGGGCGAGGGCGCAAGGCCGTTGTAGGCCAACTTCACATTCTTCAGCTTGCCGCCCACCAGGCTGAACGACATGGCGCAGCAGGTGGCGGAAATGTCTTGCTCAAACCGCTTGCTCACCTTGTGGGCACGGAAGGTCTGGCCCGCGGCCAGTTTGGGCAATTCGATGGCCTCAATGAACTCACCAGCCTGCAGCACGGTCTGCTTTTGGCCGGTATAGAACTTGTCCAGCGCCACGGTGCGTTGCTTGTCGCCCCGGCGCAATACCAGCGTGGCACCCAGCGCCATCAGGCAAGGCATGCTGTCACCAATGGGCGAGCCGTTGGCAATGTTGCCCGCCAGCGTGGCGGTGGCGCGGATGGGTGGCGAGCCGAAGCGGCGCAGCACCTCGGCAAAGTCAGGAAAGGTGTCCTTCACCAGCGCCAACACCGTTTCCAAAGACACCATGGCCCCAATGCGCCAGGCTTTGGACGTCTCAGTCACGGCCTTCAGCTCGGCCACGTTGCCCAGGTAGCAAATGTGGCCAGGGCGGGCGAACTGTTTGTTGACCTGCAGGCCAATTTCAGAACTGCCTGCCAGCAGCGTGGTGCCGGGGTTTTGCACCAGATACTGCGCCACCTCGGCCAGCGTGGCGGGGCTGACAAACTCGCTGCCCTTCTTGGTTCGCACCACAGGCTGCACGACGATCTCGCCGTCCAGGCTGTAGGTGGGGTGCGTGGCGCGTTTGATCTCTTTCAGCAGCGGCACATCGGCGCTGCTGTCAATGGCCAGGCTGCTCGGGTCGGTGGCCAGCGCGGTGCTGCAAGCCTGCTGCGTGGCTTGGATGATGGGCTGGTAGCCCGTGCAACGGCACAGGTTGCCGCTGAGGGCGTCGCTGATTTCGCCACGGCTCAAACCCTGGCCACGGCCGGGCACCACCTGCACCACGTGCGCCAGGCTCATCACGATGCCGGGCGTGCAAAAGCCGCACTGGCTGCCGTGGCACTTGACCATGGCGTCTTGCACGGGGTGCAGCGTGCCATCGGCCTTTTTCAGGCTCTCAATGGTTTTGACCGACTTGCCATCCAGGCTGGGCAGCAACTGAATGCAGGCGTTCACCGGCAGGTAGTCCACCCCCGTGCCCGCAGCGTTCAACTCACCCACCAGCACCACACAGGCTCCGCAATCGCCCTCGGCGCAACCTTCCTTGGTGCCGGTGCGGTGCAGCTCTTCACGCAGATAGTCCAGAACGGTGGTGGTGCGGCGCTTGCCTTGGGCTTCGACGATGCGGCCGTCGAGCACGAAGCGCACGGTGTTGGTGACTTGGGTCATAGTGGGGCGTGAGGGGGGTGGGCAAACGTGGGAATGAAGGCTGCGATTTTATTTTCCAAACCGTATGACCGGCATACGGTTTTTCATATACCGATGAGCGGTCGCGGCCCCGCCCTGCATGAACCGTCGATGGGTCATGACCCCCGGTAGGTGGAATAGCTCCAGGGGCTGGCCAGCAGTGGCACGTGGTAGTGCTGTGTGGTGTCGGCCACACCAAAGTCAAGACTGACCTGGTTCAGAAAGCTGGGCTCAGGCAAGGGCACGTTGCGTGCGGCAAAGTAGCCCTTCACGTCAAACACCAGACGGTAGGTGCCCACTTTCAGGGTGTTGTTGTCCAGCAAGGGGCCATTGGGGTTGCGGCCGTCGTGGTTCAGGTTGAAGCGCTGCAGCAGCACGGCCTCACCACCCGTGGTGTCATAGAACGACACGCCCATGCCCGCTGCGGGGCAGCCGTGCATGGTGTCCAAAACGTGAGTGCTCAATCCCATGAATAGCTCCTTGGCGGGGTTGCCGATACCAAAGCCCGGCGTTGTTGATGCCACAAAGTGTATACACTTTTTGACGACAGAGCGGTTTTATGCGTATGATGAACCCATGAGCACACCTGCCTTGCCCGACACACAAAGCCCAAGCAACACCGATGCCAACACCCAGGCGGGCGATGACGCCACCGCGTCGTCCACGGCACGCATCGTCGAGTCACTGACCCGCGCCATTGTTGAGCATCGGCTTCACCCCGGCACCAAGCTGGCCGAGCAAAAGCTGGCCGACCACTTTGGCGTGTCTCGCACGCTGGTGCGCCAGGCGCTGTTTCAAATGACGCGCAACCACCTCATCCGCATGGAGCCTGCGCGTGGCGCGTTTGTGGCCACACCGTCGGCCGACGAAGCGCGCCAGGTGTTTGCAGTGCGCCGCATGCTGGAAGCCGAAATGACCCGCGCCTTTGTGCAGCAGGTCACGCCCGGCCAGATCAAGAGCCTGAAGGCCCACGTTGCCGCCGAAAAGCAGGCCGTGGCCAGCCAGGACGTGAGTGGCCGCACCGAGTTGCTGGGCGACTTTCACGTCCGCATGGCCGAGCTGATGGGCAACGACGTGCTGGCCCAATTGCTGGGCGACCTGATTTCGCGTTGCGCGCTCATCACGCTGATGTACCAGAGCACTTCCGCCGCCGAACACTCCAGCGAAGAGCACGCTGAAATCATCAAAGCCATTGCCGCCAAAGACGAAGCATTGGCCGTGCAACTGATGAACGACCACCTGAAACACGTGGAGCAAGGCCTGCAGTTCGACCGCAAGCTGCCCAGCAACGACATTTCCATGGCACTTTCATCATGACTTACGACACCACCCAGCCCTACCCCCGCGACCTGGCCGGTTACGGCGCCAAACCACCCCACGCGCAGTGGCCGGGCGGCGCCCGTGTGGCGGTGCAGTTTGTACTGAACTACGAAGAAGGTGGCGAAAACTGCGTGCTGCACGGCGACGCAGGTTCCGAGCAGTTTTTGTCTGAAATGTTCAACCCAGCCAGTTACCCCGACCGGCACATGAGCATGGAAGGCATTTACGAATACGGCTCGCGCGCCGGGGTGTGGCGCCTGCTGCGCGAGTTCGAAAAACGCGGCCTGCCGCTGACGGTGTTTGGCGTGTCCAGCGCGCTGGAGCGCTCACCCGACGTCACCGCCGCCTTCTTGAAGCTGGGCCACGAAATTGCCTGCCATGGCTGGAAGTGGATTCACTACCAAAACACCCCGGAAGCCGAAGAGCGCGAGCACATGCGCCTGGCCATGGAGATCATGGCGCGCGTCACCGACGACCACGGCCAGCAACTGCACGGCGCGGGCTGGTACACCGGCCGCGACAGCCCCAACACCCACCGCCTGGTGGCCGACCACGGCGGCTTTGAATACGACAGCGACTACTACGGCGACGACCTGCCCTTTTGGATGAAAGTGCAAAAGTCTGATGGCAGCGTGGTGCCTCAGCTCATCGTTCCTTACACGCTGGACTGCAACGACATGCGCTTTGCCCTGCCCCAAGGCTACAGCCACGCCGACCCGTTTTTTCAGTACCTGAAAGACACCTTCGACGTGCTGTATGCCGAAGGCGACCCTGCAGGTGACAACTCCCCCAAGATGATGAGCGTGGGCATGCACTGCCGCCTACTGGGCAAGCCCGGGCGCATCACCGCGCTGCAGCGTTTTCTGGACCACATTCAGGCACACAGCCACGTGTGGGTGGCGCGGCGCATCGACATTGCCCGGCACTGGAAAGCCACCCACCCCTACACCGCCTGAAACCGATCAGCCCAGGTTGAACCCCATCATGTCCACACCCATCACCCTTGACCGCCTGAACGCGTCCCCGCCCGACGTGGCCGCCAAAATGCTCGACGGCCTGTACGAGCACACACCCTGGATCGTGGGCCAAGCCATGGCCCAACGGCCATTCAAATCGCTGGCGCACCTGAAGCACACGCTCACCGTGGTGCTGGACGAAGCGGGAGACGAGGCCAAGAAAAACCTCATCCGCGCCCACCCCGAGCTGGCGGGCAAGGCCATGGTCAGCAACACCCTGACGGCCGAATCGACGAATGAGCAACAAAAAGCGGGCCTGACGCAATGCAGCCCTGAAGAGTTTGCTCTTATTCAGAAACTGAATGCCGACTACAACGCCAAGTTTGGCTGGCCGTTCATTTTGGCGGTGCGTGGCCCGCGCGGCGTGGGGCTGACCAAGCAGCAAATCATTGCCACCTTCCAACGCCGGGTGCACGGCCACCCCGACTTTGAGCTGCAAGAGTGCATCCGCAACATCCACCGCATTGCAGAAATCCGGCTGAACGACAAGTTTGGCTTTGAGCCCACCCTGGGCCAAGCCGTGTGGGACTGGCAGGAACAACTGGCCCGCCACACCGACCCCGGCTATGCCGAGCTGGGCCAGCTCACGGTCACCTATCTGACCGACGCGCACCGCGCCTGTGCCCAAGACATCGCAGGCTGGATGCGTGACTGCGGGTTTGACAGCGTGGAAATCGACGCGGTGGGCAACGTGGTGGGCGTGTACAAGGGCAGCGACCCTGCCGCCAAAACCTTGCTCACCGGCAGCCACTACGACACCGTGCGCAACGGCGGCAAATACGACGGTCGGTTGGGCATTGTGGTGCCCATGGCCTGCGTGCGCGAGCTGCACCGCCTTGGGCAACGCCTGCCGTTTGGCATCGAGGTGGTTGCGTTTGCCGAAGAAGAAGGCCAGCGCTACAAAGCCACCTTTTTGGGCTCGGGCGCACTCACCGGCAGTTTTGACCCTGCATGGCTGGACCAACTGGACGCCGACGGCATCAGCCTGCGCCAGGCCATGCAGCACGCCGGGTTGCCTGCCACCCTGGAGTCGATCGCCAAGCTGCAGCGCGACGCGGCCCACTACCTGGGCTTTGTGGAAGTGCACATCGAACAAGGCCCGGTGCTGAACGAGCTGAACCTGCCCCTGGGTGTGGTCACCAGCATCAACGGCAGCGCGCGCTTTGTGGGCGAAGTGGTGGGCCAGGCCAGCCACGCTGGCACCACACCCATGACCCGCCGCCGCGACGCCGCCTGCGCCGTGGCCGAATTGGCCCTGTATTTGGAAGAACGTGCCGGGCAGGACGCCGACAGCGTGGCCACCATGGGCCAGTTGCAGGTTCCCAATGGCAGCATCAACGTGGTGCCGGGTGCCTGCCGCTTCAGCCTCGACATTCGGGCGCCCAACGACATGCAGCGCATAGAGGTTGAGCACGACGTGCTGCAAAAACTGAATGAAATTTGCACCCAACGGGGCTTGAGCTACAAGCTGGACGAAACCATGCGGGCCAGCGCCGCACCCAGCGCCCCAGCCCTGCAAGCCCGCTGGACCGCCGCCGTACAAGACACCGGCCTGCCGGTGTTCAACATGCCCAGCGGCGCAGGCCACGACGCCATGAAGCTGCACGACGTGATGCCCCAGGCCATGCTGTTTGTGCGTGGCGAAAACAGCGGCATCAGCCACAACCCGCTTGAAAGCACCACAGCAGACGACATGCAACTGGCCGTGGACGCCTTCACCCACCTGTTGAACCAACTTGCCCAGGACGCCCAATGACCTCCCCAAACCAAAACGAATTCGACCGCCTGGACGCTTGGGTGGACGCCCACTTTGACGAACAGGTGGGATTTTTGCAGCAGCTCATTCAGGTGCCCACCGACACTCCGCCGGGCAACAACACCCCCCACGCCGAACGCACCGCCGAACTGCTGCAAGCCTTTGGCATGACGGCAGAAAAGTTCGCCGTGCCCGCCGCCGAGGTACAGGCTGCCGGGCTGGAAACCATCACCAACCTGATCGTGCGCCGCCACTACGGCGCAGGCGGCAAAACCGTGGCCCTGAACGCCCACGGTGACGTGGTGCCCCCTGGCGAGGGCTGGACACACCCGCCCTACGGTGGCGAAGTGGTGGGCGGCAACCAAACCGGCCGCATCTATGGCCGCGCTTCTGCCGTGAGCAAGTGCGACTTTTCCACCTTCACGTTTGCCGTGCGTGCGCTTGAAAGCCTGGGTGCGCCATTGAAGGGCAACGTGGAACTGCACTTCACCTACGACGAAGAATTTGGCGGCGAAGTGGGCCCCGGCTGGCTGTTGACACACGGCCACACCAAGCCCGATTTGATGATTGCGGCCGGCTTCAGCTACCAGGTGGTGGTGGCCCATAACGGCTGCCTGCAACTGGAAGTGACCGTGCAAGGCGACATGGCCCACGCTGCCATCCCAGACAGCGGCACCGACGCGTTGCAGGGTGCCACCCACATCATGAACGCGCTGTACGCGCTGAACCGCGACTACCTGCAGGTGACATCGGGCGTGGAAGGCATCACGCACCCCTACCTGAACATCGGCCTCATCAACGGCGGCACCAATACCAACGTGATTCCCGGCAAAGTGGTGCTGAAGCTCGACCGCCGGATGATTCCCGAGGAAGACCCCGCGCAAGTAGAAGCCAGCCTGCGCAACGCAATAGCAAAAGCTGCCGCCAGCTTCAACCCACCCCGTGGCGGCAAAGCCCTGCAGGTGGAAGTACGCCGCATGCTGCTGGCCCACGCCATGAAACCCCTGCCAGGCAACGCCCCGCTGGTGGCCGCCATTCAACAGCACGGCCAACAGGTGTTTGGCGAAGCCATTCCCGCCGTGGGCACCCCCCTGTACACCGACGTGCGCCTGTACGGCGAACACGGCATTCCCGGCGTGATTTACGGCGCAGGGCCACGAACCGTGCGCGAGTCAAACGCCAAGCGGGCGGATGAGCATCTGGAACTGGCCGATTTGCGCCGGGCAACCAAGGTGGTGGCGCGGGCGCTGTTGGAGTTGATGCATGGGGAGTGAGGATGCATCAAGGGCGAGACGAATAATCTGTAGCAAAGAATGACTACAGATAAGCGCTATAGGCACATATCGATCAAAAAAGCCAGGCAATGCCTGGCCTTTCGTTTTTGGAGTGATTCGTCGTGACACTCCGTTGGCGACCCGTTGCCGTCATGCAGCGAGTCTGAGCGAAGCGGTCACTGGGTGTAAGTGGATGCCGGGTTTCGTGGTTTATTTATACCTGTATAAGAATCAGATTTTGGCGTCCAACCCTTTGATCTGATTGCGTTTTCTGGATGTTGATATGATCGGAATATCCCGCAAAGTCCAGCTTATCCCGCAGGTTCTGCGGGATACATTCGTTAGGGATGGTGTTCAAAACCCCGGTCAAGCCCGAATGGTGTGAGCGAGGTGCGCCGGGAACAATGGCGTCATGACCCAACAAGAACTTGGCCTGAACCTGAGCACGCGGCGCACGCGCAAAGCGGTGTTCCTCGACGA
>CAIYQZ010000028.1 GCA_903928495.1 uncultured bacterium
TGCATTCCCGACGGCTCGGGCAACCCGCTGCACAAGCACGAAGGCTTCCACGCTGGCGTGACTTGCCCGGTGTGCGGCAAACCCGCCCGCCGCGAAACCGACACCATGGACACCTTTGTGGACTCGTCCTGGTACTTCATGCGCTATTGCGACCCCGCAAACAGCGATCACATGGTTGCTGACGGCGCCGACTACTGGATGCCGATGGATCAATACATCGGCGGCATCGAGCACGCCATCCTGCACCTGCTGTACGCGCGGTTCTGGACCAAGGTCATGCGCGACCTGGGGTTGGTGAAAGTGGACGAACCTTTCACCAAGCTGCTGACGCAAGGCATGGTGCTCAACCACATTTACAGCCGCCGCACCGCCAAGGGTGGCAAAGAGTACTTCTGGCCAACGGACGTTGAGCATGTGTTTGACGAAGGCGGCAAGATCGTCGGCGCCAAGCTGCTGAAGGCCGTGGCCAGTGCCGACGGCGAGTTGCCCGTGGGCACGGCCATCGACTACGAGGGCGTGGGCACCATGTCCAAGTCCAAAAACAACGGCGTGGACCCCCAGGACCTGATCGAGCGCTACGGTGCCGACACCGCTCGCCTGTACACCATGTTCACCGCACCTCCCGAGGCCACGCTGGAGTGGAACGACTCCGCCGTGGAGGGCAGTTACCGCTTCCTGCGCCGGGTGTGGAACTTCGGCTACAAATTGGCCAATATCGATTTCGCAGCTGCAAATTCAAGCGCATCAAGCGCTGGCGGCATCAATGACGTTGAATTTGGCAAAGAAGCCAAAACCCTGCGGCTGGAGATCCACACCGTGCTCAAGCAGGTGGACTACGACTACCAGCGCATGCAATACAACACCGTGGTGTCGGGTTGCATGAAGATGCTGAATGCGCTGGACGACTTCAAGGCCTTCGACAGCGCCGGTGCTGCTGTGGCGTTGGCAGAAGGTTTTGGCATTCTGCTGCGTTGCCTGTACCCCGCCACGCCCCACATCGCTCATGCCCTGTGGAGTGAGTTGGGCTACGCGGGCCAACTGGGCGATCTGCTCGATGCCGCCTGGCCCAAAGTGGACGAAGCCGCGCTGCAGCAAGACGAAATCGAGCTGATGCTGCAAATCAACGGCAAGCTGCGCGGCTCGGTACTGGTGAGCGCCACGGCCGACAAAGTCGCCATCGAAGCCGCTGCCCTGGCCAGCGAAGCCTTCGTCAAACAGGCCAACGGCGCGCCGGCCAAAAAGGTCATCGTGGTGCCTGGCCGTCTGGTCAACGTGGTGGTCTGAGCGCGCCATGGCCCACCACTGTTCGCGTCGCCAAGGGTTGATGGCCATTGCCGCCGTGGCACTGCTCGGGGGCTGTGGCTTCAAACTCCGGCAAGCCCCCACGTTTGCGTTTCGCACACTGGTGGCCCCGCTGCCAGACGGCTCACCCCTGCGGCGTGAGTTGCGCACTGCCTTGGTGGGCGCAGGCATTCAGGTGTTCGATGCCATGCCGCCGCCCGGTGCGGCCACACCCGCAGACGCCGTGCTGGACGTGCTGGCCGACCAGCGCGAAAAATCCGTGGTGGGCTCCACCGCAGCGGGCCAGGTGCGTGAATTCCAGTTGCGCACGCGTTTCCGCTTCAGGCTCAGCACGCCCGCAGGCAAAGTGCTGATCGAGGACAGCGAGATACTGCTCCAGCGCGACATCAGCTACAGCGAGACGCTGGCCCTGTCCAAGGCCGACGAAGAGGCCGCGTTGTACCGCGACATGCAGACCGACATCGTCCAGCAATTGCTGCGCCGCCTGGCGGCCGTGCGGTCTCTCTGACACCCGAACGGCAGCCCTCCATGCAACTGGCCGCCGCCCAGCTCGCCGCACACCTGCACAAAGGGCTCAAGCCGCTGTACACCCTTCACGGCGACGAGCCGCTGCTCATTCAAGAGGCAGCAGACGCCATCCGAGCGGCGGCCCGTGCCCAGGGTTACACCGAGCGCACTGTGTTCACTGTTGCGGGTGCCCACTTCGACTGGAGCGCCGTGCTCGCCAGCGGCGGTGAAATGAGCCTGTTTGGCGACCGCCAGTTGGTGGAAGTGCGCATTCCCTCGGGCAAACCCGGTAAAGAAGGCAGCGCTGCGTTGCAGCAACTGGCCGAACTGGCCTCGCGCAACGACAGTGTGCTGACACTCGTGCTGTTGCCCCGCCTCGACGGTGCCACGCTCAAGGGCGCGTGGTTTGGCGCGCTCGACAGTTTTGGCACCACTCTGCGCGTGGACCCTGTGGAGCGCCACGCCCTGCCTCAGTGGATTGCCCAGCGCCTGGCCCAGCAACAGCAGCGTGTCTGTGCCGGTGAAGAAGGCCAGCGAACGCTGCAGTTTTTTGCCGACAGGGTGGAAGGCAACTTGCTGGCTGCGCACCAGGAGGTGCAAAAGCTCGCATTGCTGCACCCGCCGGGTGAACTGAGTTTTGAGCAGGTGGAAGCCGCTGTGCTCAACGTGGCCCGCTACGACGCCTTCAAACTGGCCGAAACCGTGCTGGCCGGGCACACCGAACGCGTGCAGCGCATGCTCGACGGGTTGCAAGCAGAAGGTGAGGCCCCGGTGCTGGTGCACTGGGCGCTGAGCGAAGACATCCGCACCCTGGCCCGCGTGCGCCAGGCGCTGGACGCGGGCCGCCCCATGCCCATGGCCCTGCGCGAGCACCGCGTCTGGGGCGCCAAAGAAAAGCTCATGGAACGTGTGTTGCCTCGCCTGAGTGCTGCCACCGTGGCGCAGTGGCTGCAAGACGCACATGTGGTGGATGGCATCGCCAAAGGCCTGAAAGTGCCCACCTGGCCCGCTGACCCGTGGGACGCCTTGCACCGCCTGGCCACGCAGGTGAGCCGGGCGTGCGCTGTGCGGGGGTAAGGGTGCGGGTCAGTGGTTGCTGACCCACCCGTTGTCTACTTTCGCGGCCCCGGCGCGCACCAGGTCGGCCAGCAATTCGTCCACCCATTCGTTGAACTGAGGCGGGGCCCCTGTGCTGATGCGGTGCAAATCGCCCAACACGGGTGTGGCCAGCGTCCATTCGTGCAGGTTGGCATGTGTGGTGGCGCCCATTTCCAGCAGCTTGTACTTAACCAGCACCTTGGCCGCGTGGCGCAGGTGGCGCTGCGGGTGCTGCACGAAGCCGTCCAGGCGCGTACGGGCGCGGGCCATCGCGGCGGGCACATCGGCAAACACCCCACCATGCCCGGGGATGACCACGGCTGGGCCGAGGCGTTCGATCACGTCCAGCGTGGCGGCCACATCATCAAAACCGCTGCGTCCGTCCAGTTCCGGGAAAACCACACCAAAGCCGTTTTCCCACAGCGCATCGCCGCTGATGAGCACGCCCGTGTCAAGCTGGAACAGCAGCACGGCATCGGGGTCGTGCCCCGGCGCGGCGTGTACCTGCCAGTCGCGCCCGGCCAGGTGTTCGGTGCTGCCCGGTTGGAGCAAGCGGTCGAACCCGAAGCGAACGATGCTCTGGCCAAAACGTGCGTGGCCCAGCGCGGCCTCATTCCAGTCGGCCACGGCCTGTGAACCGCCAGGCGGAATGGCGGTGACCAGCCCTGGGTATCGTGCTTGCAGTGCGCCGTTGCCGCCACAGTGGTCGCTGTGCAGGTGGGTATTGAGCACGTGGGTCAAGGGGCGTTCGCCCAGTGCCTGGGCCACCAGGGCCAGGGTTTGCTCGGCGTGGGTGCAGTAGCCCGTATCGATGAGGGTGGAGGTGTTGCCGTCGTCCAGCAGCACGTTGTTGCTGGACAGCCAGCCGCGTTCAAACACGGCAACGCCGGTCGGGAGCAGGTGAGAAGAAGGGGCGCTCATGCCGCCAGTGTGCCCTCGCTGGCGCGGGGCTGCAGTCACCCGCATGTCGAACCGGCGGGGCTTATGCTGTTGCCCATGCTCAAGCGCATTCACCACGCCGCCATCATCTGTGCGGACTACGCCACCTCCAAACGTTTCTACACCGAGTGCCTGGGCCTGCGGGTGGTGGCCGAACATTACCGGGAAGCACGCCAGTCGTGGAAGCTCGACCTCGCCTTGCCCGATGGCTCGCAGATCGAGCTGTTTTCGTTCCCTGCTGCGCCGCCCCGTCCCTCTAGGCCCGAAGCGCAGGGCCTGAGACACCTGGCCTTTGCCGTGGACCATGTGGCCGCCTGCAAACAACGGCTGGAGGCCATGGGCATTGCGGTTGAAGACGTTCGGGTGGATGAATACACGGGGCGCCGCTTCGTGTTTTTTGCCGACCCCGACGGCTTGCCCCTGGAGTTGTACGAGTCGCCATGAGCGCATCGCCGTGCTTTCTGGGCGTGGATGTGGGCACCAGCGGCGTGCGTGCAGCCGTGATCGACAGTGCTGGCGAGGTGCTGGCCCGCCACGGCGTGCCCCTGGCCATGGACCTGTCCACCCCCGAGGACTGGTGGTCGGCGGTGGCTGAAGCCGTTACCAACCTGCCCGCCGCGTTGCGCCAGCGTGTGCAGGCGGTGGCGCTGGACGCCACCTCGGGCACGGTGCTGGCGTGCGATGCGGCCTTGCAACCGCTGGCCCTGCCGTTGTTCTATCACCAGGCCCCAGCGCAGGCGCAGGCGCAGCAGGTCGCGTCTGTGCTCGGGCCCGATCACGTGGCGGCTTCCGCCGGGTCCAGCCTGAGCAAAGCCTTGTGGCTGGTCGCTCAGACCGGTATGTCAACCCGAATGGCCTGGTGCCTGAGCCAGACGGATTGGCTCACGGCCCGCCTGCGCGGGGCTGGCCTGCCGCCAGTGACCGATCGCCACAACGCCCTCAAAGCGGGGGGCGACGTGGTCCGCGCTCTGTGGCCAGAGGCGGTGCGTGCGCTGGTGGCGTGGTCGGGGCAATGGCAACTGCCCGCCATCCACACCCCTGGCGAGCGCCTGGGTCCGCTCGACCCCAGTGTGGCCCGCGCCTGGGGCCTGTCTGTCAGCCCGCAGGTGGCGGCCGGCACCACCGACGCCACAGCCGCTTTCATCGCCACGGGCGTCAGTGCTCAGGGGGAGGGGGTCACGTCACTGGGCAGCACATTGGTACTCAAGCTGCTGGCCGATGCACCGATCACCTCCACCCCTCACGGCGTGTACAGCCACTGGTTTGGCCCGCGCTGGCTGGTGGGCGGGGCGTCCAACGCCGGGGGGCGCGTGCTGCGCCAGTTCTTCAGCGACGCGCAAATGACCGCACTCACGCCCCAGCTGCGCCCCGATCAGCCGACCGGGCTGGACTACCGCCCGCTGCCTGGTGTGGGCGAGCGCTTTCCGGTGGCCGACCCCACCCTGTTGCCCCGGCTGGAGCCACGCCCAGCCGACGATGCGGTGTTTTTCCAGGGGCTGCTGGAGTCTCTGGCCCGCACCGAGGCCGAGGGCTATGCACTGTTGCAGCGCCTGGGCGCGCCGCCCGTGCAGAAGGTGTGGGCCGTGGGCGGAGGTGCACGCAACCCGGTTTATGAACATATTCGCGCCCTGGCGCTTGCTGTGCCTGCCGTGGCAGCTATGGAAAGCGATGCGTGCGTGGGCGTGGCACGCTTGGCCCGACAGGGCCCTGCTGTGTTTGCTTGAGCGGACCGGGGATGCGAACCGAGGGTGACTCGGGTGCGACAATCCCGGGCATGAACGCCGCCACCGACCTCCCCACCGCTGAACTGATGCAAACCATGGGTTTGCAGGCAAAACAGGCTTCTGCGCACGCTGCAAAAGCGTCAACAGCTATTAAAAACAAAGCTTTGCTGGCCTTGGCCCGCCTGCTGCGTGAGAACGTCGAGCCGCTGCAAACCGACAACGCCCGTGACCTGGACCGCGCCCGCGCCAGTGGCCTGGCTGAGCCCATGGTGGACCGCCTCAAGCTCACCCCCAAGGTGCTGGAAACCTGCGCCCAGGGCTGCGAACAACTGTCTGCCATGCCCGACATCATTGGTGAGATTGTCGGCATGAAACAGGTGCCCAGCGGCATCCGCGTGGGCCAGATGCGTGTGCCCATCGGCGTGTTCGGCATGATTTTCGAGAGCCGGCCCAACGTCACCATTGAAGCGGCCAGCCTGGCCATCAAGAGTGGCAATGCCTGCATCTTGCGCGGCGGGTCTGAAGCCATTGAGTCGAACAAGGCATTGGCCCGCCTGGTGCGCATGGCCTTGGCCGAGGCCGGCCTGCCCGAAGACGCGGTGCAACTGGTGCCCACCACCGACCGCGCCGCCGTGGGCCACCTCATTGCCATGCCGCAGTTTGTGGATGTGATCATTCCCCGCGGTGGCAAGGGCCTGATCGAGCGCATCAGCGCCGAAGCCAAGGTGCCCGTCATCAAACACCTGGATGGCAATTGCCACACCTACGTGGATGACCCGTGCGACCTTCAATTGGCCGTCAAGGTCACCGACAACGCCAAAACCCAGAAATACAGCCCCTGCAACGCCACGGAGAGCCTGCTGGTGGCGCGTGGCGTGGCGGCCGATTTTCTGCCCCGCATCGGCGCGGTGTTTGCTGCCAAGGGCGTGGAGATGCGGGGTTGCCCCGAGTCGCTGCGCTTGCTGGCCACCGTGGCCCCGGCTGCGTTGCTCAAAGCCGCCACCGAAGCGGACTGGAGCGAGGAATACCTGGCGCCCATCATCAGCGTGAAGGTGGTGTGCGGCGTGGACGAGGCCATTGCCCACATCAACCGCTATTCCAGCCACCACACCGAGGCGATCCTCACCAACGACCACCGGCACGCCCAGCGTTTTTTGCGCGAGGTGGATTCGGCCAGCGTCATGGTCAACGCCAGCACGCGCTTTGCCGACGGGTTCGAATACGGGTTGGGTGCCGAAATTGGCATCAGCACCGACAAGTTCCATGCCCGTGGCCCCGTGGGGGTGGAGGGGCTGACCTCGCTCAAGTACGTGGTGCTGGGCGAGGGCGAAGTGCGAGGGTGAATTTGACGCAGGTCAAATCACCTGTGGCTTGAGCCGAAGCCAGGGAACGAAACCAGCGCCACCGGGTCGCTCAGGCATGACGACCCCCACTGAGCCCAGCCGCTTGCCTCCTGTTGCCTGGCACACCCACACCGCACCACAGGCCCTGGAGGCCTTGCAGTCCAGCACCCAAGGTCTGAGCCAAGCCGAGGCCAAGCACCGTCTGGCCACGCACGGCCCCAACCGCCTGGCCGAGGCACCCGCTCCCAGCGCGCTGATGCGCCTGCTGCGCCAGTTCAACAACGTGCTGCTGTATGTGCTGATGGCGGCGGCCACCGTCACCGCATTCATGGGCCACTGGGTGGACACCGGCGTCATTGCCGCTGTGGTGGTGCTCAACGCCGTGATCGGCTTTGTGCAGGAGGGCAAAGCCGAGGCAGCGCTGCAGGCCATCCGCCACATGCTCAGCCCACACGCCGTGGTGCTGCGCAACGGCCACCCCACCGATCTGGATGCTGCCCTACTGGTGCCCGGTGATGTGGTGCAACTCGCCTCCGGTGACCGCCTGCCTGCCGATGTGAGGCTGCTGGAGGCCCACAACCTGCGGGTGGACGAGGCCGCACTGACTGGCGAATCGGTGCCGGTTGACAAACACACCCATGCCGTGGCCACCGATGTCGCGTTGGGCGACCGCCTGTGCCTGGGCTTTGCCGGCACGCTCGTGACTCAGGGGCAGGCCAGGGCCGTGGTGGTGGCCACCGGTGCCCACACCGAAATGGGCCGCATCGGTCACATGCTGACCGAGGTGGAGACCGGCACCACCCCTCTGTTGCGCAAGATGGAAGGTGTGGGCCGCAGCCTGACCGGTGTCATTCTGGTGGCGGCCGCGCTGCTGTTTGGTTTTGGGGTGTGGGTGCGCGGCATGCCTGCGGGCGAGATGTTCATGGCCGCCGTGGGACTGGGCGTGGCAGCCATTCCCGAGGGGCTGCCCGCCATCATGACCATCGCACTGGCCATGGGCGTGCAGCGCATGGCGCGGCGACACGCCGTCATACGCCGACTGCCAGCGGTCGAAACGCTGGGCTCCGTCACGGTGATCTGCTCCGATAAAACCGGCACCCTCACGCGCAACGAAATGACGGTGCAGCAGGTGTTGCTCGACGGCCTGGTGCTGGATGTGGAAGGCGCTGGCTACGCGCCCGAGGGGCGCATCAGTGCGCAGGGCATGCAGGGTGAGCAGGGTGAGCGGGCTGCGTTCCAGCACGCCGCGTTCATGCCGCTGGCACAAGCCGCCGCGCTGTGCAACGACGCCCACCTGGCCCCCGCCGAGGGTACGCAAACGGGCGAGTGGACGCTGGCCGGTGACCCCACCGAGGGCGCATTGCTCACCCTGGCCATGAAGGCCGGACTGGACCCCAGCCACAGTCGGCTGGCCCGCCCACGGTTGGGGGTGGTGCCCTTCGAGTCTGACCACCGCTACATGGCCACCCTTCACGCTCCCAGCGACGAAGCCCACGCAGAGGCCAACAGCCTCGTGGCTCTGGTCAAAGGCGCGCCCGAGCGCGTGCTGGCCATGTGCAGCCACCAACGCGATGCCAGCGGGCACGACGTGCCGCTGAACGCCGCGCACTGGCTGGCGGCGGTGGATGCCCAGGCTCGCCAGGGGCGGCGTGTGCTGGCGCTGGCCCAGCGTGTATTGACAGCCGACCACACCTCACTCACGCATTCAACTGTGGCCCAGGGCCTCACGCTGCTGGGGCTGGTCGCCATCATCGACCCGCCGCGCGACGAGGCCATCCGCGCCGTGGCGCAATGTCAGCAGGCCGGCATCCGTGTGGTGATGATCACCGGCGACCACGGTGTGACCGCCAGCGCCATTGCCGGGCAACTCGGTATGGGGGGGGATGCGGGCAACGGGCATGCACCATTGACCGCCATCACCGGCCCAGACATCGAGGCCTTGAGCGATGCGGACCTGCAAGAAGCAGTGCGCACCACCCGCGTATTTGCCCGTGCCAGCCCGGAACACAAAATCCGCCTGGTGCGTGCGCTGCAAGCCAATGGCGAGGTGGTGGCCATGACCGGCGACGGCGTGAACGACGCGCCCGCCCTCAAGCAGGCAGATGTGGGTGTGGCCATGGGCAAAAAAGGAACCGAAGCCGCCAAACAGGCCTGTGCCATCGTGCTGGCCGATGACAACTTTGCGTCCATTGCCCACGCGGTGGAAGAGGGGCGCACGGTCTACGACAACCTGAAGAAAACCATCACCTTCCTGCTGCCCATCAACGGGGGCGAGTCGTTGTCGCTGCTGCTGGCCATTCTTCTGGGCGTGTCCTTGCCCATTGCGCCTGCGCAAATCCTGTGGGTCAACATGGTCAGCTCCATCGCGCTGGCGCTGGTGCTGGCGTTTGAGCCGACCGAGGCCGATGTCATGCGCCGCCCACCACGCAGCCCTTTCGAGCCCATGCTGTCAGCCTTCGTGGCATGGCGCATTGGGCTGGTGTCGGTGCTGTTCATGGGCGGCATATTCGGCATGCACGGCTGGGCGCTGTCCCGGGGGGCCGACGAAGCCACCGCACGCACCGTGGCCGTCAATACCCTAGTGGCCATGGAGGTGTTCTACCTGTTCAGCGTGCGTTACCTCAAGTCGCCGTCATTCACCTGGCAAGGGGTCAAGGGCACGCCGCTGGTGCTGGCGTCGGTGGCAGCTGTGGTGGTGTTGCAGTTGCTGTTCACCTACGCGCCATTCATGCACAGCTTGTTCAACACCCGCCCGCTGGGCGTGGGCACACTGTTTGCCATCGGCGCGGCGGGGGTGGCGGTGCTGGTCATTCTGGAGTTGGAAAAAGCCTTGCTCCGGCGCCTGGGTGCGCATGACCTGACACCCGACACCCGGTCGGGTTGAAGCACTTGCCGCTTCAGCAGCCGTTTAAACTGGGTCTCAGCTTCTGTTTCCACACATCACACGTCACAAAAATGGTCCCTCACCTCGTCACTGCGCTCAACAGCCCCATCAACGGACTAGAGCAGCGCATCCTGGAGTCCACGCCCGTCATCGAACGCTGGTTTCGGCTGGAGTGGATGGAGCACACGCCCCTGTTTTACAGCTCGGTCGATGTGCGTAACGCAGGCTTCAAGCTGGCCCCAGTGGACACGGACCTGACCCCTGGCGGCTGGCACAACCTCACGCCGCAAATGCTGCCGCTGGCGGTGCAGGCGGCGATGGCGGCCATTGAAAAGATCTGCCCCGAGGCCAAAAACCTGCTGCTGATCCCTGAAAACCATGTGCGCAACAGCTTCTACGCCAGCAATCTGGCCCAGTTGCAGCGCGTGTTCAACATGGCCGGGCTGAACGTGCGCGTGGGTTGCATCAGCCCAGACGTGACCGACACCTTCACCGTGCCCCTGCCTGACGGTGAGGTGCTGACCGTGGAGCCCGTGATCCGCGGCAAAAAGCGCCTGGGCCTGAAAGACTTCGACCCCTGCACCATCCTGCTCAACAACGCCTTGGCCAGCGGCGTGCCCGGGGTGCTGGAGGACCTCCACGAGCAATACCTGTTGCCCCCGCTGCATGCTGCCGGGTCGGCCCGGCGCAAAAGCAACCACCTGAAGGCCTACGAGGAAGTGGCCAAGCGTTTTGCCAAGCTCCTGGGCATGGATGCCTGGCTCATCACCCCTGCCCACGCGGTATGCGCCGGTGTCAACCTGGCCCAAGGCCAAGGCATGGACGTGGTGCAAGCCCAGGTGGAGGCAGTGCTGGCCAAAACCCGCCGCAAGTACAAGGAATACGGCATCCAGGAAAAGCCGTTTGTGGTGCTGAAAGCCGATGGCCACTCCGGTGGCGTGTTGCCCCTGACCCTGCGCGATGCCAAAGACCTGGAGGCCCTGGCTGCCAAAACCGCGCTGCCGGCAGGCGACCTGCTGGTGCAGGAGGGCGTGTTGACGCACGAGCGCATCAACGATGCCGTGGCCGAGCCAGTGGTCTACATGATGGACCGCTACGTGGTGGGCGGCTTCTATCGTGTGCACGCCGAGCGCGGCGTGGACGAACACCTCAACGCCCCCGGTGCCCAGTTTGTACCGCTGGCCTTTGCGCAAAGTGCCCACCTGCCCCAGCCCGGCATGAAACCCGGGGCAAGCGCCCCCAACCGCTTCTACATGTACGGCGTGATGGGCCGCCTGGCCATGCTGGCCGCCAGCTACGAACTGGAAGCCACCGACCCTGAAGCGGAAGTATATGATTGAAATGCACCCCATCGCTTGATGCGGTTCATCTCTTCACTCTTGTTTTTGGTTTCGGCATCGCCCGCTTCAAGCGCGGGTTTTGTTGTTGCACTGCAACACACAGCCGTGCTGGCCCGGCGCACAATCGCGGCTTCGCGACTTTGAAATCCCGCGCGCCGAAGGCTGGCGGGTCCGCCATTTGTCTGCTTCCAAATCTTCCCTGGCCACGCTCACCTTGGGTGCCATTGGCGTGGTGTACGGCGACATCGGCACGAGTGTGCTGTATGCCATCAAAGAAATTTTCGGTTCCGGGCATGTGCCCTTCACGCCTGACAACGTGTACGGTGTGTTGTCCATCGTGTTCTGGACGCTCACCACCATCGTCTCGCTGAAGTACGTCACCCTGGTGCTGCGGGCCGACAACCACGGTGAGGGTGGGCTGGTGGCCATGCTGGCGCTGGCCTCTCAATCGGTGAAAGACAAGCCCCGGCTGCGCCGCGTGCTGCTGCTGGTGGGCATTTTTGGCACCTGTCTGTTTTATGGCGACGGGGTCATCACCCCTGCCATTTCGGTGCTGTCGGCGGTGGAGGGGTTGGAAATCATTTCCCCCACCTTCAAAAAGGGCGTCATTCCCATCACGCTGGTGATTCTGTTTCTGCTGTTTTGGGTGCAAAAACGGGGCACCAGCGGCATTGGCAAGTTCTTCGGGCCCATCACACTGGTGTGGTTTGCCAGCATTGCGGCACTGGGCGTGTGGCACATCGCACACAACCCGGCCATTTTGTGGGCCATCAGCCCGCATTACGCGCTGACCTTCATGTGGGAGCAACCAGGCACCACCTTCATCATTCTGGGCGCGGTGGTGCTGTGTGTGACCGGGGGCGAGGCGTTGTATGCCGACATGGGTCACTTCGGCAAACAGCCCATACGTCTGGCCTGGTTTGCAGTCGTCATGCCCTGTTTGACGCTGAACTATTTTGGCCAGGGTGCCCTGCTGCTGCAAAACCCCGAAGCGGTCAAAAACCCGTTCTACCTCATGGCCCCCGACTGGTTGCTGATGCCGCTGGTGGGCCTGGCCACCATGGCCACGGTGATCGCGTCGCAGGCACTCATTTCCGGAGCCTTCAGCGTCACCAAGCAGGTGGTGCAACTGGGCTACCTGCCGCGGTTGCAGTTGCTGCACACCAGCGTGAAGGAAACCGGGCAAATCTACATTCCCTTCGTCAACTGGGGCCTGTTTGTGGCCATCGTGCTGGCCGTGGTGCTGTTCAAGTCGAGCAGCAACCTGGCGGGGGCGTATGGCATTGCGGTTTGCACCGACATGCTCATCACCACGGTGCTGACGTTCTTTGTGATCCGCCACGGCTGGAAGTACCCGTTGTGGCTGTGCGTGTTGGCCACAGGCTTTTTCTTCGTGGTGGACTTTGCCTTCTGGGCGTCCAACATGTTCAAGCTGTTTGACGGCGGCTGGTTCCCGTTGCTGATCGGGGGCACCATCTTCATGCTGATGCTGACCTGGAAACAGGGCCGCAAACTGCTGAGCAGCAAGTTGCGCGAAGACTCGCTGGACCTGCCAAGTTTTCTGGAAGCCATTTTTGTCAGCCCACCTGTGCGGGTGGAAGGCACAGCCGTGTTTCTGACGGCCGAGCTGGGCACCGTGCCCAATGCGCTGCTGCACAACCTGAAACACAACAAGGTCTTGCATGCCCAAAACCTGTTCGTGTCGGTGCGACACCACGAGGTGCCCTGGGTGCCGATGCAGGAGCGGCTGGAAGTGGAAGACCTGGGCCACGACTGCTGGCAGGTGGTCATTCACTACGGCTTCAAAAACGACCCCAACGTGCCCAAGGCCCTGGCCTTGATGAAGCCCCATGGCGTGGTGCTGGACAGCATGACCACCAGCTACTTTCTGTCGCGCGACACCGTCATTCCCACGTTGGGTGGCGGCATGGCGCTGTGGCGGGAAAAGATTTTTGCCCAGATGCACCGCAATGCCAGCGGTGCAGCCGACTTCCTTAACATCCCCAGCAACGCGGTGGTGGAGTTGGGCTCGAAGGTGGAAATTTAGAATTTTTTGTCCCCTGCCGCTCGGTGGATAAGCTTTTCCAGCTCTGATATTGATATGCGTTTTTGGCGTGATGTGAGCCTGTCGGCGGCTACCGCAGGCTTTGTGGCGGTGCTGGTGGGCTTCACCAGTTCGGTGGCCATCGTGTTCCAGGCGGCGCAAGCGTTTGGGGCTACTCCGGCACAAATCACCTCGTGGATGTGGGCGCTGGGGCTGGGCATGGGCCTGTGCTCCGCGCTGCCGTCGCTGTGGTTGCGTCAGCCGGTCATGGTGGCGTGGAGCACCCCCGGCGCAGCGGTGCTGGCGTCAGCTGGTGTGGCGGCAACGGCCACTGGTGCGGGGTTTGCCATGGCCGAGGCCGTGGGCGCGTTCATGGTGTGCGCGGTGCTCATCACATTGGCAGGCGTCACGGGCCTGTTCGAGCGGCTGATGAACCGCATTCCCATGGCCATTGCGTCGGCCCTGCTGGCCGGGGTGCTGGCCCGCTTTGGCTTGCAGGCCTTTGCCGCTGCCCAAACCGCGCTGCCGCTGGTGCTGCTGATGCTGGCCACCTACTTGGGCGGCAAACGCTTGGCCCCTCGCTATGCCGTGCCCGCCACGCTGGCAGCGGCCGTCGCGTTTGTGGCGCTGCGGGGCGACATGGCCTGGGGGGCGGTGACGTTCCAGTTGGCCGTGCCCGAATTCACCGCGCCCGTGTTCACGCTCAGTGCGGCCATCAGCCTCGCATTGCCGCTGTTTGTGGTGACGATGGCGTCGCAAAACCTGCCCGGCGTGGCGGTGATGCGCGCCACGGGTTACGACCTGCCGGTGTCCAAACTCATCACCCTCACCGGGCTGGCCACCCTGGCGCTGGCACCGTTTGGCGCGTTTGCACTCAACTTCAGCGCCATCACCGCCGCCATTTGTATGGGCCCCGAGGCGCACGAGGATAAAACCCGCCGCTACACCGCCGCCGTGGTGTGCGGCGGCATCTACGTGCTGATCGGTCTGTTTGGCGCAGTCGTCACAGGGTTGCTGACCGCTTTCCCCAAAGAACTGTTGGTGGCCATTGCCGGGCTGGCGTTGCTGGGCAGCATTGGCGGTGGCTTGCACACCGCACTGGCTGGCGAACGCCACCGCGAGGCCGCGCTCATCACCTTCCTGGTCACGCTCAGTGGCGTTGTCATTGGTGGTGTGGGCTCGGCGTTTTGGGGTGTGGTGGCCGGTGGTGTTGCCTTGGGGGTTGGCCGTTGGGGCCGTACAGCCTGAAACGCTGGCTGGCGCGTTCCGACTGGGTGGCTTGAGGCACCCTCAATGTGCAGGCGGTGTGCCTTCAGCGTTGGAGACAACAACGTCGATTTGAATCAGGGCACCGTGCGGCAGCTCTGCCACCCCGATGACTCGCCGGGCGGGAATGCCACCGGGGAAAAACGAGGTGTAAACGGCATTGACCGCCGCCATGTCAGACAGATGCCTGACCGCGATGTTGACCTTGACCACATCAGCGAGGGAGTGACCAATGCTCGACACGATCTCTCGGATGTGGGTCAGGCACTGTGTGGTCTGTGCGGTGATACCGCCGGGCACCAGCCCGCCAGTGTCAGGGTCCAGGGGCAATTGCGCTGAAATGTGGTTGTAGTGAGAAAACGCCACCGTTTGGGAGGAAGGGCCGCGCGGTGCTTGTGCCGAATCGTTCGCCTTGATGACGATGTTGCGAGCATCTTCCACCGGCTGCGGGGGGGTGCCATCTCCGTGTGACACAACGGCCTCTACCTGGACCAGCGCATGCATCGGCAGGTCTGCCACGGGCACTGTGGTCAGGGCAGGCCGGTAAGCGGGGAAACAGGATTGGTAAACCCCGCAAGCACTGTCGAGGTCAGACAGGTTTTTCACGAACACCGTGATCCGGACCACATCCTCCATGGAGTGACCGATGCCTGCCAAGATGGCCTGAATGTTGTTGAAGCATTGACGGGTTTGTTCCTGGATGCCGCCTGTGACCAGTTGGCCCGTGGATGGGTCTGTGGGCAGTTGTGCAGACAGGTTGTTGTAATGCGAAAAAGCGACGGTTTGGGTCGACACCGAGCTAACCGGTGCGTTGCCGGTGTTGCGCGCCACTTTGACGAGGTCGCCCGCCTGTGGGGCGTCGGGAATCGTCCCTTCGCCATGTGACACCAAGGCTTCTATTTGAACCAGCGCGTCCATTGGCAAGTCAGCCACGGCGACCACCGTGCGCGCCGGCAGGTAGCCGGGAAAGAACTCAGCAATGGCTTCGTTGACGGCGCCCAGGTCGTCGATGTTGCGCAAGAAGATGCTGATCTTGACCACATCGTCCATCACGTGTTTCATGCCTTCAACGATCGCCTGGATGTTTTTGAAACACTGCACCGCCTGCCCGCGGGCCCCGCCCGCGACCAACGCGCCGGAGGCGGGGTCAACAGGCAGTTGCGCCGACAGATTGTTGTAATGTGAAAAAGCCACAGATTGCGATGACAGGCCCATGGCCAGCGGCGCAAGCGAGGTGTTCGTTGCGGATACTTGATTGAAGCGGCTCATGGTGTGACGGTCTCCGAGGGGTGGGATTGTGGAAGGGGAAGGTTGATAACTTGTAAGGTTGTATACAATATAGACTGAAAAACAGTCTGTGACCATGGGTAACTCACCTATTGCCATGGCACGCGATCGGACACTCGGCGGGCTGAGTCGATGACAGGTTGGGCGGGCGCTCGACGCGGTGCAACGACATTGCTTTGGTGCTTTAATCCGCCGCTTGACGTGGGCTTGGTCTGGCTGGTCAGGCCTTCCTTTCCCCTCTGGGTGCCCGGCGTGCCTCGTGTGGGGCAAAACCCCAGCGGACGCGCCTTTGCAGACTGTTTTTACCGAGCCAATCCATGCACATCCTCTTTGTCGCCGACCCCATCGAGTCGTTCAAAACCCACAAAGACACCACCTACGTGATGATGCGCGAGGCGCAGCGGCGTGGGCACAGCGTGGCGGTGTGCCTGACCGCTGACCTGGCATGGCAAAGCGGCCAGCCCGTCACAGCGAAGGTGCGGCGCATCCGCCTGCTGGACATCACGCCCGCCTACGGTGCCACGCAGGCTACCCAGCCGTGGTTTGAAGAAGGGGCCACCGACGAAGGCCGCGTGGCGTTGAAAGACTTCGGCGCGGTGCTGATGCGCAAAGACCCGCCCTTTGACGCCGAATTCATCTACGCCACACACCTGCTGGAGCAGGCCGAGCGCGAGGGTGCCAAGGTGTTCAACAAGCCCGCTGCGCTGCGCGACCACCCTGAAAAGCTCGCGCTGATGCAGTTCCCCCAGTACGCACCGCCTACGCTGGTCACGCGCAGCGCGGCCGATGTGAAGGCCTTTCACGCCGAGCACGGCGACATCATCCTGAAGCCGCTGGACGGCATGGGTGGCATGGGCATCTTCCGCGTGAAGGCCGATGGGCTGAACCTGGGCAGCATCATCGAAACGCTGAACCTTGACGGTGCCCAAACTCTGATGGTGCAGCGCTACCTGCCCGAAATCGTGGAAGGCGACAAACGGGTGCTGGTGATTGGCGGCAAGCCTGTGCCATTCAGCCTGGCGCGCATTCCGCAGGGCAACGAGGTGCGTGGCAACCTGGCCGCCGGTGGCAAAGGTGTGGCCATGCCGCTGACCGAGCGCGAGCGCGAGATTGCAGAAGCCCTGGGTCCCACCCTGGCCGCACGCGGCCTGCTGCTGGTGGGCCTGGACGTGATTGGTGGTCGCCTGACCGAAGTCAACGTGACCAGCCCCACCTGCTTTCAGGAAATCACCCAGCAAATGGGGTTTGACGTGGCGGCCATGTTTGTGGATGCGCTGGAGGCGGCGCTGTGAACAATAGCTGCCCGCACAATGAAAGCAAGCCTTGGGTGGCTGAAAGGCTTGAGATTTAAGCTGGACGCAGCGTCAATGGGGCTGGGCGTTGGAAAACACGTTCAGCACCACCACGACCGAGGGCCATGGCCGCTTGAAACCTTCGCTTGCCTTGTGCGCACTGGTGCCGATCACCTCAGCCACGCTGGTCAGTGCCAGCGGCAGCCAGGTACTCAAGCGCAGACCTCGCCGTCCACAAACACCTTCAGCTCGTTCGCTTCAAACGCTGTCCAGCACTCGTTGGCCGTCAGGGGGGTGGTCACGATGACTGCGGCACGGTCGCCGGGCTGGTTCAGGTCCGCGAAGTTCACCGTCCAGTCATGGTCCATCAGCGTGGCTTGTGAGAACGGGTGTTGCCGGATGAGGTAGTGCAGCTTGGTGCTGCAGTGTGCCCACAGCGCATCGCCATTGCTGAGCAGGAAGTTGAACGTGCCAAAGGCGCGCACCTGCGGCACCAGTTCGCGCAGCGTCAGAGTCAGCTCGGCCACGCTGGGCAGGGCTGCGTGGGCTTTGGCCAGTTCCTGCATCAGCCAGCAAAAGGCCCTCTCGCTGTCGGTGCTGCCCACCGGCTGAAAGTGGGTGTGCAGGCGGGGCGCGTAGTCTTTCAAATCGCCGTTGTGGGCAAACACCCAGTGGCGGCCCCACAGCTCGCGCACAAAGGGGTGGGCGTTTTCCAAGCACACGCTTCCCACGGTCGCTTTGCGAACGTGGGCGATGGTGTTGGTGCTTTTGATGGGATAGCGTTTGATGAAGTTGGCCATGGGTGAATTGGCCGCGCTTTGGTGGTCCACAAAGTGGCGCAGGCCGCGCCCCTCGAAAAACGCGATGCCCCAGCCGTCTGCGTGGTGGTCGGTGCGGCCCCCGCGTTCACAAAAGCCAGTGAAGCTGAACGACGCGTCGGTGGGGGTGGCGCAGTTGAGGCCGAGCAGCTGGCACATGACCCGCGGCGTTCAGACAGACGGGGGTGTGGGATTGCGGGCTTTCCAGCGCCGCCAAACCAGTACCGGCAGTAAAACCACCGGCGTGGCATGCATCAACAGGTCAAAGATGTCCAGCGGGCGGCTGAGGGTGCCCTGGCCGAGCATGCGCAGTTTTTCCACGAGATGGGGTTCCGGCACAAAGGGGGCCAGGGCCATCCAGATCGTGCCGAGCACGGCCCAGGTCAGGGGAATGCGGTCCAGCCATTTCATCGGAGCAGGTTCAGGTGGTGAATCAAGCCTCCACTGTACCGGGTTGGTCTCCGGCTCAGCCACCCATGGTGTGGCGAAGGATGAAAAACGCCAGAGCAGCCATCAGCGCAGAAGCGGGCACGGTGATGACCCAAGCCGCCGCAATGCGCAGCAACTGCGACCGCTTCACCAGTTCACGCCGGTACACTTTTTTCAGGGTCTTGCGCTCGGGTTTGGAAAAGTGGGCGGGGTCTTGCTGCTGCTTGATGCGGGTTTTCAGGTCGGCCAGCATCTGTCCCTTGTCTTTGACCGTGGCTGCCCTGAACTGCGACAAAAACAGGTCAAGGGCGGCCTGGTCGGCCTCGGGGTGGTGAGACTTGATTTCTTCTACCAGGCGGTCGTAGCGGTTTTTGAGGTACTCGCGCAGAAAGCCCACGCCAAACACCGCGCCAACGGCGATGTGCGTGGAGCTGACCGGCATGCCCAGCTCGCTGGCGATGATCACGGTCAGCGTGGCTGACATGGCAATGCAGTAAGCGCGGATTTTGTCCAGCTCGGTGATTTCAGAGCCCACGGTGCGTATCACGCGGGGGCCGTACAGCGCCAGCCCCACCGAGATGCCCAGCGCCCCGACCATCATCACCCACAGGGGGACAGGTGCGTCCTTGTGGATGACGCCGTTCACAGAAGACGCCACATCCACGATGGCTGCCAGCGGGCCCACTGCGTTGGCCACGTCGTTGGAGCCGTGGGCGAAGCTCAGCAGCGCGGCGGCAAAAATCAGAGGCAGCGTGAACAGGTCATTCACCGCTTCTTTGTTGTTGGCCATGGTGGCTGCGTGTTTTTGCAAAGCACCGCGCACCAGCACAAACACCACCACAGCCGCCGCCAACCCCACCAGCGCGGCGGTGGGTGTGTTGACCTTCACCAGTTTGCTCAGCCCCTTGAGCAGCAAGTACGTCACAAAGCTCCAGCCCATGAACGCCATCAGCCAGGGCACCACGGTGCGTGCTGCGGCCACTTTGTCGGCCTGGTAGGTGATGCTGCGTTTGACCAGGTAGAGCAGCGCGGCAGCCACCAATCCGCCCAGAACGGGGGAGATGACCCAGCTGGCTGCAATCTGCCCCATCTTGCCCCAGGCCACGATGTTCATGCCCGCCGCTGCCACACCGCTGCCAATGACGGCCCCCACGATGGAGTGGGTGGTGGACACCGGGGCCCCAACGGCAGTGGCAGCGTTCAGCCACAGCGCAGAGGCCAGCAGCGCCGACATCATCACCCAGATGAAGGTCTGGCTGTCCGAGATCATGGCCGGGTTGATGATGCCGTTGCGGATGGTGCCTACCACTTCACCGCCCGCAATCACCGCTCCTGCCGCCTCGAAAATGGCAGCAATGGCCAGGGCACCGCCCATGGTGAGTGCCTGTGACCCAACGGCCGGCCCCACGTTGTTGGCCACGTCGTTGGCGCCGATGTTCAGCGCCATGTAACCCCCGATGACCGCTGCCGCCACGATGTACAGGCTGCCGCCTTCGCCGTTGCGGAAGAGGGCGTACAGCAGCACGGCCACCACAAACAACACGCCCAGCCCGAGGCGAATGAGTTCGGGATGACCCTGTTGGCTGGCTTTTTCCAGACCGTCGATGTGCTTCAATTCCATGGGATACCTGTGTGTGGTGGGGCAATGTGTGCCTGAGCAACCCTGAATTGTTTCAGATTTATGTCAATCAAAAGCCAAAACGGTGACTGTTCGTTGAATGTGGGGCTGCCTGCGTTGCCTTATCCCGAGTTGGCCCAAGCCGTGGCCGATCTGCTAGCCGACCCCAGCGTGGTGGTGCCGCCCCGCCTGGTGCAGGCCTTGCCCGGTGGCGGCAGCCTGTTCGTGATGCCTGCGCACGACAGCCGTGTGGCCATGACCAAACTGATCACCTTCACACCTGCCAACACGGCGCGCGGACTACCCACCATCCAGGGCGATGTGTGGGTGTGCGATGTGCGCACCGGCCAGCGTCTGGCGCTGCTGGACGGCCCCACTGTCACCGCCCGGCGTACCGCTGCTGTCAGCCTGCTGGCCGCGCAGCGTCTGGCACCCGAGCCGCAAGGGCGCTTGCTGGTGGTGGGGGCAGGGGTGCAGGGGCGCGCGCATCTGGAGGCGTTTGCTGCTGGTCTGGGCACCACAGAGGTGTGGGTGGCCTCGCGCAGCCCCGCCAGTGCCCAGGCGCTGGTGGCCCATGCCCACAGCCTGGGTTTGCGCGCCAGCGTGGTGGCCGATGCCGATGCTGCCTTGGCCGATTGCCCACTGGTGGTGACGTGCACCCCGGCTAGTGGGGTGGTGCTGAGTGCCCTGCCGGGCGCAGGCCATTTTGTGGCAGCAGTGGGGGCCTTCACGCCGCGCATGGTGGAGTTGAGCCCCGACCTGTGTCGGCACGTGGCCGAACACGGCAGCATCGTCGTGGACACCGCCGATGCCACGCATGAAGCGGGCGACCTGTTGCAGGCCGGGCTGGATGTGGCGGCGTTCCCCACGTTGGCCGACGTGGTCACCGGTCGCAGGGCCGTGGGGGCGCGAGGCTCGGTGCTGTTCAAAAGCTGCGGCTGGGCGGGGTGGGACTTGGCCGCAGCGCGTCTGGCCACCGGGGCGGGTGCTTGAGCGCTGACGCCCGAAGAAGCCACAACCTGCGTGGCATCGTGGCCATGCTGTTGGCCATGGGCTGCTTCTCGGTGATGGACACGGCCATCAAAACCCTGAGCGCCCATTACCCCCCGCTGCAGGTGGCGGCGTTGCGGGGCTTGTCGGCCTGGCCGCTGGTGCTGGCCCATGTGATGTGGCAGCGCCAGGTGGGCAGCCTGTGGCGGGTGCGCTGGCCGCTGCACCTGCTGCGCGGGGCGTTGACCGTCACCATGTTGGCGCTGTTTTCGCACGCGGTGCAAACCTTGTCGCTCACTTCGGCCTACGTGCTGTTTTTCACCGCGCCGGTATGGGTCACGCTGTTGTCGGGCCCGGTGCTGGGCGAGCGGGTGCCGCGCGCCAGTGTGTGGGCCGTGGCGCTGGGTCTGGCCGGGGTGTGGGTGGCGCTGCGGCCGGGGCCTGATTTTTGGGCCGATGTGTGGCACTCCAGCGCGTCGCTGGCGGTGCTGGCTGCAGCGGCGTGCTACGCGGTGGCTGCAGTGGCAGGCCGTGTGCTCACCCGCACCGACAGCCCGGCCAGCCTGGTGTTCTGGACCACCACATTGCTGGCGCTGGGTGCCACGGTGCTTGCCGTGCCTGGTTGGCAGCCGGTGAACACGGCGCATGCGCCCTGGCTGTTGCTGCTGGCGATCACGGGAATGGCGGGGCAGGTGGCCATCGTCGAAGCCTTCCGCCACGGGCAGGCCGCTGTGGTGGCCCCGTTTGAATACTCGGCCCTGGCTTGGGGCGTGTTGCTGGACGCGTTGCTGTGGCAGGTGTGGCCCAGTGGCTGGACCTGGGGCGGTGCCGCCCTGGTGGTGGCCGGTGGCTTGGTGCTGCTGCGCGCCGTCAGCCGTCCGCCCGTGGTCGCGACGGGAAATACTGAATAAAAAGTGGCTCTACCGCTTGCCTGTATTGAATCTTCAGCTATGCCTGATGCGTGTGAAGTCAGCCGCTCAGCGCCGCCAACCGTTGCCGCAGCTCGGTTTTCAGTACCTTGCCGGTGTTGTTCTTGGGCAGGCTGCTGACGGTCACGTATCGCTTTGGCCGCTTGAAGCGGGCCATGTGCGCCAGGCAGTGCGCATCCAGTGCGGTGTGCTGGTCCGTGTCGTTGGCAAACGCACCGGGCTGGGCCACCACAAAGGCCACCACCGCTTCGCCCCATTCGGCATCGGGTTCGCCGACCACGGCCACCTCGGCCACGCCGGGGGCAGTCAGCAGCACTTCTTCCACCTCGCGGGGGTAAATGTTGCTGCCGCCGCTGATGATGAGGTCTTTGCTCCGGTCTTTCAGTGTGAGGAAGCCGTCGGCGTCGAGGCAACCCACATCGCCAGTGGCCAGCCAGCCGTCGCGCAGGGCGGCGGAGGTGGCCTCGGGGTTGCGCCAGTAGCCGGCCATCACGCTGTCGCCTTTCACCAGTACCTCGCCCACTTCACCCGTGGGCAGGGGCCCGCCGTTTGGCCCTGCCACGCGCACCTGCACAGGGGTTTGTGCGACGCCCACCGATGCCACACGCTGGGCGTGTCGGGGGTGGGCTGTGTCGGCCAGCATGGCGCGCTGCAGTGCGGTGCCAACCATGGGCGTTTCGCCCTGGCCGTAGATTTGCACAAAGCGCGGGCCCATCACCCGCAAGGCGCGCTCGATGTCAGCTACGTACATCGGCGCACCGCCGTAGACGATGGTTTTGAAGGCTCGGGCGCAGTCGGCGGGCGACAGCCCCGCGTTGTGCGCGTGCGCCACCAAACGGTTGACGATGGTGGGCGCGGCAAAGGTGGACAGTGGCCCCAGTGCCTCGCCCAGCGCGAACAGCTCAGCCGGGTCCACCCCACCCGAGGCGGGCACCACGTGCCGGGCGCCAGCCATCAGGTGCGGTATGGCATACAACCCGCAGCCGTGCGACATGGGGGCGGCGTACGTCATGTTGTCGGTGGCGGACACGGGGTCCACGTCCACCGCGTAGGCCAGGCCCATGGTCAGCAGGTTGCGGTGCGTCAGCATCACCCCCTTGGGGCGACCGGTGGTGCCGCTGGTGTAGAACAGCCAGGCCAGGTCGGTCACCTCGCGCGGTGTGATGGACGGCAGGGGCTGGTCGTCGGGCACGGGGGCCAGCAGGTCATCGGCTTGGGCGCTGTCAATCTCCACCTGGTGGGTCACGCCCGCCAAGGGGCCGGGCGCGACGTCTGCCGTCACGAAGGCCCAATGCGCTTCGGCATTGTGGGCAATCCACTCGGCCTCTGAGGGGTGCAGCTTGGCGTTGATGGGCACCACCACCAGCCCCGCCCACCACGCACCCCACAACACCTCCAGGTAGCGCGGGTGGTTGTGCATGAACAGCATGATGCGGTCGCCCGGTTGGGCACCGGCGGCCTGCAACCGCTGGGCCAGCCCCGCGCTGCGCCGGGCCCACTGGGCGTGGGTGGCGTGCGGTGCGGTGCCGCGAAAAATGGCTGGGCGGTCGGGGTTCAGCAGCGCCTGGCGCTCCAGCAGGTGTGCAAGGGGCATGGAGAGCTGGGCATGGTCAAGCGCCCATCGGCACGCTGGCAAACGTTGTGGCGCGGGCCTGGGGCCAATACAGGCGGAACACGGGGTGCAATTCTGGATTGGCCGCTACTTCGGCATCGGTGGTCAGGAGCGCGCCCGGCGCCACGCGGGGCAGCAGCCGGTCCAGCAGGGCCACGTTGTTGGCGTCCACCCGGCGCACGATGTGTTGCGGTGTGATCTGGTTGGGGTGCATCAGCCCGGCGGCCTGCACCAGCTCGTGCAACGCCTTCAGGGTGTTTTGGTGGAAATTGAGCACGCGCGTGGTTTTGTTGCCCACGTTGAGTGCTTGCTGGCGCACGGGGTCTTGTGTGGTCACGCCGGTGGGGCAATGTCCGGTGTGGCAGGCCTGGGCCTGTATGCAGCCCAGCGCAAGCATGAAGCCGCGTGCGCTGTTGCACCAGTCGGCACCCAGGGCCATGGCGCGGGCCATGTCGAAGGCGCTCACCACCTTGCCCGCACAGCCCACTTTGATGCGCTCGCGCAGGCCGGCGCCCACCAGGGTGTTGTGCACCAGCCGCAGGCCTTCCTGCAGAGGTACACCCACGTGGTCGGTGAACTCCAGCGGTGCGGCACCCGTGCCGCCTTCAGAGCCATCGACCACGATGAAGTCGGGCGTGATGCCGGTTTGCTGCATGGCCTTGACCATGGCAAACCATTCCCAGGGGTGGCCGATGCACAGCTTGAAGCCCACCGGTTTGCCGCCAGACAGGCTGCGCAGCAACTCGATGAAGTGCATCAGCGCCAATGGGGTGGAAAACGCGCTGTGGGCGGCGGGCGACACGCAGTCTTGCCCCACTGGCACGCCGCGTGCCTCGGCAATCTCAGGTGTGACCTTGGGGCCGGGCAATACACCGCCATGGCCAGGTTTGGCGCCCTGGCTGAGCTTGATTTCCACCATCTTCACCTGCGGATCGGTGGCGTTGGCGGCAAAGGCCTGGGGGCTGAACGTACCGTCGGCGTTGCGGCAGCCGAAGTAGCCCGAGCCAATTTCCCATATCAGGTCGCCGCCGTGCACCCGGTGCCAACGCGAGATGGAGCCTTCACCCGTGTCGTGGGCAAAGCCGCCTTGGCGTGCCCCGGCGTTCAGCGCCTGGATGGCGTTGGCACTCAGCGCGCCAAAGCTCATGGCCGAAATGTTGAACACGCTGGCCGCATACGGCTGGGTGCAGGCCGGGCCGCCGATGGTCACGCGAAAGTCGTGGCTGGCAATGATCGTCGGGGCCAGGGAGTGGTTGATCCACTCGTAGCCTGGTGCTTTGACGTCGAGTTGGGTGCCGAAGGGGCGTTTGTCGGTTTCGTCTTTGGCGCGGGCGTACACCAGACTGCGCTGTGAGCGCGAAAATGGGGTGGCCTCGGTGTCGCTTTCGATGAAGTACTGGCGAATCTCAGGGCGGATTTTTTCCAGCGCAAACCGGATGTGCCCAATGATGGGGTAGTTGCGCCGCACGGCGCTGAAGGTTTGGGTGAGATCGCGCACACCCAAGGCGCTGAGACCACCGAATGCCAGCACGCCCAACAGCGGCCAGCCCACGGCCTGCCCCAGCAGAAGGCCCAGCACCAGCGCCATGAGGCACGCGAGTAGTGCCGCCACACACAAGCCGAATACCGTGTAACGAACGGGGTACAGGCGGTTGATGGCGTGCAGCATGGGTCAACCTTTGTTGTCTTCGACCGAGAAAAAGTACGAGAGGCGCTGTTGCGGGTTCAGCCAGGCCCGCACATCGGGCGGCAGGCTGGCAGGCTTGATGGCCTCGGTGATTTTCAGGCTCGGCTCGGTGTGCAGTTCCAGCGTGGGGGCTTCATCTTTCGGCAACTCCGGGCTGTAAATCAGCACCTGAGGCTGCAGACTGTTGGGGCCGGGGCCCACCACCATCGCCAGCGATGTGTCGCTGAGTTGCACCACCGTGCCCGGTGGGTACACGCCCAGGAGCTTGATGAGTGTGGTCAGCACGAGTTTGTCGAAGCGCGCGCCCTCGTTGCGGAACATCGTGGCCAGTGCCTCTGCGGGCATGAGGGCGTCCACCCCCTCGGCCTCGGGCGTGCACAGGTTGTCGTAGCGGTTCACCGCTGCCAGGATGCGCGCGCCCCGCGACAATTCGGCGCGGGCGCGGGCGCGGGGCCAGCCAGAGCCGTCCACGGCTTCGTGGTGGTCGGCAATGTTGGAGAGGGCCTCACGGCTGAACGCACCCGACTGTGTGCCCAACTGCACGCTGAACATCACGTGCTGGCGGAAGAAGTCTTCCTCGTGTTTCTTGCGGTTCGCGTTTTTCAGTATCGGAGCGGGCACCTGCACCTTGCCAGCATCGTGCGCCAGGGCGCCCATGGCCAGATCGGCCAGTTCCGTCAGGCTCAGCCCCATTTTCTTGCCCACCAGCATGCACAGCGTGAGGACGTTGAGCGCGTGGAACTGAGGCCCCTGGTCTTTTTTGTCGCCCAGCAGGTGCAACAGGATTTCCTGGCCATTGGCGATGGTGGCCGCCGTTTCCTGCGACAGGTTGGCCAGCATTTCACCTGCTGCCTTGGGCGATCGGTTCAAGGTCAGCAGCGCATCCTTTGTGCTGCGCGCAGCGTTTTCCCAGGCTCGGTCTGCGCGGGCGGCTGCGTCTTTCTGGCTCTGCCGTTTGTCCTTCTTGGCTTTGTCCAGCGCTTTTCGCTCGGCTTGGATGGCGGCTTTTTCAGCGGCCATCGCAATTTCAGCTTCGGAGGTTGTGGGCGGCGGCGGCACAAACGCCGGCAGCGGGACGTTGCTTTTTTCAGGGTAATAGTAGATGCGCCCCTTGGTGTCGAGGGACTGGATGATGGACACGTCTTTCGGTGTCTTGACCAACAACCGGTTGGACAGAAACGGGTGCTCGTCCCAGCGCACATCCAGAAAAACGAACAACCCCACCACCACTTGTGATGCGTCGATCGGGATGCCTGGGCCTGGTTTTGTCCACATGCGAATGTTCTTTTTGTGAATTTGGATGTCGGTGACGGCGCGACTTTATCCCTGAGTGCCGTTTTCAACCGAAAAATAGTAAGCCAAACGCTTCTGGGGGTTGAGCCAAAGCAACACATCCGGGGGCAATTCGGTGGGGCGTATGGCCTCTACCACTTTCAGGTCTTGCTCTTTGGACAGATCCAGCATGGGGGCCTCTGTTTCGGGCATGTCGGGGCTGTAAAGCAGCACGCGCGGCGCCGTGATTTGCTCCCCTGGTGACACCGACAGGGCCAGCGAGCCGTCATTGAGTTTCACCACCGTGCCCGGCGGGTACACGCCCAGCAGTGAAATGAGGGTGCGCAGCAGCGCAGGGTCATACCGGCTGACCTCGTTGCGCAACATGTGGGCCAGCGCCTCGGCGGGCATCAGGGGTGCCACACCATTGCCTTCGGGGGTGCAGAGCCTGTCATAGCGGTTGGCCATGGCCAGAATGCGTGCGCCCACCGACATGTCGGTTTTGCCTTGGGGCCAGCCCGATCCATCGGCCGCTTCGTGGTGATCGGCAATCATGGCAATGGCCGTACCGTTGAACGCATTGGACTCGCGGGCCAGTTGCACGCTGTGTTTGACATGCAACCGGTAGTGGTCTTCTTCGTGCTTCTTCCGGTGGCCGTTCCTGAGGATGGACAGCGGTATGTCTGCCTTGCCCGCATCGTGGGCCAGTGCCGCCATGGCAAGGTCGGTCAAATCGCGTTCGCTCAGGCCCACTTTGTGACCGACCAGCATGCACAGCGTCATGACGTTCAGGGCATGGAACTGCGGACCGTGGTCTTCCTTGGTGCCCAGCAAGTGCAGCAAGGCCTGGGGGCCTTGTGCAATGGCCGCTGCCGTGTCGCGCGACAGCTGTGACAGTTGCTGCCCCGATGCGCGCGGGGAACGCGCCAGGCTGACCAGGGCCTCGCGGGTGGCGCTCGCGGCCCCTTCCCATGCACGCTCGGCGCGTGCGGCGGCATCTTTGACGTGCCGCATTTTTTCCTGACGGGCCTTGGCCAGCTTCTGGTGTTCCAGCGCCAGGCTGTCGGGCTCCTGAATGTCGGGCACTTGCGTGTCGCCGAACGACAGCGGTTCTGCCGTGCTTTTGGAGGGTATGTAATGCAGTTTGCCTGCCAGCGGCAGGCTTTGCAGGATCGCCAGGTCCTGCGGGGTTTTGATCATGACCCGGTTGGTCAGAAAGGGATGGTCCATCCATTTCAGGTCCAGCCACACGTACAGCCCCAACGTCAGTTGAGACGGGTCAATGGCAATCGCGTCGGGCGTGGGCTGGGTCATGGGGTGAAAAAGTCGCGCAGCGCCCAGGCCGTGGTTTCGGGTAGTTCTTCAGGTATGAAATGACCGGCTGGCAGGGCTTCGCCCGTGACTGTAGCGGCGCACTGGGCGCTCCACAACGCCAGGGGGTTGAACAGGCGCTGCACCACGCCACGCTCGCCCCACAGCACCAGTGTGTCGCAGGTGATCGTGTGCCCGGCGGCACGGCTTTCGCGGTCGTGTTCCAGGTCGATGCCTGCGCTGGCGCGGTAGTCTTCGCAGGCGCTGTGGATGGCCTCTGGCCGGCAAAAACAGCGGGTGTATTCGGCCAGCGCCTCGGGTTCGATGTGGGCGGTGCCCCCAGTGCCCCAACCACCGAGTTTGTTCATCAGGTAGGCCAGCGAGTTGCCGCCGATCATGGTTTCCGGCAGGGGTGCGGGTTGTATGAGGTGGAACCAGTGGTAGTAGGCGCGGGCAAAGTCCATGTCGGTGCGGGCGTACATGTCGAGTGTGGGGGCGATGTCGATGACACACAGTCCCTTGACGCGTTCGGCATGGTCCAACGCCAAGCGGTGAGCCACGCGCCCGCCCCGGTCGTGCCCGCACAGGAAACAGTGGTCCACACCCAGTGCGTCGAGCACACCCACCACATCGGTGGCCATGGCGCGTTTGCTGTGCTGGCTGTGGTCGGGCAACTCGGGTGTGCCGGGCTTGAGCGCCGAATCGCCATAGCCGCGCAAATCGGGCATGACCAGAAAGAAGTCTTGCGCCAGCGCCTGGGCCACGCGGTGCCACATGACATGCGTTTGCGGAAAGCCGTGCAGCAGCACCAGGGCCGGCTTGCTGGGGTCTCCAGCCACACGCGCCACGGCGGTGGAGTTGGGCAAGTCGAAGCTGCGGCGTTCAAAACCGGTCATCCAGGTCATGCGGCGTCCTTGGTGGGGTCGGGGGTGTCGGCGCGATTGTGGCAGCGGTCTGAGTGGCGTTCAGCGCCTGCGGCACGGCGTGCGCCAGAAAGTCATACACCGCACGAATGCGGGCGCTGGTGCGCACCTCGCGGTGCACTGTCAGCCACACGGGCAGTTTGGGTAACGCCAGCCCAGGCAACACCTGCACCACGTCGTCATGCAGACCCAGCATGTAGTTCGCCACAAAGCCCACCCCCAGCCCCGCCCTGACGGCCTGCCAATAGGCAATCATGTCGTCCGTGCGCAGCGCAAACCGGGTGTGTGTCATGGGGTGACCCATGGCGGCAAACCCTTTGATGATCTCGTCGTTCTGGTCGTATCCCACCAGGTCGTGCAGCAGCAGATCCGTGGGCACCACGGGCGCTCCGCGTTGCTTGAGGTAGCTGCGACTGGCGCAGGCCGACACACCCACGTGGGCGATCAGCTTGGCCACCAGGCTCGATTGGTCGGGCCGCACCATGCGCAGCGCAATGTCGGCTTCCCGCTCCAGCAGGTTGCTGACCGAGTTGCTCACCACCAGCGCCACCTGCACCGCGGGCAACGCCTCGCGCATGGCCGCCAGCACAGGGGGCAGCAGGTAACAGGCCACGGGTTGGCTGGCAGTGATGCGCACGGTGCCCGCCACATCGGCATTGGCGCTGTGCAGTTGCTGGTTCAGCGCCAGCGCGGCGGCGGCCATTTGCCGAGCAGGGTCCGCCAGGGTTAGCGCCAGTTCGGTGGGCTTCAGGCCCCGACCAGTGCGCTCGAACAGGACTGCTCCTAGCTGTTGTTCCAGTTCGGCGATTTGCCGGCCTACCGTGGGTTGACTGGTGCCCAGTTGCCGCGCAGCCCCCAGCAAGCTGCCACGGTCCATGGCCACCAGAAACGTTTGCACCAGCCGCCAGTCAAAAGAAGAGTCCATGGGCCTTGTTATTCAAAATTGAAACTCTGGTGTGTGAAGTTAGCCAATTGTGGAGCAGTGGTTTCGTTTTCACAATCCACTTCATGGGTTGGGCGTTGGGCCTGGCCTCCTGGAAGCCGGAGTGACAACCATGAGCAAAACAGTGTTGGTGTTGGGTGCCCGAGGCCGAGTGGGCGGGGCGGTGGTGCAGGCGTTTGCACAGGCGGGCTGGCAAGTGGTGGCACACGTCCGGCGGCTGCCGGTCGCAGGCACCCATGCCTTGCCCCGCGTGCGCTGGATCGGCGGGGACGTGGCCGACACCATGGCGCTGTGTGCCGCTGCCCAGGGTGCCAGTGTGGTGGTGCATGCCATGAACCCGGCATACACCGCCCAGGCCTGGAGCCGCGAGGCTCCATTGCTGATGACAGCAGCCGTTTCTGCTGCCACCCGCTTGGGCGCGTTGTTGATGTTCCCCGGCAATGTCTACAACTTCGGGCGCGGCATGCCTGTGCAGTTGAAGGCCGACACCGTGCAGCTGCCCACCACGGAACAAGGCCGCATCCGTCTGGTGCTGGAGGCGCAGATGACCCAGGCAGCGGCACACCAGGGGCTGAACGCCGTCACGCTGCGTGCAGGCGACTTTTTCGGCAGTGGCAGCGGAACCTGGCTGGACATGGCCATGGTGAAAGACTTTGCCAAAGGCCGCTTCACCTACCCCGGCCCCATGGACGTGCACAAGGCCTGGGCCTACCTGCCAGACCTGGCCGCCACTTTTGTGCGCGTGGCTGAAGCCCTGCCGCACCGTCCAAACGGCCAATACCACGCACTGCACTTTGCCGGGCACACCGTCAGCGGTGCCAACTGGCTGGCCGCATTGAACACACATTCACCCCAACCGCTGAAGGCCGGCGGCTTGCCCTGGCCGTTGATCCGCTTGTTGGCACCCCTCAAACCCGAATGGGCTTCCCTGCTTGCCATGCGCTACCTGTGGCAAGTGCCGCACCAACTGGACAATACCCCCTTATTGGCGCTGATTGGCTCTGAGCCCCACACACCCTTTGACCTGGCTGTTGCCAATGCGCTGGGGGCACTCCGTCTGTTGCCTGCGGGCTCCATCAGCGCCACACCTGCCGTTGATTTGACTGTTGAACCACTGAGAGGTTGAACCATGGAACGTCGATTGTTCATTCGTTTGCTGGGCGGGGGTGTGGTCACCGCCGCCACCGCTGGCACCCTGTCGGGGTGCTCTGCTGACTTGCCTGCCGAGGCCCTGGCCGCCTGGCAGGGGCCCGGGCAACCGCCTGCTGCGGGCACCGACCCGCGTCACTGGTTGCTGGCGCATGCCATCCTGGCGCCGCATTCCCACAACCTGCAGTCGTGGCTGGTGGACTTGCGCCAGCCTGGCAGCATCACCTTGTATTGCGACCGTTCTCGCCTGCTGCCCGAGACCGATCCGTTCTCACGGCAGATGATGATGAGCCAGGGCACGTTCCTGGAGCTGCTGGACCTGGCTGCGCGGCAGATGGGTTTGCGGGCTGACATTGAGCTGTTCCCGCAGGGGGAGTTTGGCCCTGTGGCCATTGACCAACGGCCCACCGCCGTCATCCGGTTGCAGGCTGATACAAACGTGCGCCCCGACCCGCTGTTCCAGCAGGTGTTCAAGCGCCGCACCAACCGCGAGGCCTACGCGCCCACCGCGCCCTCTGCGCAAGCCATGGCTGCGATTGCAAGCAGTGCGTCCGCTGCCACTACCACTGTGGGTTTTGTGGGCGAGGCACAGGCTGAAGCACTGGCCCAACACCGCCAGATTGCCATGGACGCCTGGCGCATCGAACTGGAAACACCGCGCACCATCCTGGAGTCGTACCACTACCTGCGCATCGGCCCGTCTGAGATCAACCAGCACCGCGACGGCATTTCCCTCAACAAGCCGTTTGTGCGCGCCGTGACGGCACTGGGCCTGTTCGACCGCACGAAAGCCCCTGCGCCCGGAGACAGCAACATTGCCGCGCAAATCAAGGAGTTCAATGCCAAGCTGGCGACCACCCCCGCGTTTTTCTGGATGACGACACAGGGCAACAGCCGCAGCACACAGGTGCTGGCAGGGCGCGCTTACGCCAGGGCGCAATTGGCTGCCACGGCCCAGGGCTTGGGTATGCAACCGTTGTCGCAAGCGCTGCAGGAGTACCCCGAGCAGGCAGGCCCGTATGCGGCCATTCACCAGTTGGTGGGAGCACCCTTGCACACCCACACGGTGCAGATGTGGGCCCGTTTGGGCCACGCCCCGGTGGTGCCGCCTGCGCCCCGGCGCGGGGTGGCGGCGCATGTGATGTCCACCTGATGGTGCCAGGGTTGCAGAATAGGGGGCAACACATGCTTGGCGCAGACCCATGTCTCCACCCTCACCACCGGTCCCGTTCAACCTCAGCAGAACCTTTGCGCTGACCAGCCTCGGCCTGATCGTGGTAATGGCCTGCGGTCTGGGTTGGCTGATGTCTCAGGTTCTGACCAGCCGCATGCTGCAGCGCGAAGGCGAGGTGAGCATGGACTTCGTGCAAAACCTGTTGCTCACGGATGGTTCGGCGGGTTTCCTGGCAAACCCCGACGATGCAGACCTCAAGGCCCGGTTCCTGAATTCCATGGCGCATGTGGCGTCCATGCGCGAGCCGGTTCGTGCGAATGCCTACCGAGCTGATGGCACGGTGGTGTGGTCCACCGACGTCACCCTGATAGGGCGACGCTACCCCGTCAACGACGAACTCGACGACGCCTTGCAAGGGCGGCTGGTGGTGCACAGCGGCCGCACCGACGTCGGCCAGCCCGACAAGGCCGAGCATGTGGGTCTGGATCGGTATGCAAGCTACTTTGTTGAGAGCTACATACCCATACTCGATAAGCGAGATGGTCGAATAATGGGTGTCATGGAGCTGTACAAAATTCCCGTGCAGCTCAACGCGGCCATCCGGGATGCCCTGTGGCAACTCTGGCTGGCCTGTGCCGCCAGCGCTGCGGCCTTGTTTGGCTCGCTGTACTGGCTGGTCGCCCGGGCCGACCGCGTCATGCGCAACCAGCAGCACCGCCTGACGGAGGCCCAAACGCTGTCCACCGCTGTAGAGCTGGCGGGTGCCGTGGCCCACAACCTGCGCAATCCGCTGGCGTCCATCCGTGTGTCGGCCGAGATGATGCAACTGGGTGACCTGCCTGACAGCGAACGCACAGAACACGCCGGTGACATCACCGCTGCGGTGGACAGGGCCGATCGTTGGATCACCGAGCTGGTACGGGTGTCACAAGCACCCCAGTTGCAGCCAGAGCTGGTGCGGCCAGCGCAGGTGTTGCGTGCCTGCCTGCAGGAGCTGCAGCCCGAGATGACGCGGCGTGGCGTGCAGTGGACCATGCCCGAGGGCGAGGCACCTGGCGTCCGGGCGCACACCGCCATGCTGCGGCAGATTCTGGTCAGCATCATCGCCAACGCCATCGACGCCATGCCCTCCGGCGGAAACCTCGTCGTGACTTGGGCGCCTGTCGGGCACATGCTCACTGTGCAATTGCGGGACACCGGCGTGGGCATTGACGAAAAGGCCAGGGCGGCCTTGTTTCGTCCCTTCTTCAGCACCAAAAGTGGTGGGTTGGGCATCGGCCTGGCGTTGGTCAAACGGATGGTGGAGCACTGGCAAGGCACCATTGCACTGGAGCCCGTGCCAGCGGGCGGCACCTGCGTGGTGCTGACCTTGCCGCTTGCCGCGCCGTTCGATACAGAGAGCTGACCATGGCCCAACTGCTGATCATCGAAGACGAACAGGTGCTGGCCAAAAACATGGCCCGCTTCTTCGAGCGCCAGGGGCACGATGTGTCCGTGGCTCACGACGGACCTGCAGGCCTGGCGTTGGCCCGCGAGGTCTTGCCCGATGTGGTGGTGGTCGATTTCCAGTTGCCGGGCATGGACGGGGTTGAGGTCATCAAAGCCTTGCGCCTGCTGGATGACCAGATGCGCATCGTCATGGTCACGGGCCATGGCACCGTTGCGGTGGCGGTGGAGGCCATGAGGGCCGGCTCCATGGACATCCTCACCAAACCCGTCACGCTGGAAAGTCTGCGCGAGGTGGTGGAGCGTGCTGTGTCCCAGCGCAACGAAAGGCGTGCCCTCACCTACTACAAGGAGCGCGAGAAGCAAGGTACCGGGCTTGACAACCTGGTGGGGGATTCGCCCGCCATGCAGCAGCTCAGAACGATGCTCCAGGCGCTTGCAGCCCACGAACCCACAGACCGCAGCGCGGCCCCGCCCATCCTCATCCTGGGTGAAACCGGCACAGGCAAGGAACTGGTGGCCCGCGCGTGTCACCTGGCGGGCCCGAGGGCGAGTGCGCCGTTTGTGGAAGTGAACTGCGCGGCCTTGCCCTCCCACCTGATCGAAGCCGAGCTGTTTGGCTATGAAAAAGGTGCATTCACAGATGCCAAGGCGCGAAAAATCGGCCTCTTTGAAGCAGCCGATGGCGGCGTGCTGTTTCTGGATGAACTGGCCGAACTGGATCTGGCCCTGCAGGCCAAGCTGTTGCGCGTGCTGGAAAACCTGCGTGTGCGCCGTCTGGGGGCGCTGCAAGACCGGCAGGTCAACGTGCGCGTGGTGGCCGCCACCAACCAGGACCTGAATGCACTGGTGGCCGCTGGCAAGTTCCGCAGCGACCTGCTCTACCGCCTCAGCGTTTTCACTTTGAAACTGCCTCCACTGCGCGAGCGGGGGCAGGATGTGCTGGGGCTGACAGGGTTTTTTCTCGCCCAACTGGCTCGCCGCTACGCCCGCAGCGTCCCCAGCCTGACCCCGCAGGCTCAGGTCGCACTCACTCAACACCCCTGGCCCGGCAATGTGCGCGAATTGCGCAACGTGCTGGAGCGGGCGGTGCTGCTCAACCCCACCGGGCCGCTGAACCCTGCTGATCTCGGTTTGTTGGCCGCTCCGGTGGCCAGCAGCCCCGCCGCGCCAGCTTTCACGCCGCCTCAAGCCGGCGCCACGCTGGACGACGTCGAGCGCAGCCATCTGTTGCACGCCCTTGGCCAGACCGACTGGAACGTGACCCAGGCTGCCCGGCTGCTCGGCATCAGCCGCGACACCCTGCGTTACCGCATGGAGCGGCACCGACTGCAGCGCGTCAGCGACTGAAGGTGGGTGGGGGAAATCCCCCGTTTGAGGCGTTGGTGGGTGTTTTCCCCCGTCAGCGCCGTGCGCTTGATCAGTGGCATTCCCTGCGAAATCAAGCACTTGGCGCGAATGTGTGGCTGCGGTGGATGGTGGCACGCAAGCTGCAGGCATGGAACAGAAACCAGCCTGTGCTGTCCTTGTGCAATCCCCCGGAGCCCACCATGAAAGTTCCACCCATTACCCGTTCCTGGCCCTTGTGTGTTGTGCTGCTGGCTGCTGCGGTGTGCAATCCGGCCTCTGCCTTTGAGGCCAAATGGAGCCAGGGCCAGGATTTGCATTGCCGTATCGTTCCCTACGTCAAGGCCAACGGCGTGGTGGACCACGTTGTGACCTGTGGGGCGATCGGCGTGTGAAAGGGCAACTGCCCCATTGTGTTTGTCTGCCGGCCGCCCGGCAGCTGGCAACCCTGCTGGCCCTGTGGTGTGTGGTGACCCATCACGCAGTTGCTACAACACAAGAACCAGCGGGCAGCGAGGTGCCCGCGACCAACGCCACATTCTCGGCAGACCTTTCGTTGGGGCGCGAGACCAACCATGTCCCAGAGGTTACCTGGCTCGATGCAGAGCCCTATGTGCTCATTGGACCCAACCAGCGCGTGACCGTGCCAGTGTGGCGCACATCCGTCATGGGTTCGGTGGACATGCCCTTGAGCGGTTTTCAAAGGGTCTCGGTCAACTGGCGGCTCGACCAGCAGCGTTCAGGTTCCGGCAATTTGCTGGGTTATCGGCTGATGACGGCTGACGCACGTTGGGGCACGGCCGTGGCGGGCATCCCGACCAGCGTCGGTCCGGGTGTGCAAGAGCTGTGGGTGAGTGGCAGCCGGTTTCGCCGCACCGCGTCGCTTGACGCAGATGCCACGTTGCAGGCCGACCCACAGGGCATCTGGAGCGTGTTTGCCAGCGTCGGGGTCTATCGTCATCCGGGCGAACTGCGAGACCTGGACGCCACGGCGTGGTCTGTCAGCACTCTCAAACGCTGGACCGCCGATCTGCCGGGTGTGGACGCACTGGAGTTGGACATGGGCATGCGTGGTGAGCGCAACCAGCAGCATATCGCCGGCTTGTCCAGTCGGGGTGTGCATGTGCGTTCGGGTGTGGAGTACAGCGTGGGCGACTGGTCGCTCTCTTGGGGTGTGACCTGGCAGACCACCCGTTACAACGGGGCGGTGTTGGATACAGGGCCATCACGGCGCGATGCATTTGTGTCATGGGATGCGAGCGCCAGCCTGCCGCTCGGGGCTGGCTGGCAAATCAGGGTGTCCACCACCTCGGCCAGCAACCGGGCCAACCTCCCAATGTTTTTCCAGAAAAGCAGGGGCTGGGCGCTGTCGCTGGGCTACACATCGCCCTGATCCCCAAAGCGCTGGGGGATTTGCCCCAGTGGGTGGGGCAGGGAACCCAGCAGACGGGAAGCGGGATCGGTACCGTTTTGAAAAACCCCATACAAATCAGCAGCATTTTTCGGATGAATGCTGTTTGTGTTGATGGCACACAACCTGCAAAGACCTACGCATCCAGCCTCTCGCAATGTGTGTGGGGCCGAGGATGTTTCGCCCAAAGGGCTCAGGAGTCTCACATGAACCGTTCAGTTGTGTCCCGTCTGTTTACCGCTGCCACCGCTCTCACCTTGGTGGCGGCTTCCACCGCTGTGATGGCCCGCGAAGGTGTCCAGAAAACCAGCATTGGCAATGGCATGAAGTGCTGGCAGGCGTCAGTGGTACAGGCCGATGGCTCCGTCAAGCGCCAGCAGGTGTGCGGCAAGTACGGCGTCTGAGTTTCAACAACCACATTCAGGATACGAACATGCAAAACACAAACGTGAAGGCCTTTGGCCTGCCCCTGTTGATGGTGGCAACGCTGGCCCTGGCACCCGTGACCAGTTCATGGGCCAAGAACAGCACGAGCCTGGGCAAGGGTGTCAAGTGCACTTATGTCTCGACGCCACAGGCCAACGGAACGGTGGTGCACGTTCAGGTGTGCCGCAAGTCTGGTGTGTGAACGCAGCAGGTCAAGCGCCAAGCCGCAGCAGCAACCCTTGAAGGGCATGCAGCACCGTGGCTTGGCGGATGGCAGCTCTGTCTCCATCAAACAGGCAGCATTCGGTGGTGATGTGCCCACCCACGCTCCAGCCCAGCCACACCGTGCCCACCGGCTTGTCGGGGCTGCCACCGCTGGGCCCCGCCACTCCGGTCACTGCCACTGCCACCTGGGTGCGTGAATGCGCCACCGCCCCCGCTGCCATGGCGCGCACCACCGGCTCGCTCACGGCACCGTGTTGTGCGATCAGTTCTGCCGGCACGCCCAGCAATTCTGTTTTGGCGGCATTGCTGTATGTCACAAACCCCCGCTCGAACCAGGCGCTGGAGCCAGCCAGGTCGGTGCAGGCGGCTGCAATCAAACCGCCCGTGCAGCTTTCTGCGGTGGCCAGCATCATTGATTTATCAATCAATAATGCCGCCAGCGCTTGACTGTATTCAATGGTTTGCTCTGGTTTCATTGGGCGGTTGTGGCTCAAAAATGGCTGATCAGAAGCGCCACAGGGCAAACACCAGCAGGGTACAGAACGCGGCTGCCAGGTCGTCCAGCATCACACCAAAACCGCCGCGCGGGCCAAAACCTTTGAAAGCCTGATCGGCCCAGGCCATGGGGCCGAACTTCACTGCGTCAAATAAGCGGAACAGCGCAAACGCCGCCACCTGCGTGCCCAAGTTCGCGGGGGCCAGCACCCACAGCACCAGCCAGATGGCCACCACTTCGTCCCACACCATGTGGCTGGAGTCGGGCTGGCCCATGTGGCGGGCGGTGACCGTGCAGGCCCACCAGCCCAGCAGCAGGTTGGCAGCGATGAGCACCGCCCAGCCCGTGTCGCTGAGCCAGGGTTGCAGCACCACAAACGCAGCCCAGCCCCACAGCGTGCCCACGGTGCCGGGTGCAAATCGCGCCAGACCCGATCCAAACCCCAGCGCAATCGCGTGTGCGGGGTGGCTGGCCATGAAGGCCAGCGTCGGCCGGGCCAGCGGTGGTCGGGGCTGACGCAAGGGGGGTACGGGCCGCAGCACCGACGGCTGCTCGGGGTCGGGTTCCAGCAAAACGGGCGGTGCGGTGTCGCTCATGGCTGAGGATTATGGGCGGCTGCGTGGGCGCGATGTGCGGGCTCTGCGCAGGCTGGGTGCGATGGTTTTGGGTGTTCCTCCCTAAAAATTGCTGCACTGCAACATTTCGCTTGCAATTTTCCGGGTTAACCCTAAGATCGAGTCCATGCTGCACTGCAACATTTTTTCTTAACCCCACCGGAGCCTTCCATGAACACCACTTTCAACGTTGACACTGTCCTGGCCGCCAACAAAGCCGCCGCCACCGAAGCCCAGGCTTTGGCCACCACCGCATTTGCCGGCTTCGAAAAGCTGGTGACTCTGAACCTGAGCGTTGCACGCTCTGCCCTGACGCAGACCACCCCTGACCTGATGGCCGCTTTTGCCGCCAAGACCCCTGCCGACGCCATGGCTGCTCAAACTTCCATGGTCAAACCCATGGCTGAGCAAGCCATTGCCTACGGTCGTTCGGTTTACGCCATCGCTTCCGATGTCGGTGCTGAGCTGTCCAAAGCCGCTGAAGCCCAAGCCGCAGCAAGCCAGAAGCAGATCGACGCTGCTGTGGATGCCCTGGCCAAAAACGCCCCCGCTGGCAGCGAGTCCATCGTGACGGCTTACAAAACCGCCATGACTTCCAGCCAGAGCGCCATTGCCATGGCCAAGTCCAGCGCCATGAAGGCCGTTGAAATGGCCGACAAGCAAGCCAGCCAACTGGTTGAAAACGCCCTGGGCGCTGTCAAAACCACTTCACGCAAGAAGTGATGGCTTGCCCCGCACGCGGGGCTGGCTGACACAGCGGTGAACAACCGCACGCACACACCAGCGGTGGCTGGCCTTCAGGGGCCACCACCGTTTTTCTTTTGGCAAACAGGGAGCGCGTCAGCGCACGTTCACGGCAAAGTGCCGCAACTCGGTTTCGCCCGAGCCACTGATCAGCTCGTTGCCCAGGTTCACGGCGGCCAGGTATTCCTGGCCTGTGAGCAGGTTCTTGCTTTTCAGGTACTCAAAAAACGCCATCAGGTCGATGGACGCGGTGGTTTGCATGGGGCTGTTGGGCGCAAACGCCACGTAGCGCCAGCCCATTCCGAACTTTTCGCCCACGAACACGCGGTACATGGTGCCGTTGATGCGCACCTTGTCCACCTGCTGTCCGCCTGCGTACATGGGACCGAACACCTCCAGCCAGATCATGACCTCGTGGGTGATGGGTGGCACCGCGAACGTGGTGGGAGAGGCCGAGTTGGTCAGCCACATGTCAATGGCCATGTTGCCCGCGCCTTCACGCTCGGTATGGACTTCGTAATCCATGCTGATGTGCTGCAAGGTGTTGAGCACACGCGGCAGCGCAGGGGTGGTGCTTTTTGGGTAGCCGGGTTTGTGGCCAAACACCACCTCGGGGTAGGCCTTGACGTTGTCGCCCTGGTAGCGCCAGTCCCACGTCCAGCGGGCGGCCAGCGCACCGCTTGTTCCCGGTTTCAGGCTAGTGCCTGCGCCCATGCATTGCGACCAGCCGACCATGCCGGCCTTGCCCCATGAATTGTTTTCTGCCATGTACTGCCCGGAGGTCACCGTGGACGAGTCGTCGCAGTTCAGTGTCAGCGTGGGCATCGGTGTAGCTTGTGGTGCTTGCACCACAGGCGCTGGTGGCGGCGGTGGTGGAGGGGGCAGAGCCGCAGGGCTGGTGTCTTTTTTGCCGCAGCCGCTCAGGGCGATGGCGCAAGCGAGCGCTGACAGCGCAAGGCCGGGGCTGGAGAGAAAGCGTTGTGGCATGGGTGGGCAACAATCAAAAAACAGGCGCCGTTCAGGCGAAGTGGTCAAACGAGGCCCAGCGCTGCGGCAGCACCTGGCCACTGGCGGTGAGCAGGGTCAGCCCAAGCTGTGCCACGGTGTGACCGATGCGTATGACAGGGGTGTGGCTTGCGCTGGCCGCCTGCTGCACCGCTGCGCGGGCAGACGGCGGGGCGGTGAACACCAGTTCATAGTCGTCGCCACCAGTCAGGCAATATTCATAACCAAAATGGCCTCTGTCGCTTGACAGTATTGGGTTGGTAGCTATGTTGTTCAGCAGCTCATCCGGGTGCAGCACAGCCCCCAAGCCGCTGGCGGTGAGGATGTGGCCGAGGTCGCCCAGCAGGCCGTCGCTCACATCTGCGGCGGCGTGGGCCAAACCGCGCAGGGCCATGCCCAGCGCCAAACGCGGCGTCGGGCGCTCCATGCGCAGGCGGGCTGCCGCAAAGGCTTCGGCGCTGACCAGGCCACACACACCGGGCGTGCCCCGGAACACTTCCAGTGCCAGGCGTGCGTCACCCAGGCAACCGCTCACATAAATGTCGTCACCCACCTGTGCGGCACTGCGGCGCAGGGCCTGGTGTTCTGGCACCTGGCCGAACACGGTGATGCAAATGTTCAGTGGCCCCGCCGTGGTGTCCCCACCCACCAGGGCGCAACCATGGGTGTCGGCCAGGGCCAGCAGCCCTTTGGCAAACGCCGCCAGCCACGCGTCGTCGGCGCGCGGCAATGACAGTGCCAGCGTGAAGGCCAATGGCTCGGCGCCCATGGCGGCCAGGTCGCTCAGGTTCACGGCCAGTGCCTTGTGGCCCAGCGCCTCAGGGCTGACGGTGGACAGAAAGTGGCGGCCTTCCACCAGCATGTCGGTGGACACGGCCAACCGCATACCGGGTGCGGGGGCCAGCAGGGCGCAGTCGTCGCCGTTGTGCAGCGCCACGCCCGGTGGGTGCAGCGCGTGCTGAAAGTGGCGGCGGATCAGGTCAAATTCACCCACGCATCTGCCCCTCACTGCCGGGGCACGGTGGGCGCCTCATCACCTTCATCGGGTGCGTCGGACGGCGGTGTGGCCCCTTCAGGCGGGGGGCGCAAAAAGCTCAGCGGAGCGTGGCGTATGCGCCCGCGAATGGCCGCTGCAATGCGCTGGCGGTTCACATCGCTGATGGCCTGCGCCTTCAGTGCCAAGCGGAAGGCCAGGTAAAAACTCACGCCCAGGTTGATAGGGCCCACCAACACCACACCGGCCACGGCCAGCCAGAAGTCAGACGAGCGAAGGCTGTCAGTGCCCAGTGCGGCCACCGCAGCGGCCACCTGTCCTGCCGACAGGGTGACGTGCCGCACCTCCAGCCCAAGCCCGAAAAACGCCATCACCACGGGCACCACACCCAGCATCAGCCCCAGCGAAATGTTGGCAGCAAAGCCCGACACGTTCGCCCGCAAAAAGAGCGCCCACCGTTGCGCGCGCTCGCTGCCCAGCCAGCGGGTGAAGGCTGGGTTGTGCGCCAGCGCAGAGTCGAGCCGATGCAGCACAAACCAGTTTTCAAACCACCCCGCGACGATGCTGCTGGCAAACAGCAGCACACCCGTGAACGCCGCAAACAGGGCAGTGGGCCCCAGGACGTTCAGGTCGTGCAGCACATGGTGGGCCTTGTCCGTGTCGATCATGGGCTGCCCCGTCAGCCACACCAGCGCCTGGCTGAGCAGCAGCACCACAGGCACCACCAGCGCCAGGTTGCCCAGAATGGCCGCCACTTGCGACCGGAACAGGTTGGCCACCTCGTCCACAAAGCCGCGCACCGCACCGGGCGTGCGGATGTCCTTGAGCTTGGCCACCATGGCTGGGGCCGTGACGGCGGGCTGCTTGGTGGCCACCGTCCAGTGCAGCAGTTGCACCAGCACAAACGACAGGGCGTAGTTCATGCCCGCCGCAAAGCCCATCCAGAACGGCGACAGCGCCAGGCCATACAGCAGGAACTTGCCCCAGGTGGTGAAGCCAATCACCGCGCCGCCGCCGGCCGCATGTTTGAGCATGGCCAGGTACTCGGTGCGGTTGCGGGTGATGTAGTGCTCGCCGCTTTCGGCGCTTCGTTCGGCCACTTTAGCGGCCGTGAGGTGTGTGCTGCTGGCCACCAGGGCGCGCAGGCTCTGGCTGTCTTGCCTGACTTGCACCAGCTTGGCCAGTAAATGGGCGGCGGCCTGTGCGCGGTGGGGCGATTGCAGGCACAGCAGCAAGTCGTCGATGCGCTGGATGCGGTGGCGCAACTGCTGCAGCCGGAACACGATGCCCACCGAAATCCCGTGTTCGTCCAGGTGGGCGTACACGCTGTGTGCGGCGCTGCGGCACTCATCCAGGTGGTGGCGCAGCTGAGTGGCGGCCTGCAGCGCCTGGGTGCTCAGCGCGCCGTGCGCTGCCACCGTGTGTTTGAGCGCTTCAAACTGCGTGGGCAGCAGGTGAAACGTGCGTGCCTGGCGCGCCTCGGCCGACATGCGAACGCGCACTTCGGCTGCAAAGCCGGTGGCGCTGACCTGGCCCACGCAGAACGTGAGCGCGTCCATCAGCGTGCGCTCCCAGCCGTCTGGCTCGGGGGCGTGCAGGGTTGCTGGCTCGGGGGCGTGCAGGGTTGCTGGCTCGGTGGGGTCGGGGAACAGCACCGCCTGCGCCCGCTCCAGCAAGGCCGGAGGCAGGGCCAGCAGCCACTGGCGGTCAAAGTCGGTGGGCAGCAGCAGGCCAAATAGCTCGGCTAGGTCAGTGGTTTCGGGCGTGCCAGGCAGGAGTTTGCGGCGGATGCGGTGGCCCAGTTCGCTGAGAAAGGCTGTGCGCGGCGCAAACCCGAAGTCGGCCAGCATGGGCGCAATGTCCACGTCCCGGCGGAACACGCGCCACCACGCTTGCCACTGGCCCACCAGCTCGGGGCGGGCAGTGGCTGCGTCCAGCAGGAGCTGCACGCGTGCCACGCTGGCGGCGGTGTCGTGTCCATGGCCACGCACCCAGCTCAGCAGCTCCATCAGCCACAGGTGCCGTTGCGCCAGCGCTGCGTCGGGATCGAGGCGGGCGAGCAGGTCGCTCAGTTCAGGGCGGGCGCTGGTCATGGCTGTGTCAATGCAGCACGCGCTGGCCGCTGCCACTGCTGTGGCTGGTGGCATCCAGCACGAAGGCAGGCACCTCGGCCTCGAAGCGCTCGCCGTCTTCCGCCACCACAAACATGCTGCCGCGCATCACCCCTGCGGCGGTGCGCAACTGGGTGCCGCTGGTGTACACAAAAGTTTCGCCCGGTGCCAGCAACGGCTGCTGCCCGACCACCCCCAGACCTTTGACCTCTTCGGTGCGTCCGGCCCCGTCGGTGATGACCCAGTGCCGCGCGATCAGCTGCGCCGGTACACGCCCGGTGTTGCTGATGGTGATGGTGTACGAGAACACATACAAACCACGTGCAGGGTCTGACTGCTCGGGCAGGTACTGGGGGGCTGCGCTGCAGGTGAACTGGTGGGTGGGTGTGGCAATGGGCATGGCGCGACTTTAACTGTGGCCCCACGACCGCAGGGCATGGGTGGTTTTGTGGCGTGCATTTTTGCCGGTCAGCCCGGCAATTGCCAAACCCGGCGCAACACCGAGAGCGCGGCCATCACGCCTGGGTCGTGTTCGTCGGTGCGGGCGTACACAAAACTCAGCATGGCAGCCACGCGGGCGTGGGGCCACAGGGCCACCTCGTCTTTTTCGGCTGCGGGCAGGGCCACGTCTTCCCGCAGCAGGGCAAGGCCCAGGCCTGAACGCACCAGCGCCAGCAGAGCGGCGGGCTCATCGGACTCCAGCACCGTGTTGGGCATCAGGCCCTGGCGGGCAAACAGATCGCGCTGAAGTTGCTGGGTGTGGCTGGCGGCCGGGGTGCCAATCCAAGGCATGTCGGCCAGCTCGCGCCAACCGGCGTGCAGCAGCTTCTGGCGCAGTGCAAACGGCGCCGCAATGCGGTACTGCAGGGTTTGCAGCGGCAGGCCCAGCACCTCGCGCGGGATGTTGGGGCCGATGTAGAACGACGCGCTCAGGCTGCCTGCCGCCACGGCCTCGCGCAGGTTTTCGGCGTGGTCGCTGCGGGTCTTGATGTCCAGCAGCGGCAAGGCCTGCACCAGCCCGCCCAACAGAGAGCCCAGGCGCAGGGCATCGGCGTCGCCCACCGTGCCCAGCGTCAGGTTGCCTGAAATTTCGCCTTTCAGCTCGCGGGCCAACCCGGTCAGGGCACCAGCGGCCACTAGCACCTTTTCGGCCTCGCCCAGCAGGCGCTCGCCGGCGCGGGTGGTGGCCATGCGCCCCGGGCGGCGGTCGAACAGGGGCACGCCCAACTCTTCCTCCAGCGCCTTGATCTGCCCGCTGACGGCCGGTTGCGTCAGGTGCAGGGCCTCGGCGGCACGCGTGAGGTGGCCCAGCCGTGCCACGGTCACAAAGGCGCGAAGCTGGTAAATCTCCATCGGGTCAGCGCGTCAGCGGGGCAGCAGCCGCATTTGGGTGCATTCCAGACCCAGGCGGACATCTGAGCCGGGCATGAACAGCGACAAGCCCGCGAAATGCGGCTGGTTGGCCACCAGCACGGCTTCGCCCACGCGCACCCGGTAGCGCGAGGTTTCGCCCATGAACTCAGAGCTTTCCACCCGTCCGTCCAGCCACAGACGCGAGGCATCGACATGCTCGTCGCGCACGCGAATGCTCACCGTGTGGGGACGGAACGCCAGCGTGGCCGGGCCCACCTGCGGCACGTCCACCGGACAGGGCAGGGTCATGGGGCCAATGCCCTGGGCATGAAAGCCCAGCGTTTCGCCGTTGGCATGCGTCACTTCGCCGTCAAGCAGGTTGGCCGTGCCCACAAAACCAGCCACAAAGCGGTTCACCGGAAAGTCGAACAGGCTGGTGGCGCTGCCCACCTGTTGCAGCACCCCTTTGTCGAGCATTGCCATGCGGTCGGCGGTGGTCATGGCCTCTTCCTGGTCGTGCGTGACGAACAGCGTGGTCAGCCCCAGCTTGCGTTGCAGGTGTTTGAGTTCTTCGCGCATTTGCACACGCAGGTTTTTGTCGAGGTTGGACAACGGTTCGTCCAGCAGCAGCAGCTTGGGCTCGATGACCACCGTGCGTGCCAGCGCCACGCGCTGCTGCTGGCCGCCCGACAGTTGGTTGGGCCGCCGCTGGGCGTAGGCCTGCAGGCCCACCAGTTCCAGCGCCGCGCCCACTTTGCGCTGGATGGCATCACGGGTTTCGCGCCGCTCCACCAAACCAAAGGCCACGTTGTCGAACACGCTCATGTGGGGCCACAGCGCGTAGTTCTGGAACACCATGCCCACGTTGCGTGCGTGGGGTGGGGTGTTTGAGAGGTCTTGCCCGTCCACCAGCAACTCGCCTTTCTGGTGGCGGTTGAAGCCTGCGATCAGCCGCAGCAGGGTGGACTTGCCCGAACCCGAAGGCCCCAGCAGCGCAAAAAACTCGCCCGGCTCCACGCGCAGGTTGATGTCTTTCAGCACCTCTGTGGGGCCGTAGCTCAGGCTGATGTGGCGGGCTTCAAGGGAAACTTTGTGTGTGCTCATGGGGTTGCGTGCCGTGTATGGGGTCTTGCAGGGTGCGGTGGGTCAGTGGCTGGCGGGGGCGCTGGACAGGCCCCTGCTTTTTTCCACCACGCGGTGAGACAGGTAGGTGCCCACGGCCACCACCAGCACGGCCAGCACGCTGAGTGCTGCGCCCGGGCCGCGCCCGGCAATGCTTTGCATGTACAGGTAAATGCCGTAGCTCATGGGGGCCTGGCTCTCGGCCGATGTCAGCAAAATCGTGGCCGACAGCTCCACCGCCGCGGTGATGAAACTGGTGACAAACCCGGCCAGAATGCCGCCCGCCATCAGCGGCACCATCACCCGTTTGATGGTGCTCACCTTGCCCGCCCCCAGGCTGTTGGCGGCCTCTTCCAGCGACAGGTGCACCTGCTGCAGCGCGGCCATGCACGAGCGCAGCGCATAGGGCAGGCGGCGCACGGCGTAGGCCAGCATGATGAGCACCCATGTGGTGACCACCGGGGTGTCGGTGCCGGGCAGGTTGACACCCTTGAACATGCGCAGGTAGCCAATGGCCAGCACCAGGCCCGGAATGGCCAGCGCAATGGAGGCCAGGTAGTCCAGCCACTGGCGTGCGGGCAGCGTGGTGCGGTGAATGAGGTAGGCAATGGACACGCCCAGGAACACGTCGAGCCCGGCGGCCATCAGGCAGTACTTCAGGGTGTTGGCAATCATTTGGCTGGAGTCGCCGAACACGGTGGCGTAGTGGTCGAGCGTGTAGGCATCGGGCAGCACCGAGAAGCTCCACACCTTGGCAAACGACATCAGCAAAATGCCGAGATGAGGTGCCAGTGTGATCAGCAGCACCAGCCCGATCCAACCGTAGGCCAGCACCGATTCCCAGCCTGTCAGGGTGCGCCGCTGCAGCGCGGCCCCGCCTTTTTGCAGCGTGGAATAGTCTTTGCCTTTCATGACCCGGGCCGCCATCCACAGCGCCAGGATGGAGAACGCGATCATGATCACGCTGATGACATAGCCCAGCGGGTCGTCCAGTCCCACGGAGGTGATGCGCAAATAGGCCTGCGGGGCCAGCATGTTGGTGACACCCATTACCAGCGGGGTGCCCAGGTCGTCAAACACCTTCACAAACACCAGGGCTGCACCAGCCAGAAAACCCGGCAGCGACAGCGGGAAGATCACCCGCCAGAACAGCCGCCAGCCCTTGGCGCCCAGGTTCAGGGCTGACTCTTCCATGGCTCCGTCGATGTTGCGCATGGCCGCCACCAGGTTGAGCAGGATGAACGGGAAGTAGTGAATGCTTTCCACAAACACCACACCCGTGAGCCCTTCCATGATGGGAATGGTGAAGCCAAAGTACTCGTTCAGCAGCAGGTTGAGCGAGCCGCTGCGCCCGAAGATGAGCTGGAGTGCTACCGCCCCCACAAAGGGCGGCATGATGAGCGGCAGCACCCCCAGCGTCTGGATGATGAGCGCTCCCCGGAACTCGAACCGCACCGTCAGGTAGGCCAGCGGCACCGCAATCAGCGAGGCAAACACGACTGAGGCCAGCGCCACCCACAGGCTGTTGAAAAACGCCTCGCGGAACAGGTCTTGTGCCAGGAAGTTACCAAAGTGCCCCAGCGTGAGTGCGCCGGTGTCGGTCACGAAGGCGGTGTACACCACCAGACCCACCGGCACCAGCAGAAACACGCACAGAAACGCCAGCACCAGCAGCGCCAGCGCCATGGGGCCCAGCTGGCTCCAGTCGCGCAATCGCTGGGGCAGGGGGGCGGTGGTTGCAACAGACATGAGTCACCTCGCGGCCGGGCACCATCGGCGGTGCACCGGCTGTGAAAATTAAATAAAAAGTGGCCCTACCGCTTGATGGGTATGGCTTTGCAGCTATGCATTGATGGCCCCTTGCGGGGCCTTTTTGCCTTGCCTGTTTGGCCTTACTTAAGCAGGGCAGAGGCCTGTGTGGCCAGCTCGCGGGCGCGGTCGTAGTTGCCTTTGGCCTTGGTGCTCCAGAGGTTCTCCAGTCCTGTGAGCTCTTTGGCCACCGCCACGTCCTTTTTGTTCTTGCGGAACAGCTCCAGGAAGGCCGGGTCCTTCACCATGGCCTCTGGCACCAGCGACGAATAGGCAAAACTGCGCGCCTGCTTGAGCAAGGCTGCCGCCTGTGCATTGGGCTTGGCTTTGAGTTTGGTTTCCGCCTCGTGGATGGCCTTGGTGGCGGCCTGCAGGTCTTTCAGGCGGAAGGTCACCATCTGGTCGAACAGGCTCACCACCACCTGGTAGCGATCGCCGGACAGATTGGAGTCGAACTGCACCTTGGCGCGTTTGGCAATTTCAAACGCATCTGGGTAACCCGCCGGGGCCTTGGCGCCAAAGCTGCTGTTGGGCAGGATGGGCAGGCGGCTGATTTTGGGGTCGAACAACAGGGCCTGGCCCTCGTTGGACAAGCTGAAGGCCATGAACTTCTTGGCCTCTTCGGCGTTCTTGCCGCCGGCCACCAGCGCAATGTTGGCAGGCACTACCGCCGTCACGTTGGGGTAATGAAACTCCACCGGAAAGCCCGAGTACTTGCCTGCCAGGCCAAAGAAGTCAATGACCAGGCCAATGCCGTACTGGCCGTTGTTCACGCCGTCGGGCACGGCAAAGCTGCGGTCGGTCACGGCGGCGCAGTTGCCTGCAATCTGCAGCATCTGGCTCCAGCCTTTTTCCCAGCCTTCGCCTTGCAGCACGGTTTCCACTGTCAGGTGCGTGGTGCCCGAGCGCGACGGCGACGACATGGCCACATGCCCGAAGTATTCGGGGCGCACCAGGTCGCTCCACTCTTTGGGTGTGGGCACCTTGTTGGCCGCCATGTAGCGGGTGTTCCACATCAGGCCGTAACCGGCCAGTGCTTGGCCGTAATACTGGCCGTCGGGGTCGTTCAGGGGGTAGTTGCCCACCTTGGCCGGGGCCGCAGGGTTCTTCACTTCGGGCGCGGGCTGCAGCAGTTTTTCGCGTGCCAGCACCTCGAAGGCATCGGGGGCCGAGGCCCACATCACGTCGGGTCTCTGACCCACGGGCAACTCGCGGATGTAGGCAATGCCCGCCGTGGTGTTCTTGTTCAGGATTTCCAGCTTGATGCCGGGGTTTCGCGACTCGAAAGCCTTTTTGTAGGTTTCAGTCAGCTCCTTGGGGAAAGATGTGACGACTGACACCGTACCCGCCTGTGCCAGAGAGCTGGCGCACCACAAGCTGACCGCCACGAGCGACAAGGGCAACGACAGTGGCAATGAGAGCGGAAGGCCCATGGGGCGGCGGGTGCGTGTGGGGGTCATACAGGTCTCCTGGGTGTCGTGGTTGTCTGCACAGGGTGTGCTGGCACCAACTGTAGGCAGCCTGTGGTGGTTTTGCCAATCAGGGTTTCTGATGCTTTGCATCACCAGAGAGTTGGGTCGGGTAAACCCGTTGTGACCATGTCGGGGTCAACTGCCCAGCACCAGTTCACCCTCTTCGTTCAGGCGGAACACGCCGTGGGCGCGGGTGTCGGCTGTGGCCCACACTTTGGTGCCCATCCGCACCTCGGTGCCGCCGTGCACCGTCACTTCCACTGCAATGTGTGCTTCTTCAGACAATTGCATCGTTTCCTTCAGCGTGGCTTGCTGGGCCTGCAGTTCCAGTATTTCGCCCTGGTGCATCTCTTGTGTGATGGTGGCGCGGCCCAGCAGCCCGTCTTTGTCGCGTTCGGGGTGTACGTGCACGAAGTCGATGATTTTTTGCAGGTTGGCGATCTCTGCCGTGTGTTTCTCAATGGCCTTGGCCAGCTCGGCCATTTCTTCTTCCATCAGCGGGTTGGTGCCGGCTTGCAGCACCGTGGTGGCGCCTGCGCCTGAGCCCGACTCTGCCACCCGGATGGTGATGCCCGCCCGTGTGTGCCCGCCAATGCACCGGCCTTTCTTGGTGCCAGGCTTGCCAATGGTGACGTGGTTGAGCGCCGTGATTTCGCTGTGCATGGCGTAGTCGTCCAGCACCACATCGCCGTCGGCCTGCAGGAACGCGTTTTCGGCATACCGTGCCTGGATGCTGCCCTTGGCCACCACCTTCGCGCTGAACCAGCTGTTGCGCCCGGAGGCGTGGCCGTTGTATTCGCTGTGGCCAATCACCCCGCCTTTGATGGTGACATTACCACCGGCTTCAATTTCCCCGGCCAGCACGGCACCACCCACCACCACGTCGCCGGTGCTGGTGACCTTCAGGCCGTCTTTCACGTCGCCTTTGATGTTGACCGCGCCGTCGAATTTGACGTTGCCCGTGGCCAGGTCCACGTGCGGCAGCACGATGTTGGGGTCTACCTTCACGCCGTGCGACACCATCACGGGTTGCCCCGTGACGCTGGCCACCAGCAACTCGGGATCGCCGGGTGCAGGCTCAACGCCTTTGAGGCCCGGGGCAAACGGCCAGTTGGTGCCCGGTTTGGGTGTCAGGGGGTTGCCCAGCACGTCAAAACCGGGTTCGCCGTTGGTGGGCGGGATGCGACGCAGCAGAGGGGTGCCTGCCTTGACCACCACCAGGTCGCCCAGGTCGCGGTAGTCCACCCAGCCGTCTTCGTACACATGGGGGTGGCGGTCCACCATGTCGGCCACCAGCTTTTCAAACTGTGTGTGTTCACCGTTGATGGCGGCTTTGCCCTGCGCCACCACCAGTTCATTGGCCTCGCCACGGGCGACGGCAGCAGCCACCACGTCCTCCAGCACGCCGCCTTTCACACCCTTGTCGGCCAGGGCCTGCTGCACCTGCTCCAGCGTCAGGGCAATACCGCCTTGCGGGCGGTTCAGTGTGAGGGTGGCCGACATGCGGTCGCGGCCCACCACCACGGCACAGCGGCCGTCACGGCGGTGCGCAATGGCTGCAGTCAGGGGCTGTTTGGCCTGGGGAATCTGCTGGCGCCATTTTTCCAATGCAGGCGCGTCCACCCACCAATCTGCCCACCCGCCCTGCTTGAGCAGTTCCTGCACCAGCACCACAGCCGGTGCTGCTGTGGCAACTGCAGCGGCAGGTGTGGCCTGGGGTGCGGGGGCGGGCGGTGTGAAGGTGGCCAGCACGCTGGCCTCGTCAGAGCTCAGCGTCAGCGACAGGGACGTGGCATCCCCGCCGGGCACCGGAGTGGTGGCTTCGACCGCTGGTGTTGGGTTGTTGTCCATGTGTCTCCCCCGGTGGTGTCGGGCTGGTGTGCGCCGAGGAGCGCAGAGGTCGCATTTTGCGTGCTTTGTGCGGGTCTGACCATGCTTTGGCAAAGGTGCGAGGTGTGCTGCCGAACAGACACCGCCCAAGCGTGCGCTCTAACGTGCGTTGTCATACGAAAGGACACCCGATGAGAACCTTCGCTGCCAGCCTGATGGCTGTGGTTTTGCTGACTTCAATCCCTGCTTTTGCACAGAGCAGGGACCACAAGATTCCCCGCTGTGCGCCGGGCGATCGCCACTGTGCAGAGCGCTTCGTGCCTGTGCGCCAGCCTGAGCATGACCGGTGGCGTGACGACGGCATGCGGCGCAATGACCGCTGGGATGGCCCGCCTGCGGCGTACCGCCGGGGAGACCGCATCCACCCCGACCACCGCAGCAAGCAATACGTGGTGGACGACTGGCGGGGCCACGGATTGCGGCGTCCGCCGCGTGGGTACCAATGGGTGCAAAACGGGGGCGATTACCTGCTGGTTGCCGTGACCACCGGCATCATCCTGGAACTGTTGCTGAACCGTTGATGACCTTTGGCCGCCCCAAGGGCGGCCAGGGGTTCATGGCTTCAGCGTCAGCCAGACTTCATTGCGGCGCAGGAACCACGGCATGAAGGGCGGGTCGTAACGCGCATACACCGGTTCACCCTCCCACTCCATGCCCTGGCTGCGCATGGCTTGCATCAGCAGGCCCAAATGTTCCAGGTAGTTAGCGTCGGTCCAGCGGCCCGAGTAACGGATGACCGCCACGCGCTGGGCCGGCACCTCGCGCAGTTGCACCCGGCTGTCCAGAGGCTCGGGGGCGGTGGCCAGCGTCACCCCAGCGGGCAGCACAAACCGAACCTGTTGCCCGCCAGTGGTGGTGGTCTGCGTGACAGGCGCCGTCATGGCCATCTTCACCGGCACCGCGGTTTGCGTCACCGGGGCGGTCATGGCAAAGGTTTTGTCGCCCTTGTTTTTGCCAAAGATGTAACCCGCCAGGATGGGAAAGGCGTCATTCCCCGCTTCGTCGGCCGGTGTGTTCAGCACGACCTCGGCCACCACGTAGGGCGGGTATTGCCTCACTTCAAAAACCTCCAGCTTCTGCATCACCTGGTAGGCGGGTTCTTCAACGGCAAGGCTGGGCATGGTGTAGATCAGCAAGACCACGAACACCCACCAGCCCATCCGGCGGGCCAGAAAGCGTGTCATGGTGTTGAACATGGTCAGGCCGCTTCCAGCGCTTTGCGGAGGCGAGCGGTGGCCGCCGACACGTTGGCTTCAAACTCGTGCCAGCGGGTGGCGCCGGCGCGCTTCATGTTGTCAATGCTTTCCTGGGCACTTTTGAGGTCCAGCTGGAGTTGGTCTATGTCGCGGTTCATGGCGGCTTTCGCATCGTCGTTGGCACTGTTGGCACGGTCTTTCAGTTCGACCACTTTGGCGCGTGCGCGGGTCATGTCGCGTTCGGCTTCGGCCATGAACCGGTCCCGGCGGTCGGTGTCGCTGGCGTAGTTGAACGCGGGCATCGACTGTATCGTGCCCTTGGTGGCACCGGACATCAGCAGCTTGCCGCCCGTGTCTTTGATCTGGCGCACCGCAACAGCCACATCGTGCCGCCCGATGCCGATGAAGCCCCCGGCACCCACGATCACGTACGACACGTTGCGCTCGGGGTCGATGATGAGGTCCATCACCTTGCCCACTTTGTCGCCAGCGTCGTTGTAAACGGTTTTGCCCAGCAGGTTTTTCTTGACGCTCCAACCCATGGCCACTTGTGTGGCCTCGGTCACGGTGATGCCCACTGTGGTGGAGCCTGCCACGGGTGCTTGTGCCCATGCACTGGCGCTGAAACAGGCGGCGGCCAACAGGGTGATGGTGAAAACGGTGTGTCGTGTCATGGGGTGCTTTCTTTGCCGGGGCAAACAGATACCGCCAGGTGCGGCGGGGTGTGTTGACCGTAGGTGTTCGTCGCCCCTGCGTCTGTGCAGCAACGCACACCGGGCTGGTGGGCGCTGGCCTGTGTGCACATCAGGCCGCTGTGTCGAGCCAGCGCTTGCGCAGCGGCTGCGCCATCTCCAGCACGAACAGCACGCCCAGTGCCACTGCCAGGGCCAGGCCCAACAGGGCGGGTGTGGGCGTTTCAAAGTGAAACAACACCCGCAGCCACGGCACCCACACCACGGCCGTCAGCAGGGCGGCGGTGGCAGCCACCATGCGCCACAGTGCGGGGTTGGGGCGGCGCAGCGTTGTCCACAGGTGGGCAGACATCGAGCGGTTGGCCACGATCAGCGCCACACTGCACGCCACCAGCGCCGTGAACGTGGCGGCGCGGGCCTGGGCCTCGGCCACATCGTTGGCCAGCAAGCCCACAAACAGGGCCGCCGTGGCCAGCAGCACCAGTGCGCCCTGCGCCAGGCTGGTGACGATGAGCGCCCACGAAAACAGCGGGGCGGCGGCGTTGCGCGGTGGCCGCTTCATCACGTTGCCCTCTTCGGGTTCTGACTCGAACACGATGGAGCACACCGGGTCGATCAGCAGCTCCAGAAACGCAATGTGCACGGGGGTGAACACCAGCGGCAGCCCAAACAGCAGCGGCAACACCGACAGGCCTGCAATCGGCACATGCACGGCAAAGGCAAACGCCATGGCTTTGATGAGGTTGTCGTAAATGCGCCGCCCCAGCCGCACCGCGCCCACGATGGAGCCAAAGTCGTCGTCCAGCAGCACCAGTGACGCGGCCTCGCGCGCCACGTCGGTGCCTCGCTGACCCATGGCCACGCCAATGTGCGCGGCCTTGAGCGAGGGCGCGTCGTTCACGCCATCACCCGTCATGGCCACGACCTGGCCGTTGGCCTTGAGGGCCTCGACGATGCGCAGCTTTTGCTCGGGCAACACGCGGGCAAACACATGGGTGGTGGCCACGCACTGGCGCAGGGCGGCGGTGTCCAGCGCGGTCAGGTCAGCCCCAGTGCGGGCGGGGGCTGTGGTGTCAATGCCCGCTTGTTGTGCCATGGCCTGGGCGGTGGCTGGGTGGTCGCCGGTGACCATCACCACGCGGATGCCGGCCTCGCGGCACTCGCGCACCGCCTGTGGTACGCCGGGACGCAAGGGGTCTGCCAGGCCTACCAGGCCCACAAATTGACATGTGTAGCCCTGCGCACTGTCGGGCCACGGCGTGGGCGACGCGGCAGGGGCGGGCATGTGGGACTGCGCCACGGCCAGCACGCGCAAGCCTCGTGCGGCCATGTGTTCGGCCGCCAGGCCAACCGAGCGGGTGTGCGCCTCGCTCAAGTGGCACAGCGCCACAACCGATTCGTGTGCGCCCTTGACCGCCACGTGCAGGGCGGGCTCTGGGCCGGGGGTGGGGTTGTGCCACACGTGGGTCATCACGCGCAGTTGCGGGTCCAGCCCGTGGTCGTGCACCAGCGTCCAGTCGCTGTGCTGCTGTGCGGCGCTCAGGCTGGCGCGGCCCAGGGCCAGAAAGGCTTTGTCCATGGCATCGAACGGCTCGGGTTCGCTGGCCAACATGCCAAACGCCAGCAGTGCGTGAAACGCCTCGGGCACAGGGGGTGGTGCAGCCCCATCACCGGCTTGCCACACCTGCGACAGCGCCCCATCACAGCCGTTGCCTGCCACCGCCAGTTCGGCAATGGTCATGCGGTTTTGCGTGAGGGTGCCGGTTTTGTCGGTGCACAACACGGTGGCTGCACCCAGCGCTTCGATGGTGGCGGCCCGCCGGGTCAGCACCTGCTGTTTGGACAGGCGCCACGTCCCCATGGCCATGAACACGGTGAGGATCAGCAAAAACTCTTCGGGCAACATGCTCATGGCCAGGGTGATGCCCGCCAGGAGCCCGCCCGTCCAGTCGTGGCGAAGCAGTCCGTACAGCACCACCACCAGCACGCTGAGGCTCAGGCCCACCACCGAAAACAGCTTCACCAGCCGGCGCGTTTGCAGCGCCAGCGGGGTGGGCGGGCTGGTGATATCCCCCAGCGCCTGGCCAATGCGGCCCATTTCGGTGTGCATGCCCGTGGCCAGCACCTGTGCCAGGCCGTGCCCTGCCACCACCAGGGTACCGGCGTACACCAGCGGCTGTCGGTCGCCGCCGGGCGGCAAGGCGTTGGGCTGGCCAGTGGGCCGGGTGGCGTTGGCAGCGGCGGCCTCCAGGCCTTCAGGGGGTGGCACGGCCTTGTCAACCGCCACGGCTTCGCCGGTCAGCAGCGATTCGTCGGCGCTGAGGTCGTTCGCGCTCAGCAGCCAGGCGTCTGCGGCCACGCGGTCGCCTTCGGCCAGTACGAGCAGATCGCCACGCACCACTTCGCGTCCCGCAATGCGCACGCGCTCGCCACCGCGCACCACCACGGCGCGGGGGCTGGCCATTTGTCGCAGGGCCTGCAAGGCCTGCTCGGTGCGCTGACCCTGCACCACGGTGATGCCCACCGTGACGCCCACAAACGCCAGCAGCATCAGCGCCTCCCCGGTGTCGCCCAGCAGCAGGTACAGCAGGCCAGCGGCCACCAGCATTTGGAACATGGGCTCGCGTGCCACCTCCAGCGCCATGTGCCACGCGGTACGGGGTCTCGCGGAGTCCAGTTGGTTGGGGCCTTCTGTGGTCAGGCGTGTGGCGGCGTCGGCGGCACTCAGGCCGGTGGGGGTGGGTGGGGTCATGGCAGCTTCAACAACATGGGCCATTGGGGCAGCACAGGCCCCGCTGCGCTGTGCGGTGCAGCACAGACGCACGCCAACAGCGCCGCGCACAGTGCCCCCATGTCGAAGCCAGCCCCTGCGTGTTGTCCCCCTTGCATCCGGCGTGCCGTTGCCTTGCCATTGCTGGCCGTGGCTTGCGGGCTGGCAGCGTGTGCAGCGCCCGACAGCACTGCACCGCAGCCGCTGGGCTTTGAGGTGCCAGCAGCCTGGTCTGGCAATGGTGTGGGGGGTGTTGCCGAGCCCAGCCACTTGGCCCGCTGGTGGCTGCGCTTTGACGATCCGCTGCTGGGCGCACTGGTGGACCAGGCGCTGGCCGCCAACACCCGCGTGGCCGGTGCCCAGGCGGCCTTGCGCCAAGCCCAGGCCCTGCGCGACGTGGCGGCCGCAGCGCTGTCGCCCACGCTGGGGGTGGCCGCATCGGCTCAGCGCAACGAGGCGGGCATCGGCAGCACCGGCACGGGCGGCAATACCTATGCCACAGGGCTGACCGCCGCGTGGCTGCCCGATTTGTCGGGCGGCCTGCGCCTGGGCCTGGCGGCCACCGATGCCACCGCCCTGGCCAGTGCCGCCACGCTGGGCGACGTTCAGGGGGCTGTGGCGGCAGAGGTGGCGCTGGCCTACATCACCCTGCGCAGCGGCCAGGTGCGCGTGGGCATTGCCCAGGCCAACCTGGCCAACCAACTGGAAACGCTGCAAATCACCCGCTGGCGGCAGCAAGCCGGGCTGTTGACCGTGCTGGACACCGAGCAGGCCCGCGCCGCCGCCGAACAAACCCGCGCCCTGCTGCCCCCGCTGCAAACCGGCGTGGTACAGGCCGGGCACGCGCTGGCTGTGTTGGTGGCTGGTTATGAAAATACAGAGCTTAAAATGCAATACAGTCAAGCGGTAGATGCCAATTTGGTTGGTGTTTTTGTGCCGCAAACCAGCACAGACGCCACGCTGGCCCTGCCCGCCCAAACATTGCTGCAGCGCCCCAGCGTGGTGGCCGCCCGCCATCAGGTGGACGCCGCCCACGCCCGGCTGGAACAGGCCAGCGTGGCGGGCCTGCCCAGCTTGAAGTTGAGCGGCTCGCTGGGCTTGAGTGCCGCTACGCTGGGCGCGTTGGGCAACAGCGCTGCTGTGCTGCGCGCTGTGCTGGCCAGCATCAGCTTGCCGCTGATGGACGGCGGTGCCACCAGCGCCCAAGCCCGCGCCCAACACGCCGCCTGGCAGCAGGCCCACCAGGTTTACAAGGCCGCCGTGTTGACCACGCTGCAAGAGGTGGAAGACCAACTGGCGGCCCTGCAGGGTGACCGCGAACGCCTGCAACGGCTGGCCGCCGCAGCCGACGCCGCCACCCAGGCCGCAACCCTCGCCCGCCAGCGCTACGACAGTGGCCTGGCCGACTTTCAAACCGTGCTGGAAACCCAGCGCAACCGCCTCACCACACAAGACGGCGTGGCCACCGCGCAAGCCGCCATCAGCGCTGACCAGGTGCGCCTGTTCCGCGCTTTGGGCGGCGGCTGGGCGCCGGGGCCCCTATGACACCCAACCACCCGACCCAACCCTTGTCCATGGACACCTCACCTGCCACGCCCCCAACGCCCACAAAACCCGCGCCACCCACCGACACCGCCGCCCTCAAAACCCTGCTGGCCGAGCCCGACGCCGTGGCCTGGTACCGCCGCCCGCTGTGGTGGGGAGTGGCCGTTGCCGTGCTGCTGGCCGTGGGTGGCATTTGGTACTGGCAAAGCCAGAAGGCCGCCCGCGCCGCACCGGTCTACACCACTCAGCCCGTGGCGCTGGGCAACCTCACGCTCACTGTCACGGCCAACGGCACGCTGCAGCCCACGCGGGCCATCACCATTGGCAGCGAGTTGTCGGGCATCGTGCGCCAGGTGAATGTGGATGTGAACGACCGCATCAAAAAAGGCCAGGTGCTGGTGGTACTGGACACCGCCAAACTCAGCGACCAAATACTGCGTTCAGGCGCTGCGCTGACCGCCGCCACCGCCAAAGTGGCCCAGGCCGGGGCCACCCTGGCCGAAGCCGCCGCCACCCTGGCTCGGCTGGAAGAGGTGGCACAACTCTCGGGCGGCAAGGTGCCATCCAAGGCCGAGCTGGACGCAGGCCGCGCAGCAGTGGCCCGCGCCCAGGCCGATGCCACCAGCGCCCGTGCCGGGGTGAGCGACGCACAGGCCGCCTTGTCCACCGACCACATCACGCTCTCTCGCGCGTCCATCAAAGCCCCGGCCGATGGCGTGGTGCTGACCCGCACCGTGGAGCCCGGCAACGCCGTGGCCGCCAGCCTGCAGGCCGTGACGCTGCTGACCATGGCTGAAGACCTGGCCCAATTGCGCCTGTGGGTGTATGTGGACGAGGCCGATGTGAGCGTGGTCAAGGTGGGGCAGGTGGCCTCCTTCACCGTCAGCGCCTACCTGGCGCGGCCGTTTCCGGCACGCATCACCCGCGTGGGCTTTGGCAGCACCATCACCGACAACGTGGTGACGTACCTCACCTACCTGGACGTGGACAACGCCGACCTCAGCCTGCGCCCCGGCATGACGGCCACTGCCACCATCACCGCTGTGGAGCGCACAAACGTGATGCGTGTGCCCAATGCCGCGCTGCGCTTCACGCCCACCGTGGCCACCGAAGCCGCCAAGAAAAGCATCACGTCCGGCATGGTGATGGGCCCACCCAAAATCATCAAACGCAGCGCCGCCACCGGTGCCAGCACCGCGCTGGCCCGCCAGGTGTGGGTGCTGCCGGAAGACGGCAGCAACACGCCGGTGGCCGTGGCCGTGATGCCCGGCATCAGCGACGGGCGCATGACCGAAATCGTAAGCGGCGACCTGAAGGTGGGCATGGCCGTCATCACCGACCAGAAAACGGCGGTGGCCAAGTGACCGATGCGCCTGCAGGCCAGCCCCTGATCCAGCTGCGCGGCATTGCCAAGCGCTATGGTTCGGGGGCTTCCGAGCTGATGGCCCTGCAAGGCCTGAACCTGGACATTGCGGCGGGCGAGCTGGTGGCCATCATGGGGCCCAGTGGCTCGGGCAAATCCACCGCCATGAACATCCTGGGCTGCCTGGATACGCCCACCGTGGGCCAGTACGTTTTCAAAGGTGTGCATGTGGAAGCCCTCAGCCGCGACCAGCGCGCCCGCCTGCGGCGGCGCTACCTAGGCTTTGTGTTTCAGGGCTTCAACCTGCTGGCCCGCACCTCGGCGCTGGAGAACGTGGAACTGCCCCTGCTGTACCGGGGCGATGCAGCTGCTGTGCGTCGTGCGGCTGCGCTGAAAGCGCTTGCATCGGTGGGCCTGGCGGGGTGGGAGCACCACAGCCCGGCCGAACTCTCGGGCGGGCAGCAGCAGCGCGTGGCCATAGCGCGCGCCATCGTCACCGAGCCCGCCGTGGTTCTGGCAGACGAGCCCACCGGCAACCTGGACAGCCAGCGCAGCCACGAAATCATGGGCCTGCTGCTGGCGCTGAACCGCGACCACGGTATCACCGTGCTGATGGTGACGCACGAGCCCGACATGGCCGCCTACGCCCGGCGCATGGTGCACTTTCGCGACGGGCGGCTAGTGAACGACGAGCAGAACACGCACCCCACCACCGAAGCGCCGCCGGCCGAAGTGGACGCCGTCCCCGCGCCCACGGCCGCCACCACCACCGCAGAGGCCGCCTGATGCTGTTCAGCGTGTTCATGCTGGCGCTGCGCTCCATCCGGCGCAACCTGCTGCGGTCCTTCCTCACGGTGCTGGGCATCGTCATCGGGGTGAGTGCTGTCATTACCATGGTGACGCTGGGCAACGGCGCCACCCAGGCCATTGAGGCGCAAATTTCCAGCCTGGGCACCAATTTGCTGATGGTCAGCCCCGGCCAGCGCATTGGCGGCGGGGGCGGTGGCGGCGGCGTGCCCCAATTCACCGAGGCCGATGCCGAAGCCATCCGCAGCCAGATCGGGGGCGTGGCCGCAGTGGCCCCGCAAGGCCGCGCCAGCGTGACCGTGGTGGCCAACGGGCGCAACTGGCTCACCAGCGCCATTGGCACCACCAACGACTGGTTTGAAACCGGCAACTGGGAGCTGGCCAGTGGCCGCCGCTTCGCCGATGACGAGCAATTGGCTGGTGCAGCCGTGTGCATCGTGGGCGAAACCGTGCGCCGTGAGCTGTTCGGCGGCACCGTGGGCCAAACCGGCCTGGGCGAGCAACTGCGCATGCGCCAGTTTTCTTGCGAGGTGATTGGCATCACCCTGCCCAAAGGCCAGGGCGGCATGGGCGATCAGGACGACAGCGTGGTGGTGCCCCTGCACACCCTGCAACGACGTGTGACCGGCAGCCGAAAGGTGGGCGCGCTGATGGTTTCGATGGAAGAGGGCAGCGACAGCGGCCCGCTGAAAGCGGCCCTGACGCAACTGCTGCGCGAGCGCCGCAAGCTGGGCGACCTGAACAGCGGCGGGCTGGAAAACAACTTCAACATCTTCGACACCCAGCAACTGGCCGACACCCTCTCCAGCACCATGGGCGTGCTGACCAGCCTGCTGGGCGCGGTGGCCGCCGTGAGCCTGCTGGTGGGCGGCATCGGCATCATGAACATCATGCTGGTCAGCGTGACCGAGCGCACCCGGGAAATTGGTCTGCGCCTGGCCGTGGGCGCGCTGGAAGGCGAGGTGCTGCTGCAGTTTTTGATAGAGGCCGTGGTGCTGTCAGCGCTGGGCGGGCTGATCGGCGTGGTGGTGGCCACCGTGGCGTCGGTGGTCGGCTCGCGTTTGATGGGCGTGAACTACACCTTTGACCCCGGCATCAACCTGCTGGCCCTGCTGTTTTCAGCGTTCATTGGGGTGGTGTTCGGGTACTTCCCGGCACGGCGCGCGGCGCGGATGGATCCGATTGAGGCCCTGCGGCATGAGTAGGCTGCTGATCGCCTTGAAAATCGGATAAAAAGTGCCTTTGCCGCTTGATTGGTAAGCGTTGACAGCTACTTTTTTCCTTCAGTCGATCTTGTTGGGACGCCGGTGCCGGGCGCATGCGGCGCGGTTCTCGGGCTGAGAGCGGCGGGCCGCCCCCGGGTGGAACCTTGCCCCCCAGCCCGCTGACATCGGTCTTTGAAATGTCCGCGTACCTCACATAATGAGGTCGGGAGATCAAAACGATGTCGAACCGCTCAGCAACCGTCATTCAGTTCACGCGTGCGTTCCCGCCAAGCCTGGTATCAGTCAGCGAATCTGTCGAGGATTTGCTGGGCTACAGCTCGGCACAGTTTTTGAGTGGCGACATCAGTTGGTCGGGCCTGGTTCACACTGACGATCAGGACATTGTCGACAAGCTGTTTTCCGCTTCATTGGCCCCAGCTGCTGATAGTTTCAACATCCGCATTCGCCATGCAGATGGCCGCATCCGCTGCGTCAAAGGGCAATACAAACTTGACCTTGTCAGCCATCCGACACCCATGCTCAGCCTGCAGCTGACCGATGCCCGGCACCTGCACCAGCCAGACTCGTTGCCGTTCATGTCCAACTTCGTGGCCATGATGGAGAACACCGACGACTTCATCTATTTCAAGGATCGCAATCACGTTTTCACCGGTGCCAGTCAGACGCTGGTCAGCATCACTGGCCCTTTCAAGCACTGGACAGAGCTGATCGGCAAGTCGGATTACGACGTGTTTCCCGAGGCATACGCCGATGCCTACTACCGGCTGGAAAAGCAGGTGTTTGCCGGTCTGCCTGCCGCACACGAGGTGCATGAACAACGACGGGCTGGCTGGCTGGGTAGACAACCGCAAGTACCCCATTGCCGACCATGCAGGTCAGATCATTGGCCTGTTTGGCATTGCCCGGGACATCACCGTGATGAAGCGCACCCAAGAGGCGCTGGCCGACAGCGAGCGCCGATTCAAAGCCATTTTTGAGCAGCTTCCAGCGATTTCAGTGCAGGGCTACGACAGGCATCGGCGTGTCATCTACTGGAACCATGCCAGCGAGACGCTGTATGGCTACACACGTGAGCAGGCTTTGGGTCGCCAGCTGGAGGACCTGATCATTCCCGCGCACATGCGTGATGCTGTGATCAGCGCGGTGGATGCCTGGACTCAGGGCGGTCTGGCCATCCCTTCTGCCGAACTGACCTTGCGGGCGGCCGACGGGTCACCCGTGGAGGTGTACTCCAGCCATGTCATGCTGCATGGCAGCAACGGCGAGCCAGAGATGTATTGCGTTGACATCGGCATTGCCGATCGAAAAAAGGCCGAGCACGCGCTGCGCGCCAACGAGGCCTTCTTGCACGCCATCATTGATGAAATTCCCGATCCGCTGCTTCTGAAAGACCACAAAGGCGATTTCTTGCTGGGCAATCGGGCGGTGGCCATGTTGTATGGCACCACCCCCGCCGCCATGGTCGGCAAACACGACGGTGACTTTGGTGTGCCGCCGGATCTGGCGAGTTTTTTCCGACAGAACGTGCTGGACATCATGGCAAAGGGCGAAACCCAAGTGGTGTACGAAGACAGCCGCGATGCGGTCACGGGTGTCATCCGACATTACCGATCCATCAAGAAGCCGTTCAAAAGTGTGGATGGCGACAACCAGATTCTGGTGTTGGCGCAAGACATCACCGATGTGATTCAGGCGCAGCGCCAGGTGGCAGAGAGTGAGCAGCGCCTGCGTCAAGTGCTTGAAGTCACCCGTGAAGGCATTTGGGACTGGCATGTGCCCTCTGGCAAAGTTTTGCACAACCGCCAGTGGTACGAAAGCCTGCTGTGCAGCGAGAACGAGGTGCCAGATACCGTTGAAGCGTTTGAAGCACTGGTGCACCCTGACGACAGGCAGCAAGTGCGCGAACGACTGGAGGACATGCTGAAGGGCAACAGCGCCACATACCACTCCGAGCACCGCCTGGTGCGCAAAAACGGGACGCACATTTGGGTGCAAGACCGTGGCCAGGTGGTGGAGCGCGACGAGCAGGGTCAGCCCATGCGCGTGGTGGGTAGTTTCACGGACATCAGCTACCAGAAGGAGCACCAGCATTACCTGGAAAAAATTGCGCATTACGACCCGCTCACCGGTCTTCCCAACCGGGTCTTGTTGGCCGACCGCATGCAACAGGCCATGATGCAAAGCAAGCGACGCGGGCTGAAACTGGCCGTTACCTGGATTTGGACGGGTTCAAATCTGTCAACGACCAATATGGACACACCGTTGGAGACCAGTTTCTGATCGCGCTTGCCACCCAGTTCAAGGCCATGATGCGGGAGGGCGATACCTTTGCCCGCATGGGTGGCGATGAGTTTGTGGCGGTGTTTGTCGACCTGCAGGACAAGCACGACAGCGTGACCCTCATCACCCGCTTGCTGGACGTGGCTTCCCGCCAGGTTCAGCTGGGCGACCTGAAATTGAACGTGTCGGCCAGCGTTGGCGTGAGCTTTTACCCACAGCCCGATGAGGCTGATGCCGACCAACTGCTTCGCCAGGCTGACCAGGCCATGTACCACGCCAAGTTGGCCGGCAAAAACCGCTATCACCTGTTTGACGCCGAGCACGACCGCAATTTGCGCCTGCGCAACGAAACCGTGGAGCGTGTACGCCAAGCGCTGGCCAACCAGGAGTTTGTGCTGCACTACCAACCTCAGGTCAACCTGCGAGCAGGCAAGGTCATCGGTGTCGAGGCCTTGATACGCTGGCAACACCCGGAGAAAGGTTTGCTGCCGCCGGGCCGTTTTCTGCCAGACATTGAAGGCCACGAGGTCAGCCTGGCGCTGGGCGAATGGGTGCTTGAAACGGCGCTTCAGCAAGTCGAAAACTGGGCTGACGCGGGGCTTGACCTGCCGGTCTGTGTGAATGTGTCTGCGTACCAGTTGCAGCAGCCCGATTTTTCGGCCCGGCTGGCGACCCGATTGCACAGCCATCCCAAGGTGCCACGCCACCACCTGGAACTGGAGGTGCTGGAAACCACGGCGCTTGATGAACTCGATTCGGTGGCGGATGTGATTCGAGAGTGCGCTGCCATGGGCGTCGGCTTTGCGCTGGACGACTTTGGTACCGGCTACTCCAGCCTGACTTACCTGAAGCGCCTGCCCGCCCAGGTGCTGAAAGTTGACCAGTCGTTTGTGCGTGACATGCTCGATGACCCTGAAGACCTGGCGATTGTCGAAGGTGTATTGGGCCTCGCGAGGGCGTTTGGCCGCCGGGTCGTTGCCGAAGGGGCCGAGACACCTGCCCATTGCAGGCTGCTGGTGCAAATTGGCTGTGATCTGGCACAAGGCTATGGCATCGCCCGCCCCATGCCGTCGGCAGAGGTGCATACTTGGGTGGCCAACTGGCCACCGAACCCTGACTGGCTTGCCAGCCCACACGTCCAGCTTTGAGACCGTGCGGTGCAGTACAGACTGCAAAGTGACGGGGCAATAGCCTGTGTGTGGGCGCAGGTGCGCCGGGTCAATCGGCCCGGCCGCTGTTGCGCTGCATGACCCATTCCACAGGACACCCCATGACCACCAGAGAAGCCTATATCGAGAAAATGAAAACCCAGCTCGACGAACTCAACGTCCGCATGGACCGCTTGGGCGACAAAGCCTCCGAGGCTCAGGCCAACGTGCGAGCTTCGTACCAGAAAGACATGGCCCAGCTGCGCGAGCAGTCGGTGCACGCCAAAGCCAAGATGGAAGAACTGAAAACCGCCGGTGAAGACCGGTGGGATGCCATGGTGACCGAGATGGAAAAAGTGCGCGATGCCTTTGTGCACTCGTTCAGCTACTTCAAGTCGCAGGTGTGACGAGCCGGGCCGAGGCAGCCTCGGCCAGTGAGCGGTAGAGCGCTTGCTCTTCCGCTGACGGGCTGGCCGGCACATCGATGCGGGCCAGCGCATAGAGGTCGCCTCGGGCACCGGGCCCATGCGCCAGTCCGCGCCCGCGCAGGCGCAGTTTGCGTCCGGCGCGACTGCCGGGTGGCACGGTCAGCAGCACGGGGCCATCCAGCGTGGGCACTTCCACGTCCGCACCCAACACAGCTTGCCAGGGCGCCAGCGTCAGGTCCATGAACAGGTCTTGCCCATGCACGCTGAACACAGGGTCGGGCTCAAGGGCCATGTGCAGGTAGATGTCGCCGGGGGGGCCTCCGTTGTGCCCCGGTTCGCCTTGCCCGCGCAGCCGAAGTGTCTGGCCGTGTGCGGTGCCGGGGGGAATGGTCACGTCCAGGCTGCGGCTGCCGGGGGCGCCAGTGGGGTCGGGCACGTTCACGCGCAATGTGGTGCCTTTGTGGGCATCACGCAATGACAGCGGCACCGTGTGCTCATGGCTGCGGCCCGGCTGCGGAGTGGCATGGCCACCGGTGTTGCCCGTGCGCGTGCCACGCGTGAAGGCGGCCAGCAGGTCTGCCAGGTCGCTGTCGTCCACGGTGGCGTGGCGCTGGCGGTGCTGGGCACGGGCAGGTTCCGGCTCTGGCGGGTGGTCGTAGGCAGCCCGTTTTTCGGGGTTTTTGAGCACGGCATACGCCTCGGCCACGGCTTTGAAGCGAGCGCTGGCGTGCTTGTCTCTGTTCAAGTCCGGGTGGCTTTTGCGCGCCAGCTTGCGAAATGCTTTGGTGATGGTGGCGGTGTCGGCAGTGCGCGACACCCCCAGCGTGGCGTAGTGGTCTGGGGGGGCCATGCGTCAGCGCGCCATCATGAGGCCCCGGCCATCGGACAGCACGATTTCCACCCGCCGGTTCAGCTCGCGGCCATCGGCGGTGTCGTTGCTGGCCACCGGGGTGTTTTCTCCATGGCCACGGGTGGCCACTCTGGTGGCGGCAATGCCTTCGGCCAGCAGCGCCGTGCGCACCGCCTCGGCCCGCAGGGACGACAGTGACATGTTGTGGGCCTGGGAGCCGGTGCTGTCGGTGAAGCCTTCCACCAGCACGTTGCGCTGCGGGTATTCGTTGAGAACGACGGCCAATTGCTGCACCAGGCGCAAACCGCCCAGCTTGAGTTGTGCCTGGTCGGTGTCAAACAGCACGTCGCCCATCGTCAGCACGATGCCGCGTGGGGTGGGGCGCGCGTTGAGGTCGCGCAGGCGCTCTTGCAGTGCGCGGTTCTGTGCCTGGGCTTCATCGGTCTGACGTTGTGCATCGGCTGTGTCTGCCTTTGCAATGGCGGTGTTGCGTTGGGCGTTCTGCGTGTCGCGCTGGGCCTGCTCGGCCTGGCGCTGGGCGGTTGCAGCCTCTTGGGTGCGTGCTTCCAGGCGTATGTCGCTGCGTGTGGTGCTGGCGTTGCCGGCGGTTTGCTCAGCGCTGCGCAGGGCCATGGTTTGGCTCGCAATGGCCACGCGCTGGCGGGCCAGGTAAGACAGGTGGTTGATGTCGTCGGGCGTGTCTTGCCTTTCCCAGGCGGCGTGGGCGTCGTTCAGGGCGGCTTGGGCCTGCTTCATTTCGGCAGCGGCCATGCGCTGGGCGCGGGGGTCGCCTTCAGCGGCGCGGAAGTCGGCGCGTGCCTGGGTGAGTTGTGCGTTGGGCGTTGGCACGGTGCTGCACGCCCCCAGCGCCAGGGCAATGAAGGCCAAGGCAACAGGGGTGCGGAAAGAGGGGAGGGTGTGGTGTGTCATGGAGCGTCCTGTGTGTGTGGGGTGGGGTCTGGACTTCACTGCGCAGAGCGCTGCAGCTCTTCGCGCAGCACTCGGTTGCTTTCGCCCAGTTCGCCGGCGGTTTTGCGTGCTTTTGTGCTGCGTGCGGTCACTTCGGCCAGGTTGGCATCGGCCTGCGATTCGCGGGCCAAACGGGTGGCGAGTTCGTGCTGTTCGGCAGTCACGGCCACCTGGGCGCGGGTGAGCTTGTCTCGGGCGGTGCGCAGCTCGCTGGGGGCCAGGTCGGCTGCTCCGGCGCTGGTGGCGCTGGTCACGGCGGCCTGGGCAGCGGCCATTTGTTCGGTGGGCGCCGGCACGGCGCTGGCACAGGCGGTGATCAAGGCAGCACATGCGATCAGGGCAACCAGCAGACTTGCTGGGGGGTGGCTGGGCCGATGGGCGTTGGCGGTGTGGGGCGTGGGGGTGTGCATGGTGGGTTCCTTGGGGCGTGGTGTGTGGGCCTCCGGCCGCCAGTTGCGGCGGTCCGGGTTCACCCATTCAGCTTGGGCTGGTGGGGCAGGGGTTGTCGGTGCTGTGGCGAACACAGGGGTTGGGTCACACGCCCCACACCACATCGCGCTGCCCGGCGGCACTGGCTTGCAGCAGTCGCATGAAGGGCATCACCCGTTGGTGCAGGCGTGCGGGGTCGGGGTGCTCGTCGTCCAGCGGCGCCGGCAAATCGTTGGCCTGCATGTCGCTGGCGCGGAGGGCCAGGGTGAGTGACAGCATGGCGTCTGGCAGTTGGTCCACGGTGATCACACCGGTGGGCTGGGGTGCCTTACCGATGAGGGAAAGCATTTCTTCCCCGGTGTCTTTGAGCATGACCACCTCGGCGGCGGCCTGCGACTTGAACCTGTACAGCATGGGTTTCTCCTGAATGTGCGGTGCCGCATGGTGATGACGCAGGCTGGCCAGGGTCTGTGCGAGAGCGCACAGACCCGTGTGTGGCCCCTACCTACATTGCACTCAGGGCGCAGCACTGCCAACCCGGCAGACCACCCGCCTTCAGGAGAAATCACATGACCCACACCCAATCCATCCCTCCCGTGACTGCCTCAGGCGCAGCCAACCGTTGGGCCGTGCGCGGCCCGCTGTGTGCCGTTGTGGCAGCAGGCATGGTGCTGCTGGCATCAGGCTGCGCTGTTCAGCGCGGTCAGGAAACCATGGGCGCGTACATCGACGACACCGGCATCACCACCAGCGTGAAAAGCCGCTTTTTTGACAACCGTTTTGTGGACGGAACCGCCATCAGCGTGGAAACGCTCAATGGCACGGTGATGCTGTCGGGCTTTGCCAAAAGCGCGACGGAGCGCAGCACCGCTGAGCGATTGGCCCGTGAGGTGAAAGGCGTGAAAGCCGTGAAGAACGAGATATCTGTGCGCCCCTGATCACCCCTCAGCCACAACCTGAAAAAGGCCCCGGCACTGTGTGTGTCGGGGCCTTTTTGTTTGCTGGGTGGCTGCCGCAGTGGCTTATTTGGGTTTGTCCACTTCGTGGCCAATGACGCCACCCACGGCTGCGCCGCCCAGCGTGCCCGCTGTGCTGCCACCGGTGAGGATGGCGCCGCCAATCGCTCCCACCCCTGCGCCGACAGCGGTGGATTTTTCCTGGTGCGACATGCCTGAACAGGCCCCCAACAGCAGGGTGGTTGACAGTGCCAGCACCACGGTGGCGGCGGTGCTGAGGGTGCGGGCAGGGGTTGCAGGCAATGGTGTGTGTTTCATGTCGGGCCTTTCGGTGGGTGAACTGCCCCGGCAGGTGTTGTCCGGGGTGGGCTCACGTTAGGCGTCAGGGGCTGCACGGTCTGTGCGCAGGCAAACAGACACCCGCCGCTGCGCAGCCCACACTGCCCTCGCACCTTGTTTTTTCAACTGTCTGAAGGGACATCACCATGACCACCACCCACAACCCTGTGTCGGCACCGCTGGCAGCCCATGCGCCCGTTGCGCATGCCTTGAATTCGGTCGAGCAAACCGTCAGCCATGCCACCACGGCGGCAGCAGACCATGTCAACCAGTCGCTGCACACCCTGGTGCACGAAGTCAGCCCTGCGTTGTCGCGCATGGCGGAGCAGGTGGCGAACCTGTCGCGCCAGGGTGTGCAGGCCGTGCAAAGCGGCGGCCACCAACTGAGCGACAAAGTGCACCACGCTTCCGACAGCACGGTGGGCTACATCCGCAGTGAGCCCGTGAAATCAGTGCTCATGGCCGCTGTGGTGGGTGCAACGCTGGTCACGGTGTTCAACCTGCTCAGCCGTCCCCACCACCCTCACCATTGACCCTGGCACTGGCCATGGCACACCCGTTGTTGCATGTGGTTGCCACACAGCCCGAACTGTTGGTGACGCACGCCCAAGGCTATGCCGCGCTGGCGGCGGACGAGTGGCGCGGCTGGGCTGCCCTTTGGCGGCGGCGCGCATGGCTCACCGCTGCGACGGTGGTGTGTGCGGCCCTTGCGGCAGTGCTCTGCGGTGTGGCCGTGTTGCTGTGGGTGGTCACGCCCCACATGCCCGCCGGGCTGACATGGGTGCTGTGGGCCGTGCCCGCTGTGCCCCTGGTGCCGGCCCTGTGGTGTGCGGCTTTGCTGCGCGCCACGGCCGATGTCCAGCCCTGGCAAGCCGTGCAGGCCCAGTTGGCGCTGGATGTTGCTGCCTGGCGCACGCCCGCCCCGGCTTGACCACCACGATGGCCCGTACACCCATGACTCCACCTGATTCTGTGCCGTTGACACCTGCAGCTCGGCTGGCGGCATCGCGCGAGCAATTGCGGTTGGCCTTGCATCCGGCCACCCCGCCCACCTGGGCGGCACAGGCACACAAACTCTGGCGGCCCTCGCTCCAAAGCCACCCCGTGTTGTGGGTGTTGGCAGCGCTGGTGGCCGGGGGTGTGGGTGCTTTGCTGTGGCGGCGCATGCCCAAGGCTTGGTGGGCCCACCTGAAAAGCGCATTTGGTAGCACCATGGGTGCCATGGGGCAAGAGGCGTTGCTGGCCTGGTGGCTGAGCACGCTCACAGCCCGGCAGCCGCCCGAAACTGAAACAACACCCCCGCAACCGCCACCACAGGCGACGCCTGATTCGCAGCCCACCTCAAGCGCTGCTGTGTTTTGAGGCAAACGCTACTTGGCTGTGAGTGCGCTTGGCGCTGTACATGGCTGCGTCGGCTGACGCCAGCAAAGTGTCGGGCGTGGTGCCGTCTTGTGGACAGCGGGCCAGGCCAATGCTCGGGGCCACCTGCAGCGTCACTCGCCGCCCCCGTGGCAGCGGCAGCGTGACCGGTGCCGCCATCGTCACAAAGAGTTTTTGGGCCAGTCGCTTGAGCTGGGGGCCGGACAACGGCCCTTCCAGCAAACAGGCAAATTCATCGCCCCCCATGCGGGCCACCACATCGCCGGTGCGAACGGTGGTGCTCAGGCGCGTGGCCATGGCTTGCAGCAAGGCATCACCCGCCGGGTGACCGTGCGTGTCGTTGACGTGTTTGAAACCGTCCAAATCCAGAAACACCACGCTGGGCGCGGTGACGTCGGCCCCTGCAGGTGGGGTGGGCGACCAGCCCGCCAACACCTGCGTCAGCCGTGCCATGAAAAAACGCTGGTTGGGCAGCCCCGTGAGCCCGTCGTGCATGGCCAGGTGGTGCGCCCTGCGCTCGCCTGCGCGGGTACCGTCCAGTTCCTGGCGCAATGTGGCCAGGGTGGCTTGCGTGTTCAGTACCTCGGTTTGCAACGCGTCGCAGCGTTGCTGGCTGTGGCGCAGCTGTTCAGCCAACTCAGGCGTGGACGGGGGGGCTGGGTTGGCCAACCTCAGGCGGCCACGTTCGTGTGATGGGTCTTGCGACAGGGTGGGGCTCGCACGCCGGGACATGGGGTGTCCCTCAGAGTCGGCCGGTGAGCATCAGGACGACCAAGATCAGCAGCAACACGCCCACGCCGCCGCTGGGCCAGTAGCCCCACTGGCTGCTGTGGGCCCAGGTGGGGATGACCCCCACCAGTATCAGGATGAGGACGACCAGCAAAATGTTGCCAAGGCTCATGAAAACTCCTTTGCGCAGTGCGCGTGGTGGATGAAGAACAGCGCAAACCCTTCGGCTCAAACCCGGCTGGGCTCGGGGCGTTTGGGCATGAGTTGTTGGTAGGTGGCACAGTCGGCGCGGTAACAGCTGCAGGCCGCCCGCTCCAAGGCCGGGCGGTCGACCACGGTCAACTTGCCACGGCGGTAGGCAATCAGGCCCTGGCGTTGCAACGCACCGGCAGCCGCAGTCACGCCCACCCTTCTCACGCCCAGCATGAGGGCCAGAAACACGTGGGTGACGGGAAACATGTCCGCCTGGGCGCGGTCGTGGCTCATCAGAAGCCAGCGGGCCAACCTCGGGCCAATGGTGTGAAAGCGTTCGCACGCAGCCGCGCGGGACAGTTGTTGCAGCCGCAACATCAGGTAGCGCTGGCACACAGATCGCAGTGCAATGGACTGAGCGGCCAGCGCCCGAAAGTGTTCGGCTTCCACCCGCAAGCAATTGCCAGCACCTTGAGTCACCACCCGCCAGGGCATGGGCTGGGTGCTGAGCAGCAGTTCGCTGCCCAGCATGCCTTCGTGGCCGACCATGCCCACCTCCAGGCTGGGGTGTTCGTCAACCCCCACCACCAGCGACACAAAACCGCTCACCGGGAAATACGCGTGGCTCAGCGGTGAATGGCCTTCGCACAGCACTTGTGACAGGGTCAGCGTCACAGGCTCGGAACGCGCAATCAGCTGTTGGCGGTCCACGGTTGGCAGCTGTCGGATGAGGGTGTTGTGGGTGGGGGCCATGCGGGACTTGGGGGGGGCTGGCGTCGGTTCGGCGAACCGGGTGCAGCGCTGAATCCCAGTGTGGCCCCCTGCACGCTGCCTGACTGTTGGGCAGCGCACGCAAATGGACATCAGGTGGCTGTTTGAGCCGGTAGCAGCCGGTCGTACTCGGTTTTCACCACTTGGTAGCACTCGCACGAGCGCTTCTCCAGGCCCGGGCGGTCCAGCACCGTGATGTGCCCACGCGCGTAGCTGATGAGGCCGGCCCTTTGCAGCTTCAGCGCGCTCTCGGTCACGCCCTCGCGGCGCACGCCCAGCATGTTGGCGATCAGCTCCTGCGTCATGATGAGTTCATTGCCCGTCAGGCGGTCCAGGCTCAGCAGCAGCCAGCGGCACAGTTGCTGGTCCAGGCTGTGGTGACGGTTGCACACAGCGGTCTGGGCCATTTGGGTGATGAGCGCCTGGGTGTAGCGAAGCAACAGGTGCATGACAGGCCCGGAGCGGTTGAACTCATCTTTGACGGCCGCAGACCGCAGGCGAAAGCCCCAGCCCGCACTTTGCACCACCGCCCGGCTGGGGGTGGAGCCCCCACCCATGAAAATGGAGACACCCACCACCCCTTCGTGCCCCACCACGCCAATCTCGGCAGAGGCACCGTTTTCCATCACGTACAGCAACGACACGATGGCGTTGGTGGGGAAGTACACGTGGTGCATGGTGGTGCCCGACTCGTACAGCACATGGCCTAGCTTCAGCTCCACCTTCTCCAGCTGTGGCTCCCAACGTGCCCACTCTTCCGCAGGCAGCGAAGCCAACAGTTCATTGGTTCGGGGTGCGTTGGCAAGTTTCATGTGAATCCCTTTGAATGATGTGCATGCGCCTGGCCTCAGCATGGGTGGTTGGCAAGTGGGCCCAATGTACGGGGGCAAAGCCCCTACTGTCGGTGCGGTATCGAACACGTGATTTGCGCGTGGTTTTTGTGAAAAATTGGCCTCTACCGCTCTCAATTATTGAACTTATAGCTATCTATTTTTATTTCTGCAGGTGCGTAATTGGCTTGCTGGAGTGTTCGCTGTCGCACAGCGGCCCTGGCGGGGCGTGCCTACAGTGGGTGCATGTTTCAAACCTATCGTTTTCGCGGCCTGGTGTCGCTTGTCCCGTTGGCAGGGGTGGTTGTGCCGGTGTTGCTGGGGGGCTGCGTCGGCCTGCTGCCCACGGCGCGGCAAGAGGTGGTATCGCCCTGGACCAGTTACCAGGACGCGGTGCAGTCCATGGCCACCTTTGCCCCCTACCAGTCCACCCGGCAAGACGTGCACCAACAGGGGCTGAACCCCCACCTCACGCCCATGGTCACGGTGCTGCACTTTGCCGACGTGCTGCAGCGGTTCCCACCAACCTTGGTGCTGAGGGCCGACGAGGTGGACCGTGGCATCACCCATTGCATCGGTGCAGGCAAGCGTTGCACGGCCTATGCCATTGCGGTGCGCAAAGTCACCCGCCAGCGGGTGGGCAACTTCTGGCTCGACTCGCTGAACTTCCGGCGCAACACCGTGACGTCGGGTTGGAGCGTGGAGGCCTTGCTGGTGTTTGTGGACGACGCCCTGGTGTACGAACTGGTGGGCGGTCAGCCCACCATCACCGAGCTCGAAGAAACCCGCAACCCGCTGGGCCCCCTGCAAAGCTGGGGCAACCGGCTGGCCGACTGAGGCCACAGATTCGTTTCACAGCGGCAGTGGCACCACAAAGCGTGTGGGCCCGGCCAACCCGCGCCATGCCAGGGGTTCGCCGGGTTGCAGCAGGCGTGCGCCCTGGGCGTCCAGCTCATGCTGCACGTCATGGGGTGTGGCCCGCAGCAACGTGAACACCAGGTGCACCGGGCCGCGCACCAGCGTCAATTGCGCGCGGGGCCAGTGGCTGGGCAAACAGGGCAACAGACACAGGGTGTCGGCCTGCCATTGCAGCCCCAGAATGGACTCCACCGCCGCCCGGTGCAGCCAACCGGCCGCGCCCGTGTACCAGCTCCAGCCGCCCCGGCCTTCGTAAGGTGGTTGGCTGTACACGTCACCGGCCACGGCGTAGGGCTCCAGCCCATAGGCTGGGCCCCACACGGAGTGGGCGGCGCGGTGCGCAGGGCTGAGATAGGTGAACAGCCGGTAGGGGGTGTCGGCATCGGCCCCCTGCTCGCGTGCCAATTGGGCCGTGGCCATCAGCGCCCACACCGCACCGTGGGTGTATTGGCCGCCGTTTTCGCGCACCCCGGGCGGGTAGGCCTGTATGTAGCCCGCGCTTGGCTGGGCGTGGGCCAGGGGTGGGCTGAGCAGTTGAACCAGACCCGCCTGGGGGTTGACGAGCAGCGCCTCGGCGCTGGCCATGGCCTGTGCCTGTCGTTCGGGCGGGGCCGCGCCCGACAGCACGGCCCATGCCTGGGCAATCAGGTCGATGCGGCATTCGGCCTGTGTGTGTGAACCCAGTGGGCTGCCGTCGTCAAAAAAGGCGCGCCGGTACCACGCGCCGTCCCATGCGCCGTCCCATGCGCCATTGCCTTCTGAGGTGTTGAGCGCGGCCTGCCAGCCGGTCAGGGCGTGTGCCCAGCGTTCGGCCCGAGCGGTGTCGCCCCGGCGGTGGGCCAGGGCGACCCAGTCGGGGGTGATGGCGCACAAAAACCAGGCCAGCCACACCGATTCACCCCGCCCGCCGTGGCCCACGCGGTTCATTCCGTCGTTCCAGTCGCCGGTGCCCATCAGCGGCAGGCCGTGGGTGCCTGTGCGCAGACTGTGGTCCAGTGCGCGGGCGGCGTGTTCGTACACGCTGGCGGGTGTGCCACCCGGCTGCGGGGTCGTGTAGCTGTCTTCGGCACCCTCGGGTATGGGTGCGCCTTGCAAAAAGGGCACTGCCTCGTCCAGCAAACCGGTGTCGCCGGTGGTGCGCTGGTGGTGGCTGATGGCACAGGGCAGCCACAGCAAGTCGTCTGAAAAGTGTGTGCGAACGCCCGCACCGCCCGGGTTGTGCCACCAGTGCTGCACGTCGCCCGCCTCAAACTGGCGCGAGGCTGCCTGCACGATGTGCTCGCGCAACAGCGTGGGCCGGGCCCAGGCCAGGGCCATGGCGTCTTGCAACTGGTCGCGAAAGCCCGTGGCACCGCCCGCCTGGTAGTAGCCCGCCTTGGCCCACAGGCGGGACGACACGGTTTGGTACAGCAGCCAGTGGTTGGTCAGTGCGTCAAACAGCGGGTCGGGCGTGTGCACCTGGCAGCTGCCCAGCAAAGCATGCCAGCCGTCTGCCACCGCCTGTTCGCGGTCACCAACGGGCGTGGCCAAGGCCTGTGTGGCCAGCGCCGTGGCCAGAGCTGGGCTTGCAGCATGGCCCAGCACAAACACTTGCGTGGCGTGCGTCCCGGCGGGCAGCGACATCCGCCGCACCAGTGCAGCGCAGGGGTCCATCCCCCAGCCGCTGTGTTGGCCCAGGCGCTGTGGCAGCACCAGTTGGCCCTGGGGGTCGAAAAACTCGCGGCGGTCGCAGGTCCAGTCGGGTCCGTCGGGCTCGCTGGTGTGGGGCTGGGCCGGTGCACCCATGGCCCAGAACGCGGTGTGCTGCTCAAACCCGGCGGCCGCTTCCACCTGGGTGCACAGCAACACGGCGTTGGTGTCTGAGGGCGTGCGGGTGGCCAGGGCCGTGTGCGTGGTCGCGCGGTGCTGGCGTTGCTCGCCCATTTGCCACTCCACCATGCCCAGCAGCCGAAGGTGCTGACGGGTGGTTCCGTGGTTGGTCAACTCGACGCGCACGTGTTTGACGGCGGTGTGCGGGTCCACACACCACACCACCGCCACGCTCAGCTCGCCCCGGCGGTGTGCGATGCGGGTGGTGCCCAGGCTGTGGGTCACGTCATACACCACGCCGGCATCACCCCAGGCGCTGGGGCACAGGGCCCATACCGCTTCGCTGCGGCGGTCTTGCAGCAGCAACCATTCGCCGGGGGGGTCGGCCACAGGGTCGTTGGCCCAAGGGGTGAGCTGGTGCAGGCGGCTGTTCAGGGCCCAGGTGTGTCCCCCTCCGGCTTCGGACACCAATGCGCCAAAACCGGGGTTGGCCAGCACGTTCACCCACGGGCGCGCCGGGCGGCACTGCGCGCTGGCCTGGAAGGCAAAACGCCCCCCGTCATTGGCAAAGCGGCCAACGGGCACGGGCGGCACCTGGGCGTTGCGCAAGGCGGGCACGCGGGTGGGTGTTGCACCCAGCCAGCGGGCTGCCACACCGGCCACCGGCAGGCGGCTGGCGCGGTGCCACGCCAGCCAGGCCAGCACATGGTGGTGCAGGGGTCGGCCGTCGGCGTTCAGGCGCAGGCGCGCCAGGCTGGCCAGGGTGTCCAACTGCACCGCCGACAGGTCTTGTGTGCGGTGCACGTGCAGCCCCACCACGGTGCCACCAGGCAAGCCGCGCAACTCAGCCCCATGGCGTTCGCGCAGGGCCAGCAGCTCTTGCTGCAAGGGCATGTGGTACGAGTGGGCCTCGTGGCTCAGGATCACCACATCGCAGGCCAGGGCAGACCGGGCCCAGGTGTGAAGGGCTTGCAGCAAGGTGCGCAGCAGCCCCAGGCCTTGCAGCACGGCAATGTCTACCACCAGCAGGGGTTTGTCGCCCGACAGCGCCAGTGGCCAGAGCACCCGCCGGTCGCAGCGGTTGCCGGTGCCGGGGGTGGCGTCCTGTTTGGGCAGGGTGAACAACAGGCCGGTGGTCAGGGCTTGCAGGGCGGGCAACACATCGGGGCGCAGGTGGTGGGGGCCAGACTGAATGCCCGCCAGCGTGGCCGACATGACGGACGCACGCTCCACCGAGCTGGGTTGGCGGTATTTGTCCACCACAGCCATCAGGGTGGCGAGTTGGTCGTTGGCGGCGGTGCCGAATGTGACCACTGCCTGCCCGCCGGGCGGCACCCGCAACCGCACCGAGAGCACAGACACAGGGTCCAGTCCTGTGACCAGCGGGCCCGAGACGGAGGGCGCGGGCACCACCTCGCCCAGTGGGCCGCTGGGCGCGTGGTTGCGCCCCAGCCAGCGCTGGCGGTCGGTTTGCAGCTGCACACCCAGTACTTCGCATTCGGTGTGTGCCACAAAGTGGGCGCAGTGCATGGTGTCCTCGGTGGCCAGGCGGGGGGTGCGCTGGCACACCAGGGCCTGCGCTGGCGCGTGCCAGTGCGCCTGCACAAACAGGTTGGAAAACGCGGGGTGGGCCTCGTCGGCACCGGGCGGGGCAAGTGTGACTTCAAACGCAGCCAGTATGTCCAGCTCCAGCGGGTGGTCGCCCAGGTTGTCCAGCACCACGCGGCGCAGCTCGATGTCGTCTTCCGGGCTGACCCAGACGGTCACCTGCGTTTGCATGCCGGGCCACTGGGCCGACAGCTGCGCCCGGTCGGCGTGGAATTCGCACTGGTAAACGGCCTGGGGGTCGGGCGCCGGATGCAGGGTGAGCGACTTGGGCCCTTGGGCCGGGTCGGTGCGCACGTACAAAAACTGGCCGTGTGTGTCGCGCAGCACATCGTCGCGCCAGCGGTGCAGGCCGGTCGGGCCCCAGCGGCTGTGGCCTGCACCGTTCGGGCGCAGGGCCACGCTGTACCGGCCGTTGGTCATCAGCAAGGTGGGGGGCACGGGGCTGTCGCCCGGCTCCAGCGACTGGCTCAGCCCCGTGGGGCGGCGAGACAGCGCGGCTGCGGGCAGGCGCGGTGGGGGTGCCTGCAGCACGGGCACCAGACGGGGAGCGCGCTCGTGCAGCAGCGATTGCACGGCTTCGATGGACGGGTTGGCCATGCCCCAGCGCTGTGCCACGTGGTCCAGCAGAACGTTGGCCAGGGCCACGATGGTCATGCCCTGGTGGTGGGCCATGTGGGTTTGGACGCGCATCACGCGCCCGCCATGTGTCTGGCGCGAGGGCGTGAAGTCCAGCGCCTCGCAAAACCCATAGGGGCCACGGGCGTTGAAGGTTTCAAAGGCGCGCAGGTTGGCGCAGGCCAGGGGGGCGTCCACTTGCGTGGCCAGTGCGGTGGCATACGGGGCCACCACCAGCTCGGCCGCGGGGGTGCGGCGCAGCGCCAGGCGTGGCACCCCCTGCGGGGCGTACTGGTAGGCCAGCGAGGTGTCGCGCTCGGCGTAGGCGCTTTCAGACATGCCCCAGGGCACGTGCTGGTGGCGCAGGCACGCCACTTGTTCGGCCACGGCGGCATGGGCCGCTTCGTGCAAAGCGCCACCGTGGGGTTCGGCCAGCACCAGGCCGGGCATGAGGTACTCGAACATGGAGCCCGACCACGACCGCAAACCCGCCCGCACACCCACTGCAAAGTAGGGGCGGCCCAACGCGGCCCAGTGGGCAGCGGGAACATCGCCTTTGGCAATGGCCACCACGCTGGTCAGGCGCGATTCGGACGCCAGCAGGTCGTAAAACGCGCTGTCAAGCACCTGCTCTTCCAGCCGGTATCCAATGTGAAATAGGTGTCGCTTGGGGTGGTACAAAAAGCTGTAGTCGGGCGCCCAGGCCAGGGCATCGAGTCGCTGGGCCAGGGCGTGCAGGCGCTGGCTGGCCAGCGCGGTGCCGTTGGGGGCTTCGAGTGCCTGTGTGTCGCGCAGGGCAGACGCCTGGGTGACGTGCAAGTCGGCCTGCAGCCAGGTGGTGGTTTCCGGGTGGTTGGGGGGCACGGGCTCCATCAGGCGGGCTTTGCAGCGCTGCAGGGCCTGGGCGGCGGGGGCCGGGTCAAACGGCAGACCCGCCCACTGGCGGCAGGCTTGTGCCACGGCCAGCAGGTGGGCGCTGAGGTTGCCGCTGTCCACGGTGGACACGTAGCGGGGCAACAGGGGTTGCAGGGTGCTGGTGTCGGTCCAGTTCATGAAGTGGCCCCGGTGGCGGGCCAGGGTGTCGAGGGTGGCCAGGGTGGCTTCCAGCCGGTCCAGCAGGTCTTGGGTGCCCAGCCACCCGAACTGGCGGGCGCACACGGCGCTGAGCAGGTACAGGCCCACGTTGGTGGGCGAGGTGCGCTGGGCCACCATGTCCACGGGTGATGTTTGCAGGTTGTCGGGTGGCAAATGGTGGCTGCTGGCATCGACCACGCGCTCAAACAGCCGCCAGGTGTCGCGCGCAACGCCGTGCAAGGCGGTGTGGTCGGCAGGGGCCAGTCGGGTGCGGTGGTGGCGCAGGGGCAGGCCAGCCCCCCAGGCCAGCGCGGGGGCCACCACCCAGGCCAGCAGCAAGGCCTCCAGGGGCCAGGCCAGCGGCACGTGTGCCCACTGAAAAGCCATGAGTGCGGCCAAGGCCAGCAGCGGCCCCAGCAGGTGTTTGGCCCACTGTGTGCTCCGGGCCAAAGGTGCAGCGGTGTGCAAGCTGGCGGCGGTTTGCCAGGTCAGCAGGTGTCTGCGGCTCAGGCCCAGGCGAAACAGGGTGCGTGCCACGGCATCGGTGTGGCGCAGCGCCTGCTGCAGCAATTGCGTGAGGTGCCACAGCCCACCCGTCACGGCGCGAGCCACGTCCAGCGCGGCCAGCCGGTAGCAACGCAGCCACGCAAACCCACCCTGTGCGGGCACCAGGGCGGCGGCGGCCCCCAGCAGCGGGCCCGCAATGTGGGCCGACAGCACCAGGGCCAGTGCCACCAGTGGGGCGGGGCCCACCCCGGACATGGACAGCACCAGCAACAGCACAGAAGCAGGGGCGACCAGCGAGCGCCGCAGGTTGTCGGCCAGCTTCCAGCGGTTGATGCCTGCCATGGGCCAGCGGCGGGGGTTCAGCAGAAACGGCAGCAGTTGCCAGTCGCCACGGGTCCAGCGGTGCAAGCGGTCGCTGGCGACGCGGGGCTGGCTGGGGTCTGACTCGATCAAGGTGGCGTCGCTCACCACGGCGCAACGGGCCAGCGAGCCTTCCAGCAGGTCGTGGCTGAGGATTTGCCCCTCTGGCAAGCGGCCCTGCCCCAGCACTGCATGGGCGGCTGCCACGTTGATGAGGCCTTTGCCGGTGAAGCTGCCTTCGGCAAACAGGTCTTGGTACACGTCTGACGCCATGGCGCTGTAGGGGTCTATGCCGCCTTGGCCTGCAAACAGCCAGTGGTACGCAGTGCAGTCGGCGCGCTGGGGCAAAGGAGCCATCACACGCGGTTGCAAAAAGGTGTATCCGGCCACCAGGCGTTGTCCGCTGGCGTCCAGCCGGGGGTGGTTTTGTGGGTGGGCTGCCACGCCCACCAGGGCGCTCAGTTGGCCAGGGGGCAACTGGGTGTCGCTGTCCAGCGTCAGCAGGTGGCGCGTGTGGGGGGCGATGGAGGCCAGCGCGCCCAGCGGCAGAAACGGGCCGGCGCTACCAGTGGCCAGGGAGGCCAGCAGTTGCTCCAGCTTGCCGCGTTTGCGCTCCCAGCCCATCCAGCGTTGCTGGGTGGCGCAATGGGTGCGGGCCCGGTGAAGCAGCAAAAAACGGGGCGTGCCGGTGCCATCTGTGCACGGGTGTTGTGTATTGAGCGCGTCGACACCGGCCACAGCCAGGGCCAGCAGGTCGGCGTCGGCGGGTGTGCTGGCTTGGGTGGCATCGGCCCAGTCGCTGAGCAGGGCGAACTGGGCGTGGCGTTCGGGGTTGGCCAGGTGGTGCAGGTGCAGACGGTGCACCAGTTGGGCGATGGTGCGCTCGTCGCTGAGCAGGGCGGGCACCACCACCAGCACGCGCTCAGCCTCTGGAATGCCTTGGGCCAGCTCGAAACGGGGCAGGTGCGCCGGTTTGACCGACTCGCTGATGAGCCGGTTGACCACCGCCACCACGGTTTCAGAGGCGGGCAGCCAGAGCGCCATCCAGGCCAGCAAGGCCCAGCCAGCCGCCAGCAAGCCACTCACCTGCCACGCCCCCGGTGCAGTGCCCTGCACGGCCCACACCAACGCAGCGGTGCCCAGCACCTGCGCCAACAGGTAGACGGGCAGCCGGGACGCTGCCTGCAGCGTGTGCCATGCCCCGGAGGCGCGCCGGTCCAGGCCCAGTTGTGCGTCCAGCGTGGAGCGGCCAGGGCCGCTGAGCCAGTGTTGCGCCAGCGCCTCGGGGCCGGTGTGGGCTTGCATCTGGGTCATCAGGGCGGACGCCACGGCGGCCTCTCCCAGTGCGCAGCGGGCCGACAGGCGCTCGATGGCGTGCAGGGTGTGGTCGCGCGTGGCGGCGTCTTCCGCCAGAAACACGGGCGATGCCAACAGCGTTTGCATCACCACACTGGCGCTGGCCACGGTGCCGGGCCAGTCGGCCGCGCCGATCAGCCGCAGCGAGGTGACGGCGTTGCCCACGCTGAGGTTGTCGGCGGCTTGGTCGGCGTTGTGCTGGGCCTGGGCAAAGGCCAGATCGGGCAGCAGGCCTTGCAGCCATTGGCGGATGCGTGCCGCCGCCATGCCATCGCCCGTGACCCGACGCCCGGCCAGTGCCTGTGCCAGTTGCACGGTGAACACGCGCTCGACCCCGCGCAGCGCCAGGGTGGCCACGGTGCGTTTGAGCGTGTTGAGGTCGATGCCACCAATGTGATCGGCGCATTGGTTGGCCAGTTCGCACGCCGCTTTGTGGGCGGCCAGGCGGTCGGCCAGGCGGCGCAGGTTTTCCACCAGTACCACGCGCAGGGTGGTGGGCAAGGCCCACAGCTCGGCTTGTGTCAGCTCGCGCTGCGTCTGGTAGGCCTGCAGAAAATGCACCAGCAGGGTTTCATCGAAGGCGCTGTCGGTGTGTGCCACAAAGGCCCAGGCCACGCCGTAGATGCGGGGCAACCCAATGAGGGGCTCGTCTTGCAACACGGGCAGGCTGCGGTAGAAGCGGCGGGGCAGCCCCGCGCGGATCTCGCGCAGCTGGTCTTCGATCAGATGAAAGTTGTCTACCAGCCAGTCGGCCGCGGGACTCAGGCCGTGGCCGTTGTGGGCCTGCTCGGCGATGTAGCGGTGCGCCGCACGCAGTGTGCGGATGTTGTGTCGCAAACGTGGGTAGAACGTGGCCTGCCCGAAGTCGGCCTTGGCCGCGCGGTGGGTTTGCCCCAGGCTGATGCCGTGTTGGGCAAACCGCTCCAGTCCAAAAATTTCAGCCCTGATGGGTGCGCTGGCCACGCCATTCGAGCGGTCCAGCACAGGTGCCAGTTTGGGGTTCAGCCAGGGCCAGGGAGGAATCCGTGTGGGTGTTGGCATGCCTCAGCTCAGCCACAGCCAGCCGGTGACCAGCGCACCGATCACCAGTGCCACGGTGGCAAACCGCGTGGCGATCAGGCCCTGCATGGTCAACGCGCCACTGCCGATGCCGGACAGGCCGCCGCCGCGAAGGCGGCACAAGGCCACATGGCTTTGCAGCGTGGACTGTTCTGACAACGACACCTCTGCGGTGCGACCCGCGCTGGCGGTGTACCAGCGAGGGGCTTGGGGAGGGATTTGTGGCATGAGCTGTGTCCGGTGGATGGGCTTTGTTTGTAGGGGGGCCACTGCCCAGCGTCTGTGCGCTGACGAACCTTTGCAACCCCTGGAGGGCCGTGTCTGGCCCTGTGTTCGGTATCGAACTGACGCACCGGCGCGCCGCAGCCAAAGTCCGCCCGACGCTGCCCGCACCCCCTCGTGTGATGTGTTTGCCGGTAGCAAAGCCCCCTGTCCCGTCAGGGGCGGTTGATTTTGGAAAGCAACACCATGAACTTGATGCTCAAGCGGCTGCGGGCCTGTCCCGATGCACAGGCACTAGCGACCGAGCTGGTGCACACCTGTACGCGCTACGGGCCCATCCGCTACCTGAAAGTGCTCATGGCCACACACCGGGGGCGGCTGCAGGCCTTGTGCTTCTGGCAAATGGGCACCGCCGCTGCCGAGCAGCAAGTGATGGATGCCCTGTCCGCCCGCAGAGTGGCCAATTACCTGGTGCTGGTGGTGGCGATGCAGCAGCCCTGGGACGGGGAGTCAGCTGCAGCCCCGCCGTCCTCCCCAAGCTGGGAGCACGCGCTGTGGACATGACTACACCCCTCGTCTGGCAGCCCGGGCCCTGGGCGCACAACGCGCTGGCTGCCATGGCTGCAGTGCTGTTTGCCGTGATTTGCGTGATGGTGGTTTACGCGGTGCGCCACGGTGTGCTCACGCTCAACCGCTTGCTGGGCAAGCAGCGGCATCCGTACCTGGACATTGACCAGGCCACCTGGCCCGAGATCACGGTGTTCATTGCCGCGCACAACGAGGAGAAGGTGATTGCCGGGTGCCTGCAGGCACTTCTGAACTCCAATTACCCGCCCGAGCGACTGAAGATCGTGCCGGTCAACGACCGCTCCAGCGACGGCACCAGGGCCATCATCGACGCATGGAGTGCGCGCCACCCGGGGCGCATCACGCCCTTCCACCGCAGCACGGGCAAGCCTGGCAAGGCGGCGGCGCTGAAAGACGCGTTGCACCACGTGCAGGGCGACATTGCCATCATTTTTGATGCCGATTACATGCCTGGTCGGGGGGTGCTGAAGCAGTTGGTGGCGCCCTTTTTCGACCCCGAGGTGGGGGCCGTGATGGGCCGCGTGGTGCCGCTGAACACGGGGGCCAACCTGCTCACCCGAATGCTGGATCTGGAACGCTCGGGCGGCTACCAGGTGGACCAGCAAGCCCGCATGAACCTCCGACTGGTGCCGCAATACGGCGGCACTGTGGGGGGCGTGCGCCTCTCGGCTGTGGCGGCAGTGGGCGGCTGGCACGACGACACGCTGGCCGAAGACACCGACATCACCTACCGCCTGCTTTTGAGCGGCTGGAAAACGGTCTACACCAACCGCTCGGAGTGCTACGAAGAAGTGCCCGAGGACTGGGCCGTGCGCATCAAGCAAGTGAAACGCTGGGCCAAGGGCCACAACCAGGTGTTGCTGCGCCATGGCTACCGGTTTGCCACCAGTCCGTTCCTGAGCTGGGCCGAGCGGCTCGACGGCCTGCTTCTGCTGTGTGTCTTCGTGCTGCCGCCCGTGCTGCTGCTGGGTTGGCTGCTGGCCATTGGCCTGTATTTCTTCAACGCGGGCTCACTGCTGACCCAGCTCATTTCGGTCTTTGCGTTGATGGCCTACGGCACCTTGGGCAACTTTGCTGCCTTTTTCGAAATTGCCATGGCGGTGCTGCTGGACGGCAAACGCAACCGGCTGCGCCTGTTGCCGTTCAGCTTGCTGGGCTTTGTGGTGAGTCTGGTGGCCATTTCGGTGTCGGTGTGGGACCTGTTGCTCGACCGCCTGCTGCGGCGCGACATGGTTTGGGAAAAAACCGTTCGCTACAGAAAGCCGAGCATTGAATGACCGTCGAATATGCGCCATACGTGATTTTTGCCATATTTTCCACGGGTTTGCTGCTCGTGGCGTTCCGGCCTGCTTGGTCTGAGTGGCGGCACCCCACCGACACCGAGCCACTTCAGGTGCTGCCCAACTACACCAGTGACATCGACCACTTTGCCGACCAGTTCCGTGAGGCGGTGATGGGCCGGTTGTCGGGCGATCTTGCGTCGTTTGCCGATGTGTTCGACTTTGCCCCGGACGACCTGGATGCGCTGGACTGGAGCCAGGTGCAGCGCCCCGTGGTGTGCCTGACCACCGTCAAGCCTCAGCGTGCCATTCGCGGCACGGCCGCGCTGTTTGTGCACGGTGACATTGACACCCACGTGGCCAGCCAATTCCAGGCGCTGCTGGCCCAGGGAGCCATCAGGCTGGCGCCTGGTTCGGTCATCCGCGAATGGGCGCACGGCGACGGGGTCGTGCATTTGGGCAAGGGCTGCGCCGCGTTGCGGCGGTTGTCGTCGTCCACCGCGCTGGAGCTGGAGGCCGACTGCTGCTTCGAGCGCCTGCAAGCGCCCCTGATACAGCTGGGGCTGTCCGAGACCGTGCCGCTGGTTCGCCACACCCGCGTGCCCAGACGTCCGCTGACCGAGGGCTTGCTGAGTGAGCTGGATGGCGCCTTGCAGCAAACCCCGCTCCTCACCCTGGTGCAAGGCAATTGCAAGTTGCCCCGTTCGCACCGATACCAGGGCTCGCTGATCGTGACGGGGCGGCTGTCCATTGGGGCTGGCACGGAAATCTTCGGCGATGTGAAAGCCCGGGGGGGTGTGGTGATGGAGGCCCAGGCGCGGGTGCACGGTGCGCTGTGCAGCGAGCAGCAATTGCAACTGCTGGACCAGGCCTTTGTGCTGGGGCCGGTGGTGTCGGAGTCGGTCATTTTGCTCGGGCCCCATGTGCGCCTGGGTCTGCCTGAAGCACCCACCACGGTCAGCGCTACCCACATCATGGCCGAGGCGGGGGCCATGGCCCACGGCACAGTGTGGGCGCGTGAGGGAGGTGTGGTGTGGGCTGCATGAGCCAGCTGCTTGCCCGGTGGCTGCGCCATGCGTGGCTGTTGACCCTTGGGGGTGCCCTGTTGTGCGCGGGCGCACGGGCCGCAGTGCCTTTGGGGCCGTTGGACCTGACAGGCTACGCCGGAGCCGATGGTGCCATCAGCGTGCAGCACCAAGGGGACACCGTGGACCCCTACTTTGCCCTGCAAGCCCTGCTGCTGGCCCGCGAGTTCGGCCTGGACATTGCGCCTTACGCCCAACCGTGGGCCCACTGGCTGCTGCAGCGCCAAAAGCCCGATGCCACCTTTGACCGCTTTTGCCGTGTGGGCCCCGTGTGGGCGCCGTGCAAAACGGCGGATGCAGACGACGCATTGCTGGCCCTGTGGATGCGACTGCTCGACACCATGCCCCACGAGCTGGAAAGCAACCCACGCTGGGGCATCAGCCACCGGGCGAGCGGCGCAGCTTTGGCCGCGTTGATGGACCCCTCGCGCGGGGTTTACATGGTGTCGCCGGTGTACCAGCACGGCCTGTTCATGGACAACCTGGAGGTGCTGTCTTACCAGCCAACGTGCAAACCGCCTTGTGCGGCCGCCCGGGCCCGCAGCGGCCGCTTGGCGCATGACATCCACCGTGTGTTCTGGGATGCGGACACGCGCCAGTTTCTGGTGTCCACACAGCCCGAACAAAAGGCCATGCCCGATGCCTTTTACCCGGCCCAGGTGACACAGCTGTACCCCCTGCTGTTCGACTTCAAGCTCATACACCTGCACCCCAAGGCGCATTACCGCCGCTGGATGCAGCAGCACCGGGCCAGTTGGCTGGCGCAGTCGCACAAAGACTTTGCCTGGGGACTGGTAGCGCTGAAGTTTCAAGACACGACCTCCGCCGGTTGCTGGTTGCGCGAGACCGCCGCTGCGCGCGGCACGTCGCATTGGATCGTGACCGACGAAGTGGCCCGCCAGGTGCTGCTGCACCGCCGGGTGTCGCCCGCCGCACCGGGTGTGGCGTGCCACTGACCCCCTCCTTCTTCATTTTTCCCACGCGCGAATCCTTCCCGAACCCACCCACAAAGAGGTCCTTCATGTTTCCCAAAACCCATCTGGTGTGCATTGGCACCCGCCCCGAAATCATCAAAATGGCGCCGGTGTACCGCCAGCTCAAAGCGCAAGGCCAGAACGTGCGGGTGCTGCACACGGGTCAGCACGGAGCCATGGCCGATGCGCTGTACGGTTTTTTCGACATGCCGCCGGACATCAGCATCGATTTGCAGCGCCAGTCGTCCTCGCTGGCGCACCTGTCGGTGGCGCTGATGAACGGCATTGAAGATGCCATGCACACCCTGCGGCCCGATGTCATGCTGGTGCAGGGCGACACCAGCTCGGCACTGGTGGGGGCCATGGTGGGCTACTACCACGATGTGCCCGTGGCCCACATCGAGGCGGGGCTGCGCACCGGCGAACGCGAACCGTTTCCGGAAGAGAAAAACCGCGAACTGATTGGCCGCCTGGCCCACTGGCACTTCACCCCCACCGTGCAATGCACGCACAACCTGCTGGCCGAGGGGGTGAAAGAAGCGCGCATACAGGAGGTGGGTAACACCGTGATCGACGCGGCGCTGTGGACCAGCGAGCGCATCAGCCAGCCTGACTTTGACCTGCTGGCCGCGTATCCGGACAACCTGCGGGCCTTCATGCAGCAGTACCTCCAGCAGCGACTGATTCTGGTGACGGCGCACCGACGCGAAAACTGGGGGCAACCCATTCGCAACATTGCCCAGGCCCTGGCTCGCACCCTGGCCGAGCAACCCGACGTGGTGGCTGTCTGGCCGGTGCACCCCAACCCCGCCGTGCGTGCCGACGTGGAGGCGGTGCTGGGCGGGTTGCCCACCGCCGTGCGGGCGCGCATCTGCCTGACCGAGCCGCTGGGCTACCAGGTGCTGATTGCGCTGCTGCTGCGCTGTTACTTCACCCTGACCGATTCGGGCGGCATACAGGAGGAAGCTTCGGCGTTTGGCAAGCCGGTGCTGATCGCCCGCGAGAGCACCGAGCGTCAGGAGTTGGTGCAAGTGGGCGGTGCCGTGCTGGTGGGCACCGATGTGGATGCCATCCACCGCCACGCCACGGAGCTGCTGACCCAGGTCGACGCTTACCGCGCCATGCAACTGGCGCGCAGCCCCTTTGGGGACGGCCACACTGCGCAGCGCATTGCTGCCGCACTGGCCGGGGCGCTGCCTGGGCGCAAAGGGTCATCGGTGTTGCCGTTTGCACCGGCGGTGCACAGCACGCCCCGTACTGCCCACCCGGTGACAGCCGTTGCCGCCCACGCTTGAAAGCACCCCATGACCTCACATACGTTTTCCCCTCGTGCCCCTGTCACCCCAATCCGGCGGGGCGCAGCTTGCCTGCTGGCCGCGCTGTTGCCGTTGGCCGCGTGGTCGCAAGACATGCCGCCCGACGCGCCGTCCATACAGGCCATGTCACCCCAGGACAACACCCCGGCCACCCCGCTGCGCAGTGTGGCTGTCAGCGTGGGCGGGCACCAACTGAGCAACGGTTACGGCCACTGGCGGGACGCCAAGCTGAGCGGGGTGTACGGTGTGGGTGCACACGTTTGGCAGGTCGAGCTGGCCGCCAAACGCGAATTCGATGAATCGGGCCTGTTTCTGGGCGTGAGCGACACCGTCACCCTGAGCCCGGACTGGTACGCCAGCCTGTCGGTGGGGGCCGGAGATGGCGCGTTTTACCTGCCCCGTCTGCGGGCCGACGCCGCCGTGTACAAAAAGTGGCTGGCCGCGCAAAACTTCGTCACGTCTGTGGGGCTGGGGTACTACCGGGCACCCGATGGCCACATTGACCGGGCGCTGAGCCTGGGGGCGGTGTGGTACTTCGAGCAGCCGTGGATTGCAGAGGCTGGCGTGCGGCTGAACCGCAGCAACCCAGGCCGCATCAGCACCCAGCAGCGTTTCGTGGCACTGACCTATGGCCATGCCATGCAAGACATGGTCACGCTGCGGTACGGTTCGGGTGGTGAGGGCTACCAGTCCATCGGCGAGCAGGCGGCCCTGGTCAACTTCAAAAGCCACCAAACCGGGCTGAGCTGGAAGCACTGGTTGACCCCCCAGGGAGGTGTGCAATTGAGCTTGGAGCGCTACAGCAACCCCTACTACAGCCGCAACGGCGTGGCGCTGGCGTTTTTCCACGACTTCAACTGAACGAAGGGCTGCCCACCATGTCTGCCACGCCGCCCACCACTTTGCTGCCCATTGCGCCGCCCACCACCCAGGCGCGGGAGGCCGCGTTTGCGGCGGCACGCCACACCCTGGCGGCTTTCCAACGGTCGCAGTTGGCGGCTAAACCGCACCGTGCCATCCGGCACGTGACCTTGCGGCCTGGACTGTTGCTGCAAATGGTGGCCTTGCCTGCGCTGCTGACGGCGGGGCTGTTCAGCGCCCAAGCTCATGTGTACGCCTTCTGGCGTGGCTATGTGTTGTGGTGGGCGCAGTGGCTGAACATGCCGCTGCGGCCATCCACCCCGCTGGAACGTGGTGACCAATTGGGCTTGGTGTGGCAGGCCGACGCATCGGCGCTGGGCGCGGCGGGTTTGTCCATCGAGCAGGGGGTGTGGGTGGGGCTGGCCCTCACGGGGCTGGCGTGGGGCGGCACGTTGTTCATGCGCGGCCACTGGCTGCCGGTCAAGTACCTGGTGCGCACGGTGTGTGTGGTGCAGGCCCTGTCTTTGGCGTACTTCGTGTGGGTGCCCATCCCGTTTCCGCACGGGGTGCTGAACCATGTGATGAATGTGCTGGACGCGGGCTACACCCTCATGCTGGCCATCCCGGTGCTGATGGGGCTGGGCTACTACACCCTGAACCTGGGTCTGGGTGTGAAGCTGCTGCACACGCTGCTGATCGGGGCGTTTTTCATGGTGCTGCTGCCGCAGCAGGCGTTGGTTCATCTCGTGGTGTTGCAGCACCTGTCGGTGGTGTTCATGCCCACCCTCTACCTGTGCTTTGGTGCCTTGTTCGACATGATGGTGTTTGTGGCGCTCTATTCCTGGGTTGCCAGCAAGGCGCCGTTGTCGGCCACCACCTGAGAGGCGCCCACTTATCAGTCCATTCACCGCATGGTTTGCGGCGTCCGTACGGCAGCGTACGTAACGGCGTAAATCATCACAAGCTCTTGAGAATTCGGCCCGTCGCACTGTATTTCGTCCCCAAAACGGATGACTGACGGTGCGACATCTGCGGACAGGTGTTCCTCTTTTGGGTTCACCTTGGGCCGTGCCAATCTCAAGGTTTTTGTATGCAACGTCGCCAATGGCTTTTCGGAGCGCCTGCTGTCGTCATGGGGCTGTCCTGGCAAGCCAATGCCCAGGCGCAGGTCGCGTGTGTTCCCACCCCCACGCCCACACCACCGCCACCCACCACAGGTGGCATCGATGCAGTGGCCGAAATCAAGGCGCTGCGCATCCCGTCAGGCCCCTACAAGGGCGGCTACGAGCTCGCCCCCAATGGAAAGCTGAACTGGTACTTTGCCAACCTGGGCCTATTGCCTCTGGTGCGCGTGTTGAGCGCTGCCGACCTGGACACCCACGTTCGCACCTACCTCGACCTGTACCTGGCCAACCTGGAGCCGAACGGCAGCATCCAGGACATTGATCTGCCTTACGGGCGCGCCAATCCGGCGGTGTTCAAGAAGGTGCTGTCCGATTCAGACGACGCATATGCCGCCACCTTGCTCTCGCTGGCCTCGCGCTATGTGGTGGCCAGCGGCAACTGGACCTGGTGGGAGGCCAACAAGGCCAGACTGAAAGACATGGCCTACCGCAACCTGGCGCTGACGGCCAAGCCGTCGGGCCTGACATCGGTGTTCCAGTCGCCACGCAGCCAAACCAACTCCATTGGCTACCTGATGGACAACTGTGAGGGCTACCGCGGCCTGCGCGACTTTGCTGCGGTGCTGCGCTCGCGCAGTGAACTGCTGGATGCCAATTACTACGACCTGTTGGCCACCAATGCAGCACAAGGCATCAAAAACCTGCTGTACCACCTGAACACCAAGTCATTTTTGGCCAGTGATGCGTCGGCCGTGCCCGGCAAGGTGTTTTACCCGGACACCTCGTGTCAGATCTATCCCCAGGTGTTCGGACTCACAGAACTGGCACCGATGTTTGCGAATGGCTGGGCCTATCTGAACACGTATTCGCCAGGCTGGGAAACCGGCAAGTACGACCCCTTTCCGTGGGCTGTGCTGGGCTATACCGCTGCTTTGCGAGGTCAGACAGCGCAAGCCCGCAGCCAGATGGGCGCCATTGAAAAGACCTTTGTGGCCAACCGCAGCCTGGTCACCATCAATGAGCTGGGTTTTTACATGCGTACCCGCGCGGTCCTGGACGGCGTGGCCAACGCGTGACACCGCCACGCGAGCCGTGTGTGCGGCAACCAACCGACGCCACAGAGGTGGCCGACCAGACTGGCGTGGACGACCCCAACACCACGCCCTGGACGCCCAGCATCGACCAAGCCCTTGCCAACCGTTTGCTGGCCAAACTCTCACAGGCCGAGCGCTCGTTGCTGTTGGACCAGGCCGAGTTGGTCGAGCTGGACAGGGCCATCGTGCTGGTGCGGGCCGGGTATGCCCTGAGCCATGCTTATTTCCCCACCAATTGCATGATTTCGTTGCTGGCCACCCAGCCCACGGCACGCAACTTTGAGGTCGGCCAAATCGGCTTTGAAGGGGTGCTGGGGGCCAGCAGTGCGCTGGGGGTTACCGCGTCTGCTTTCGATGCGGTGGTGACAGGGGCGGGGCAGGCCTGGCGCCTGCCCCTGACCGTGCTGCGCAAGCAATGTCTGCGCAGCCGCCATTTGAGCGTATTGATGGTGCGCTACCTGTACACCGAGTTGGGCCAGATGGGTGCGCTGGCGGCGTGCGGACAGTTTCATGTGCTGGAGCAGCGTCTGGCGCGGCTGCTGCTGATGTGCCAGGACCGCATGCGTGTGCCCGACCTGGAGGTCACCCATGAAAGCCTTGCACACATTCTGGGGGTGCGTCGCGCCAGCGTGACGCTGACGACAGGCCTGTTCCAACGTCGGCGGTTGATACAGCACAGCCGGGGCCACATGCTGGTGCTTGACCGCCCCGGCTTGCTGGCCACTGCCTGCGAGTGCTACGCCCGCGACCTTGCGTTTTACGAGCAGGTCATGTCGGAGCCGTGGCCGCCATGACACGACGCAAGGGTGATGCCCCGGAGATGTGCAACACCGCACAGACCTGTCGGTTCCCGGCCCATAGCCTGTGTGCGCGGCCCAAAGTGGGCCGTGATGCCCACTGGGGCCCTTGCGGAGCCCACACACATGAAAAACCCGACTTGCCTCTTGCTTCAGGCCACCACCGATGTGACCTTTGAAGCCGCTGCCCTGTTTGCCATGCAGGATGGCTACGCCATTCGCCCCGACCGCGTGCACGCCACACTGCACAACGGGTGCGCGCAACTGACTGGCAATGTGCAATGGCAATACCAAAAGGACGGCGCCACCCGCTGCGTTGAGTCGTTGCAGGGGGTGGCGTCCGTCGAGAACAGGCTCACGCTGGTGCCCGATTCGCCTTGTTTTGCGGGCAGGCAAGGTCTTTAAGCCTGAGCCTGCACATACTCCGTTCGGCCTGTCAGGCTGGTACGTACAACGGGTTTGGCAAGGCACGAAAGCGCAGTTGCTTCACAGCAGTTGCCTTCACCAGCCAGACCGTCCCTCCATTGGCCACCACCGCTCCTCCGGATGTGACGATCACCGGCTTGGCATAGCGGCTTTTGGGCAGCATCCACACCATTTCACCCAAGCCCGTGGGGTGGCTGACGTCGAAGCGGGTGGCTCCGGTTGTCAAGATGGTTTCTGACCAAGTGACCTGTTGCCGCTGTGTCATGAAATCAGACAGGCGAGGCATGGTGTACCACTTGAACTTTGCACCCTTGCTTCCCGCGTAAGACATCAGGTTGTTGAGCACATCAAGCCAGTCTTTCGCCGCGGGAGGGTGTGCGTAAACCAGTCGGCTGGTGTTCTGGGCAATGCTGAAGTCCACCAATCCGCGGTACCAATCGATGGCGTCTGTCTTGGGCACCTGGTAAATCTGGAACTCATCAAAGGTGGCGTACAGACCCTGAGGCGTGACAGGAAACACGTAGAGCGCCGGGTTTTTCAGCACTCCGTCTCGGTACTGGCGGGTGGCCCCCAGGCCGGTGTGCCCACCAAAGTAGGCACCCACCACCCCTTGCTGCTCCAGCCAGTCCATGGCCCATAGCGGGTTGTTTCCCTGTGGAGCCGAGTAACCCCGGGCAGGCTTGCCCACGGCGCCGTTCACAGCGGCTTGGTTCCATTGCAACAGGGGCATGAATTCGGTGGCATTGGTCTCAGATACGTTGATGCCGAAATGGTCATGCACCCAGCCGCCGTGTGAGCCCACGGCGTGGCCCAGTCCATCCAGTCGCTGCAGCAGTTGTTGGGCCACAGGGTTGAAGTTGAGGTTCCAGCCCAGCCTATCGCCGGGCACGATTGCGTCGGGTCCTGCCGTCATTTCCATAGAAAACGGCCCTTTGTTGAACACCCCGGCCGCTTCCAGCGCCAGGGACGGCGCTTGTGCCGCCATGGAGTCGAGGTGCCAGTCGAACGTTAGGCCTGCCACCGCGTTGGGCATGGCCGACAGGCGTGGGCCTTGCAGCACATGCTGCACAAAGTAGTTCAAAAACCCGTGCATGGGCAGGGCGTCGGTGCGCCCTTTCAGGTACCCGAGGGGCATGTTGACAAACAGCACCCTCCCAGCCCCCACCGTGTGCACACCCGCTACCAGTCCGAAGTCGGGCGATGAAGCCAGTGTGGTCCCGTTGAACACACCGGTGGTGACGTAGCTGGGGTAGATCAGGTGTCCCAGCAGGTAGCCGTGGTAGGCCTCCACGGCATCGGGCGTCACGGCCAGAGCCTTTTCGTTCGATGGTGTGGGCACGCCATCAGGTGTGAACACGCCAGCGGATGGCGCGCGGACCGGCCTCACCACGCTGATGCGTGCCACCTTGGGTGCTTTGATGGCTTTGCCAAAGTTGATGGTGGGCGCGGGGCGCGACATGGCCTTGCCGGTGGTGATGGTGGCCCCGCGCTGTTGCAACGAGGGCAATGGAAGGTTTTGAAACTGCTGGGGGTCAAAACCTTGCACGCCGCCCGGGTCTGCGGCGGACACGGGCAGGTAAAGTGACTCCCCGCCTCGAAGCCCTGCGGTGGCCAGAACACCAGGAGGGGTGAAGGGGGTTGGGCGGGTTGCCATGGCCAGGCTGGTTTGGCGTGCTGCGGCGGCCGGATAGGGCGTTGCCTTGCCTGGCGGTACCAGCAATTCGCGCAACATGCTGCGCATGGCGGTCACGGGGCCCAGGCCGACCGTGCGGTCCAGCAGTTGGTCGTACAGCACATAGTCCACCCCCGCCAGATCACTCAGGCGCGACCGGGGTATGGGGTACACCGGCTGCTGTGCCCCGTTGAGCGTGAGGGCCGCAAAGTCGAACGTGAGGAAGGTGCGACCGCCCTGGGTGGTGTAGTCGCGCACAGCGGCAACCACGTCATCAGTGGCAATGAAGTGCAACTGGTCGGGCAACACCAGCCCGGCATAGCGCAGGGCCCCCGCCGGCCCCATGGCTAGGAACTGGGTATCGGTGACCACCGCCATGCGCGTGCCCACTTCTGATGCTGCATCGATCCAACTCGTCACCCGGTCATCAGACAAGGATTGGCCATCAGGCAACAACAGCATCAGCAACCCAGGATCGGCAACCCCTTGGTTGAAAGAAGGAGACACGGCCAGCGCTCGGGCGGCAAAGGGCGCATCGTCGGCCGTGCTGGCTTCTTCGGTTCCGAGAGGGTTGTCTGGATTGCCCCCGCCGCAGGCGGCCAGGGCACACGCGGCCCACAAAGGCGCGGCCGACCGCCAGGACGGTTTTCGCGCAGGAGGCGGCGTGAGTTGAGATGAGCGAGGCGATGAAATGTCGGGCATGAAAGACTCCTGTGATGGTTGCCCACATTGGGAGCCGAAAGAATCGGTGCCACTGTTCGTCAGCGCACCGGCATCCGCATTTGGTGGCCTGAACAGGTGCGGCACCTGGGAGGCCAAGGGCCGTCCCGATACCTACAATCCAGCCCCTTGTGCCCGACCCCATGCCACGCAAGCCCGTCCCGGGCAGGAGCCCCGAATGACACTGCCACCGATCGACGCGGCCATCATTGACCTGGACGGCACACTGGTTGACACCCTGGGCGACTTCGGCGTGGCGCTCAACCTGATGCTGGCCGAACTCGGTTTACCAGTTGTGCAAACCAGTGATGTGGACCGCATGGTGGGCAAGGGCTCCGAGCACCTCATCCGCAGCACGCTGACCCACGTGGTCACTGGGCGCAATGCAGCCGAGCTTGAAGCCTTGTTTCCCGCTGCCATGGCTGCCTACCAGCGGAACTACCTGGCCATCAACGGGCAACACAGTGCGGTGTACCCCGGCGCCATCCAGGGGCTGGCGGCGTTGCATGCGGCAGGCGTGCCCATGACCTGCCTGACCAACAAGCCCACGGCGTTTGCATTGCCGCTGCTGGCGCAAAAAGGGCTCCTTCCCTTTTTCAGCCACGTGTTTGGAGGAGATGCGTTCGAGCGCAAAAAGCCTGATCCGTTGCCCCTGCTCAAAACCTGTGAAGCACTGGGTACCGCACCTGGGCGCACGCTGATGGTGGGCGATTCCAGCAACGATGCACAAGCTGCGCGTGCAGCTGGCTGCCCGGTGGTGCTCGTGACCTATGGCTATAACCACGGGCAACCCGCCCGTGACGTGGATGCGGACGGGCACCTGGACTCGCTGGCCGATGTGCCTGCGTGGCTGTCAGCGCGTGCCCAGCAAGGCCTCTTTCAGCAAATGGTCGGCCGGTGATTTGCCCACCCAGATGCGCAGCAGCGCATTGAAGAATTCCGGCTCCTTGAAGGGCTCCCCCTGCGGTTGCCCCTTCACCGAGATGACGGTGCCTGAACCAGGCAACCAGTCGATGGTGAATGTGTCACCGGGCATGAGCCGTTTGTGCCGGGCAAACACTTCACCCATGCGGATCAGGCCTGGCACCAGTTTGGCGTATTCGCTGCGGGGAACGTTGTCTTCCACGCCCCGGGTGAAGAGTTTGCCGAGTTCGTTGGAGTCGATCTCGCGAAGCATGGTGATGGCCAGCCGCCGGGGGCCCGAGACGGCCAGCAAGGCATCGGGTGTGCTGGGCTTAGTTGCCAGGTTGGCCGGAACATACAGCCCCGCTGCATAGACTTTGAACACGGCTTTGTACCGAATGCCTGCGCCATTCAGTGCCAGTGTGTTGCCCCCCACATCCAGGCGCCGCTCGAACCGTACACCCCCAACGTCCAAGTCCTGTGCCCAAACCGCTGGCGCACAAAGGGCAAGCCAGAAGACCTGTGTTCTCAGCTTGTGTTTCCAATCACGCATGACATCACCTGAAAAAAGAACGACCGTTCGCAAGAGGTGAATTGTTGCCGTGTGTGGCGGGTTGCGCAGTCAGGGTTGCCCCGAATGCCGGTGGCATTAGAGCCTTCAGCCCAATTGAGTGGGTTGGATGGCGCAGCCTTCTGCATGCCAGCGGTGGGGCAACCCGGTACGATCTCAGCGCTGGATTGGCGCAACGTGTGTTGCCAACGGGTCTTAGCGGAGTGCATACATGTGGAATCGAGCGCAGTGCTGGGTGTTGCTGAGACGGGTGGGGAGTGCCAGTGCGTTGTCGTGCGGGTTGGTTCTGTCGGGCGTTGCTACGGCGAATGCACAACCGCTCGAATGGCAGCCCTCTGCCGGGGCCGAGGCGCAAGCGCCAGCCAGCACCGCTTCCATAGGCCCGCCCGCCAGCGACCTGCGCCTGAACAACCGCAAGATCGTGACCTTTCGGGCCAGCTTGCTGGGGGACTCCCCTGCCGAGCGCTCTGAGCTTGCCCGGGTGGCTTTGGGTACGGCGCTGGCCAAAGGGGGGGTAGGGGTGGTCCGGCGCGTGCCGCTGGGCGACTCCGTCCGGCTGGAGTTGGATGGGCAGGCACTGTTTTTCCTGTTGCCAGGTGATTTGGGGGGGCCGCGCCCCGCCAGCTTGCTGGAAGCCGCGTCGCAAGATGTGGCGCAGCGGCTTCAACAGGCGGTGGATGAGTCGCGCGAACTGACCGACCCCCGCAGCTGGGCCAAAGGTGCGGCGTACTCGGCAGCCGCCAGCCTGTTGGCCTACGTGGTCATCCGGTTGTTGATGGGCGTACGCCGCCGACTCACATTGCGGGTGCATGCCCTGCTGCGCGAGCAGCGCAACGAGGGCCAGCTGGGCACCTTGGTGGCCGACTACATGAACCACGCGCGCACTGCCACGCGCATGGCGGCCAATGCCGTCAACTGGGCACTGGTGTTGCTGGTGCTGGACGCGTGGGCCACCTTTGTGTTGCACCAGTTTGCCTACACGCGGCCCTGGGGCGAGCGCTCCACCGCATGGCTGCTGGATGTGGCGGGGCAGTTTGCATGGGCCATCGCAGCAGCTGTGCCCGGCCTGCTGATTGCTGCGCTGATTTTCGTGATGGCTCGCATCGTCTCCAAAGCCACCAGCGTGTTTTTGCAGCGGGTGGAGCGCGGCGAGGCGGTGGTGCCCTGGCTGGACGCAGACACCGCCACCCCCACACGCCGGCTGGCCAGCGTGGGCATCTGGCTGTTTGCACTGGCCATGGCCTACCCGTATTTGCCCGGGGCCAACAGCGAGGCCTTCAAGGGCGTTTCAGTGCTGGCTGGCCTGATGCTGTCGCTGGGGGCGTCCAGCGTGGTGGGCCAAGCGCTGTCGGGCCTGAGCCTGATGTATTCGCGCTCGCTGCGAGTGGGCGAATACGTGAAAGTGGGCGACACCGAGGGCACGGTGGCGGCGCTGGGCATGTTCACCACCAAGGTCCACACCGGCATGGGCGAAGAGGTCAGCCTGCCCAACACGGTGGTGTTCAGCCAGCCTATCCGCAACTTTTCGCGCCTGGTGAAAGACGGCCGCTTCATGATCCACACCACCGTCACCATCGGGTACTCCACCCCCTGGCGGCAGGTACACGCCATGCTGATGGAGGGGGCCACCCGTTCGCCAGGCGTGGCCACCGACCCGGCCCCGTATGTGGTGCAAACCGCGTTGTCCGACTTTTATGTGGAGTACCGCCTGTGCGCGCAAAGCAACCGCCACGCTCCGTCGCGCCGTGCCGAGGTCATCAGCCAGTTGCACTCGAACGTGCAGGACGTTTTCAATGAAAACGGTGTGCAGATCATGTCGCCGCACTACATGGCCGACCCGCCGGAGCCACAGGTGGTGCCGCCTGGTGAGTGGGCATCGCAGCCGAAAGCCGACTTGGGCCAGCAGCCGCCACAACCGCAGTGATGTCGCTGGTCGCCATCTCGCGGGCTGAGCGGCACAATGTTCGATCAACTTGTTCTCGGGGGTGATCATGTCAAAGGCAATAGGGGGCATCACCAAGCAAGCCATTGTGTGTGGCTCACTCCTCACATCCGGATTTGTGCACGCCGGCTGCTCTTACACGGGCTTGTGTGGAACGATCACGTTTTTGGGGCAGACCGCAGACCGGACCCAGGCCATTTTCCTGGTCCAGACAACCAAGCCCGGCACCTATTCCGTTCAGGCCACAGAAGGGGGTGCGTCGGGCCCGGTCGACACCTGGCGGGCTGACGCGCCGGGTTCTCACGTTGTTGTGTCGCCCTTTCCGGCCAGTTACGGCGGTACGCACATCCTCAACAGCCAAGTCATTGGTCCTGGCGAGTTCGTGGACAGCGCGTATCAAAACCCAGGCGGTCGCGTTTTTCCAGTGGGGTATGTGTCGCCTGACAGTCGGCCTGTCAGCACCGTGGTGCATGTGACAGCCAACACGGGCATACAGGCGCAAACGGTCAATCAGGCACAGCCTCCCGTCGTTGCTCAAGCACAGGAGCAGACGGTCGCCGTTCAACAGGCCGTGCCCACGCTCGTCATTCCGCCGCCAAAGCCGGTGCAAGTTCCGCCAATCATGGTTGAAACGTCCCACGCACCCGTGGCGACCCCAAGCGGGCAACCCGGACCAACCGGTGTCACGCGACCTCAGGGGCCTGTGGTTGCACCCACTGCACAGCAGACCTTGGTTCAAACACCGGTGGTGGTCAGCGCACAGCCAGGCGCGGTGTTGGTGGACCGACAGATCAATGCAGGAGCAGTGATCGCACCACCAGCGCAGCAGCCGGTCATCACAGCTTTTGCACAACCCGGACCGACCAGCGTGACGCGGCCTCAGGGGCCTGTGGTTGCACCCACTGCACAACAGCCGACGGTTCAAACACCGGAGGTGGTCAGTGCGCAACCGGGAGCAGTGTTGGTGGACCTACAGAACAACGCAGGAGCAGTGATCGCCCCCCTGGCGCTGCAGCCCGTCATCACGGCTACTGCACAGCCCGGTCCCACAAGCGTGACGCGGCCTCAGGGGCCGGTGGTTGCGCCCATTGCACAACATACGACGGTTCACACACCCGTGGTGATCGGTGTGCAACCGGGAGCAGTGTTGGTGGACCGACAGAACAACGCAGGAGCGGTGATCGCACCACCAGCGCAGCGGCCCGTCATCACGGCTGTTTTACAACCCGGTCCAACCAGCGTCACGCGGCCACAAGGACCGGTGATTGGGCCACCAGCACGGCAACCCCCACAAGTGGTGGCTCAGCCACCACAGCCGCCTCGTCCTCACACGCCCTTGTCTGGCACGGGGAACCAGCCGCCACAACAAGTACCGCACACCACTCCAACGACACACCTTCCCTTGACTCAGCCGCCGGTCGTCGTGGCCACTCTTCCTTCCGCTGTGCTGTCAGACAAGCAAAACAACCCGGGTGTGGTTGTGCGGCCACCTCAACAGCAAGTGTTGGTTCAGACTGTTGCCCAATCCGGTCCGACCAGTCTCACGGGGCCGCAAGGGCAGGTCAATGCGCCACAGCCCACCACCGTTTCCGGAACGGTCATGACGGGGAGTTCGACCGATTTGCCCCCGGCACTCTCTGACCGTTGCATGTTGCCAAGTGGCCTGCCGGTTTCAGAAACTGCGACCGGGCTTGATTGCCAGCGCACGGCACCGGCCAGGCTCGTCGTCTGGGCAGACACGCGCAACCAGAAAAACCGCGACATGCGAGAGGGTGTGCAGCGCAAGGGCTTGCGCCAGTTGCGAACTGTCGGGGCTGAGTGGTCGGGTGATCGCGGCTTTTCGTATGGAGTTGCGATCGGCGACGAGAGAGAGTCCGGCACAGTTCTGGGCGAACTGACTCGGTACGAAACCTATAAGCTGAGCATCAGTCCCTACGTCAGATATGCAGTCAATGACCGCTGGTCGGTGACAGGGGGCCTCTCGTACACGCGCGAAAGCACGTATGTCGCACATGCACCACTGGATGGGGCGCACAAAGCGGATCACTGGGGCCTGTCGGCAGGGATGAGCGGCTATTTTCCCTTTGGGGACCACTGGGGAATGCCTTCATTTCAGATCAGCCGAAACTTCATCAGAACCCATGCGGGGCACATTCAGGGGGCTTGGGCAGGGCAGCCTATTTCGGTTGTGGTCCCTGCCTCGCGAGAAAAAACCGGTGCCATCACGGCTTCCTATGACCACGGTCGAACCGTATCCAGAAGGGAAGGCGTTGCGTACGTGATGTACGGTCAAGTCGCTGTGCACTATGACTACACCCGCGGCGTCTCAGATCATTGGTCGGGCGACCTGCGGGCTGGCCTGCGTGCGCATTCGGCCTCGAATCTGACGTTTGACTTGAGTGTGTCGAAACTGGGCATCAGGAAAGACGTCTCGAACACGGAACTCCGCCTGACGCTCCTTCAGGCGTTTTGATCGTTTGCTGGTGCGTGAACAGGCAGCACGGTGCTTGCCTGTGATGATTCAAACCGGTTTGTCGCGTTCGAAGAACTGAAGATTCGGGTCCGCTTTTTCCACTTCGGTTTTCAGGTCACGCCATTCGAAGCCGGCGCGCTCAGAGCCCTCTTCGTGCCAGAAAAATGCGCCCTGTAAAACCAGTTCGCCGGTCGTTTTCCTCATCAAGCGATAAGAGGTTGGTGCTTTGTCGCGCGTGATGGTGAGGGGCGGGGCGTCTGGCTCGCTGGGTTTCAGTGCGGCAATGGCTGCATCCAATGCAGCGCTCAAGGCCATACGTCTGTAAACCGTGGTGGTGCCTTGCGTTCGGTCGGGGTCAACCCGATCGGCCTCTTCCATGATGCGCAAGAACTGCTCCTCCGCAACGCGCTTGAGTTTTCGAGTGACTTCTGCAGATTTGTCTTGACCCATTCCGATGTCCTCAAAAGAGTAAAGCAGTGGTTGGATTTTATGGATCGGTGTGGCCAGGCCGTCAAGCTGAGAGGGCAGGATCCGCACGGGCCTTTGCTACACTGCATTCCATGTTCATTCACCGCATCATCACCACAGGTTGCAGCGACCGGGGAGCTTGGCCCTGGCGTGGTTGCTCTGCGCGCTGACTGACTGCGTTTTTTCGCCCCGGCTCATTGAACCAGATGCCCGGCGGCACGCGGTGGTCATACAAACCACACGCCATCTTTCCCGATGGGTCTCCCCAAAAAGGCGTTTGCCCGGTACAAGCCAGGCACGCCGCCCGGATGAGCGCCAAGCCCGCACACGCACCGCTCGCCCAGCCTGATGAAAAGGTCTTGCCCGTGATCACACAAACCGAATTCGACCAACTGGTTGCCCAGGGTTACAACCGCATTCCCCTGAGCGTCGAAGCCTTTGCCGACCTCGAAACCCCGTTGTCGCTTTACCTGAAGCTGGCGCACACCTCGCCCGCCAGCCCCGGCGCCGAGCCTGGAGCCAACAGCTTTTTGCTGGAGTCTGTGGTGGGCGGCGAGCGTTTTGGACGCTACAGCTTCATTGGCCTGCCCGCCCGCACGCTTTTGCGTGCCACCGGTTTTGGCGCAGCCGCCCAAACCGAGGTGGTGACCGATGGCCGAGTGGTGGAAACCGCGCACGGCAACCCGCTGGACTTCATTGCGGCCTACCAGCAGCGCTTCAAAGTGGCCATCAAGCCCGGCATGCCGCGTTTCTGCGGCGGCCTGGCGGGCTACTTTGGGTACGACGCGGTGCGCTACATCGAGAAAAAGCTGGAAGCCTCCTGCCCGCCCGACGACGTGGGCACGCCAGACATCCTGTTGCTGCAGTGCGAAGAGCTGGCCGTCATCGACAACCTGTCGGGCAAGCTGCACATCATGGTGTATGCCGATCCGGCCCAACCCCGCGCCTACGCCCGTGGGCAGGCCCGGCTGGCAGAGTTGAAAGCCCGCCTGCGCTCGGCGGTTTTTCCGCCCGCCACACCCGCCACCGCGCCACAGCCTGTCAGCAGCAACCGCACACAGGCCGATTTTCTGGCTGGGGTGGACCGCGCCAAGGCGCTGATTGCCGGGGGCGATTTCATGCAGATCGTGATGGGCCAGCGGATGGCCAAGCCCTACACGCAAAGCCCGCTGAGCCTGTACCGGGCGCTGCGCTCGCTCAACCCCAGCCCCTACATGTATTACTACAACTTCAACGGCGCCGATGGCTCCGGCGGAGACTTGCATGTGGTGGGCGCATCGCCCGAAATTCTGGTGCGCCAGGAGACTGTGGAGGTGGATGGCAAAACAGGAGTCAAAGCCACCATCCGTCCCTTGGCCGGCACCCGCCCCCGCGCCGCCACGCCCGAAGCCGACCTGGCCGCCGAAAAGGACCTGCTGGCTGACCCCAAAGAGCGCGCCGAGCACGTGATGCTGATCGACCTGGCCCGCAACGACATCGGCCGCATTGCGCGCATTGGCTCGGTCAAGGTGACAGAGGCTTTTGCCATTGAGCGTTACAGCCACGTCATGCACATCGTGAGCAACGTGGAAGGCATCCTGAACGAAGGCATGACCAACATGGACGTGCTGAAGGCCACCTTCCCGGCGGGCACGCTCAGCGGCGCACCCAAGGTGCACGCCATGGAGCTGATTGACCAGCTCGAACCCACCAAGCGCGGCGTGTACGGCGGCGCGTGCGGCTACCTGAGCTATGCGGGCGACATGGACGTGGCCATTGCCATACGCACCGGGGTCATCAAAGACGGTGTGTTGTACGTGCAGGCGGCAGCCGGTGTGGTGGCTGACAGCGTGCCCGAGATGGAATGGCGCGAAACCGAGCACAAGGCGCGCGCATTGCTGCGTGCCGCAGAACTCGTTGAAGCCGGTTTGGAATGAGGGGCACGCCATGAAATTGCTGATGATCGACAACTACGACAGCTTCACCTACAACATCGTCCAGTACTTCGGCGAGCTGGGTGCCGAGGTCACCGTGGCCCGCAACGACGAAATCACGTTGGAGCAGATGGACGCGCTGCTGGCCAGCGGGCAGATGGACCGGCTGGTGATTTCCCCCGGCCCCTGTTCGCCAGCCGAGGCGGGCATTTCGGTGGCGGCCATCCGCCACTTTGCCGGGCGGGTGCCCGTGCTGGGTGTGTGCCTGGGCCACCAGAGCATCGGCGCGGCGTTCGGCGGCACCATCGTCCGCGCGCAGGAGTTGATGCACGGTAAAACCAGCGTCATCACCACCACGCAGCAAGGCGTGTTTGCCGGGTTGCCTGAACAGTTCACGGTCAACCGCTACCACTCGCTGGCCATTGAGCGGAGCACCTGCCCCGATTGCCTGGAGGCCACCGCCTGGACCGACGATGGTGAGGTGATGGGCATTCGCCACAAAACTTTGGACGTGGAGGGCGTGCAGTTCCACCCCGAGAGCATCCTGACCGAACACGGTCACGCCATGCTGAAGAATTTTCTGGTGCGGTAACGGCATGCAAATAAATAGCTGAAAAGTGAATATAGAAAAGCGGTAAGGCCATATTTCATGCAAAAAACAGAACCGCAGGTTGACCTGCGCAGCGACACCGTCACCCAGCCCACCGCCGCCATGCGGCAGGCCATGCTGGCGGCCCCGCTGGGCGACGACGTGTTTGGCGACGACCCCACGGTCAATGCGCTGCAAGCGCGCATTGCCAGCCTGCTGGGTTTCGAGGCCGCGCTGTTTGTGCCCACCGGCACTCAAAGCAACCTGTGCGCGTTGCTGGCTCATTGCCAGCGGGGCGACGAATACCTGGTGGGCCAGCAGGCGCACTGCTACCGCTGGGAAGGTGGCGGTGGCGCCGTGTTCGGCAGCATCCAGCCGCAGCCACTGGCGCACCAGCCCGATGGCACGCTGGCAATCGCCGACCTGGAAGCCGCCGTCAAACCCGACGACGCCCACTTTGCCCGCACCCGCTTGCTGGCGCTGGAAAACACCCTGGGTGGCAAACTGCTGCCGTTTGACTACGTGCAAAGCGCCACGGCGTGGGCGCAAGGCAAAGGGCTGTCCCGGCATCTGGACGGTGCACGCCTGTTCAACGCAGCGGTGGCGCAGGCTGCGTTGACGGGTGCCACGGTTCAGGCAGAGGCGCGACGCATCGCCCAGTGCTTTGACAGCGTGTCGGTCTGCTTCAGCAAGGGCCTGGGCGCACCGGTGGGCTCTGCCTTGTGCGGTTCGGCCGAATTCATCCAACGTGCCCACCGCGTGCGCAAGATGGCCGGTGGTGGCATGCGCCAGGCGGGCATGCTGGCTGCGGCGGCGCTGCACGCGCTGGACCACCACGTAGAACGCCTGGCCGACGACCACGCCCTGGCCCAGCGCTTGGCGGCGGGTTTGGCGGGCGTGCCGGGTTTGCAGGTCGAAACGCCGCACACCAACATCGTGTTCGTGGAACTGGTGGGCGACGCCCGCGACCGCTCTGCCGATTTGCTGGCCCACCTCGCAGCCAACGGCGTGCGGGCCACGGGCCTGTACCGCTTGCGGTTTGTAACGCATCTGAACGTGGACGCATCCGGGGTGGACCATGCGGTGGCGGTCATCCGCCGATTTTTCAACGCCTGAATGCCCACGGAAAGACGGCCATGACCGACGTTCACAACCTGGGGCTTTTCATCCTGGCGGGCTGGTTGCTCAACCTCACCCCCGGGCCAGACGTGCTGTACATCGTCAGCAATGCGCTGCGCTCGGGTGCCAAAGCGGGTGTGGTGGCCGCGCTGGGCATCACCGCCGGGTGTTTTGTGCACATTTTTGCGGCAGCGCTGGGGGTGAGTGCCCTCATGGCTGCGTCCAGCACTGCGTTCACGGTGTTGAAGTGGGTGGGGGCAGCCTATTTGTCCTACGTGGGTGTGAAGCTGGTGCTGTCGAAAGCGCCCCCACCCGTTGAGTTGATAGCTGAAAAGCCAATACAGACAAGCGCTGAGGCACTGAAAAGTATATTTTTCAGGGGCTTTCTGACCAATGTGCTCAACCCCAAAGTGGCGCTGTTCTTCTTGGCCTTTGTGCCGCAATTCATTGCCCCGGATGCCAGCCACCCTGCGCTGACGTTTGTGTTGCTGGGGGTGCTGTTCAATGTGAACGCCGTGCCCATCAACATGGGCTACGCGCTGCTGGCCGCATGGGCCACGCGCCGCATGGGCGTGGTGCAGCGCGCCATGCACTGGCTGGACCGCCTGGCGGGCGTGATGTTTGTGGGCTTTGGCATCAAGCTGGCCCTGACGGAATCGCCCGGCAGCTGACAACGCCCCAAGCCGCCCAACCCAACCCATTACATTTCCGCAGGTATTTTCGGAGACACACCATGCCCCACACCGCAAAGATCACCCCGCAGCAGGCGCTGCAGCGCACCATCGAACACCGCGAAATTTTTCACGACGAAATGCTGCACCTCATGCGGCTCATCATGAGCGGCGAGATGTCGCCCGTGATGATGGCCGCGCTCATCACCGGACTGCGCGTGAAGAAGGAAACCATCGGTGAAATCACCGCTGCTGCGCAGGTGATGCGCGAGTTTTCCACCAAGGTGCACGTGGCCGACACCACCCACCTGGTGGACATTGTGGGCACCGGGGGCGACGGCTCGCACACCTTCAACATTTCCACCTGCTCCATGTTCGTGGCGGCAGCGGCTGGGGCGCGGGTCAGCAAGCACGGGGGGCGCAGCGTCAGCAGCAAGAGCGGCAGTGCCGACGTGTTGGAAAGCCTGGGCGTCAACATCAACTTGAGCCCCGATCAAATTGCCGAGAGCATCGCCCAAACTGGCCTGGGCTTCATGTTCGCGCCCAACCACCATCCCGCCATGAAAAACGTGGCACCCGTGCGCCGTGAGATGGGCATCAAGACCATTTTCAACCTGCTGGGCCCGCTCACCAACCCCGCCAGCGCACCCAACATCCTGATGGGGGTGTTCCATGCCGACCTCGTGGGCATTCAGGTGCGCGCGTTGCATGAACTCGGCGCCGAACACGCGGTGGTGGTTTATGGCCGCGACGGCATGGACGAGGTGAGCCTGGGCGCCGCCACGCTGGTGGGCGAATTGAAAGATGGCGTCGTGACCGAGTACGAAATTCACCCTGAGGACTTTGGGCTCACCATGGCCAGCAACCGCGCGCTGAAGGTGGAAACACCCGAGCAGTCCAAAGCCATGTTGCTGGGCGTGCTCGACAACCAGCCCGGCCCGGCCCGCGACATCGTGGCGTTGAATGCGGGTGTGGCGCTTTACGCCGCCAATGTGGCCCCCACCATCGTGGCGGGCTTGCAGATGGCGCAACAGGCGATTGAAAGTGGCGCTGCCAAGGCCAAACTCGATGCGCTGGTGGCCTTTGGTGTTGCGGCTACCGCTGGGGCCGCCTGATGCCCGCCAGCCTGTGGAGCGACCTGGGCACCTGGATTGCTCTCGGCATCTCCGCCCTGTTTCTGGTGGTGGCCTTGGTCATGCACCGCGTCATCGTCAAAGTGCTGAAAAGCAGCCCTTCCCCCGACATTGAAAGCAAGCCGCAACATGAGTGACATCCTGAACAAAATCGTCGCGGTCAAGCACGAAGAAATAGCCCAGGCCCAGGCCAAAAAGCCTTTGGCCCAAGTGCGCGAAGACGCTGAAACCCGCCTGCTCACCCGTGACTTTGTGGGGGCCTTGCGCGCCAGGCAGGCCAAAGGCCAACCCGCCGTCATCGCGGAAGTCAAGAAAGCCAGCCCCTCCAAGGGCGTGCTGCGTGAAGACTTCATTCCCGCCCACATCGCGCAAAGTTACGCCGAACACGGCGCGGCCTGCCTGTCGGTGCTGACGGACAAGCAGTTTTTCCAGGGCGCACCCGATTACTTGAAGCAGGCCCGTGCCAGTTGCCACCTGCCCGTGCTGCGCAAAGACTTCATGGTCGACCCATACCAAATTTACGAGGCCCGTGTGATGGGCGCAGACGCCATATTGCTGATTGCCGCTTGCCTGGACGACGCCCAAATGGCCGACATGGAAAAGCTGGCCTTCTCGCTGGGCATGGCGGTGCTGGTGGAGGTGCACGACCGCGCTGAACTCGACCGCGCGCTCAAGCTCAAAACGCCACTCATCGGCATCAACAACCGCAACCTGCGCACGTTTGAGGTGAGCCTGGACACCACGCTCGACCTGGTGCGCGCCGTGCCGGAGCTGATCGGTGGCGAGCGGCTGGTGGTGGCTGAGTCTGGCATTCTGGCGGCTGCTGACGTGGCACGTTTGCAAGATGCACAAGTGCCTGCCTTTCTGGTCGGCGAGGCCTTCATGCGGGCTGCCGATCCCGGCGAGGCCTTGTCGGCATTGTTCAAGTTGTGAGCAATCCGGGCGTTGCACCGACGCGCCTAACCCATGCGCGATGGGCCGAGTGGACAGTCGCCGACGATTGGCGGACGCTGACCAATCGGTTTTTCTCCAGTGATGAAGGGGGCCTTCTGCTGGACCGGCTGGAAAACCGTCTTCAGGCAGGCGCTGTCGTCTACCCCCCTGAGCCCTTGCGTGCATTGCAACTCACCCCATTGGCAGACACGCGTGTGGTGATCCTGGGGCAAGATCCCTATCACGGGCACGGGCAAGCCGAAGGGCTGGCCTTTTCGGTGGCGCCGGGTGTGCGCGTGCCGCCGTCGCTGAGGAATATTTATAAGGAACTGCAGCGTGACCTCGGGCTTGCAATACCCAGTTCGGGATCTCTGTCGGCCTGGGCGAGCCAGGGCGCTCTGTTGCTCAATACCTGTCTTACGGTGGAAGACGGTTTGCCGGGCTGCCATGCCCGGTGGGGGTGGTCGGCATTGACCAGTCAGGTTTTGGCCGCCTGCAATGCGAGCGATCAGGGCACCGTTTTCATGCTGTGGGGTGCCCACGCGCAGGCTCTTCGCGGCCAGATCGACGAAACCCGTCACCTGGTGCTGACTGCCAATCATCCTTCCCCGCTGTCTGCGCTGAGGCCGCCGGTGCCGTTCATCGGCTGCGGTCACTTCAGTCTTGCCAACCGGTGGTTAGCCACCCGAGGCCACGAAGAAGTCAACTGGCTTGTTGACGGACACAAAACCGTGGCATAATTGCGGGCTAGCTGTGGAGAGGTGCCCGAGTGGCTAAAGGGGGCAGACTGTAAATCTGTTGGCTTACGCCTACGCTGGTTCGAATCCAGCCTTCTCCACCAACTGCATATCTGGTGAGCGTTTGGAAGCTGCAGATGCATTGCTTGCCAGTCGTGTGGCTGGCGGCAGTGGTGTCGCGGGAGTAGTTCAATGGTAGAACCTTAGCCTTCCAAGCTAATGACACGGGTTCGATTCCCGTTTCCCGCTCCAGTGTTGCAAGTTGTTGTGATGTTTTTTGGTGGGCCGCCCTGTGGGTGGCCCATTGCCCATGTGGCTCAGTGGTAGAGCACTCCCTTGGTAAGGGAGAGGTCGCGGGTCCGATTCCCGCCATGGGCACCA
>CAIYQZ010000029.1 GCA_903928495.1 uncultured bacterium
CACGAAGCCACCCCAGGTGCGGGAGGACACACCTTTCAAGCCGGCCTTTCTGGTGCCTGATCTGGACGCGGTGCGCTCGGCTGCCAAGGCAACAGGCGGTTATCTGAAACCCGCGGAGGCAGCCTGGCGTATTCGGGGCAATATTGTGCTGGACGGCTGGGACCCGGAAGGCAATGTGGTGCAGTTCAAGCAGCTGGCATGAGTAGATTCCCCATGCTTTTTTGGCGTGTTTTGGCGGTGATGGCCGGGTTAGTGGCTCTGCCAAGTTGGGGGCAGGTCAAGGAAATCACCTGCTATAGCGATGTGTTTGCACCGTATGTCACCCTTGACGGCACGGATGTCCGGGGTATCGACGTGGACATGGTTGCCGAGGCAGGCCGAAGGGCCGGCATCAAGGTGCACTTTCAGGTGTTGCCGTGGGTGCGGCTGGAGCGTGAAATTGCACAGGGCGCCGCAAGCCAAGTGGAATGTGCGTTCGCCTATACGGTGACCGACGCGCGCAAAGCCTATATGGAATTCACCACGGTGCCGGTCAAGCTCACTGAATTGAGCCTTTTTGTTCGCCGCGGCAGCTTTGAATCCTTCAAGGGGTTCGAGGAATGGAGGGGAAAGACGATCGGTATTCGACGGGGATTCAAGATGCCACCCGCCATGAGTGTCATGGTGGAGCAGGGCAGCATCCTCATTGAGGAGGTGACCGGGGATTTGCAAAACTTCGAAAAACTGGCGCGGGGGCGCGTGCACGCCATTTTGTCGAACCGGGAAGTGGGCCACGAAGCCCTGGAGCGGCTCGGGTCGACGGATGTCGTGGAACTCTCGCCTTCCGTTCAGGTAACGCCCACGTATCTGGTTTTCAACAAGGCCAAGGGGCTAGCACCCCTGGTTCCGCTATTTGATCGCGAATTCAAGGCCATTGTGGTTGACGGCACCTATCGAAAGATCCGGTCTCGCTACCGGCAGACGAACTAGCGGTCCAGCTACCCGCCGCCTCCAGGGATGAGAACCCCAGTCATACGGGAGGTCGGTTCTTCCAGAAGGTGGCCAGGGCCATGCCTGCGACGATGTGCCAGATGCCCCACCAGGCCGTCACGATGGCCATGCCACCGATGCCGCCAAAAAAGTTGAAGATCAGCAGCAGGCCAAGACCTGAATTCTGAATGCCCATCTCAAAGGTAATCGCACGCCGGTCGCGCTCAGGCAGCCGTACCATCCACCCCAGCGCGTAGCCGGTCACGAACGCCATCAGGTTGTGCACAAAAACGGCGCCCACGACCATGTGGATGAATTCGACAAAGTGCGTCAGGTTGGTGGCCAGTGCACTGCCGATAAATGCCAGCAGGATCAGCAGCGATACAAACTTCATGGGCTTTTGAACTCTGTGGGTGAAACCTGGAAACTGCTGTGCCACCCACATGCCCAGAACCAGCGGCACACCGAGCAGCATGACGATCACCTCGAGCATGTCCCAGGGGCTCATGGCCACTTCCTTCATCAGCGCGGAGGTGAGGGGATGCAGGTTGCCCCAGAATGCAAAGTTCAGGGGAGTCATCAACAGGGCAACGACGGTAGACAAGGCGCTGATGCTGACA
>CAIYQZ010000030.1 GCA_903928495.1 uncultured bacterium
AGTGCGTCTGCAGTCTGCCAAGGGACCCCCTACAAGGGCGAAATGCCCTTGTCTGAGACCCGAAACGCACCGAATTCTTCATCATGTGGAATTTCTCGCCTCAGTGCCCAGCGTCAACCGTGTTTTGAACACCATCCCTAGTTCTCATGATCGAAGGCGCGCATTGAACCGCCCCGGGAATGAGCTGACGCCCAGAAGTTGGAAAAACTTCAAGGGGTTTCATGAGGAATGGGCTGCCGCCGAGTTCAACGCAGCCGTCATCCCCAGCGTGGCCTGCACCGGCCCCGAAGTGGCCTGGCTGTGCCTGACGGAATACCAGGCCAAGGCCCAAGGCTTCAACGTCAAAAAGGGCCTGTTCCGCTGGACCGCCTCTGGCCGCGCCATTGGCCGGTTTCGTCCAACTCAAATACCAGGTGCGAGGGTCTGCAGATCATCCATGAGCGCCAGTTTGCGCTACTTCAAACAGGTCAACTGGTATCGGGTGGCCAGTGCCTCGCACCGGGACTGCGTTGCGTAGCTGCTGACAACACATGGGTTCAAAGTACCGCCTGTCGCATGAATGCTTGCCCATCTGATCACTCCAAAGGCTCCGTACTGCCTAAAATCAAATGCCATGCAGACCCGTCAATAACCACGCATGGGAAACACCAGCCCCCCACAAATCGACGAGGCTTTGATTGCCCGCCGCGTGCAATCAGAGTTGTCGCGCCGGCTGGTGGAACGCGTGGTGGACAGCACTTACATCGCGCCGCTCGGAATCGCGCTGGTGGCTTGGGTCATCTTTCTGGCGGCGGGCTGGAAACCTGCACTCCTTTGGGCTGGAATGCTGCTGTGTATCGAGTTGCTGATCGTTTGGCTGGGACGCGGTTTTCGCCGCACCGAAGCCCGCAACGATCGACCCGATGGCTGGCGCGACGCTGTCATTGCCGCATCGGGCTTGCTGGGGCTGGGGTGGGGTAGCTGTGTGTGGTTTGTGTGGGCTGAAGACGCCTTTTTGCTCTACCTTGCCACCCTGATCATTCTGGTGGGTGTGTCAGCCACCTGCATGGTCACGATGTCGCCTGTGCGCAGGGCCCACGGTTGGTTCGTGGCGGGCTTGCTCGCGCCGATGTTGGGGCACCTGGGAGCGACCAGCAATCCGCTGGCCTTGCAAATCGGTATTGGCTTCGTGGTCATGGCCGCCGTCCAGGTCTTGACCACGCGCGACATTCACAGCGAACTGGTACGTGAGGTGGACAGTTCATTGCGCAACAAAGAGTTGCTGGAACTGTTGTCCAAAGCCAGCGCGGATTTGCATCAACTCAACGGACTGATGGAAGAAAAAAACGTGGCACTGGGCTCGGCCATGGATGCGCTGCGCGAGATGGTCACCCAAGACCACCTCACCGGCGCCTACAGCCGGCGCTACGTTTTCGAACAACTGGAACGCATCGCCTCCACAAAACAGCGCCACGGCACTGCTGCGGCGATCATCATGTTTGATCTGGACCACTTCAAGGCGATCAACGACACCTACGGTCACCCGGCCGGAGACCGCGTGTTGCAGGAAGTGGTGCGTGTCGTCGGATCTCAGTTGCGGGACGGCGACATGCTGGCACGCGTGGGTGGCGAGGAATTCTTGGCTCTGCTGCCGTTCACCGATATCAGTGCCGCACTCATGCTGGCAGAGCGCCTTCGGTTGGCCTTGGATGCTGCCCGGGTGTTGGAAAACGGTACAGCTGTCCGCATGCCAGCGTCCTTCGGCGTTGCGGAACTGATGGCGAATGAAGGTTACAACGACTGGTTTCGCCGCGCGGATGCGGCGCTCTACCAAGCCAAAGCGGCTGGCCGAAACTCGGTAGAAGCCGCCCATTGAGCCCTGGGAGTGCCAGCTGATGCTTGCACCGGACCGCCGCCCAAGCCGGGCGAAAGCATGTGCTTTGCAGTTGGCTTGCAGGTCCGTTTAGAGGACCCAAATCAATCCGCTGAGAGGTTGTTCGCTTTGATCAGCTTTTTGTAGAACGCAATGCGGTTTGAAATCTCTTGACGGTACTCCGATGGCGTCACTGCCTCTGGAATGATGGAGCCGCGTTTTTGCCACGCTGCCACGGTGGTCGGGTCTTGCAACACCGTGCGCATGGCTGCGTACAGCTGGTTCACGATGGCCTCGGGCGTGCCTGCAGGTGCGGCAAGCCCGGTCCAAGAGGTGAGGTTCAGGTCTGGCTGTTTGAGTTCGCCAAAGGTGGGAACATTGGGCAACACGTCCGACCGGCTGGGCGACGCCACGGCCAGCGCGCGCAGCTTGCCCTGGTTGACGTAGCCCACATTGCTGGCCTGTACGTTGGTGAACATGGCATGGACTTGACCCGACATCAGGTCCGTGAGAGCGGTTCCGGCCACACGGTAAGGGATGTGGGTCAGGAAAATGCCGTATTGCGATTTGAGCAACTCCATGTTCAGGTGCAGCATCGACCCGTTGCCGGAGGATGCGTAGTTGAGCTTGCCAGGATTCTTCTTGGCGTAAGCCACAAACTCTTCGATGGTTTTGACTGGCAAAGAGGGGTTGATCAACAAGACATTGGGCAAGCGCTCAATCAACGTGATGGGCGTAAAGTCTTTGACGGCGTCGTACGGCAGGTTGGCTGAGAACGAGGGGTTGGCCACATGCGATGACTGCGAAGTGACAACCAGCGTGTAGCCATCCGGCTTGGCTCTGGCCACAAAGGTGCTGCCGATCGCACCACCTGCGCCGCCCTTGTTGTCAATGATGACCGTTTGGTTCATCACCCTGCTCAACCTCTCGCCAATGGCGCGCCCCGCTGTGTCCACCGCGCCGCCCGCTGGAAACGGCACGACCAGGGTGATGGTTCTGCTGGGGTATTTGGTGTCCTGAGCCAGGGCAGGAATACCGATGGCGCTGGCAAGCGCAGTACCCGCGCCAATGAATTGACGGCGGTTGACAGTTTTGGAAGTGGTGCGGGTCATGTTTGGCTCCTGATAGGTGGCGTGTAGATCAAAGTTGTTGTCCAACGTAGCGGGCAAGGTCGGTCAGCAAACTGCTGATGTCTGCCTGAACCTTGCCAAACTGCGGCAATGGTTCACGCGTTTGCTCGTTCAAATACAAACGGCGGTTGAGTTCGATTTGCAGGCTGTGATGCTGCTTTTCGGGGGCGCCATGGGCAACCAGCAGATCCATGCCCACATACGGGTCGTTGATGGCCACGCTGTAACCCCGCTGCGTGAACCCCTGAGCCACAAACGCGGTGAAATCTGCGCTGCACGCCCTGCCATTCAAGTCGCCCAACACCACATCAGCCAGGACTTTGCCCGTCGCGAGTCCCAGGCGTTCGTAGGCATTGCTGGGCATGGAGTGCAAATTCAAATGCCAGCGCTTGCCGTGCTGCTGACTGGCGTTGTCCAGCGCTTGCGCCAACGCTTGGCGATAGGGGCGCCAGCAGGTGTGGATGCGGTTCTGAAGCTCGCTGATGCTGAGTTTTCGGTCGTAAATGTGCTGCAAGGTCGTGGTCTTGCTGAAAAACAAGCCATTGCCCAGTTCCAGGCAGCGTTTGCTGGGCTCCGCACGGCCTGGCCACTCGCCCTCGATCATGCTGACATCGATGTCGAATTCCGTGCGGTTGGTGTCGGTATAGCTGCGCGGGAACAGGGCGTGGATCAGCGTGCCCCCCACGCTTGGCACCGCGGCCCACAGCTTTTCGACATGCGTGTCTTCACACTTGCGCAAATCTGAAAAATCAACGGCGTGCTTGAAGTCTTCCGGGTAATGCGTGCCGCTGTGAGGTGAGTCGCACACCAATGGGATGGCCTGGGTGCTTGGGTGTTCAGTGATGACCATGGGGCACTGTAGGCAGTGAATGGTCTGCCCACAAACGACATTTTCATCAGCCACTATTACTTTGTGTAATACGCGGCACGTGCTCCAATGCTGTCATGAAGTTCCAATCGCCCTCGCTGCCTGAACTGCACGCTTTTTTGGCTGTTTGCCACCACGGCAGCTTCAGTCGTTCCGCGCAGGCCCTGTTTGTGACGCAAGCTGCGGTGAGCCGTGCGGTGCAGCGTTTGGAAGCGCGACTGAATTGCCAACTGTTCAAGCGCACGGCCGAGGGTGTGGTACCGACCGAGAAAGGTTTGGAATTTCAAGCCTTGGTCGAGACGCACGTGGTTGGCTTGGAAAACGCCACTGCGGTTTTCAGCAGCGCTCACAACAAAGCAAGCAAGCCGAAGGACAAGCTGCGTTTGAGTGTCGTTCCCACACTCGGCACGCGTTGGCTCATGCCGCGCCTGCCGCAGTTTCAAGCAGCGCATCCCGATGTGTCCTTGGAACTTCGGCAGTTTCACCATGATGAAAACTTCAGCCGGGACGATGTGGACCTGTGGATCGACGTCAAGCGTGCCAAAACCTGGCCGCGTGGCCACAAGCACGTTTACCTGCTGGGCAAAGACATTGCACCGATTTGCGCGCCGACCACCGCTCGCAGGCTTAGGCGCCCGGAAGACTTGCTGAACGAAACACTGCTGCACCACACCAACTTTCCCGATAACTGGGCCGTGTGGTTGCACGGTGCGGGCTTGTCAAAAGCCCAGCCTGTGCTGGGTCCGGGTTTTGATCTGGGCAGCAATCTCATCGTCGCGGCAACCATCGGTATGGGTGTGGCGGTGATACACCCGTTTATTGTGGAACGGGAACTGGCCAGCGGTGAACTGGTCATGCCATTCAAGCAGACCGTGTCCACGGGTCGCGGTTATTTCGCCTGCTATCGCAACGCACATGCCCAGAACCCGACAGTCGAGGCATTTGTGCAATGGCTGAAAGAGCAGGCAAAAGGCACCGCGCACGAATCAGTCCGGCAGATTTGACCAAAGCGGCATTGCCTCCGGACATGGGCAAAGACAGTCATCCCCCCCCCCGTGCTGGGTGAGGGAATTTGAAAGCCCACAGCAATTGCTCAAATTGCAGCGAAGCGGTTGAGCACGGCCTTCAGCGTGGTACCAGTTGCTGTGTGCTGCGGGCGTTGGCTTCGACCTTGCTTCGGTCAAACCACCACGGCACCAAGCGACCTTCGAACCATGCTCCCAGTTGGTCTTTCTGGTGAGGGTGGAACTGTCGGTCCACCACCCCGCCGGACACCACGGCCTCGACCTTCTCGTCGTCACCCAGGTCAGCCACTAGACGGGCGGATGCAAACCATTCCACCTCGAACTGGCCGCCGAATTTGCTACCTGACCGCAGCAGCGTGGACGTGGATCCGCTCATTGGTGCAGGTGCCGCACCCAGCAGGTCGCGGCCAAAGCCGGTGCGGCGAAGCGGGCTGCTGAAGGTCACGCGGTGGGCGTCGCCCCAGCGCCACATGGCCGGGTTGTTGCCATGGCGCGCCTGCAGTTCGGTTCTTACCGCAGTGGTGGTGCGGCGGATCAGTTCGGGCAGCGTTTCACGCTGCGGGGTCCGGATGTCGTCAAACCACGGCGAGTCAGGGGTGGTCAGCAGCAGGTCGAACCGTTCCTGCCACGCGTACCAGTTTCCCAGCCATTCGCGTGCCAGTTTTTCTCCCATGTCGTCTGTAAAGGTCTCCAGCGCCAGGCGCTCGTAAATTGCGTGGTAGGTGAGGGGCGCGGCCAGTTGCTGGTCGTCGCGGCCGTCCCAGGCCGCGAGGATGCGCGCAAGGTCAGCATGCGTCGGGTCGTTCTGCAAGGCCTCTACCAGTGCCGGTTTAAGGCGAGGGGCTTGCAGGTTGTGCCTGTCCATGACCAGCGCCAGCTGGTCTGCGGTGCGCATGCCCTGTCCTTTGTCCAACACCTCAACCATGCGGCGGAACCGGTAACTGGGTGACAGAAAGCTTGAGTAGTCGTAGGGGAAGGCGTCTGGGCGGGTGTCGTGGTTGGCCGAGCCGGTCCAATCGCTTGCGGGTGACAGGGTGCCGGGCATTTGTGCAGGTGGAATGGTGCCCCGCCAGTCATCTGCGGTGCCCACGGTCTTGGGGTGGCTGCCCTGCTGGCTGGCACGCACAGGCACTCGGCCACTGGCGCGCAAGCCGATGGCACCCGCCTTGTCGGCGAACACGAAGTTGAAATACATCACATCAATGGCTTGCACAGCCTTGTCCACGTCGGAGGCGTTGCGGGCGGTCAGCAACTGGTCGATGCCGATGCCTCCTCCCGTCAACTCGGCAGAGGCCATGCGCAGGCTCAGCAGCCTCTCGCCATCAGCACCGAACACCGGTCCGCTGACGATGGGTCCGCGCACCGTGGCTCGCACACGCAGGGTTTCTTCCCGGAAACCACCTGGTGCGTCTTTGTCCCGGATGCGAATGACTTCGTTGAACACCTGGAAGGGGCGTACCTGGCCTCCGTCTAAGTAATGGTCTTGCTGGCCAGGTGCGACCTTCTCTATGAACAGGTCCTGCGAATCGCCATAGGAATTGGTCACGCCGAAAGCCGTGTGTGCGTTGCGCCCGAGCATGATGCCCGGCACTGCAGGCAGGGCGGCACCGACGGCCTGCATGTCGGGCGTGAACAGACCCACGGGGTGCCAAATGCCTGGCAGCAAACGGGCATCGAGATGAGGGTCGTTGACCACCACGGCGGCGCCGCTGGCGGTGCGGCTTTTGCCCACCACCCAGTTGTTGCTGCCCACTGCAATCGGGGCCTGCGCACCCATCTGGCCCAGCAGGCCGTCATGCTCGCCCAAACCCGCCAGCAACCGGACATCGCCCAAAGGCCTGGCTTCAGAGTTGCCCGAATGGCCGCCAGCGTCGCCAACCATCACCGGTTGGCGGGTGCGCAAGGGGTTGACGTTGACAGGCGACAGTTCCTTCAGCGCTTTGTCGGCCCCAAATTTGTCAATGAGCTTCTGCATCACCAACTCAGCTTTGAAATTGGCTGCCTGGCTCCAGTTGACGTAATGCAGCACGCTGACCAGGTCTTCCACGGTCCAAGGGCTGGGCTTGAAGCCAGCCAGTTTCAGTTCGGCGGGGTGGTCTTCCACATGGCCGGTGATGTAGGCATTCATGCCTTGCGCGTACCAGCCCAGAAAGTCGCGTGCGTCGGCCGACAGCAGCTTGGCATGGCGCTCTGCATTGCGGCGCAAGCCGATCAGTCGGATTTGCCGGTCATTGTTCAGGCCACCGGGACCGATGGCTTCAGCCAGTCGGCCATTGGCCATGGCGCGATAGCCCTCGATCTGGAACAACCTGTGCTGCGCTGTCACAAAGCCCTGTGCGCGGATCAGGTCAGGTGTGTTGGCCGCAAAAATGTAGGGAATGCCGTGACCATCACGCAGCACGCGGACCGGTGCGGAGAGGCCCGCCACCACTTTCTCTCCACTCGCATGCGGACCACGCATCGCGCCGACCATGGCACAGCCTGAAGTGGCCATTGCCACGGTGACCAGTAGCGCACCGCGCCAGACGTTGGGTGTGACGGCAAATCTCTTCATGTTGTCTCCTGTCGTTTCAGAAATGGGGTGCATGGATTCGAGCCCTGACACCCGTTACATGCCTCGGTTGGGGTCAGTGTAGGATGGCTCGGAACCCAAAATCCGTCCAATATCGCCAACATGAGTACCAAAAACGACAAATTGCCCGTCCGATTGCATGTCGAAATCGTGCTGTTCCCGGAAGCCATGGCGGGTCAGGGCATGGCCCTGGTGGATGCCCTGAGGGTCGTCAACACGGCGATGGCTTTGCAAGAGGGGGCTCTTGCAAAAATAGTTTCCTGGCAGCTGGTTGATGAACATGGCGGTCCGTTGGAACCGCCGACCGCAAGCGGGCCCTGGCATGCCGTGTTCGCACCTTATTCAGGTGTGCCATTCGATCCGGGCCTGGCGACCGCACATGAATCTGCGCACCGTGCCTGCGTCATCCTGCCCTTTTTAGCCAGCAACCTGCCCGCATTGCGCAAGACTGTGGCGGCCCACGCGGTTTTGATCGAGACCGTTCAAACCAGGCTCAATGAGGGGCACACGGTCGTGACACTGGGCAATGGGGCGTGGTTTGCTGCTGGTGCGGTGCAGGCAGGTGGCCGCGCATTTGCCGTGCCTTGGTTCTATCTGGCCGGTTTCATGGCGGATTTCCCCCGCGCAATGGTGCGGGCGGGGCTGGAGGTGACCCAGGATGGGCCGTTCATCAGTGGCGCCAGCCTGGAGGCATGGGTCGGTGCGTTGTTGGCGTTGCTCGCCCGTGTGTACCCGAATGAATTCGTCCAGACTGTGCAAGCCACGTTTGTGTTTGATGCCGCACGCCAGATGGCGGCGGCCCAAGCCGCCACCGACGGTGTGGTTCAACCGACCAGGGACAGTGTGCTGGCGCTGGCCGTCGAATGGCTGACCCGGCACCAGGCAGAGCCCTACGATCTGGCCGTGTTGTCTGGTGCTTGCAAGGTCAGCAGCCGGACGCTGCTCCGGCATTTTGAGCAGGTGTTGGGCATGTCTCCGCTCGATTACCTGCACCGCCAGCGCTGCCAGCGGGCCTGTTACCTGCTGGAAACGACGCTGGAGAGCGTGCACAGCATCGCGCAAAACTGTGGATACGCGGACGCCAGTGGTTTCAGGAAAGTGTTTCTCCGCCACGTTGGCTGTTCGCCGCAGGTCTACCGGTCACAGCGGAGCTTGCGCACGTCCCGCGCCAGGTGGAAAACGGATGGGGCCGAGGCCTCGGTTGACAAAGGGCTCGGCAGTCCGCTGCCTGACTGACCCCCGCTGGCACCGCAGTGGCTGCGCCTGCACACAACCCGACTACTGTGGCGAGAGCATTCGCATGGCGGCTGAGGTTGCGCATGACAGTTGCGCGGATGTGCCACACCGTAAGAAGTAAATTGGAAACAAAAATGCCGCTAGCGCTTTTCTGTAAAGCATTTTCAGCTATCAAAAACTCCACAACTGGCAAAGGTTCAGACCTTACTACGTGTTTTTGAGGTTGAAAGTGACGTTGCGCTAGACGGTCTTTCCACTTACCCCAAGGCTGACAGGCGCACTTGGATACGTGTCCGTCTTGGCCCAGAGTTGACATGGTAAGCAAACATTCATCGGTACCTGGCACTGTGTTCCGATGGTTCATCAACTTGCTGGCCACAGGGTGCGGTCATGCATCGGACCTGACCGCCCAGCGCAAAGTCATCCAATGCAACATGGTTGCCATCATCCCCCGGCGTCACTCATCATCTACGCGGGCTGGATACCGTTCTTGCTGATGGACCTGTTAGTGACGGTCTATCAGACCATTTGTTTTCCGGTGTACCGGATGCCCAAAGTGCGCCGGTCAGACTACCTGGTCTTTGACAGAGAAGACCTGCCTTACCTGAACGCCATCGAAAAATTCAATTGTTTGTTCTGCTCGTACGGTAACGGGGTGGCTGCCTACACCCGCGAGGTAGCTGCGCGCACAGAACAGTACTGGTGCCCCATCAAGCACGCCCGACGCATTCGCAACGCGCACGACCGCTACCCACGGATCTTCGACCACGGCGATGCTGAGGCGTTCCGGCAGGGGTTGGCGCGCTTGCGTCGGCAATACGACGATGAGCAGTTGCGCCGCTGAGGTGTCAGCTGAATTGGTTCGTTTTGAACCCGCTCGCGGGTACAGCGTCAACCCGCAGCTACGCGGTCAAATCACTCGCACGGGTGTTTGTATGGTGGAGGGTCGGCGTTTGTCCAACACGCTGAGACCTTCTTCACGCTTTTTACACACCACGTGCCCTGCGCTGCACCCGAACGGACGTCGTCACCGGATTGCTTGCGCTCCCGTTGCTGACGGTCGTAGCTACCAATGGCATGAAACTGGACGCCCATGGCGCTAAGGCAGGGGCGATAGGGGGAACATCTTTTGCCGATGAGAACGGCAAAAACCCCTATGAACAACCCAGCCACGCTGTGCCTGCTGCGAGTGTGCAAGAACCTGGGTGTGGTTTTTTGCAATCCAATGTCAACAACAGCATGAAAGACTTCCGCGTCGCCATGGACATGGGCTATCTCTCTCGTCAGACCAAAAACAGGCAAAAGGAAATCGACTGGATTTACTGTTGGGTAATGGCAGAATCTGGTCGACGCCGAAGCGATTTGGGCTCTGCACTATGGTGTGCCAGACGCCTTAGAAGGCTCAGCGCGAGGAGACAAAAGCGATGGAGTCCAGAACCGCACCGAATCCCGGCATATATGTGTTTGAGAAATTCGAAGCCGGTGTGATCCATCTGGATGCCCAGCGCAAAGTCCTCGCTATGAATGACTATGCGCGGCGGGTGTTGCCTGTGGACGAGAAACAGCCGTTCGACAAACTGGTGACATCCTTTCACCCCGAACGCTCCAAGCCCAAGGTCAGTTTTTTACTTGACGAAGCTTCGGGCTGCCCCATGGCCAATGCCGTGCCGATGACCATGATCATCAACATTCCTGAGCAGGTGTTGCTGATCAAAGTCAGCCGTTTGGGTGATGCCAAGGGTGACACCACTGGTTTCATTTTGGTGTTTTACGACGTGACGCAGGTGGTCAGCCACGAGCAACCAGTTGCAGAGCCGCCAGCCAAAAACATGCGTCTGTCACGCATTCCCATGGTTGCGAACCAAAAAGTTTCATTTGTCGAGACCACCGACGTCCTGAGCCTTGAGTCTCAAGCCCACTACACACGGGTGCTGACACGTGACGGATACCACTTTTGCAACCTGAGCATTGGCGATCTGGCGCTGCGCCTTGATCCTGCGCAGTTCATGCGGGTCCATCGGTGTTTCATCATCAACCTTCGGGCTGTGCAATCTTTGGGGCGCGAGGGCAGCAAGACCCATGTATTCCTGAAGGGCAAGAACACGCAACCCGTGCCTGTGTCTCGCGGCGAAGTGGGGCGGTTGCGCGAGGCGCTGGGCCTGAATTGAGTTTTGCCAGCTAACTTGCAAGGCTCCACCCAATCCAATCAGGGGCAAACCAAGGGTATTCACTGGCTGTCCGAGCGCATAGGACATACCCTGATTGCGGCGGGCACAAAGTTTGATCCCAGCACTTCGTGCACCGTAGCGTGCATTTCGTGCAATAAATCGACCAATAAATGACGAATATGGGTAAAACCTGACTACTTAGTAGGAAAAGCCCTCTGCCCAACACTCGTCTCCTGTTTTCCCCAAAACCCAGGAGACTTTTGATGATTCCACCGCGTTTTGAATACCACGCCCCCAAAACCGTCGGCGAGGCAGTGGCCTTGCTCGGCCAACTGGGCTCTGACGCCAAGCTTTTGGCGGGTGGCCACAGTCTGTTGCCGATGATGAAGCTGCGGTTTGCAGCGCCTGAGCACCTCATCGATATCAACCGCATCCCCGAGCTACGAGGCATCCGGGAAGAGGGTGGAACAGTGGTCATCGGGGCCATGACGGTGGAAAACGATCTGATCAATTCGCCCTTGCTGCAGGCCAAAGTGCCGTTGCTGTGCGAGGCAGCCAAGCTCATTGCGGACCCTCAGGTGCGCAATCGCGGAACGATCGGCGGCGATATTGCTCATGGTGACCCAGGCAACGACCACCCGGCACTTTCGATCGTGACGGAGGCTTCTTTTGTGCTTGAGGGCCCCAATGGCCGACGCACTGTGGCGGCTGATGGCTTCTTCCTTGGCACCTACATGACGCTGTTGGAAGAAAACGAAGTCATGTGCGAAATCCGCATTCCCGCCTTTGCCCAAGGCACGGGTTACGCATACGAAAAACTCAAGCGCAAGACGGGCGACTGGGCGACAGCGGGATGCGCTGTCGTGATGCGCAAAACCGGTGACCAGGTGAGCCACGTGCGTATCGCGCTTACCAATGTGGCGCCATCTGCCCTGCGGGCGGAAGCCGCTGAAACTGCTTTGCTGAACAAACCCTTCAACAGCGCCAGCGTTCAAGCCGCTGCAGAAGCTGCGATTGCCGTTTGCGACCCCGCAGAAGACCTCCGCGGCGACATTGAATACAAAACAGCCATGGCCGGTGAAATGGTCAAGCGAGCCCTCAACAAAGCCTGGTCGCGTTGCGCCTGAACCTAGGGAGAAATACTCATGTCCAAGAAACTCGTCACCGTTTCCGTCAACGGCAAAAAGGAAGAAAAGGCTGTTGAACCGCGCACCCTTCTGATCCATTTTTTGCGCGAGGAACTCAATCTCACAGGCGCTCACATCGGGTGTGAGACCAGTCATTGCGGTGCGTGCACCGTCGATGTCGATGGTCAATCGGTCAAGTCCTGTACCCACTTGGCGGTGCAGTGCGACGGTTCTGAGGTGCTGACCGTTGAGGGCCTCGCCAACAAGGGTGTTTTGCACGCTGTGCAAGAGGGCTTTTACAAAGAGCATGGATTGCAGTGCGGTTTTTGCACGCCCGGCATGCTGATGCGCGCATACCGCTTTCTGCAAGAGGTTCCAAACCCAACTGAAGACCAGATTCGGCACGGCATGGCTGGCAACCTGTGCCGCTGCACTGGTTACCAAAACATTGTCAAAGCCGTCCAGTACGCCGCCAAAAAACTGCAAGAGCCCGTTGTTGCTTGATGCCAACGCCCATTTGATTGGAGACACACATGAACGCACCGGTACAAACCGCTGAAGCCCGCGAACTCGCGCTGGCTGGTATGGGCGCTTCGCGCCTGCGCAAAGAAGACGCCAGATTCATCCAAGGCAAAGGCAACTATGTGGATGACATCAAGATGCCTGGCATGTTGCACATGGACATCGTGCGCTCGCCGATTGCCCACGGCCGGATCGTCAAGATCAACAAGGAAGCTGCGCTGGCCATGCCCGGTGTGCACGCCGTCCTGACCGCAGACGATCTCAAACCTCTCAAGTTGCACTGGATGCCCACCTTGGCCGGTGACGTGGCTGCCGTGCTGGCTGACGAGAAGGTGCACTTTCAAATGCAGGAAGTGGCCATTGTCATCGCCGACGACCGCTACATTGCCGCAGACGCAGTTGAAGCCGTCGAGATCGAATACGAAGAACTGCCGGTGGTGCTCGACCCTTACGCTGCGCTGCAACCCGGCGCCCCGGTGATTCGCGAAGACCTGGCAGGTAAAACCGAAGGTGCACACGGCAAACGTGACCACCACAACCACATTTTCACGTGGGATGCTGGTGACAAGTCTGCAGCTGACATGGCCTTTGACAAAGCCGAAGTCACTGTTTCGCAGCACATGTATTACCCCCGCGTGCACCCATGTCCTCTGGAGACCTGCGGTTGTGTGGCCTCGTTTGACCCAATCAAAGGTGACCTGACAACCTTCATCACCTCACAAGCACCGCATGTGGTGCGCACCGTGGTGTCGATGCTGTCGGGCATTCCCGAGTCAAAAGTGCGGATTGTCAGCCCCGATATCGGTGGCGGTTTTGGAAACAAGGTGGGCATTTATCCCGGCTATGTTTGCGCCATCGTGGCTTCCATCGTGTTGGGCCGCCCCGTCAAATGGGTGGAAGACCGCATCGAAAACATATCCTCCACGGCCTTTGCACGTGACTACCACATGGACGGTGAACTGGCGGCCACGGCCGACGGCAAGATCACTGGCCTGCGCGTGAACGTTGTGGCCGACCATGGTGCGTTTGACGCCTGTGCCGACCCAACCAAGTTTCCTGCCGGCATGTTCCACATTGTCTCGGGCAGCTACGACATCCCTGCGGCGCACGCAAGCGTCAAAGGTGTTTACACCAACAAGGCACCCGGTGGGGTGGCTTACCGCTGCTCTTTCCGAGTGACCGAAGCGGTGTACCTGATCGAGCGCATGGTCGATGTGTTGGCACAAAAGCTGGGCATGGACAAGGCAGAAATCCGCGCCAAGAACTTCGTCAAGAAAGAGCAGTTCCCCTACACCAGCGCCTTCGGTTTTGAGTATGACTCGGGCGACTACCAGACCGCTTTAGACAAAGTGCTCGAAGCCGTTGACTACAAAGGCTTGCGCGCCGAGCAGGCAGTCAAACGCGCTGACCCCAACAGCCCCACGCTGATGGGCATTGGCTTGGTCACCTTCACAGAAGTGGTGGGAGCTGGCCCTTCCAAAATGTGTGACATCCTGGGTGTGGGCATGTTCGACTCTTGCGAAATCCGCATTCACCCCACTGGTAGTGCCATCGCCCGCATGGGCACGATCACTCAGGGCCAGGGCCACCAAACCACTTATGCGCAGATCATCGCGACAGAGTTGGGCATTCCGTCCGAAGTGATTCAGGTTGAAGAAGGCGATACATCTACTGCGCCCTATGGCTTGGGCACCTACGGCTCGCGCTCCACCCCTGTGGCGGGGGCCGCCATCGCGCTGGCCGCTCGCAAGATCCACGCAAAGGCTCGCAAAATTGCTGCCCACATGCTCGAAGTCAACGAAAACGACCTCGACTGGGAGGTGGACCGCTTCAAGGTCAAGGGCGACGACAGCAAGTTCAAAACCATGGCCGATGTGGCATGGCAGGCCTACCACCAGCCACCAGATGGCTTGGAGCCAGGCTTGGAGGCTGTGCATTACTACGACCCGCCCAACTTCACTTTCCCCTTTGGCATCTACCTGTGCGTGGTGGACATTGACCGTGCGACGGGCGAAACCAAAATCCGCCGCTTCTATGCGCTGGATGACTGCGGGACCCGCATCAACCCCATGATCATCGACGGCCAGATCCACGGTGGTCTGACTGAGGGCTTCGCAGTGGCCATGGGCCAGCAAATGCCGTTTGATGCACAGGGCAACCTGCTCGGTAACACGCTGATGGACTACTTCCTGCCCACTTTCGTGGAAACGCCCCACTGGGAAACCGACCACACTGTGACGCCTTCTCCCCATCACCCGCTGGGCGCCAAGGGTGTGGCCGAGTCTCCACACGTGGGCTCCATCCCCACCTTCACGTCTGCCGTGGTCGATGCTTTTGCCCATCTGGGCGTCACCCACCTCGACATGCCGCACAACGCTTTCCGCACCTGGAAAGCGCTGCGCGAGCACGGTGCCGCTTTGTAAATCAGGAGAACCCATGGAAGTCAAACTCGACAAGCAATACCCACTCGACGTGGATGCGGAACGGGCGTGGGCCCTGCTGACCGACCTGAAGGCCACGGCCAGTTGCATGCCTGGTGCCGAAATCACTGAACAGGTCTCCGAGACCTCGTTCAAGGGAGGTGTCAAGGTCAAGGTCGGTCCAGCGGTGGCTCAATTCGGGGGCACGGTTGATGTGGTCGAAGCGGTCGCTGCTGAGCGAAAGATGGTTTTGCGCGGCAAAGGTGCAGACAAAGGGGGCTCATCGGCCTCGATGGACCTGACCGCGATCATTTCTCCGGATCCTGCCAATCCGGCGCATTGCGTGCTGAACGGTCAGGCTGCCGTGATCGTGAACGGCAAGTTCGCTCAGTTTGGTGGCCGCATGATGGTGCAGGTGTCAGACATGCTGTTGGCTCAGTTCGTCGAAAACTTCCGCCAAACCGCCTTGACATTGCCTGTGTCCGACGCCGCTGCAGCCACAACAGCAGCGGAGGGGGCGGGTGGCGCGTCGGCCCCAGGCGCTGCGGGTGCGGCTGTGTCAGCCGCACCCATCGCACCCGTGGTGGCACGAGAGATCAACGGCCTGGCCATCTTCTGGGCGCTGATCAAGAGCTGGTTCGGCGGCCTGATGGGCAAGAAGGCCTGAGAATGACGACGCCAGACCTGAGCGCCATACCCGCTTCAGAAGAGCGCTTGCTGCGCGAGCGGCTGCAGCGCTCGGGCTACCTGGCTGATCCCGACTTGGCCACGACCGTGTGGCTGGCATCCGCCTTGCAGCGGCCATTGCTTCTGGAAGGTGATGCTGGTGTAGGTAAAACAGCTCTGGCCACAGCATTGGCTCGATCGCAAAACGCTGTTCTGGTTCGTTTGCAGTGCTTTGAAGGGCTGGATTTGGCTCAGGCCGCGTACGAGTGGAACTACGGCCGACAGTTGATGGCAATTCGCATGAGCGAAGCCCGGCCCGATGCTCCCGGGCCCGTGAGCGAGTCTGACATCTTCAGCCGTGAGTTTCTGCTTGAGCGTCCATTGCTGCGCGCCATCAGCCAGACGGGCCCATGTGTGCTTCTGATCGACGAAATTGACCGGGCAGATGAGGCCGTTGAAGCCTTTTTGCTTGAGGTGTTGGCCGAGTATCAGATCACTGTGCCTGAGATCGGCACCCTCCGCGCTACACACATTCCGCAGGTGCTCCTGACCAGCAATGGCACACGTGAACTGTCCGATGCACTGCGCCGACGCTGCCTGTATCACTACTTGGATTACCCGTCACTGTCTCGCGAAATTGCCATCGTCAAAACCGCTTTGCCAGAAGCTGACACCCGTCTGGTGGAGGATGCTGTGCAGTTCGTGCAGCGACTGCGCCGTGAGGACTTGGCCAAAATTCCGGGCATTGCGGAAACCCTTGATTGGGTGCGAGCACTGTTTCAGTTACGGCACAGCAGCTTGCCCGAAGACATGTCGGCGGTGCTGGGCACCTTGGGGTGTTTGCTGAAAACACGCGAGGACCGCTTCCTGATGGGGGCAGACCGACTGCGCCAACTCGTCGAAGGCCGTCGCACGGTCGGCGTTGCAGAAAACAGCAACGAGCAGGCCAAGGCAGCTGCATGAGCACTTCAGTTCCCGTGACCGCCCAGCCAGCCACCACACCGACTGAGCGGCTGGTGGATTTTGCGGCGCTCCTTCGCGAACATGGGCTGAGTGTGGGAGTGGCAGAGCAGCAGTCCATGCTACAGGCGGCGTTGTACTTCGGACCCTTGCGCGAGCGTCCGCTGCAAGCCGCTTGGCGAGCCATTGCTTGTCACAGCCAGCGCGAATGGCAATTGTGGCCAGATGTTTACGAGCGTTTTTGGCATCCCGATAAGCTGCGCGGTGGCGTCAAAGTCAGTGGCCAAACCCGGCCCAGTCGCAGCTTGCGGCAAACCGTGCAGGCGATGCACGAACAGATGGAAGCGGCCCAACAACCGGCGGGCGTACCTAGCAAAAACCAGCTTGCACCACAGTCTGCTGGAGAGGTTGCATCGCTGGGTCCAGACGGCGATGCGGGCACACCCCGCGCCCAAGGGGGAGCCAGCCGCACGGACCCGCTGCACCAGCGTGATGGCCAGATGTGGATGCCTCAAGACCTTAGCGCATTGCAGAGTCTGGCGCGACAGATCACCGCGCGGCTGAGCCCCCGAGACACCCGCAGGTGGCAAGTTTCGCCGCGCGGCCAGCGACTGGATTTGCGTCAAACGTTGCGCCGCAGCGTGGGGTGGGGTGGCGAACTGCTGCAACCCGCCTGGAAGGTCAAACGGGTAGAGCCACCGCGCTTGTTCATCTTGGCCGACGTGAGCCGGTCCATGGAGTCGCACGCTGCCCTGTTTTTGCGTGTGGCGCGTGCCTTCGCTGTCGAGGCCAGCGCGCGCGTTTTTGTCTTTCACACCCGCCTTGCTGAAGTCACTCCCTACATGCACCGTGACACACCGGCCGTCCAGGAAAAAGTGAATGCTGTGACTGCCGGGTTTGGCGGCGGTACGCGCATCGCAGCCAGCTTGCACGAGTTTGCCCGCCATCACGCCCGCGCCCAACTCAGCTCCGGTTCGCGTGTGTGGGTGTTCTCGGATGGATTCGACACCGACGAGGCGGATCTGCTGGGTGCCGCCTTGAAGGAGGTCCGCGCGCGTGGCGCGCGCATCACCTGGTTTCACCCCACAAGAGAGGTGCCCGCTGCAGGAGCACTGCAGCGAGCCCGCAGCCATGTCGATCGCTTCGTGCCGTTGGCCAGTTTGGCTGATCTGGCTGCAGCCCGACACCTACTGCACTGAAGCATTTTTGAATGACAGACCCATCACAAGGACAGCACCATGAACCGCAACGAATGGATCACCCAGGCTGACCGACTGCACACAGCCCATCAGCCTTTTGCTTTGGTCACTGTGCTCAGTGCGCAAGCACCCACGTCAGGCAAAGCAGGCGACAAGGCGGTTGTCACCCCAGACGGTCAGATCCACGGCTGGATCGGTGGTGGCTGTGCGCAGCCCGCTGTCATCAAAACAGTGCAACGCGCGCTCGTCGATGGCCTGCCGCGCAAAATCAGAATCTCCCCTTCGGACGAAACAGCCGAGCGGGATTTGGGCGATGTACTCGAATTTGGCATGGCATGTCACTCGGGCGGCACGCTTGAGTTGTTCATCGATCCGGTTTTGCCCGCTGCCAATTTGACAGTGGTGGGTGATTCGCCAGTCGCCCGAGCTCTGGTGGGTCTTGCCCCGCGTGTGGGGCTTCGTGTGTCGGTCGTGGCCGATGGCGCACAGCCGGTGGACTTTCCGGATGCAGACACCGTTTTGGGTACTGACGATGCGATCACGGTCAGTTCCCGTCTGACATCCCCCTTTGTGGTGGTAGCGACACAAGGACGCCGGGATGTGCAGGGCCTGAAAGCCGCGCTTGCGTTGCAGCCCGAGGGACTGTGGTTTGTTGCAAGTGCCCGCAAAGCCAGTGTGTTGTTTGAGAGCCTGGTCGCAAGCGGCGAAGACGCTGCAGCAGTGTCCCGAATCGTGGCCCCTGCTGGAGAGTTCATCGGTGCGCAAACGCCTGAGGAAATTGCCTTGTCGGTGCTCTCCTCGGTGGTCGCAGCTCGTCGGGGGCGAAACGCTGCCATGCCAGAGATATGCAGCCCATCGGAGTCGGCGACCACATCAGCCGCTTTGCCCGTCTCCACTGCAGCCAAACCAGTAGCTGCTGGTGGTTGCTGTGGGGGAGGCAAAACAGCAGCCATGCAGGCCGCTGCCACGGCTGATGTTTCGCAGTCGCAAATTCATGCAGCGGAGGTTGCAAGTGTGGACACGCCGGCTCTTGTGCCCGCCGCGCCCGTCAAACGCTCTTGCTGTGGAGGCTGAACATGGGTTGCATTCTTAAAGGTGGTGGTGGGCTGTACAGCCGCGTGACGGTGGGTGCTGTTTTGTTGGCTGCGGGTGCTGGCTCCCGCATGGGCCATCGTCCCAAAAGCCTGTTGGAGTTGGGTGGCGTTCCCTTGATCCGTCGTCAGTTGATCGCGCTGTCCGGCGCGGGCGTTGACGAGGTCGTGGTGGTACTTGGACACCATGCCGACCAAATCGAAGCAGCGGTCAAAGAGTTCCCGGTGACGTTGACTCGCAATGCCAACCCTGACGCAGGTCAGGTCTCCTCGCTCCGTGTGGGCTTGCAAGCACTGTCTCCCAAGCTCGACGCCGTGTTGGTTGCCTTGGCTGACCAGCCATTCATCAATTCGCAAGACACCAATGACCTCATTGGCGCGTACAAAAAGCGCCCGTCCGGAACACAGGTTGTGCAGCCCTCCGTCAACGGTTTGCCAGGTAATCCGGTCATGTTCAGCACCGAAGTGCGTGAACACATTTTGTCGGGCGAGGCCCATGTGGGTTGCCGCCAATGGCAATCGGCGCACCCAGAGCAGGTGCATGCCTGGGTCAGTGCCAACAGCCGCTACAGAACCGATGTGGATACGCCCGAAGACATCGAGGCTTTGGCCGCCCGCACCGGGCATCAGCTTAAGTGGCCGGCACATTTGTTGGCTCTGGTTTGAACGCTGCAAGCACGCCATGTTCCAGCCAGACCCACTGCATCAGTTGTGGTGCACACCCATCGGCGTGCACCGCCTGGGGCGCGCCGATGGGGTGAACGAGGTGCTGGTGCGCGTGTTCCAGGCGATGCGGGCCACCGACAGCGCTGATTTGGCCTCCGCCAAGCCAAAAGCCTTCTATGCAAGCCGCGACGATTTGCTGCAACGCATTCGCCTGCCCGAGTGGGACCAATTGGTGCGCTTCATCGTGGACAGCGTGCGGCAAACGGTGGTAATGGCCAATCAGGGTGCCTGGCCCGAGGCCAAGCCAGGATTGCAGATCGCGCTCCGAGGTATCTGGTTTCAGATTTCAAGCCAAGGCAGTCACCACGACGTCCACACCCACGGCAATTGTTCTTGGTCAGGTGTGTATTGCATGCAAGTGGACCCTCCGGAGCAGCGCACGACCCACCCGGTGTTGGGGGCGGCGAATGGCGTCACACGCTTTTATGGGCCGCATTTCAGCCAGATGGGTGGCGCTGCGATGGATTTTGGCAATGCCTATCTGCAAAACGCCCATTGCGATATTGACCCAGTGCCTGGGCAACTGGTGGTGTTCCCGTCCTGGCTGGCACACCAGGCCATGCCTTACCACGGCGTGGCTGACCGTGTGATTGTGTCTTTTAACGTGAGTGTGCACGCGGCAGGCGGCTCCGACCAGTTGCACGGCTATGCCCATGTTTGAACCACAGCGCTCTTCCTTTGCCCGTCAGCTTGAGCCGATACAGGTGTCGGCCCATGTGCGTGAAGTCGCGCAGTGGGTGGTCATGTTGCTGGGGTGGGTGTGGCTGGGTGAGCAGGGCATGCGCATGGGGTGGACATTGGCCAGCGGAGTGCTTCCGGTTGCATTGTGGTGGGCCACCCGCTTGCTGATGCGGGGCAACCATTGGGCTTTGCGGTCAACAACGGCAGCCATGGGGCTGCTTGGGGCGCTCAGCGCTGTCAGCGTTTTGTTGCCCGGGATTTTGGCCTCCTTGAAGGGCCTGCCTGTTGGCCTGGCCCATGCCAGCTTGTTGGCTGTGGCGGTGCTTTGGGGCGCGTGGAGCGGTCTGGTGGAAACGAGCAGCCGAGGAATCAGTTTGCAAACAGGCACCTTGCCATGGCACCCCGTGCTGGCCGCTGCCCTGGTGTGGGTGACGTGGCGCGTGCCGGGCGGTGCTTTGCCTGCCACGGCGGCGGTGAGCCTGCTGATGACTGCGTGTGCAGTCGTTTTGTGCACACATGACCGTGCCCGTGTGGGACTGCTTCCGGTTTGTCGTGCTCCACGAGCCGGCCTCGCCGGCGTCTTGGCACCCTCGGGCATGGGGCTGATGATGGGGGGGCTTTGGTTGAGCAATGTGTGGTGCGCCGGATTGGGTTGGACTGTGGAAACGATGGTCGCCTGGCATGTGGCGATGATGGCAGCCCTTCCCATGCTGGTCGCCATGATCGGCCGCTGGGTCAGGGCTCATCTGGCACCCCATCCCGCTTGGTTTGACGCACGGGCTCAATCCTGCCTAAGCCTGTCAATGCTTGCACTTGGCGCATCCATGCTGCTGGGCCAGACCGCATGGCATGGCCTGCTGGCAATGTTTCTTCCTTCTGTAGCTTGGGCCCTTCATTGCATCCGCCCCCGCGCGGCCATGCACAACCCTGAACGGGCATTGCATTGGCTCAGCCGCTGTCTGGCTTTGGCTTTGGGCCCCGCTTTGCTGCTTTGGGTTGGGCTGGCAACGCCGATGCATGGCCCGGGCGCCATGCAGTCTGCCTTGGCATTGTTGGGCACTTTCGCTGCCGCGCAGGTATTGCTGCTGTGGCGCCGACAACCCGTTGCACGCCCGACGTGGTTCACAACTTGATCGCGTAACGGGTTCTGAAGTGACACAGACGCGTTCCTTTACACGGAGACACTGATAAATGAACAGCATCGATATTGACGTGATTCGCACCGCCCTCGACTGGCAAAGCCGAGGACATCGCGTGGTGATGGGCACGGTGGTTCGCACCTGGGGCTCGGCCCCGCGACCACTCGGCTCACTCATGATCATCCGGGGCGACGGACAGGTGGCAGGCTCTGTTTCCAGCGGTTGCATCGAAGACGATTTGATTCGTCGGGTCGCGGCTGGCGAATTGGCCATGCGCATGCCCGAAACCTCCACTTATGGCCAGACCGCAGATGAGGTGCGCCGTTTCGGGTTGCCTTGTGGCGGCACTGTTCAGGTGGTCCTGGAACCGTTGTCTCCTCAGTCGCAACTGCGGGAGTTGTTGGTGCATATCGAGCAGCACAAGCGGGTGGAGCGGCGTCTGGACATGGCCACGGGACTGGTCAAAATTCAGCCGGCGGGCGAAGGTGACAAGGTGCAGTTCGACGGTCGCACCCTTTGCACGGTGCATGGCCCACGCTTGCGTTTGCTCATCATCGGCGGGGGGCAACTTTCCCGCTATCTGGCCTCGATGGCGGTGATGCTGGACTACCTGGTCACTGTTTGCGAGCCACGCACGGAATACCACGAGGGCTGGGAAACGATGGCGGGTGTGACTGTGTCCACCGAAATGCCAGACGATCTCGTGTTGAACATGCGCCTGGACCACAACAGCGCTGTAGTGGCCGTGACGCACGACCCAAAACTGGATGATTTGGCCTTGATGGAGGCACTGCGCACCCCCGCTTTTTATGTGGGGGCCTTGGGATCCCGCCACAACAACGCGCAACGTCGCAAGCGGTTGCTGGGGTTTGAAGTGACCGAAGCTGAAGCCGCCCAGTTGCGTGGACCTGTGGGCCTGAACCTCGGTGCCTTGACGCCGCCCGAAATCGCCATGAGCATCGTGGCCGAGATGACTGCGATGCGACGTGGCGTGGACCTCTCTCAAGCCCTCAGCAGGTGGGAAAGCTCCAAAACGGTGTGTGGTCTGTCTTGAGCATTCAGGGCTGAACCACCGTTTGGGAGTGATGCGGACATTAGGTTCTGTGTGAATAAACTGATGACAAAAAGTGCCTTCAGCGCTTTTCTGTAAAGCGATGGTAGCTATGTAATTTTGTCATTTTCCCCGCCTGAGTTTGGTGTTTATGGGCTACAACCCGCGCTGCCACTCTGCGCGCAGGCCCGCACTTTGGGGGCGGTGCAATGCGGCATGCACCTCTGCCAGCAGCCTGTCTTTCTCGGCACCCAGCACTCCCTTCAGCACCAGCCAGTTGGATGCGTGGTCGCTGCGGAAGACAGTACGTTTCAGTTCCAGTGCCTGCAGGAACTGCGCCATTTCACTGAACAACCCCTGTTGATCCAGCGGCTCCCAGCCCGGAAAGCCTTGGCGAAATCTGGCTTCGCCTTGCGGAAAGCTCACCACCAGCGTGGCCAGGAATTCAGGTTGGGTCTCATTGGCCAGTAGGGCAGAGTGGGCGGCATGCCGTGCAGACAGCGCTTGTCCTCCCAGGCCATTGAGCAGCATCACCGAGCGCGGGATGCCTGCATCCCCCAGCTTCAACAGTGCGTCGCGGGTGGTGTCAAACGTTTCGCCTTTGCTCACCCGTTGCAGCACCTCGTCGTCGCCCGATTCAGCCCCCACGTAGACCAGGGACAAACCCGCCTCGCGCAGCGCTTTCAACTCGGCCACCGATTTGTTGCGCACGTTGCGCGGCAAGCAGTAGCTGGAAATTCGGCGCACCTTGGGCAGGTGTCGGCGGATGGCGTCCAGCACACTCAGCAGGCGGCGGGTGGACAGCACCATGGCGTCGCCATCACCCAAAAACACACGCTGAACATGCGGGCCAAAGCGGGTGCCGGTGGCCTCCAAGGCTGCCAGGGTCTCGGCTTCGTCGCGCAAGTGAAACCGCTTTTGTGGCTCCGTGTACATCTCGCAGTAGGTGCACCGGTTCCAGGAGCACCCGTTGGTCACCGGCAGGATGAGCGACTGTGCTTCGCTGGGAGGGCGAAACACCGGCGCGATGTAGCGGATGGGAATCGCAGGGTGCATGCTCAAGGCTTGGGGGTCGGCGGGCGGTGCAGGGCGCAGATTTTGTTGCCGTCCGGGTCACGCAAATACGCCAGGTACAGCTTGCCTGCAGCGCCATCGCGCCAGCCGGGTGGGTCTTCACAGGTGATGCCGCCGTTGGCCACACCCGCTGCGTGGAAGGCATCGGCCTGCTCGGGGGACGCCATCACAAATCCCACCGTGCTGCCATTGCCGTGGCAGGCGGGCTCGCCGTTGATGGGTGTGGTGATGGCAAAGGTGCCCGTGGGGCTGCGGTAAAAGTAGCGGCTTTTGTTCGCCACGCCCGGGCCATAGCCCAGTGTGCCGAGCACGGCGTCGTAAAAGCGCTTGGAAGCCTCTAGGTCGTTGACCCCGAACATGACGTGGCTGAACATGGCTGTCTCCTGTCTGGCACCTGGGCTTGTACCCTCAGCGCGGTTGAAAAAATGTGTGAGTGCGCAGGGTACCAGCCGTTCCGCAACCAGAGCCGGTTGGGTGACATTGCCCTGTCACCTCCGTTTTGTTTGATGCAGGTCATCTGACCTTTTCATGCCAGTACAGCCCGGTGCATAGAGACGCAGAATCTAGACATTGGCAATCACAACCCCCAGGGGTAAACACCATGAAAATTCTCATCATTGGCGGCGTGGCTGGCGGCGCCACAGCAGCAGCCCGTTTGCGGCGCAACGACGAATCGGCGCAGATCGTTCTCATTGAGCGCGGGCCTTACATCAGCTTTGCCAACTGCGGCTTGCCGTACCACATCAGCGGGATGATTGCCGAGCGGGAGAGCCTGCTGGTCACATCCAAATCGCTGTTCGAGGCACGCTACCGGGTGGACGTGCGCAACCTGACCGAGGCCATGGCCATCGACCGCCGGGCCAAAACCGTGCGCCTGCGCAACCTGCAAACCGGCGAAGAAACCGACGAAAGCTACGACAAGCTGCTGCTGTCGCCCGGTGGAGAAGCGGTACACCCCAAGCTGGCGGGCATCGACTCGCCGCGCGTGTTTTCGCTGCGCAACATCCCCGACCTCGACCGCATCATGGGCCACCTGATCACCACCAAGCCCCGGCGGGCGGTGGTCATTGGGGGCGGATACATCGGCATTGAAATGGCCGAAAACCTTCACGAGCGCGGGCTGTTCACCACGCTGGTGGAAGGTGCGCCGCACATCCTGGCCCCGTTTGACGATGAAATGGCCGCCATCGTGCACTCGCACATGAAAGACAAGAACATCGAGCTGTACCTGGCCGACAAGATTGAACACTTTGAAGACAAGGCCGACCACACGGTGGTGTTTTTGGCCAGCGGCAAACGCCTGCAAGCTGACATCGTGGTGCTGGCCATCGGCGTGAGGCCCGAAACCACGCTGGCCCGCGCGGCTGGGTTGGAGCTGGGCCTCACCGGCGGCATCAAAGTGAACGAGCACTTGCAAACATCCGATGCCGACATTTACGCCGTGGGTGACGCGGTGGAAGTGACGCAAACCATCAGTGGCCAGCCGGCGCTGATCGCACTGGCCGGCCCAGCCAACCGCCAGGGTCGCATGGCAGCCGATAACATGTTGGCCGCGCCCGGTGCACCGTTGCAGCGCTACAAAGGCACGCTGGGCACCGCCATTCTGAAAGCCTTCGATCTGGCCGCCGCCTGTACCGGCCTGAACGAAACACAGCTGCAGGCCAATGGCCTGCCATACCGCGCCACCATCACCCACAGCGGCTCGCACGCGTCGTACTACCCTGGGGCCAAACAGCTCAGCCTGAAGCTGTTGTACGCGCCCGATGGCCGCATTTACGGGGCCCAGGCAGTGGGTGCCGACGGGGCCGACAAACGGGTAGACGTGATTGCCACCGCCATCCATGCCGGGCTGACCGTACAAGACCTGTGCGAGCTGGAGCTGGCCTACGCGCCCCCGTTCGGTGCCGCCAAAGACCCTGTGAACATTGCAGGCTACGTGGCCACCAACGTGCTGAACGGCTCTCACCAGGTCATCACCTGGCGCGAGCTGCGTGCGCTGGACACCGCCAACGCGGTGCAACTGGTGGACGTGCGCACGCCCGAAGAATTTGAAATCGACACGCTGCCCAACGCCAAAAATGTGGAACTGGACCACCTGCGCGAGCGCCTGCACCTGATCGACAAAACCCGGCCCGTGGTGGTGTTCTGCCAGATTGGTGTGCGGGGCTATTTGGCATACCGCATCCTGAAGCAATCGGGCTTTGCAGATGTGCGCAACCTCACTGGCGGGTTCAAGACCTACGCCTGGGCCATTGAGAAACAGGCCAACCCCGACATCTTTGATTACGAAGACATCAAGCGCCGCGACCAAGCTGAGATCGAAGCCGAGCAGGGCGGTGCATGTGCCGTGGTGGCCGCCACCCCTGGCGACCGGCACACGCTGGACGCTGTGGGCCTGCAATGCCCTGGCCCCATCATGAAAACCTACCGCGCCGTGGAAGCCATGCAGGCAGGTGAGTTGCTGGAGGTCACCGCCTCTGACCCGGCGTTTGGTCGGGACATTCGCGCCTGGGCCAAGAAGACGAACAACGACGTGTTGAGTGTGGAGGCGGCCAAAGGCTTGGTCAAAGTGCTGATCCGCAAAGGGCAGGGCGGTGCACCCGCCTTGGTGGCTCAAGTCGGTGCCGTGGCCGTGCGCGACAAGCTCACCCTGGTGGTGTTCTCGGACGACCTGGACAAGGTGATGGCTTCCATGATCATCGCCAACGGTGCCATGGCCATGGGAAAACCCGTGAGTCTGTTCTTCACCTTCTGGGGGCTGAACGTGCTGCGCCGCACGCCTGCGCCACACATCGACAAGCCGATGATGGACCGCATGTTCGGGGCCATGTTGCCGCAGGGCATCGACAAGCTGGACTCCATCAGCAAACTCAACAATGCTGGCCTGGGCGTGAAGCTGTTGCGCAAGGTCATGCGTGACAAACACGTGGACGATCCCGCCAGCCTGCTGGCCACGCTGGTGGAGGGGGGCGCGCAACTCATTGCCTGCCAGATGTCGATGGACGTGATGGGCATTCGCCACGAAGAGCTGATTGACGGTGTCGAGCTGGGCGGTGTGGCCGCGTTCCTGGGCGAGGCACAGGAGTCAGGCACCACGCTCTTCATCTGATAGATTTCAATACCTAATGGCACTCATCGCTTGTTGGTATTCAATAGTCAGCTATTGAAATAGGTGTGAGAAGGGTTTGTCTGTATTTATTGATGCGCATCAATGGTGCACTCGGCCCGGGCTTTCACAATCGCGTCACTTTCAACGCAAAGTGGAGCAAACGCATGACACGACAAGCATCGCACCGCCCTGGCCGCAACGGTCTGTGGCGCGTGTTGGCCCCCCTGCTGGCTTTTGGGCTGAGTGGCTCAGTGTGGGCCGCCCAACCTGTGGCCCCAGCGGCAGATGACATCGCCACGGGAGCCAAGCTGGCAGAAAAACACTGTGCCGCTTGCCATGGAGCCACCGGGCAAGGGGCCACCATCGACTTTGCCAGCCTGGCCGGGCAAAACGAGATGTACATCGCCAAGCAGCTGCGGGAGTTTGCGTCAGGTGAGCGCGACAGCACGGTGATGGACTCCAAGGCGTCCATCCTGAGCGAATGCTCCATCCGCGCAGTGGCCAAGTTCTACCAGAGCCAGGTACCCAAAGTCAGTCCCTCGAAAGACCAGATGCTGGCCAACGCCGGACAGTTTGTGTACGAGCGGGGCAACCCCTACGCCGGATTGCCAGCATGTGTGTCGTGCCACGGCACCGGGGGCCGCGGCAATGCAGAGTTGCCCAGGCTGGCGGGGCAGAACCCTCGCTACATGGAGCGTCAGCTCAAAAACTACGCCACCCGCACCCGTGCGGGAGACAGCGCAGCGGTGATGACCATGGTGGCCTCCCGCATGACGGAAATGGAAATGAAGGCAGTGGTGGAGTACTTGGGAGCCATGAAATGACACAACGCGTCGAATTCCACCCCCAGGGCCGTTGGTTGCCCGCCCCATCCCTCACGCTGGCCGCTTTGCTGCTGGTGTTTGCCGTCAGCAGTGCCTTGGCCATTGAGCCCGCGCAAGTGCCCGACGACAAACGTTCGGCCACAGGCTTGCATCTAACGGCTGTCGAGGCGGCAGCCATGAAGCGTGCCGACCCTGCCAAGGTGCTGCTGATCGACGTGCGCACCCGTGCCGAGGCCATGCTGCTGGGCATGCCAACCCTTGCCGACCATTTGGTGCCAGTGCTGGACTTTCCCGCCAAATGGGAATGGAGCCCCGACCAGGGCGAGTACCTGCAACAGGCCAATCCCCGGTTTGTGCAAGATGTGGAGAAACGTCTGGCTGCAGCCGGGCTGACCAAAAACGACCCGGTGATCCTCATCTGCCGCTCTGGCATCCGCAGCAACAGCGCCGCCGGCTTGCTCAGCCTGTACGGTTTCAAAAAGGCCTACACGGTGATCGACGGTTACGAGGGTGACGAAGCCAAGACCGGGCCGCAGGCCGGTCAGCGCACAGTCAACGGGTGGAAAAATGCCAAACTGCCCTGGACGTACAAACTGGACACTGCCAAGGTGTACACAGAGGCGCTCTGACTCAACCGCCTGAACGGTTTACTGCTGCTGGGCAGGTGCCATGAAGCTAGGCACCTGCCCAGTTTCATTGAGAACGCCGTCAACGCGCCGGGCACCATTGAAGCGCTTGGTCCAATAGGCTTGGCGCATGTCTTCCACGCGAACTTTGGCACCGGCTCGGGGCGCGTGAATGAACTTTCCCTCGCCCACGTAAATTCCCACGTGGCTAAAAGTCCGGCGCATGGTGTTGAAAAACACCAGGTCGCCAGGGCGCAGTTCTTCTTTCTTGATGGGTGTGGTGGCGTTTGCCTGTTCAGCGGCGCGCCGTGGCAGTACCAAGCCCAGCGTGCGCTCATATGTGGCGCGCACAAATCCGCTGCAGTCAAAGCCGGTGCTTTCGCTGCTGCCTCCGCGCTTGTAGGGCACCCCCAGAAAGCCCATGGCGTTCAACACCAGGTCCGACGTGGTCGCGCTGACCGCCTCGCGGATTTGGTCGAACTGCTGCACCAAGCCCGCCTCGGACAGGAGGGGCAGCGAATCAGAGTTGGTGTGGGAGGGGGCTTCGAGGGGAGCAGACAGTGCACCCGTGCACGCCGCAATGGCTACTACAAAGCCGCCCAACCGTTGGGCAACTCGTGCCCAGCGGGGGGGGAAATACGTCATGGTGCGCAGGTTAGGGGCTGATGGCGGTCAAGTCAACCCAATCACTCAATTTAATGCCAAACAGGTGACATCAGGCCCTAACATCTCACGGTACCGCGCCATCATGGCGCGGCGAGTTCTGCTTCAAAGGAGTGCACTGCGTGTTGATCGATGTGACCGAATCCCAATTGGTGCTGGTGGATTACCAGGACCGGCTCATGCCCGCCATTTTTGACCATGCGGCGGTACTGGCCAACGCCGTCCGCTTGGGCAAGGCAGCCCGGTTGTTGGCGGTGCCCGCCTGGGGGACTGAACAGAACCCGGCCAAGCTCGGGCCCAACCACCCCGATGTGCGCGCCTTGTGCAGCAAAACCCTCCCCAAGATGTATTTCAGCGCTGCCTCAGAAGGGCTGTCCGAGCTGTTGCGGCCTCCCCAGCGCCCCGTGGGTGGGAATGCACGCAGCTTGCCCAAGCACTTGCAAAAGCCTGCAGCAACACCCGCCGACGAGCGCAACACCATTGTCATTGCCGGCTGTGAGGCACACGTGTGTCTGTTGCAAACCGCGCTCGAACTGTTGGACGAAGAGTTTGACGTGTGTGTGGTCACCGATGCCTGCAGTTCCCGCAGCGAACGCAACCGTGACGCAGCGTTCGATCGGCTGGCAGGTGCCGGGGCCGAGCTGGTGACCACTGAAATGGTGGTGTTTGAATGGTTGCGCCACTGCGAGGCCGACGAGTTCAGGGCTGCTTTGGCTTTGGTGAAGTAACTCAGATACCCGTGCAGGTAGGTGTCAGTTACCCGCAAGTGCACGTTCCCATAATTATGAATTCAGTTTGACCCACTCACCCGTGCACCTGCTTGGTGTGCCTCATGGAGACCCCGATGAACAACTACGCTGATTTCTTCCGCCGTTCCATTGACGACCGGGACGCCTTCTGGGGCGAACAAGCCCAGTTGGTGGACTGGAAGAAGCCCTACGACCGAGTCTGCAATTACGACAACCCGCCCTTTGCGAAATGGTTTGAAGGCGGGTTGACCAATCTGTGCCACAACGCGGTGGATCGTCACTTGGCCACGCGCGCTGATCAGAACGCTTTGATTTTTGTTTCGACTGAAACCAACGTCGAGCGCACCTACACCTTCCGCGAACTGCATGCCGAAGTGCAGCGCATGGCGGCGGTGCTTCAGGCACAGGGTGTGACAAAGGGCGACCGTGTGCTGATTTACATGCCCATGATCCCAGAAGCCGCGTTCGCCATGCTGGCCTGCGTGCGCATTGGTGCCATCCATTCCGTGGTGTTTGGCGGGTTTGCGAGTGTCAGCCTTGCCAGCCGCATTGAAGACTGTGCCCCTGTCGCCATCGTCAGTGCCGATGCGGGCTCACGCGGCGGCAAGGTGGTGCCTTACAAAGGGCTGTTGGACGAGGCCATCAACCTGTCCAGCCACAAGCCTGCACGTGTGGTCATGGTGGACCGTGGCCTGGCACCCATGTCGACCGTCGCCAGGCGCGATGTGGACTACGCCACAGAGGCCGCCAAGGTACAGAACGCACAAGTGCCCTGCGAGTGGGTGGATGCAACGCACCCCAGCTACATCCTGTACACCAGCGGCACCACCGGTAAGCCCAAGGGTGTACAGCGCGACACCGGTGGTTACACCGTGGCGCTGGCTGCCAGCATGAAGCACATCTACATGGGTGAGCCCGGCGAAACCTATTTCTCCACCAGCGACATTGGCTGGGTGGTGGGCCACAGCTACATCATTTACGGCCCCCTGATCGGCGGTATGGCCACCATCATGTACGAAGGCCTGCCCATTCGTCCAGATGCCGGCATCTGGTGGAGCCTGGTCGAAAAATACAAAGTGTCCGTCATGTTCAGCGCCCCCACGGCGGCGCGCGTGCTCAAGAAGTACGACCCTGAGTACCTCACCAAATACGACCTGTCCAGTCTCAAGGCCTTGTTCCTGGCCGGTGAGCCGCTTGACGAGCCCACCGCAAAGTGGATTTCGGGTGCTCTGGGCAAGCCGATCATCGACAACTACTGGCAAACCGAAACCGGCTGGCCCATTCTGGGCATTGCCAACGGCGTGGAAACCAAAGCCAGCAAGTTCGGCAGCCCGGGCGTGCCGATGTATGGCTACAACGTCAGGTTGATCAACGAAGCCAATGGCGAAGAACTGACCACTCCCAATGAAAAAGGCGTGGTTGCCGTGCAGGGCCCGCTGCCCCCCGGTTGCATGCAAACCGTCTGGCAAGATGACAAGCGCTTTGTCAGCACCTACTGGACAGGCTCCGGCGCGAACATGATGTACAGCACCTTTGACTGGGGCATCAAAGACGCCGACGGCTACTACTTCATCCTGGGACGCACAGACGACGTGATCAACGTCGCCGGACACCGGCTTGGCACCCGCGAAATCGAGGAAAGCATTTCCAGCCATCCCAACGTGGCAGAGGTTGCGGTGGTGGGGGTTGCCGACCAGCTCAAGGGCCAGGTGGCCATGGCGTTTGCGGTCGTCAAAGACGCTTCGCTGGTTACCGACGACGCTGCCGCCCGCAAGCTGGAGGGCGAAATCATGAAGTTGGTCGACGACCAACTGGGTGCAGTGGCGCGTCCGGCCCGTGTGCGTTTTGTGACGGTGTTGCCCAAAACACGCAGCGGCAAATTGCTGCGCCGCGCCATTCAGGCGGTGTGCGAAGGCCGCGATGCGGGCGATCTGACCACCATGGATGACCCCGCTGCCCTGCAACAGATCAAAGATCAAGTGGCAGTTTGATTCAGGGGTAAAAAGCCTTCCATCGCTTTCTGCTATTCAATAGTTTGCTACTGTTGTAGTCAGTGCGATCGACATCATAAACACCCCTTGTGAGGGGTGTTTTTCATGGTTCAGGGGAATCGACTGGCAAGGGTTTGTGCGGCCCCGGTGGGCGCACGGCCAACGTTATGATGTTTGCTTATATTGTTAACTGTGTGAGCACGCCATGGAAGAAACAACGCAAAGCGATGACCAGACGGAGAAGGTGCGGGTGTTCGAACTGGCCGCCGAGCTTTTTGGGGTGTTGGCAACTCCCATGCGGTTGCGGATCCTGAGCGCGTTGTGTGACCAGGAAAAATCGGTGTCGCAATTGCTGGGTGAAATTGAAACCACCCAGCCCAATCTGTCGCAGCATTTGAATGTGCTGTATCGCACCGGCGTGCTGGCCAAGCGCAAAGAGGGTACGCAAGTCATATACCGTGTGCAAAGTGAACAGGCTGTGACTTTGTGCCGCACAGTCTGCACCCAGATTGCCATCGAGATGGACGAACCGAGCTCGATTCCTCTGGCACAACGGCTGTCACCGCGCATGACACCCTGATGTCAAACTCTGCCTGCAGCACTTTGAAAAACTGACCCTTGGCTGACCGTTGGGTGTTTCCCAACAATCTGAGGTCTTTCCTGCCATTTGTCATGGCAAAACATTCCAAAGCATGGCCCGTCGGTGCGACAATGCGCGTTGCACTTGGCCCTTCCTTTGTCACAGTCGCATCCGCCAAACGGTTCAGCCGTGTCGCGGGAGGTTTATCAACCATCTGATGTTTCCCTCAGGGGAACGGAGGTCAGCGAATCAATGAGCGAGACTAACAACGTCTACGGTGCCTTTTCAGGCAACTCGTACCTGTTCGGGGGCAATGCCCCGTACGTCGAAGAGATGTACGAGAACTATTTGGCCAACCCTGGCAGCGTGCCAGACACCTGGCGCAGTTATTTTGATGCACTGCAGCACGTGCCCGCCGTCGACGGCACCGATGCCCGTGACGTGCCTCACATGCCAGTCATCAGTGCCTTCGCCGAAATGGCCAAGCAGGGCACCACCCGAGTGGTTTCGGCCAACCCCGATTCGGAAATGGGCCGCAAGCGCGTGTCCACCCAACAGCTGATTGCCGCATACCGCAACGTCGGCAACCGTTGGGCCAACCTCGATCCACTCAAGCGCACCGAGCGCGAGAACATCCCCGAGTTGGAGCCGTCTTTCTACGGCTTCAGCGATGCAGACCTGGAAACCGTGTTCAACACCAGCAACACGTTCTTCGGCAAAGACACGATGTCTCTGCGCGAACTGCTGAACGCGCTGCGTGAAACGTACTGCGGCACCATCGGCGCCGAGTACATGCACACGTCTGACCAGAACGAAAAACGCTGGTGGCAGCAAAAGTTGGAAAGCATTCGCAGCAAGCCCAACTACTCTGCCGACAAGAAGAAACAAATTTTGGAAAAGCTCACGGCTGCCGAGGGCTTGGAGCGTTTTCTGCACACCAAGTACGTGGGCCAGAAGCGCTTTTCGCTGGAAGGTGGCGAGAGCTTCATCGCTGCTATTGACGAGGTCATCCAGTCTGCCGGCGCCCGTGGCGTACAAGAGATCGTGATCGGCATGGCCCACCGCGGCCGCCTGAACGTGCTGGTGAACGTGATGGGCAAAATGCCCAAAGACCTGTTTGCCGAGTTTGACCACACAGCCCCCGAAGACCTGCCCGCCGGCGACGTGAAATACCACCAGGGTTTCAGTTCCGATGTGACGACACCTGGAGGCCCGGTTCACCTGTCGCTGGCATTCAACCCGTCGCACCTCGAAATCGTCAACCCCGTGGTCGAGGGCTCTGTGCGGGCCCGCATGGACCGTCGGGGTGACCCCGCTGGCAAGCAAGTGTTGCCTGTGCTCGTGCACGGTGATGCAGCCTTCGGCGGCCAGGGTGTCAACCAGGAAACCCTGGCGCTGGCACAAACCCGTGGCTACACCACGGGCGGCACGGTGCATTTCATCATCAACAACCAGATCGGCTTCACCACGTCTGACCCGCGTGACATGCGCTCCAGCGCGTATTGCACCGACATTGTGAAGATGGTTGAGGCCCCGGTGCTGCACGTCAACGGTGACGATCCGGAAGCCGTGGTGCTGGCCACTCAACTGGCACTGGAATACCGCATGGAGTTCCGCCAGGATGTGGTGGTGGACATTGTGTGCTTCCGCAAACTCGGTCACAACGAGCAGGACACGCCCAGCCTGACCCAGCCGCTGATGTACAAGAAAATCGCCGCGCACCCCGGTACGCGCCGCTTGTACGCCGACAAACTGGCCGCTCAGGGGCTGGGTGACACGCTGGGCGACGACATGTCGAAGGCTTACCGCTCCGCCATGGACGAAGGTCGACACACGGTAGACCCCATCCTGACAAACTTCAAGAGCAAGTTTGCGGTGGATTGGTCTCCCTTCCTCGGCAAAAAATGGACCGATGCAGGTGACACTGCCATTCCCCTGGCGGAGTGGAAGCGTCTGTCAGAAAAACTGACCAAACTGCCCGACACCATCACCCCCCACCAGCTCGTGAAAAAGGTCTACGACGACCGTGCAGCCATGGGCCGTGGCGACCTGCCAGTGGACTGGGGCATGGGCGAACACATGGCCTTTGCCTCGCTGGTGGCCAGTGGTTACCCGGTGCGCCTGTCAGGTGAGGATTGTGGCCGTGGCACGTTCACGCACCGCCATGCCGTCATTCACGACCAAAGCCGCGAGAAGTGGGACACCGGTACCTATGTGCCGCTGCAGAACGTTGCTGACAACCAGGCCCCGTTTGTGGTGATCGACTCCATCCTGTCTGAAGAGGCAGTGCTGGGCTTTGAATACGGCTACGCCTCGAACGACCCCAACACCCTCGTGATCTGGGAAGCACAGTTTGGCGATTTCGCCAACGGTGCACAGGTGGTGATTGACCAGTTCATCGCCTCCGGCGAAGTGAAGTGGGGCCGTGTCAACGGCATCACGTTGATGTTGCCGCATGGATACGAAGGACAAGGCCCAGAGCACTCGTCTGCTCGCCTCGAGCGCTTCATGCAGTTGGCCGCTGACGCCAACATGCAGATCGTGCAGCCGACCACTGCCAGCCAGATCTTCCATGTGTTGCGCCGCCAGATGGTGCGCAACCTGCGCAAGCCGCTGGTGATCATGACCCCCAAGTCGTTGTTGCGCAACAAGGACGCCACTTCTCCGCTATCGGAATTCACACGTGGTGGCTTCCAGACAGTCATTCCTGAAAACAAGGAAGACGTGCTGAAAAAGGCCGACAAGGTCAAGCGGGTCATCGTGTGTTCAGGCAAGGTCTATTACGACCTGGTCAAGAAGCGCGAAGAAAAGGGCCAAGACGACGTCGCCATCGTGCGCGTGGAACAGCTCTACCCCTTCCCACACAAGGCGTTTTCTACCGAACTGAAGAAGTACCCCAATGCGGTGGATGTGGTCTGGTGCCAGGACGAGCCCCAAAACCAGGGTGCGTGGTTCTTTGTGCAGCACTACATCCATGAAAACATGCTGGAAGGCCAGAAACTGGGTTACTCGGGGCGCGCTGCATCTGCATCGCCTGCCGTGGGCTACTCGCACTTGCACCAGGAGCAGCAGAAGGCGCTGGTGGATGGCGCGTTCGGCAAGCTCAAGGGCTTTGTTCTGACCAAGTGATTTTTTGGCTGGCACCCCGCTCGGGCAAGAACCGCCCGGCCGGTGCCCCCGCATGACCCAATTGAAGGATTCAAAAAATGGCAATCGTAGAAGTCAAGGTTCCACAACTGTCTGAGTCGGTCGCAGAGGCCACCATGCTGACGTGGAAGAAAAAGGCCGGCGACATGGTCGCGGTCGATGAAATCCTCATCGAAATCGAGACCGACAAAGTGGTGCTTGAAGTGCCCGCTCCCTCAGCCGGCATGTTGAGCGAAGTCGTCGTGGCCGATGGCGGCACGGTGGTTTCTGACCAGCTCATCGCGCGCATCGACTCGGACGGCAAAGGCGCTGCGGCAGCACCCGCCGCTGCAGCTGCTGCACCCGTGGCGGCTACTGCGGCTGTGGCTGCTCCTGCCGCCCCCGCCAGCACCGCCATGGCCGGTGTGGCAATGCCTGCCGCTGCCAAGCTGATGGCCGACAACGGCTTGGCCGCAGGCTCTGTGTCTGGTACCGGCAAAGACGGCCGCGTGACCAAGGGTGATGTGCTGGGGGCCGTGGCCGCCGGTGCCAATGCGCCCAAGGCCGCGCCAGCTCCCGTGGCCATTCCCACTGGCGTGCCCACCAAAGTGCTGCCCCAAGTGGCTGGCCCTGCCACACCTGACCTGGGCGACCGCCCAGAGCAACGCGTGGCCATGACTCGCCTGCGTGCCCGCGTGGCCGAGCGTCTGCTGCAGTCGCAAGCCACCAACGCCATCCTGACCACGTTCAACGAAGTGAACATGGCTCCTGTGATGGACATGCGCAAGAAGTTCCAGGAAAAGTTCGAAAAAGAACACGGCTGCAAGCTGGGCTTCATGAGCTTCTTCGTCAAAGCTGCGGTGCACGCCCTGAAAAAGTACCCTGTGCTGAATGCGTCTGTCGATGGCAACGACATCGTGTACCACGGCTACTTCGACATCGGTATTGCCGTGGGCTCGCCCCGTGGTTTGGTGGTGCCCATCCTGCGCAATGCAGACCAGATGAGCTTTGCCGACATCGAGAAGAAGATTGCCGAGTTCGGCAAGAAGGCTGCAGACGGCAAGCTGGGCATTGAAGAAATGACCGGTGGCACGTTCTCCATCTCCAACGGCGGCACGTTCGGCTCCATGTTGTCCACGCCCATCATCAACCCGCCCCAGTCGGCCATTCTGGGCGTGCACGCCACGAAAGACCGTGCCGTGGTGGAGAACGGGCAAATCGTGATCCGCCCCATCAACTACCTGGCCATGAGCTATGACCACCGCATCATCGACGGCCGCGAAGCCGTGCTGGGTCTGATAGCGATGAAGGAAGCGCTGGAAGACCCATCACGCTTGCTGTTCGGTATCTGATCGACCTGGAGGCCAAAATTTCTAACAATTTTGGCCTCTACCGCTTTACTGGCGGTACTTCTTAGCTATTTATTACATATTTGCCTCAGCTCCTTGAATGGGTGAGTCGGGGCGTGAGGTGAACACATGAGCAAACAGTTTGACGTCGTCGTCATCGGTGGCGGCCCCGGTGGATACATTGCTGCCATCCGTGCAGCCCAGTTGGGTTTCAACGTCGCGTGTATCGACGAGTGGAAAAACGAAAAAGGCGGCCCTGCACCCGGTGGCACCTGCACCAACGTGGGTTGCATTCCGTCCAAAGCGCTGCTGCAATCGTCCGAGCATTTCGAGCAGGCCAACCACCACTTCGCAGACCATGGCATTTCCACCGGCACGGTGAAGATGGACGTGGCCAAAATGGTGGCCCGCAAAGACGCTGTGGTGAAGCAAAACAACGACGGCATCCTGTACCTTCTCAAAAAGAACAAGGTCAGCTTTTTCCACGGGCGTGGTTCGTTCGTGAAGGCTGCTGAAGGTGGTGGCTACGAAATCAAGGTGGCTGGTGCCACCGAAGAAACCGTTGTCGGCAAACAGGTCATTCTGGCCACTGGCTCCAACGCCCGTGCACTGCCCGGCACGCCGTTTGACGAAGTCAACGTGTTGTCCAACGACGGCGCCCTGCGCATCGGCGCCACGCCCAAGAAGTTGGGCTTGATCGGCTCTGGCGTGATTGGCCTGGAAATGGGCTCGGTCTGGCGCCGCCTGGGTGCAGAAGTCACCATCCTCGAAGGACTGCCCACATTCCTGGGCGCGGTGGACGAGCAAATTGCCAAAGAAGCCAAGAAGGCTTTTGACAAGCAAGGCTTGAAGATCGAACTCGGCGTGAAAGTCGGCGAGATCGTCAATGGTAAGAAGGGCGTCACCGTCAACTACACCAACGCCAAAGGCGAAGCCATTGTGTTGGATGCTGACAAGCTCATCGTCTCTATCGGTCGCGTGCCTAACACCATCGGCTTGAATGCCGAAGCCATCGGCTTGCAACTCGACGAGCGCGGTGCGATTGTGGTGGACGGCGAGTGCAAAACCAACGTCCCCGGCGTGTGGGCGGTGGGCGATGTGGTCCGTGGCCCCATGCTGGCCCACAAGGCAGAAGAAGAGGGCGTTGCCGTGGCCGAGCGCATTGCAGGTCAGCACGGGCACGTCAACTTCAACACCGTGCCTTGGGTGATCTACACCAGCCCTGAAATCGCCTGGGTAGGCCGCACAGAGCAGCAACTCAAGGCCGACGGCGTCAAATACAAGGCTGGTACGTTCCCGTTCCTGGCCAACGGGCGCGCTCGTGCGCTGGGTGACACCACCGGTATGGTGAAGTTCCTGGCAGACGCCACCACCGACGAGATTTTGGGCGTGCACATCGTGGGCCCCATGGCTTCTGAGTTGATTTCAGAAGCCGTGGTCGCCATGGAATTCCGTGCCAGCGCCGAAGACATTGCCCGCATCTGCCATGCCCACCCTTCGTTGAGCGAAGCCACCAAAGAAGCTGCCCTGGCGGTGGACAAGCGAACCCTCAACTTCTGAGCGGGCATACGCTGTGAGCGTCACCGCAGCCTACCGACAAGCCTTGGTTGACCGGGGCTTTGCCAGTGATCCCGCGCAAGAGCGAGCCATTGCCGAGCTGGAGCGGTGCGCCACCGAGTGGGCTGCGTACAAGCAGCGCCGCTCGAATTCGCTGAAAAAGCTGTTCATTCGCCCTGAAATTCCCAGGGGCGTTTACATGTTTGGCGGGGTAGGGCGCGGCAAGAGCTTCCTGATGGATTGCTTTTTCAATGCCGTGCCCCTGAAGCGGAAAACGCGGCTGCACTTTCACGAATTCATGCGTGAGGTGCACCGCGAGTTGCGTGACATGCAGGGCACCGTCAACCCGCTGGATGAGTTGGGCAAGCGCATGGCAGAGCGCTACAAGCTCATTTGCTTCGACGAATTCCACGTGGCCGACGTGACCGACGCCATGGTATTGCACCGGTTGCTTGACTCATTGTTCAAGCACGGCGTTGGGTTTGTGACCACGTCCAATTTTCACCCTGATGGCCTGTACCCTGACGGGCTGCACCGCGACCGCATCCTGCCGGCCATTGAACTGTTGAAAAACCGTCTGGTGGTCATCAATGTCGACAACGGCACCGATTACCGCCGGCGGGCACTCGAGCATGTGAACCTGTACCACTGCCCGTTGACGGAAGAGGCCGACGCCGCCATGGTCAAAGCGTTCGACGAGTTGGCAGAAACGGCCGATGAGTCACCCGTGATGACCATCGAGGCACGCAAGATACACGCCCACCGCCGAGCCGGCGGTTTGATCTGGTTTGATTTCAAGACCCTGTGTGGTGGCCCGCGATCGCAAAACGATTATCTGGAGCTGGCCACCCAGTTCCACACGTTGATGCTCAGCAACGTTCCGCAAATGGCGGTGCGCATGGCCAGCGAAGCTCGCCGCTTCACGTGGCTCATCGACGTGCTCTATGACCGCAAAGTGAAGTTGGTGATGTCTGCTGCGGTTCCACCCGAGCAGTTGTATACCGAGGGGCCGATGTCGCATGAATTTCCACGCACGGTGTCGCGTCTGGTGGAAATGCAGTCTTCCGAATTTCTGGCAGAGCCTCACCGGCTCGTGGACACGCGAATCACCTGAAAGCGACGCTTTCAGGTGGACTGGTCTTGCTTCAGGCGGGCGGATCGAACCTGACGACGATGACCGACAGGTTGTCGCCAAACCCGTTGGCCCTGGAACGAGCCACTTCAATCAGGCGTTCACACGCTTCCTTGGCGCTGTATTGCGTCAGGATGTGGCTGAGTTCAGCATCCGAGAAATAGTGCCAGATGCCATCGCTGCAGGCCATCAGGACATCGCCCACGCCGACCGGGCTGATGGTGTGGGTCGTTGCAGGCGGCGCTGCCTCTGTGCCAAGACAGCCCATCAGCACGTTTGACTGAGGGTGGTTCTTGGCTTGCTCCTCCGTGAGGGCACCACGGTCTACCAGTGTTTGGATGTACGAATGGTCACTGGTACGGTGGACCAATTTTCCGTTGCGAAAATGGTAAATGCGCGAATCACCGGCATGCACCCAATGGCACACAGAGTCAGGCGTGAGCAAAAACGCCGCCAGCGTGCTGTGCGGCTCTTGTTCCGCCGATGCTGCGGTGAGCCTGATCACCATGTGTGCCTCTTGCACCAGTCGCAGCAACAAGTCACTCGGAGAATCGGAGGCTGGTGAGAACCGGTCAAACAGCTGTTTGGCAGTCATCAACACCTGATCAGACGCTTTACGACCGCCACTGCGGCCACCCATGCCATCGGCCACAACTGCCAGCAGGCACTGTTTGACGCTGGGATGGGTCCAGATGCCGAGTTGGTCTTGCTGGTAGTCGCGATCGCCCTTGTGAAGGCCGGTGCCAGCAGTGATGCGGTGTGCGGTTGCCATCAGCCGTTGATCCCCAACCCTGAGCGCGGCAAAGTCACCAAAGTTTCCACCATGGTCCGCTCCCGGTTGCCGGTGCGGTGCCGCTGAGATAGCCGGATGTGGGGAAATTGAGGGTCAACACCCGTTTGGCATCGTCACGCAGGCTGTTCATGCCCAGGGCTTCATACGATTTGTAGAGCAGGAACAAGGCTTCCTCGCTGGCTGGGGCCCCCGAGTAGTCTGTGAGGGCGGCCTGAGCACGGTTGACCGCAGCCACATACGCACCTTTGGTGTAGTAATACCGAGCAACGTGTACCTCATGTGCTGCCAACGAGTTCACGGTGTAAGTCATCCGCAAACGACTGTCGGGTGCGTACTTTGAATCGGGAAAACGGGCCACCAACTCGCGGAACGACTCAAAAGATTCTTTGGCAGCCTGTTGATCACGCTCGGACAACTCCTGTCGCGACAAAAAACCGAACAGCCCCAGGTTGTCGTTGAAGCTGGCCAGCCCTTTCAAGTACAGGGCATAGTCCAAGGCAGGACTGGCCGGATGCATTTTCATGAAACGGTCGAGCGTCGCTTGGGCCTGAGCCACCTCGCCAGCCTTGTAATGGGCAAAGGCTTTGTCGAGTTGCGCTTGTTGGGCCAAGGGTGTACCGGCAGCCCGACCCTCGAGCTTCTCCAGAAGCGTCACGGCCTTGGAAAAATTGCCCGCATTTCGCTCGTCAAGGGCCTCCGATTGGATTTTTTGGGGGCTCCAGTTGGCAGTCGGGTCGTCCGGTGTGGATGAGCACGCGGCAAGGATCATTGCAAATGCGGCGAGCGTACCGGTGCGGTACGATAATTTGGGGCCTGACATGACACCCTTTCTTGAGCTGGGAACGCTGGATTGAACGCGGAAATTATATCGACCGAGGCTGGTGCCCCCCTCTCTGAAATTGGAGCAGAGGACGACCTTGAATCCGAGGTTCGCACGGTGGTGGTGTCGGTCCAATGGCACGGGCTCAGGCTGGACAAATGTCTCGCTCAAAGCATTCCCGAGTTTTCGCGGGCCTATCTGCAGCAATTGGTTGCTCAGGGCGATGTGGCTGATTCGAGTGGCGTGCTGTGCAAATCGTCTGCCAAGGTGCGGGCGGGTGAACACATCAGTGTGCACTTGAGACCGACCCCCCAGGCGCAATCGTTCAAAGCCGAGGCCATAGCGCTGGATGTGGTGTACGAGGACGAGCACCTGATGGTGATCAACAAATCAGCAGGGGTGGTGGTTCATCCCGCTGCGGGCAACTGGACGGGGACCATACTGAACGGCTTGTTGATGCATCACGCCGGTGCGGCGGATCTGCCTCGTGCCGGCATTGTTCACCGGTTGGACAAAGACACATCCGGCCTGATGATGGTGGGCAAAACCCGCGCCGCTGTTGACTCGCTCACCCGACAGATTGCGAGTCGTTCCGTCAACCGCTACTACTTGGCGCTGGCGGAGCGGGCATGGAAGCGATCGAGCACCCTGGAGACTGTTGACCAGCCCGTGGGACGCGACCCGGTCAACCGCGTACGCATGGCTGTCTTGCGTCGGGAGCATGGCGGGGGCAAACCCGCGAAAACCGTGATCAAGTTGCTGGACCAGGGCACCCAGGTTTGTCTGGTGGCCTGCAAGTTGTTCACAGGCCGGACGCACCAGATCCGGGTCCACTTGTCGTGGCTTGGCCATCCGATCGTGGGGGACGTGGTCTACGGCGGTCACGCCACCGACATCATGATTCGCCAGGCTCTGCACGCCACTCGCCTGGATTTTGTGCACCCGGTTTCAGCAGAGCCGTTGAGTTTCACGGCCGATTTGCCCTCAGACATGCAACAAGCATTGGTTCAATCGGGCCTCCACTACAATCAGGGCACCATCGGCCCGTCCCTGTTCGGGTCTCTTTCCGGCTGACGCACGCTCAGCCAGTCTGTCATTGGCAAAGCCTTTGGCATCGTTCACATCTTCCATGAATTCGGCACATGCTCTGCGCATCGTTGAGGCCGCACTGATCAGCAGCCCTCAACCTTTGACGATCAAGGACCTGCAAAGCGTATTGGGCAGCGAAGGCGCGGCTGAAGACGTTCGCGCGCTCTTGCGCGAATTGCAATCTCACTGGACCGACCGTGGGATGGAGTTGGTCGAAGTGGTTTCAGGTTGGCGGTTTCAAACGAGCCCCGATCTGAGGGTGTATCTGGACAGGCTTCACCCTGAGAAGCCCCCGAAGTACACCCGCGCCACGCTCGAAACCCTTGCCATCATTGCCTACCGTCAGCCCGTGACTCGGGGCGATATGGAAGACATTCGGGGGGTTACCATCAACTCGCAATTACTCAAGCAACTCGAAGACCGTGGTTGGGTTGAGGTCATAGGTCACCGCGATGCTGTGGGCCGTCCAGCCTTGTTTGCCACCACACGCCAGTTTTTGGATGATTTGGGCTTGTCTTCACTCGATGAATTGCCAGAATTGGGCGACCGATTCACTGACCGCCTGGAAGGCGATGTTTCTTTTTTGCTGGGCAGCCCTGATGTGTTCCCTGCCGCCATTCCGTTGGACGCTACTGCCAGCGGCACCACAGCTTTATCAGCGTCAGCGACCCAGCCAAGCCTGCTGCCTTGACGCACTCACCCGGAGACACCATGTCCCATTCATTGCCCCCACCCGATCGAGACTCTGTGTCGACGGATAACTTGCCTGCGTCCAACCCCGAACCTGCGACTGTGGATGGCAACAGCTTGCGGTTCACCGACGTTGTGACAGGTGTGTTTGATGCTGACGTTGACCCGAACGCGCCGGAAACCCTACCTGCCAAGCGTGTGCTGTTGCCGCAGCCCGAAAGTCCCAAGCTGCACAAAGTGCTGGCTCAAGCCGGCATGGGTTCGCGCCTCGAAATGGAGCAGATGATTCTGGAGGGCAAGATTTCCGTCAATGGTGAGCCTGCACATGTGGGCCAACGGGTCCAGTACGGCGACGTGGTCAAGGTCAACGGCAAACCCATACGTGTGCGACTGACACCTCCGCCCGCACGGGTTTTGGCGTACCACAAACCGGCCGGTGAGGTGGTTACCCACGATGACCCCCAGAACCGTCCGACGGTGTTTCGCCGCCTGCCCAGGCTCTATCAAGGCAAGTGGCAGTCGGTCGGACGACTCGATCTGAACACAGAGGGTTTGCTGTTGTTCACCAGTTCAGGTGAACTGGCCAACCGGCTCATGCACCCCCGCTTTGGGTTGGAGCGGGAATATGCCGTTCGCGTGTTGGGTGCGTTGAACAACGAGGAGAAGCAGAAACTGCTCGAGGGCGTCAGGCTCACGGATGGCGTGGCCCAATTTGGATCCATCGAAGACGGGGGTGGAGATGGCGCCAACTGTTGGTATCGGGTCACGATTGCCGAGGGGCGTAACCGCGAGGTCAGGCGCATGTTCGAAGCGGTTGGCCATGCCGTGAGCCGCCTCATTCGCATACGCTACGGTGCGGTCATGTTGCCCAGGGGACTCAAGCGTGGTGCGTGGATCGAACTTGATGAAGCAGACATCGGCCAACTCACCCGGGCAGCCGGTGTGCCCCCTTCAGCAGAGCGTGCCCCTCGCGCAGGGCGCAACACCCCCACCAGCAGGCGGCCAACCACAAGCCGCGGGTTGATCGACAGAAAGAGGGTTCCAGCCAAGGGTGCCGCCAGCCAACCGGACCCGCTCAAAACATCTCTGGGCTACATTGGTGCTGATGCGATGCAGAAACACCGGGAGAAGGTCGCCAAGAACGGCAAATACCGCCCCGGAGGCGGCTCAGGCGGCGGTGGCCGCACCCGCTGAATGCTGTTGACGGCACCTCAGGGCGGGACGCCGAACTCTCACAGTAAAATGTGAGGCTGTACTTTTTTTCATCTCAAGGTAAATCAATGGCTATCGAACGCACCCTCTCCATCATCAAGCCCGACGCAGTCGCCAAGAACGTGATTGGCCAGATTTACGCTCGCTTTGAAGCGGCTGGTCTGAAAATTGTTGCAGCAAAGCTCGTGCACCTGTCGCGTGCCGAGGCTGAAGCGTTTTACGCTGTGCACAAGGCCCGTCCTTTCTTCAAGGATCTGGTGGACTTCATGGTGTCTGGCCCCGTCATGATCCAGGCACTTGAAGGTGAAAATGCCATCGCCAAAAACCGCGAGCTGATGGGCGCAACCGACCCGAAGAAGGCGGATGCAGGGACCATTCGCGCCGATTTCGCTGACAGCATTGATGCCAATGCAGTGCACGGATCGGATGCGGCTGAAACTGCAGCTGTCGAGATTGCATTCTTCTTTGCAGGAATGAACGTCTACTCACGCTGAAATGACTGCAGCCAACCTGCTTGACTTCGATCTTGAAGGTCTGGCTGCTTTTTGTGAGCGGCTCGGAGAAAAGCGCTTCAGGGCCGTTCAGTTGTTCCGCTGGATTCACCAGCGTGGTGAAAGCGACTTTGCGTCCATGACGGATCTTGCGAAGTCGCTGCGGGACAAACTCGGTGGTGTTGCGCACATCAAACCGCTGACGGTGCTGTCACGACAAGACTCCTTGGATGGCACGATCAAGTGGCTGTTTGATGTGGGCAACGGAGATGCCGTGGAAACGGTCTTCATTCCCGAAACCGACCGCGGTACTTTGTGCATATCCTCGCAAGCCGGCTGTGCGGTCGGCTGTCGGTTTTGCTCAACCGGGCATCAAGGCTTCAGCCGCAACCTCACCACGGGCGAAATTGTTGCTCAGCTTTGGTTTGCCGAGCATTTCCTCCGCGCCAAACTGGGTGTGTCGGAACGGGTGATTTCCAATGTGGTCATGATGGGCATGGGCGAGCCGCTTCAGAACTACAGTGCGTTGGTGCCTGCCCTGAAGGTGATGCTCGATGACCATGGGTACGGTTTGTCCCGCAGGCGTGTGACTGTGTCCACGTCAGGCGTCGTTCCCATGATCGACCGCCTGGCGGTGGATTGCCCTGTGGCGCTGGCGGTCTCGTTGCACGCACCCAATGATGATTTACGCAATGGCTTGGTGCCGTTGAACAAAAAATATCCCCTTCGAGATCTCCTCGATGCCTGTGCGCGTTACTTGCCGGCAGCACCAAGGGATTTTGTGACGTTCGAGTACTGCATGTTGGCGGGCGTCAATGACCAACCTGAACACGCCCGCCAGTTGGTGGATTTGCTGCGCCAACATGGGCGCAATGGGTTGGCGTGCAAGATCAACCTGATCCCGTTCAATCCCTTTCCTGATTCAGGACTTGTCTGCTCGGACAAAGCAACGGTGCTCGCTTTTGCCGGTCAACTTTCCGCTGCAGGTTTGGTCACCACCGTCCGAAAAACCAGGGGGGACGACATCGATGCTGCGTGCGGCCAACTGGCTGGTGATGTAGTCGATCGGACCCGTGTCGCTGACCGCATGGGGCAATTGCGACGCCTGTCGGAAACACCTGTGACGTGGATGAGCCGGGAGCACGCTGGATGAACCATCGATTGTCTGGGCTGGTATTGCTGGGCTCGTTCCTTTGTGGTTTGGTGTCTTTGTCTGGCTGCGCCCAACACGCCGCTGGGTCAACGGCACAGACAGGCGCTGGCGGTGCCGACCTGATCACCGAGTCGGATGAGCCCGATGCGCGCAAGCGCGCGCGCTTGCGTGTGGAGTTGGCCACGGGTTATTTCGAGCAAGGTCAAACCAGCGTGGCTTTGGACGAAATCAAACAGGCACTGGCAGCTGACAGCGGTTATGCGCCAGCGCACAACTTGCGCGGATTGGCGTACATGCGTCTTGGCGAGACTCGCCTGGCAGAAGAGAGCTTCCGTCGTGCACTCTCGCTCGCCCCCAAGGATGCGGGCGTTGCCCATAACTTGGGCTGGCTGCTGTGCCAGCAGTCCCGATTTGCTGAGGCGCAACCGTTGTTTGATGCCGCCTTGGCCAGCCCCATTTATGCCGGGCGGGCGAAAACCCTGCTCACGCAGGGGATCTGCCAAGCCAGGGCCGGTAAACCGGTGGATGCTGAAGCGTCTCTCGCCAAAGCATTCGAGCTGGATGCGGGCAACCCGGTGATCAGTTTCAATTTGGCTCAGCTGCAGTTCAACCGCGGTGAGCTGATCAAGGCACAGTTTCACATGCGCCGCTTGAACAACAGCGAACTGGCCAACGCAGAGTCATATTGGCTGGGGATGAAAGTGGAGCAGCGCCTGGGAAATCGCGATGCATTGCGGCAGCTGGGTGATCAACTCAAGCGCCGGTATCCGCAATCCCGTGAGGCTGGCTCATATGACAGAGGTGCATTCCATGAGTGAGCCCGATACCGCCCGCGAAGACGGCGCGTCCACGGCACCAGCGACGACACCCGGCCAATTGATCCGCCAGGCGCGTGAGGCAACCGGATTGCACATCGTTGCCCTTGCCGCCGCATTGAAGGTGCCCGTTCGCAAACTGGAAGCGTTGGAGGCGAACCGGTGGGATGAACTCACCGATGCCACTTTCACGCGTGCATTGGCGTCCAGCGTGGCACGTCACCTGAAAATGGATGCGACCCCGGTTTTGATGGGGCTGCCCAGCGCGAAGCCAGTGGCTTTGACTTCTCCCACTGGCCTCGGGCATGTGGGGCAGGGCGCGGCATCAGCATCGGTTGGGGTTTTGGCTCCCGCACTTTCGTTGGCTCGCCACAGTTGGATGGTAGGAGTCTTGTTGGTAGGGGCTGTGGCGCTTTATTTTTCTCCAGAGATGCCGCAAATTTGGCGCGACGTCGCCCAGCCGACCACAGCGGATGCACCTGCTTCCGACGTCACCCTCGCAAAAGGGACATCTGTTTCCTCAGAAACAGTCGCACCCGCAGTGCAGGCAGACAGCCCGGTGGCAGCTGCAGCGCCATCGGTGACGGACGAAACACAAGCCCTGGTGAAGACGGCTCCTGTTCCGGAGGTGAGTTCCCCCCTCGTGGTGGCGGTGGGCGATTCTGCTCAGCCAGGGGTTGCGTTGTTGTCCGTCGCTGCCTCACAGGACACGTGGATTGAAGTCACCGACAGTGGAGGTCGGCTGCGCATACAACGTGTACTCAAGCAAGGCGAAGACGTCACGTTTGGGGACGGTGCGCCCTACTCCGTGGTGGTGGGTAATGCGGCAGGGGCCAGGGTGTTGGTGCGGGGGCAGGCAATGGATTTGGCTGTCTTGACAAAGAACAACGTGGCCCGCTTCGAGGTCAAGTGACTGCGTACAGAATGAACGATTCACCGTTTTTGTCGTCGGCTGACTCTAATCGGGCACACGTTACCCATGCGGTGCGCGTGTCCTGGGGGGGGAACCATGTGGTGGTGGGGGGTGGGGCGCCTGTGCGTATCCAGTCCATGACCAATACCGATACCGTTGATGCAGTTGCGACGGCTATTCAGGTCAAAGAATTGGCCTTGGCGGGTTCCGAAATGGTCCGAATCACCGTCAACAACGACGAGGCTGCGCGGGCAGTACCCTACATCCGTGAGCAACTCGACCGCATGGGAATCGATGTCCCCTTGGTCGGTGACTTTCATTACAACGGTCACCGGTTGTTGGTGGACCATCCTGACTGTGCTGTAGCTCTGTCAAAGTACCGCATTAACCCGGGCAACGTGGGGCGCGGCGACAAGCGCGATCGCCAGTTCCTGCAGATGGTTGAGACCGCTGCACGCTTGGGCAAAGCCATTCGAATTGGGGTGAACTGGGGCAGCCTGGATCAGGACCTATTGGCCCGGATGATGGACGAGAACAGCCGTCGCAGTGTGCCATGGGACGCCAAGCGGGTGATGTACGAGGCGCTCATTTCGTCAGCCCTCGACTCCGCTCACCAGGCGGTTGAGGCAGGGTTGCCCGCAAACCAGATCATCCTGTCCTGCAAAGTGAGCGGGGTGCAAGACCTCATCGCGGTCTACCAGGAACTGGCGCGGCGCAGCCAATTTGCTTTGCACTTGGGGCTGACCGAGGCGGGGATGGGGACCAAGGGGACTGTTGCGTCTGCTGCGGCGCTGTCCATTCTGCTGCAGCAGGGCATTGGCGACACCATTCGTGTGTCTTTGACCCCGGAGCCAGGTGAAGCACGCACCCAGGAAGTGGTGGTGGCGGCTGAAATCCTCCAGTCCCTGGGGTTGCGTGCGTTTGTACCCAGTGTCACCGCATGCCCAGGGTGCGGCCGCACTACGAGCACCACGTTTCAGGAATTGGCCAAGCAGATCGATGATTTCCTGCGCACCTCCATGCCTGCCTGGCGTGACAAGTATCCAGGCGTAGAGAGCATGAAAGTGGCGGTCATGGGCTGCATCGTCAACGGACCGGGTGAAAGCAAACACGCCGACATCGGCATCAGCCTGCCCGGTACGGGAGAAGCGCCGGCAGCACCGGTTTACATCGACGGCGAAAAGCGCCTGACCTTGCGCGGTGACGGCATCGCGCAGGAGTTTCAGGTTGTGGTCGAAAAGTACATTCAACAACGTTTTGGTGGCCAGTCCTGACGAGAGTCAGGCCGTGCTCCGATCATTTCCATGGCTGAAAAAATAGTTGCCGTCAAAGGCATGAATGACATATTCCCTGCCGAATCCGCGGCCTGGGAGTGGCTTGAAGCGCACCTGCGCGAGTTGATGACGCTGTACAGCTATCGAAACGTCCGCACCCCGGTCGTGGAGCCAACAGCCCTGTTTGTGCGGGGTCTGGGCGAGGTGACCGATATTGTTGAAAAGGAGATGTACTCCTTTGAAGACCGGCTGAACGGTGAAGCGCTCACCCTGCGCCCAGAAAACACCGCCGGTGTCGTGCGTGCAGCTGTGGAGCATTCCCTGCTATACGACGGTGGCAAGCGTCTGTACTACATGGGCCCGATGTTCCGGCATGAGCGCCCCCAGCGTGGCCGCTACCGGCAGTTTCATCAGTTCGGGGCTGAAGCGCTGGGCTTCGCAGGTCCTGACGTTGATGCCGAGTTGATCCTGATGGCCTGCGACCTCTGGAACCGGCTGGGGCTCACCGGAGTGAAGCTGGAGATCAACAGCCTGGGACAGCCGGCAGAACGCCAGCAACACCGACAAGCGTTGATCGCATATTTCGAGGCGCATGCCGACCAGTTGGACGAAGACGCGCGTCGACGGTTGCACAGCAATCCGCTGCGCATCCTGGACACGAAAAATCCTGCCATGCAAGCGTTGGTGAATGGTGCGCCGCGCCTGATGGACCTCCTCGGGGCTGAGTCCCTGGCTCATTTCAATGGTTTGCGAGCAATTCTGGATGCCCATGGCATTGCCTATACCGTCAACACGCGATTGGTCCGCGGCATGGACTATTACAACCTGTCGGTTTTTGAGTTTGTGACCGACCAGCTTGGCTCGCAAGGCACCGTGTGCGCAGGCGGACGGTATGACGATCTGATCGGACAGATTGGCGGCAAGCCAGCACCGGCCGTTGGGTGGGCTCTGGGCATGGAGCGAATACTCGAACTGCTCAAAACCGCACAACTCCTCCCGGCCCAACCCGTGCCGGATGTGTTCGCTGTGGTTCCGGATGCCGTTGCCTGGCCCCAGGTTTCACAGGTCTTGCGTGAGTTGCGTCAGCACGGATTGAAGGTTCAGATGCACGCCTGCGGACCCGATGGAATGGGCAGCATGAAGTCCCAATTCAAGAAAGCCGATGGCAGTGGTGCCCGCTACGCTTTGGTGTTTGGGCAGGACGAGCTGGCTCAGGGCATGGTTTCCATCAAGCCTTTGCGTGCGGGCGAGGGTTCACTGCAGTCCAGTGGGCAGAGACTCGCCTCGTTGTCAGACTGCGCGCAATGGGCAGGTACGCTGAGAGCTTGAGATTGGCCCTGCAGCTGACCCATAAAATCAACATCTTTCAAACACGTTTCACACATGGCCCAATCCCTCGATCTAGAAGAACAGGAACAGCTTGACCAGCTCAAGCATTTCTGGAACCGCTACGGCAATGCAATCACCTGGGGCCTGATCCTTGTGTTTGGCGCCATGGCAGCTTGGAATGGCTGGCAATACTGGCAACGCAAGCAAGCCAGCGGAGCGGCGATGCTGTACGACGAAATCGAGCGCGCGGTATCGGACAAAGATGCTGAGCGTGTGGAACGTGCACTGGCAGACATGAAAGACAAGTTTGCCCGCACAACGTACGCCCACCAGGGTGCATTGCTGGCCGCCCGCGGATTGACCGCCTCAGGAAAAGGGGATGCCGCCAAAGCGGCCCTGGTCTGGACTGCTGAACAGTCAGGCGATGAAGGCCTTCAAACCATTGCAAGGTTGCGCCTCGCCGCGCTTGCCATGGACGCTTCCGCTCCGGAAGAGGCGCTGAAGTGGCTGCAAGCCCCCACCGTGCCTGAGTTTGCCGGTCTGGTTGCCGACAGGCTGGGTGACGTGTATCTGGCTCAAGGTAAAAAAGCCGAGGCCCGGGCCGAGTTTGAAAAAGCGTACCAACTCCTGGAAGCGGGGACCGAGTACCGCCAGTTGGTCGAGGTAAAGCTCAACGCACTGGGTGTTGATCCCAAAGCCGCTGCGCCTGCGGTTGTCACCAAATAAATGAGGCTTTTTATGGCCCTACCGCTTGCTGCCAAACATTTGTTTGCTCTCACGTTTTTATCTGTTCTGGTGGGATGCTCATCGTCTGGCAACAGGCCCAAGCCTGCAGCATTGACCAGTCTGGCCCCCGTGGTGTCTGCCCAGCAGGTCTGGGTCAATCGGGTGGGCGAGGGTGGGGGGCTCACAATGTCAGCACAGACTGGCAGCGTGGTGATTGCCTCGCGCAGTGGCACAGTGGCCGCGGTCGACACCGTCAATGGAGCAGATCTCTGGCGTGCCAATCTGGCAGAGCCGCTGTCCGCAGGAGTGGGCTCGGATGGCCACTTGGCCGCCGTGGTCACGCAGCAAAATGAACTCGTTGCGATCGTCGCGGGCAAGGTTGTCTGGCGTCAACGCTTGCCATTTGCCACATTCACTGCACCTCTTGTGGCGGGGCAGCGAGTGTTTGTGCTGGGGGCTGATCGGTCGGTCTCGGCATTTGACGGCAACAGCGGTGCCCGTCTCTGGACGCAAACACGAACGGGCGAGGCCCTTGTGCTGCGCCAGCCTGGGGTCTTGCTGCCCTTTGGCGACACATTGCTGGCAGGTTTGGGCCAGCGTTTTGTCAGTTTCAACCCGAACACCGGTTCCGTGCGATGGGACGTGGCGTTGGCCAGTCTTCGCGGAGCCAATGAAATCGAGCGAATGATCGACCTGGTGGGCCCGGCGGACCGCTTGGGCGACACCGTGTGCGCACGTGCGTTCCAGTCAGCAGTGGGGTGCATCAACGCCGCCACCGGTAAATTGAAGTGGTCGCAGCCCGCCGACGGTCGCTGGGGGGTGAAGGGGGACGACAAACAGTTGTTCGGCACCGAGGCCAATGGAAACGTGGTTGCATACCAGCGGGATACCGGTGCCAAAACCTGGTCAACGTCGTTGCTCGCACACCGGGACCTCAGTGCACCTCTGGTGTTGGGGCGATCGGTGGTGGTGGGCGATGGCATGGGGTACGTCCATTTGCTGTCGCGCGAAGATGGCAGCCCCATGGGGCGCCTGACCACCGATGGATTGGCCATCGAGACTGCCCCCGTGGTGGTGGGCGATACCCTGCTGGTGCTCACACAAAAAGGCAACCTGTTTGCCTGGCGTCCTCAATAAGGCTTGCCACAAGCCAACCAACCTGGGCATTGACCTTTGAAACCTGTGATTGCCCTAGTCGGGCGCCCCAACGTGGGCAAGTCCACCCTGTTCAACCGGCTGACCAAAAGCCGGGACGCCATCGTGGCCGATTTTGCGGGCCTGACCCGCGACCGCCACTATGGCAACGGGCGCTTGGGTTCGCGTGAGTTCATCGTCATCGACACCGGCGGCTTCGAGCCCGATGCCCACGAAGGCATTTACATGGAGATGGCCAAACAAACGCGCCAGGCTGTGGCCGAGGCGGATGTGGTGCTGTTCATCGTGGATGGTCGTGCCGGCGTCAGCGCGCAAGACCACGAAATTGCGCAACACCTGCGTCGCTTGAGCAAACCGTGTCTGCTGGTGGCCAACAAGTCTGAGGGCATGAAGGACGGCATCAAACTCAGCGAGTTTTTCGAACTCGGGCTGGGGGAGGTCATTCCTGTGTCGGCTTCCCATGGCCAGGGTGTGCGTTCGTTGACAGAACTGGCGTTGGAAACCCTTCAGTTGCCCGAGGACGAGGGCGATGATGAAGAGTCCAGCGGTGCCATACGACTGGCGGTTGCGGGGCGACCGAACGTTGGCAAAAGCACGCTGATCAACGCCTGGCTGGGCGAGGAGCGTCTGGTGGCCTTCGATATGCCAGGCACCACGCGCGATGCCATTTCGGTGCCTTTTGAACGCGATGGCAAACAATTTGAGCTGATTGACACGGCTGGTTTGCGTCGCAAAGGCAAGGTGTTTGAAGCCATCGAGAAGTTCTCGGTGGTCAAAACGCTCCAAGCCATTGAAAACGCCAACGTTGTCTTGCTGTTGCTGGACGCCACCCAGGGCGTGACCGACCAGGACGCCCACATTGCCGGCTACATACTGGATAGCGGTCGTGCCGTGGTCATCGCCATCAATAAGTGGGATGCGGCTGACGAATATCAGCGAAAGCTGGTCGAACGAGCCATTGAGCAACGGCTCGCTTTCCTGAAGTTTGCGAACGTTCACCTGATTTCAGCCAAAAAGCGTCAGGGGCTGGCCCCGGTGTGGAAATCCATTGCGCAAGCACACGCTGCAGCCAATTGCAAAATGACGACACCTGTGCTGACACGGCTCCTGCTCGAAGCTGTTCAGTTTCAGCAACCTCAGCGCAGCGGCATGTTCAGGCCCAAGCCCAGGTATGCACACCAGGGCGGCATGAATCCACCGGTCGTGGTGGTGCACGGCAATTCGCTGGAACATGTCACTGACACCTACAAGCGGTTTCTGGAGGGGCGGTTCCGCAAGGCGTTCGATCTGGTCGGCACTCCGCTGCGGATCGAAATGAAAACCTCTTCGAACCCATACAAAGACGCTGACTGAGAGCGTCCTTGCACTGTGGGCTATAACCCGGTGTGGTATGGTCAAGGCTTCTTAACTTCCCTGAACACGGAACATATCGTGAGCAACAACAAAGGCCAACTTTTGCAAGACCCTTTTCTGAACCAGCTCCGGCGCGAACATGTGCCGGTGTCCATTTACCTGGTCAACGGCATCAAGCTCCAAGGGCAAATCGAATCTTTCGACCAGTACGTCGTGCTGTTGCGCAACACCGTGACACAAATGGTCTACAAACACGCCATTTCGACCATCGTTCCAGGGCGGCCCGTGCAGTTCGCCGTCGCAGGCAGCGACGAGACCGGTTCCGCGACCTGAACCGGTACTGGGCACCCAGCCACTTAGGCTGGGCGTTCGCACATTCACTTTGAGTTCCTCACACGCCACCGAGAACGCCCAACCCACCGTCGTACTGGTGGGCGTGAACTTCGGGGTTGTCAATTTCGATCATGAATTGCATGAGCTCGGTCTGCTGGCCGAGACGGCGGGGTTTGCCGTTGCTGAGCGCGTGGTCTGCAAGCGACGGGCGCCGGACCCTGCGCTGTTCGTGGGCAGCGGCAAGGCCGACGAAATCAAGCTGCTTGTTGACACCCTCGGCGTCAAAGAAGTGTTGTTTGACCAGGCACTGAGTCCCGCGCAGCAGCGAAACCTGGAGCGTTACCTGGGTGTGGCGGTCAATGACAGGACGTTGTTGATTCTCGAGATTTTTGCCCAGCGTGCACGCAGCCACGAAGGCAAACTGCAGGTCGAGTTGGCCAGACTGCAATATTTGTCCACCAGGCTGGTGCGGCGCTGGTCCCACCTGGAGCGCCAGCGTGGTGGAGTTGGGCACAGGGGCGGGCCCGGCGAAACGCAGATTGAATTGGATCGGCGGATGTTGTCTGACAGCATCAAGCGCACCCGTGAGCGCCTCGAAAAGGTCAAAAAGCAACGCGCCACCCAGCGAAAACAGCGTGATCGCCGCAACGCCTTTAATGTATCCCTGGTTGGCTATACGAACGCAGGCAAGTCTTCGTTGTTCAATGCTTTGGTCAAGGCGCGCGCTTACGCTGCCGATCAGCTGTTTGCCACCCTGGACACCACGACCCGCCAGTTGTACCTGGGTGACCACGCCGGGACTGTGTCGTTGTCGGACACTGTCGGATTCATCCGTGACCTTCCGCATGGTTTGGTTGACGCCTTTGCAGCCACCTTGCAGGAGGCAGCCGATGCCGATTTGCTACTGCACGTGGTCGATGCTTCCAATCCCGGGCATTTTGAGCAAATTCAGGAAGTTCAGTCGGTGTTGCACGACATCGGTGCAGGCCATGTCCCGCAGTTGCTGGTTTTCAACAAACTCGACGCAATGGCTCCAGATACCGTGCCGGCAGAACTGGTCAACATCACTGAGTTGGACGGTGAACCCGTGCAGCGTGTGTATGTCAGTGCCCTGACTGGTACCGGTTTGGCTGAACTGCGGCGTTTGCTGTCTGACAGTGTGGCGGCCGGACGCCAGTTGACAGAAGACAGCGACACCAAAGACCCGCGTTTTTCAGGTCAAGAGCCCCTCGTTGAAAATCCAGATGTCGCATGAACCATCTGATTGCCGAACCATCTCACAGTTTTCATCCATGATTTTCACTAGAATGAATCAAGACGTTTTCATGCGCCCCGTCCAGGCGCTGCGCCGACGCTGGGGCATGTTCAATTTGAACGATCCGCGCTGGGGCAGGGGGGACGACAACAACAGCGGTGGTGAACCTTCAGGTCGCCCTGACAACACCCCGCCACCTCCACCACCGCCTCCAACGGATGGTGGTCGCAACGCCCGCCCCGGAGCGAACCAAGGCCCTCCCGACCTTGATGAGTTGTGGCGCGATTTCAACCGCAAGTTGAGTGGGCTGTTCGGTGGCAACAATGGTGGCGGCCGCCGTGGCAATGGCGAAGGCCCATCGGGTGGTGGGTTCAGTCCTGACCCGCGAACCGCAGGTATTGGGGTCGGCCTGGTGGCGGGTGTGGCCCTGTTGTTCTGGCTCAGCACCGGGTTTTTCATCGTGCAGGAAGGTCAGCAGGGCGTGATCACGCAGTTTGGCCGTTACCACTCCACGGTGGGTGCCGGTTTCAACTGGCGCATGCCATATCCAGTGCAGCGCCATGAACTGGTGTTTGTCACCCAGATCCGCTCGGTGGACGTGGGGCGCGACAGCATCGTGCAAGCCACCGGTCTGCGTGAGTCGGCCATGCTCACAGAAGACGAGAACATTGTCGAAATCAAGTTCGCAGTGCAGTACCGTCTGAGCGACGCGCGGGCTTTCCTGTTTGAAAGCCGCGATCCTGATGCGTCAGTGATCAAGGCTGCCGAAACCGCCGTGCGCGAAGTGGTTGGCAAAATGAAGATGGACTCTGCCCTTGCCGAGGAGCGGGACCAAATTGCGCCCCGTGTGCGTCAGTTGATGCAAAACATTCTGGATCGCTACAAGGTCGGTATTGAAGTGGTTGGCGTGAACATGCAGCAGGGTGGCGTTCGCCCCCCAGAGCAGGTGCAGGCGGCGTTTGACGATGTGCTCAAAGCCGGACAGGAGCGTGAGCGTGTCAAGAACGAAGCTCAAGCCTATGCCAACGATGTGATTCCCCGCGCTGAGGGTGCTGCGTCGCGTCTGCGTGAAGAGGCAGAAGGTTACAAGGAACGCATCGTCGCTCAGGCTAAGGGTGATGCGGAGCGTTTCAAATCGGTGTTGACCGAATACCAGAAAGCCCCCCAGGTCACCCGCGAGCGGATGTATGTGGATGCCATGCAGCAGATGTACAGCAACGTGACCAAGGTCATGGTGGACAGCAAACAGGGCAACAACCTGCTGTACCTGCCTCTGGACAAAATCATGCAAATGTCGGCGTCCAGTGGTCCGGCGGCAGCCACATTGGCAGCGCCTGCCGCCAATGCACCCGCGTCATCTCCCGCAACGGCTGCCAGCAGCCGCACGAGAGAAGCTGAGCGGTCGCGTGATCGCGACGTCCGCTGACCCGCCCGACCATAATTGAAAGACCACATAACATGAACCGCTTGGGTTTTATTGGCGCATCTTTGGTGTTGGTGCTGGCCATTTTGGGTTCTACCCTGTTCGTGGTGGACCAGCGCCAATTTGGCGTTGTTTACCAACTGGGGCAGATCAAGAACGTCATCACTGAACCGGGGCTCAACTTCAAGTTGCCGCCGCCCTTCCAGAACGTTTCCTACATTGACAAACGCCTGCTCACGCTGGACAGCACCGATTCAGAGCCGATGCTGACGGCCGAGAAGCAGCGCGTGGTCATCGACTGGTACGTGCGCTGGCGCGTCTCCGAGCCATCTGCCTACATTCGGAATGTGGGCCTGGACGAGCGGGCGGGCGCACTGCAGCTGACCCGCGTCGTGCGCAACGCGTTCCAGCAGGAAGTCAACAAACTGACCGTGAACCAGTTGCTGTCAGCCAAGCGTGACGATTTGATGAACGATGTGCGCAACCAGGTCCTGGGTGCTGTGAAAAGCGCTGAAAAGCCCTGGGGCATGGATGTGGTGGACGTGCGCATCAACCGAATCGACTACGCTGAAACCATCACTGAGTCTGTGTACCGTCGCATGGAAGCTGAGCGCGCCCAGGTGGCCAACCAGCTTCGCTCCACCGGCGCGGCAGACGGCGAAGAAATCCGCGCTGCGGCAGACCGCCAGCGCGAAGTGACCCTGGCAAATGCCTACCGCGAGGCCCAAAAGGTAAAGGGCAATGGTGACGCCGAGGCCGCGCGGGTTTACGCCGAAGCGTTTGGCAAAGACCCGGCATTTGCCCAGTTCTACCGCAGCCTTGAGGCTTACAAATCCAGCTTCGCCAGCAAGTCTGATGTGATGGTGGTTAACCCATCGTCTGACTTCTTCAAGGCCATGCGCAGCAGTGCTGTCAGCGGTTCGGGCGGCAAGTAAACGTCGCAGCAGCCCTGATGGCAGATTCACTGTGGATGGCATTGGCCCTCGTGTTGGTTCTCGAGGGCCTTTTTCCATTGGTGTCTCCATCGGCCTGGCGCAAAACGTTCACGCAACTGCTCGGCCTCAATGACGGGCAAATTCGTTTCTTTGGCCTGGCCGCAGTCGTGGTCGGGCTGACGTGTCTTCTGTTCCTGGCTTGATCGCCGGTGCTGCCGGGGAGGCATCAGCCGAGCCGGTAAAATGCACGTTTTAACAGCGCACCCCACTCCCATGTCTGCCTGGGTTCTCCCGGATCAAATCGCCGACGTTCTGCCCTCCGAGGCCCGGCACATTGAAGAACTCCGCCGTGATTTGCTCGACACAGCCCGCCGCTATGGGTATGAGTTGGTCATGCCACCCATGCTGGAGCACCTCGAATCATTGCTCACAGGGACCGGAGAAGCGCTGGACCTGCAAACCTTCAAGCTGGTTGACCAACTGTCCGGGCGCACGCTCGGACTTCGCGCTGACACCACGCCTCAGGTCGCACGCATCGATGCCCATTTGCTCAACCGCCAAGGCGTCACCCGTCTCTGTTACTGCGGCCCTGTGTTGCACACCCGCGCTGCCCGCGCTCACGCCACCCGGGAGCCACTGCAGTACGGTGCCGAAATTTACGGACACGCCGGTCTGGAGGCCGATCTCGAAATCATCGAACTCGCTCGCAGCCACCTGCATGGGGCTGGCGTGGACCGCATCACCCTCGACATGTCAGACGTACGGGTGGTGGATGCATTGCTGCAAGGGCAACCCCTGAATGCCGCCATGCTGGCGCGCATCCATGCCGCTCTGGCTGCCAAAGATGGCGCGGAGTTGGCCAGTCTGTCCAAAGGCTTGCCGGCCGACGTGGCCCAAGGCCTGAAGCTGCTGCCCCAACTGTATGGCGACGTGCAGGTGCTGTCTGAGGCCGAAAAATGCCTCCCACGCACGCCCCTGCTTGATTCTTCGCTGCAAAATTTGCGTTGGCTGTCACAGCGCCTTGAGGGCCTGACCACCACCTTCGATCTGGCCGATTTGCGCGGATACGCCTACTACACCGGCATGCGTTTTTCACTGCTTGGCGGTGACGACGTGAACCAGTCTGTGCAAGAACTGGTGCGCGGCGGCCGCTACGACGAAGTGGGTGCGGTGTTTGGCCGCAAGCGCCCGGCCGTGGGCTTCAGCCTCGACCTGAAGGCACTGGTGCAAGCGGTGGAACCACGCCCCCTGCGGCCCGCCATTCTGGCTCCCTGGGGCGAACATCCCGGATTGCGCCACGCCATCTCATACTTGCGCGCGCGCGGCGAAACCGTGGTGTGTGTGCTGCCCGGGCACGAGCACGAAGTGAGTGAATTCCACTGCGACCGACACCTGACGGAGCAAGACGGCCAGTGGACGGTTGAATCGATTTCCAACACCTGAACAACATGATGAACAAATCTTCAGCGCCGGTGGCCGGACGCAACGTGGTCGTGGTCGGCACCCAGTGGGGCGACGAGGGCAAGGGCAAGCTGGTGGACTGGCTAACCGAAACCGCCACCGGTGTGGTGCGTTTTCAGGGTGGTCACAACGCAGGCCACACGCTGGTCATCAACGGCGTGAAAACCGCCTTGCATCTGATTCCCAGCGGGATCATGCGTCCAGGGGTCAAGTGCTACATCGGCAATGGGGTGGTGTTGTCCGTGTCCAAGTTGTTCGAGGAGATTGAGGGCCTTGAAAAAGCCGGCGTCGAATTGCGTTCCCGCCTGCGCGTGAGCGAAGGCTGTCCGCTCATCCTGCCGTTCCACGCGGCCATCGACATCGCCCGCGAAGCCGCCAAAGAGAAGGCAGGCACCGCCAAAATCGGCACCACCGGCCGTGGCATTGGCCCCGCTTACGAAGACAAAATTGCCCGCCGTGCCCTGCGAGTGCAAGACCTGAAATACCCAGAGCGCTTTGCCACCAAACTGCGTGAACTGCTGGACCTGCACAACCACGTTTTGACCACCTACCTTGGCTCCAAAGACATGGCGTGGGATGCCAAACTGGCCAGCTACATGGTTGATGGTCAGATCCAATTCGAGCCCGTGTACGTCGAAGCCATGGCCCAGGCCGAGCTGCTCAAGCCCATGATTGCCGACGTGTCGCGCGAACTCAACGCGGCCCACGCAGCGGGTGCCAACCTGCTGTTCGAGGGTGCCCAAGGGACGCTGCTCGACATCGACCACGGCACCTATCCGTTCGTTACTTCCAGCAACTGCGTTGCGGGCAACGCCGCCGCAGGCGCCGGCGTCGGCCCCGGACTGCTGCACTACGTGTTGGGCATCACCAAAGCCTATTGCACGCGCGTGGGTGGCGGCCCGTTCCCCACCGAGCTGGATTGGGAAGCAGAAGGCACGCCAGGCTGGCACATGAGCACTGTGGGTGCAGAGCGTGGCACCACCACCGGCCGCGCGCGCCGCTGTGGTTGGTTCGATGCAGCGCTGCTCAAGCGCAGTGCCCAAGTCAACGGCCTGAGTGGCCTGTGCATCACCAAGCTCGACGTGCTCGATGGCCTCACCGAACTCAAGCTGTGCACCGGCTACCAGCTCGATGGCGAAACCATTGACATCTTGCCCATGGGTGCAGACGACATTTCACGCTGTGTGCCCATATACGAAACGCTGCCCGGCTGGACCGACAGCACAGTGGGCGTGACGGACTTTGCCAAGCTGCCCGCCGCTGCGCAGCAGTACCTCAAACGCATTGAAAAAACCACGGGCGTGCCCATTCACATGGTGTCCACCAGCCCCGACCGTGACCACACCATCATGGTGCGGCACCCTTACCACGCTTGACGCGAAAAAATTAAACGAAAAGTGCCTCTGGCGTTTTTAATGTATACATTGTTGGCTATTTAATCAGGAGTAAATCCATGTTGACAGAAGACGGCAAACACCTGTACGTGTCTTACGACGAGTACCACAACCTGATTGAAAAACTGGCGCTGAAAGTGCACCAGTCGGGTTGGGAGTTCGACACCATTCTGTGCCTGGCCCGGGGCGGCATGCGCCCTGGCGACATCCTCAGCCGTATTTTTGATAAGCCCCTGGCCATCATGTCCACCAGCTCATATCGCGCCGATGCCGGCACGGTGCAGGGCCGCCTGGACATTGCGCGCTTCATTACCACACCCAAAGGGGAAATCGCCGGTAAAGTCCTGTTGGTAGACGACCTGGCCGACACCGGCCACACCCTGAAGGCCGTGATCGACACGCTGAAAAACCATTACGAGCCCATCACCGAGCTGCGCAGCGCCGTCATCTGGACCAAAGGCGTTTCCACCTTCACGCCCGACTACTCAGTGGACTTCCTCCCTACCAACCCTTGGATCCATCAACCCTTCGAAGGCTACGACAGCCTGCGCCCCGCAGCCTTGCTGGACAAGTGGAAACTCTGATTGGCTGAGCACGCCAAAAGCCCTGCCATGTTCGACGACCTGTCCACGCGGCTCATTCACCACCCTTACGTGCCACCGCAGGGGTTCGAGGCCGTGCCCCCCGGCGTGTTCAAGGCGTCCACGGTGTTTTTTGGCAATGTGGACGAACTGCGCCACCGCGAGTGGCGTCACAAAACCGGCTACACCTACGGTCTGCACGGCACGCCCACCACTTTCACTCTGGAAGAACGCATTGCCACGCTGGAAGGCGGCGGTTACTGCGTGCTGGTGCCCAGTGGCCTGGCCGCAGTGGGTTTGGTGGACATGGCCTTTTTGCGCCAGGGCGACGAACTTCTGATTCCTGACAACGCCTATGGCCCAAACAAATCGTTGGCCGAAGGCGAGTTGAAGGGCTGGGGCATCGCCACCCGCTACTACGACCCCATGCACCCGGCCAGCCTGGCTGCACTCATCACACCCGCTACGCGGTTGGTGTGGCTCGAAGCGCCGGGCTCCATCACGCTGGAGTTCCCCGACATTCCCGCCCTGGTGGAAGTGGTACGGGCTGCCAACGGCCAGCGACAGCAATCGGCATTGGCAGGGGAGGGCGCACGCCCCATCCTCACCGCGTTGGACAACACGTGGGGTGCTGGCATTGCATTCAATGCCTTCGACCTGGGCGTTGACATGTCCATGCAGGCCCTCACCAAATACCCCAGCGGCGGGGCTGACGTGCTGATGGGCTCGGTGGTGACACGCGACGAAACCCTGCACCAGACCCTGCTCATGACCCACATGCGGGTGGGCCATGGTGTGGCTGGGAACGATGCCGAGCTGGTGTTGCGCGGGCTGCCCAGCATCGCGCTGCGCTACTCTGCCCAAGACCAGGCCACCCGACAGTTGGCCCAATGGATGTTGACTTGTCCCCAAGTGGCCACGGTGCTGCACCCTGCGTTGCCCAGCTCGCCGGGACATGAACATTGGAAGCGCGACGCCACGAGTGCCGCCTGTTTGTTCAGTGCCGTGTTCAAGCCTCAATACACCCAAGCCCAAGTGGACGCATTCTGCGACCGCCTGCGCCTGTTCAAGCTCGGCTGGAGCTGGGCTGGCCCAATCAGCCTCTGTGCGCCCTATGATGTGCCTTCCATCCGCAAACAGCCGTGGTCGCACTCAGGGGGCCTCGTTCGGTTTGCGGTGGGGCTCGAAGCCGTGGCCGACCTTCAGGCCGACATCACTCAAGCCTTCGGTGCCCTTGCACCCCATTGAATTTCCCACAACCTTCACGAAAGCACCACTTGGCCACTCCCAACTACGGATACGAAAAACGTCAAAAAGAACTGGCCAAAAAGCGCAAGAAGGAAGACAAACTCAAAGCCAAAGCCGAGCGGCGCACAGACGGGCCGGGGGAGGCTCCCAGCATGGACGACGGTGATTCGGCTGCTACCCCGTCAAACACCGATGTGGACGGCAACGTCACAACTCCAGCCAACTGATCGTCCACTCCCGGACAAACAGGTGGGCTTACTGCCGCCGGCGAAACGCTTCAATCGCCCTCAGCATTGAGAATTTCGCGGGCCAGCGCATCCAATGTGTGGGCTGCCCCGTCGGGCGGGCTCCACACACGGGACTGCGCGTAGGCAGCAAAATTCCGACGCATGGATTCTTCATACTTCGGGTCGTAGTGTTGGTCCAGCAGGGCCTGCACCACGCCCGGCGTGTCCCCTGCGCGGGCTTGGACCTGCCACGCCGCCACAGTGCCTTTGCCCCGCAACTCGGTCAACAAGTCCAGTCGCTGGCAGAAGTACTCGGTGTCCTGGCTGAACTGGGCATAGTCTTCCATCAGCAGCAGCACACGGGCGCTGGTACTCAGTTCCACAGTCAGGCATGGACTGGCGCGCATGCGGGTCATCAGCGCATCGTCCACCGTGACGTTGCCCACGCGTTTGCTCTCGGCTTCCACGTAAACAGGCCGACCAGGGTCAAATGCACGCAAAGCAGCCCATACGCGGCTGTCGAACATCCGTTGTGTGGGCTGAGGCTGACCGGGTAGCAGCCCGAGCACCGAGCTGCGGTGTTCTGCGAGGGCCTCCAGATCCAGCACCTGTGCCCCAGCCCGGGCCAGGGCATGCAATAACCGCGTTTTGCCCACACCGGTCGGGCCGCACAGCACACGGAATTGCAACGCCTGCGCCAACGGTGGAATTGCTGCCAGCACAGCATGGCGGTAGGCTTTGTAGCCGCCTTCCAATAACGTGACATGAAAGCCGATGGCGCTGAATATGGTCGCCATGGCGCCGCTGCGGTTGCCTCCGCGCCAGCAATACACCAGTGGCTTCCAGCTTTTGGGTTTGTCCAGCAGTTCCCGTTCGATGTGATCTGCGACGTTGCGGGCCACCATGGCTGCCCCGCGCTTTTTGGCCTCGAACGGGTTGACTTGCTTGTACATCGTGCCCACGGTGATCCGCTGTTCGTTGTACAGGCTGGGCCAGTTGAGCGCGCCTGGCAAGTGATCTTCGGCGTGTTCGGCAGGCGTGCGTGCGTCGATGATGGTGTCGAATTGCGCCAGATCGGCCAGCACGTCAGCAGCAGGCAGTGTCTTGAGACTCATGTGATCATTTCAATTGCGGGCGAAGCACCGGCCAGACGTTGTCCAACATCAGGGGGTGCGCTTGCTCGTTGGGGTGAATTCGGTCAGCCTGGAACCATTTGGCAGCATCCGGCACATCGGCCACTCCTGCCAGAAAAAACGGCACCAACGCTGCCTTGTGTGCTTTGGCAACCCGCTCAAACAACTGGCTGAAGTCCCGGCCGTAGCTTGATCCGTAGTTGGGAGGCACCTGCATGCCCACCAAGGTCACACGGGCCTTCGCCTGTGTTGCCGCAACCGTCATGGCGGTGAGGTTTGCCTCGGTCATGTTCAATGCCAGTCCACGCAGAGCATCGTTACCACCAAGCTCGATCACCACATGGCTGGGTCGGTGCTTGGCCAGCAAGGCGGGCAAGCGAGAGCGACCACCCGATGTGGTGTCTCCGCTGATGCTGGCGTTCACCACCTGGAAAGGCAGTTTCTGGCTCAGCAGGCGGGCTTCGAGCAGCGCCACCCATCCGCTGCCGCGCTTCAATCCGTATTCGGCGCTGAGCGAGTCGCCCACCACCAGAATGGTGTTGACGCCCTTGGCATGGGAAGAATCAAAGCCCCAGCCGAACACAGCTGCAGCCATCAGGCTACAGTGTGCCAACACGTGGCGACGGGCCACATTCACGGAGCAGATCTTGCGCATGACGGATTCTTTGGTTGATGCATCGGGTGGGGGTGTTGCTGTCACGGAGCGGCCTGTGGTGGAAGTCGTTGGCATCGGTAAAAACGTGACCGACTCCACTGGCACCCTGACCATTTTGCGCGATATTGATTTTTCCCTGTCGCGGGGGCAAACCGCTGCGATTGTGGGGGCATCGGGTTCCGGAAAAAGCACGCTCCTGTCCATCATTGCCGGCCTCGACACACCCACGCAAGGCACCGTACGACTGGATGGTCAAGATCTGTTCGCCCTGACAGAGGACCAGCGGGCGTCCTTGCGTGCCGAAAAGGTGGGCTTTGTGTTTCAGAGTTTCCAGCTCATGGGCAATCTCACAGCGTTGGAAAACGTCATGCTGCCGCTGGAACTCGCTGGTCGACGCGATGCCCGTGCAACCGCTACAGACATGCTTGAGCGAGTGGGTCTGGGTGCAAGGCTCGGGCACTACCCCCGCGTGTTGTCCGGGGGAGAGCAGCAGCGTGTTGCGCTTGCCCGTGCCTTTGTGCTCAAACCCGCCGTCTTGCTCGCGGACGAGCCAACGGGAAGCCTGGACTTCGCCACTGGAGCCAACATCATGGCCCTGATGTTCGAGTTGAACCGCGAGCAGGGCACCACGCTTGTGCTCGTCACCCACGACCGGGCGCTGGCACAGCAGTGTGAACGCACCCTCACAATCGAAGCAGGTCGTTTGGTTTAATAGGGGCATGTCATCCCCCAAAGTCCTTTTCGGCTTTCACGCCGTTGGCGTTCGCTTGAAAACGGCGCCGCAATCGATCATCGAGGTTTACTTCGAACCCACCCGGCGCGATGCGCGCATGCGCCAGTTCCTGGAGAAAGCCAACGAAGCCGGAGTGCGGCTCATTGAGGCTGACGGCCTGCGCCTGTCCAAGCTGGCCGGCAGCCACGGCCATCAAGGAGTGGCTGCACGGGTAGACCCGGTTCCCCAGGTGCGTTCGCTGGATGAATTGCTGGAGCAACTGGAAGCCGACGGAGCAGAAGCCCCGCTGCTGCTCGTGCTCGACGGCATTACAGATCCCCACAACCTCGGGGCCTGTCTGCGCGTGGCCGATGGGGCAGGGGCACACGCCGTGATCGCCCCCAAAGACCATGCGGCAGGCATCAACGCCACAGTGGCCAAAGTGGCCAGTGGGGCTGCCGAGACGATGCCCTATTTCATGGTGACCAACCTGGCGCGAACTTTGGGCGAGCTGAAAGAACGCAACATCTGGATCACAGGTACCAGCGACGATGCCCCCAAGACCCTTTACGAAGTCGACTTGAAAGGCCCCAGCGCCCTGGTGTTGGGCGCAGAAGGGGCCGGCATGCGCCAGTTGACGCGCAAGACTTGCGACCAATTGGTGAGCATTCCGATGAAAGGCTCGGTCGAGAGCCTCAACGTATCAGTGGCCAGCGGTGTCTGCCTGTACGAGGCGCTGCGCCAACGCAGTGCCTGAATCGGGTATCTGATCAGACCCAGCCCAGAGCACCGGCCAACGCACCGGCTCCCAGCAACCACAACATGTGGATCCGGGTGCGCCACACCACCAACGCACTGACCCCCGTCAAAAGCCAGAGTGGCCAGTCACGGCCAGGTTGATTGTGGGCGGCTGTGAGCAGCCAGCCTGTGGCAATCAGCAATGCAATGACGATGGGTCCCATGCCCGCCTTGAAGGCCCGAACTGAGCGCAACTCCCGGTTGCGGTGCGCCCAACGGGTGGCGGTGTAAGTGAGGATGGACGATGGCAGCATGATGCCCGCCATGGTCGCAAGCATTCCCAACATGGCCAGAGATGTTGCAGGCGCACCCGCACCCAGGCCGCCACCTGCGTTCAGCCCCACGTTCCACCCCATGAGCGCCACAAACAGCACATTGGGGCCGGGAGCGGCTTGCGCCAACGCAATGCTAGAAGTGAACTGCGGGTCGGTCAGCCATTGCTTCTCTCCCACCAGATAGCGGTGCATGTCAGGGGCTGTCGTGATGGCGCCACCCACCCCCAGCAAAGACAAAGCGGCGAAGTGGGTGAACAGATCCAGCCAATCTGACGGCGTCAACTGCGGGCTCATGCTGTGTCGCTTGGCGGTGAGGCAAGCCGCATCCATGCCCATCCACAGGCCGCACCCCCCACCCCCAGCAACACCCAGGCCAAAGGCCAGCGCAACACCGCGACAGACACAAAGGTGAGGGCGGCCAAGCCCGTGCAGGCCGCCATGCCCATGACATTGTTGACCAGCGCACCCATCAGTTTGAGGCCGGTGGCTGTGATCAGTCCGGCGGCAACTGCGCCCATGCCCCGCAATGCACCTTGGGCGACCGGAGTGTCAGCCACCCCGCTGAAGAGCACCGCGATGACAAGCACCACCACCAGTGGGGCAGCCAACATGCCGCCGAGGGCGGCCAGAGCTCCGGGCAGACCAAAGTAGCGTCCACCGATCATCAATGACAGGTTGACCACATTCGGACCCGGCATGATTTGGGCAACCGCCCAATCTTCGACGAATTGATCGCGGGTCATCCAGCGTTTTTTTTCGACGAGCTCGCGTTGCACCACTGCCAGCACGCCACCAAAACCCTGGAGTGCGAGCCAGGTGAAAGACCAGAACAGGTCGGCTATGTCAGCCGGTCTGTTCAAGGGGAGGGCGGTCGTGGTGTTCACGTGTGCGCTGTCTCAAACCGTCATGCCACCGGAAACTTCCAACACGGCGCCATTCACATAGCTTGCTTCGTCACTGGCCAAGAATGCGTACACGTTTGCGATTTCTGTTGCCGTTCCCATGCGCTTGAGCGGAACGCGCTGTGCCATTTCGGCGATCACTTTCTCTGGCATGGTGTCCAAGATGGGGGTCGCAATGAATCCGGGAGCCACGGCATTCACTCGTATGCCTTTGGGTCCCAATTCCCGGCTCCAGGTTTTGGTGAAACCGATCACGCCGAATTTGGTGGCAGCGTAATTGGTCTGACCAAAATTGCCGTAAATGCCCACCACTGAACTTGCGTTGAGGATGGCACCGCTGCCTTGCGCCACCATGTGGTCAGCCACAGCCTGTGTGCAGTGAAACACCCCCCGCAGGTTCACGTCGATCACCCGGTCGAACTGCTCCAGCGTCATTTTCTGCAGGCGGGCGTCCTGCGTGATGCCTGCGTTGTTCACCAAGACGTCGATACGGCCAAACTGGTTCATCACCTGTGTAACCACGGCATCGACCATGTCTCGTTGCGTCACATCGAGAACGAATCCCACCGCCTGTGCACCCAGTGCCTGGCACTGAGCTACGGCTGCGTCCACCGCAGCCTGCTTGATGTCGCACACCACCACAATGGCGCCTTCTTCAGCGAACTTGATGGCGGTTGCCAGGCCGATGCCTTGGGCTGACCCGGTGATGATGGACACTTTGTTGTTCAGGCGTTTCATGTGTTGTGTGCGGTGTGAGGGATAAACCGACATTTTGCCTTCTGGCGTGTCTGAATCGATTTCGAAGCTGACACGTGCGCGCTACATTGAAGTTGTACGATGTATATTAGGCAATAAAGGTTATGTAAAGCATTGCCTAGCTTTAACTTAGTGCTGCGTTAAGAATAGCAAAAAGCCGTTGATTGTTCAACGGCTTTTTTTTGTTTGTGGCAAATGAAATCAAATGGATGTTGGCTTAGAGGATAGAAGGTGTTTGAAGGTGGGAGTGTCAACAAACGTGCGTGCATTGAGATCTCTAAACAGAGCGAGGGCACCGTAAACAGCGAGGCAAAAAACAACAGAACGAAGGAGCGAATACCAAAAACGAGATGTTGCGAAAACACCAAAAAGAGAAGGTCGAAGGGGGGGAAGGTTGTAGTCACCACTCCGGGAATGGCCAATTGGCTTGGATGCAGTGTGATGGTTTTTTTTACGCCACTCTTCGCGGTACCAATCGCGGTCTTGAATGCTCATGCTGATTTCCTCCGAGGGCAAAGGATACCGTGTGAGGATAAGGATTCAAGGACAGAGGAAAAAGCGTGGTTTGATTTTGCTTGGTCGCTTTGCCGCATTCGGCCTTCAACGCCCCCCAGCGTGCAAGGCTGCGCCATGCCCACCGGGGGGCGTTGCTTTCCTCGGGGCGGCTTTGCTCCCGCGCAATGAAAACCATGTTTTTCAGGGCGGCGAAAGGTGCTTTTGTGGAAGGGGTGAAATAGTGCCCGCGTCAGGGGGCAACCCTGCCGGGATTGCCTTGGGTATGCGGTAGGGCGTAATGCGGGGGCAGTCACCATGGGGCAAGCCCCATACCCCAAGATCAAACGCGCCGATCACGCATCCACTTAATAGCCTCACCATCTTGGACAGCTGTGGGGCTTGTGACCTGCATTGGCTTGGTGATATCCCGGCCACCGGGGGGGATGGGGTCAAAGAGGGGGGCTTTTGGCTCCCGCTTGTCGGGTTGGGCGCAGACGAATATCCGGGAGGTTTGGCCCCATTCAAGCTTCACCATGCAAGGCCCGAGTTCCCCGAACCTGTAGCCGATCTTTTCAAGCTTGTCTGACTGGAGAAGGGCTTGCCCGGATTCAGCAGATTGGAAGAAATACGAACGCTTTTCACCCATGGACATAGACCCGGCAAGGGTCATGGAAGCCAGATCGAAGGGTGACATTTCAACGGGTTGAATGTCAGCAAATGGAGCGGCTTGAATGTCGGGTTTTTGACCTGGCACATCGTGTGATGTAGGCAGATGCGGCTGATTCGCCTTGGGGTCTATCGCTTGAGCAGCTTTGTCCGAATGGTCAGAAATGCGACCCGCAGCATATGGGATAGCAAACGCCGCGCCAGCGACCGCCAAGAGGGCAACGATCGCCAATGTGGGGACCGATGTTTTGGGCTTAGTGTGTAGCTCCGCGCTTTTGTAAAGCTTGAATACCTCTTTGTCATATTTGAACGTGTGTTTAGCTATGGACTTGGAGAACAGGAGAGAGCGTGAGCAGTGGTCCCATTCATAAACAATGGCCGCGCCAATGCCACCGAATCGGCGGACGTGCAAATGCCGGCCAACCAACGCCGTGACGTTGCGATCGATCAGCATTGGATTTTGTGTCAGCAGGATGAAATCGACGCCCATGTGCCGATGTGTCTCCAGTGCGGAGATGTAATCGGGCACTTTGGCTCCATTGGGGCGAGGTGTCCAACTGCGCTGCACCTCGTCATAGCAGATCACATCACCGGGTTTGCACCATGTGTGCCAATCGGCCAAACCGCCGGGGGCATCCGGGCCAATCAGCTCATGGTCAAGCAACAGGCCGTTGATGTTGGTGAGGACGCGGCGGGGCACTTCCGTTATTGAACCGTCAGGCTCAGTCTTTTTGACGGTGGAGCCGACGAGTTCACGGAGCAGCTTGGAAATGGCGTAGAGGGTTTTACCCGCGCCGGGGGTGCCAGTAATAAGCGTGATCATTGGGGATTGCTCATGATCATTCTGGTGCTTCGTGTCAGTTGCCAGATAAGGACGCGAGTAGCGATTGCACCGAACACGATAGATAGGCCCTCACCAAGACCAGCGAGGCCAGCAAGGCCCATGATGGCACCGGGTAGACCGCCCCATGCATCCTGAACCGCTTGGGTGATCTGCTCAATGACGATGGTCATCCCGGTGAAGGTCACCAAAGACATGCCGAGGGCCACCATGATGCGGGCAATGATGGGCTGAACTAGAGCCAGAAAAAACGACGCCAATCCCATTTTTTACTCCGCTCTTGGAACAACGATGAATGCCGCTGAAATGGAGGCCAGCAGAAGGATGATGGGCCGGAGATACGTTTGTATCCAATCGCAGGGGAGGGCAGTAGATAGCACGGTGACAGATTGCCCATTGACAGAAACGGTTACATCTGGAGGGCAGGAGCCGCCCGCAAAGTCGGGGCCATCCTGCAATGCAATGTCTTGATCGCGCTTCGGAATTTCGTCGGTTACTTCGTCGAGCTTTTTACATGCGAGGATGTCAGGGTAAAGCTCGCACAGGCCGGGAAGGTCAGCGGGTAACGGTTCCTGTTCAGGAGTTGTCTCGGTTTCTTGGCTGACCGTTTCGCCCGCTTCGTTGGTAATGTTGGTGGTGGTGGTCGTCTCGTAACTGATTCGGTCACCCTGATAGTTGATGTTGTAGTTTGTCGTGGTGGTCGTTGTCAGTTGCTGTGGCCCGGTGCCCGTGGTGGTGGTGGTCTGCGGGCCAGCAAGGTTAGAGGGGCCCTGGAGGTTTTCGACCTTGGGCTTATCGGAAGGCCAATCTGTGGGGTTGGTGTCCTGAAGGTAATCAGTCCCGCCAGAGGGCCACCCAGACGCCTTGGCTATCTTGTCGGCCACTTCCTGCAAGGTCAGGTCTTTGACGGTAGGGGTGGAGGTGGTGACAGGCGTGCCGTACTTTTTGCACTGGTACGGATTGCCATACGAGTCATATGAGGTAAAGGCAGGGCCAGCACAAAAACCCGATGGAGTTGTCCCCCATGCGGAGGAAAAATCGCAGATGGTTAGTGGACTAGGGCCAATTTCACACTGTGTGGTCGAATCGTCTTTGATGCCGCGAAACTTCTTCCGGGTTGGGTCCCATTGCACTTCACCGACCAAATCAGCCAGATCGGGCAGAAGGTCAGCAATCACCATGGTTGTTCCAACAATGGGCAAAGTCCTGAAAAGCTTGTTTGCCATTGCCTTTGCGGCGGCGGACTTGGGAACCTTCGCGTCAAACGTGACAGGCAATGTCGGGGTGTTGGGTTTGCCGCTTGGATTGGGAACAGTCAGGGGGCCACGGTTTTGTGTGTATAGATCATTGCCGATGGGTGTCCACATGCCAGCGTCTTTGAATATGGCGTAAGTGGACGGAACAGCCGTAAAGCTTCCATCTGAATTGCGGCGGATTGTCGTGGCATCGAATGCAGCAAAAGCAGGGGCAATGGTGAATATGGCAACGAGGGCCAGAGCGTATTTTTTCACTTGAATGCCACCCAGAGGATTAGCACAAAGCCGAGCGCAATCATGTATTCGAGAGGGAGAATCATTTTTTAATCTCTTTCCATATCACCAGTGAACAAGCGCAATAACTGTTTGACACCCCAGACGGTGACAAGCACGGCCACAAAGGCAATGAATAGCGCATACATATCCTGAACGCGAACATTGTCAATGGGCTCAGGTTTAACGGATACCTCAAGGGCCGCAGCCGCTAATTCAATGTCATCAACAACAATGATTCGGCGGTTTGCTGATGGGCACCAGCTAGAGTAAGTGGTGGTGGTGAGGTTAGGTGTGGTGGTGCACACAACAAGGTTCACATTAGCCATTGGGTATCCTGAAACGAAATGGGGGGCCGAAGCCCCCCGAGGTATGCAGCCCCCCGAGGGAGGCCACGCCGGGAGGGCTTAGGCCCAGCCGAATTTGGATGCCAGTTTCTTCAGGCCCCAGAAGGCCACGAACGCAACGATGATGGCCGTGATAGCCGCCACCATGTCCGCGCCAGCGGTGGTGATCGCGGCGGTAACTTCAGTAGGCAGAGCAGCGTGAGCCACACCCATAGAAGCCAGAACGGAAGCGACAGTGGCGCCGCGCAGAACTTGGTTTTTCACCAAACGGGAAACAAGATTGGATTGCATGAAATGCTCCGGTTGAGATGATGCGAAATTGCACCGGGAAGGGTTGGCCCTTCGCGCTGGAATCTCACAATGAATCGTGTAATTCAATGTCAGGAGAAAAGCACTCGGGGCAAACCTCAGCACCGGCAGATTCCATTGCCATATCGAGTTCTTCCATATCAGCGGTGCCGATATCTTCAAGAATTTCTTCCTCTGTGATTACATGAGGTTCGTCGGTATGGTGGCCGAAGTTTGAGCACTTATAAATGTCGGACATTGAATTAGCCTTTCATAGGGAAATTGCACCGGGAAGGGTTTCCCCTTCGCGCTGGAATCTCAGGCAGGTTGGCGGATTGCTTGGGGAACATGTGCCAATGTTGGAAGGGCGGCTTTGTCGGCAAGGGTGATACCGGACATAACGTTTCCATCATCAGACTTCATTGCATAAAAACGAATTTCTGCGGTAACTTCTTTTCCTATAGCTGCTTGCCATTGTGGAAAAACTTTTCCGTCAAGTTTGAGGTATTCAATTTCAGAACGGCCGCGGACGGTATGTAGAATTTCAGCGGTGTAATTTTGACGAATCTCACCAGATGACCGAACGGTGTTTGTGGTATGTGTGCAGTTGAGGACTTTGCCTTCAATTTTGATCATGGTTTTCTTTCAATTAGGCGGCTAGCCTGATGTGGTTGGGGGAGGGGAACTGATAGAAGGAGGGTTGCGTAACAGGTGAAAGGGAAATAATCCTTGTTTTGGGTTGGAATTTGATAACGTTGCTTTTCACGGAAATGTCAACGCCATACGGGAGCAGGGCGGCGCGGTAACGATAGAAAGTAGCGCGGGACATTTGGCTTGAAACATCATCGCCAGCTTCCCACATGCGGTAAACAGACAAAGTTCTTTTGTCAAGGCTTGCGAGTTCGTCAACGTCGCAATTGGCACGTGTGAAAACTTCCTGACGTGTTTTAAAGTCGTGTTCGAGGTGTTGCATGTTTAGACCTCCGAGGAATGATTGACCGTTTGAAATTAAGTGTGTGGATTTATATGTGGTTTCGAAGCGGACGAGTCCAATGGAATTGCACCATTCAGCAAGGGAAATCAAATATTGATCAGGGCCGGGTTTTGAGGAATCAAGGATTTGTGTGGGGGTTTTACGGCTAAGGCCAGCGTGGCGCAGCAACTCGGGCCCTTTCAGATAGGCCTTGGAATAAACACGGCGAGACTTGCGGCCAAAGTCAACGGTTTCACCGTCGCCAAAGGTTCCGGTTTTCAGCCTGGACGCCTGTTGCATGGAGAGAAAGCGCATAAAGTGGTATGCGTTTTCCTTTGAACCAGAGGCGAAGTTTTGGGTTAGGTCGAGGCGAGTAACGCGAGCACCAGTCCAATGAGAACGGGGGCCGCTTGGTGTGTTGACTTGCATCTTTTGGCCAGTGGAGAACGGTGGAAGGCCAAGAGACATGCACACCGCATTGATGCGGGTAAGGCACTGTGCGAAGGTGTAGCCGAACACGTTATCGGGGCGGCCCAGCTTGGAAACGTTGCCATCGAACCAGACCGTGTGCCCATCGCTGCGGATATAGATCGACGAATCGTGTGAGCCTTCAATGCGCATCTTGCGCAGGGTGATGGACTCCTGATTGCCTTGACTGTCAAGTCTGATAACGGAACCGTCAGCAAGTACCAAAACAGGGTGGTCATGCGTTTGGTACATGGAGACCCAATCGCAAAAGGACTCTTTTTGGTCCAAACGTGCAGTCAAATTTGATAGCGGATTTTTTGGGCTTTTTGGCTCGTTTGTCTCACCCGTGAGACTAAAGTGAGGTGTTACATGCACCTCACCCCCTTCGGGGTAGCTGAATCCCAATTCAAAACCGGAAGATTCGGACATCAGTTGCCCTCCCCTGCACACATGCACCGACCATCAAGGCCGCTGCACTGGGTGACTTTGGAAACAGGGAGGGAGGCAACGCCCAAAAATGGGCCGTTGAGGTTCAAACGCCAGAGGTCAACGCCATCGGGGGTTGTCCAGCAGCCGGTGATCTTTCCGCAGTGGGTAGCGCCATGCATGCGCACCTGAACGTGTTGGACAAGAACGCGGCGGTCTTGGGCAGCTTGTGCGCACCGCTTCGCGTGATCTTGGAAGGTGTACGCAGGGGGAGAGGCTTTGGGGGACGGCGAACCCAGCAGGAAGGCCGCTACACGGCTTTGTGGCTGGGTTTTGACTGTTTGCATGGGTTACCCTGATTGCTTACACTGGCGTGACCAAAAAGGTTTAAACCTTTTTTGTGTAGGCCGAATATAAACTCAAAAGGTGTAACCATGCAAGACATTGCCGAACTCATTGATAGAGCTTCGAAAGTTGCAGGGAGTGACAACAAGCTAGCCAAGCTGATAGACGCACATCAGCAGCACATCAGCCAATGGCGAAGCGGTGCAAAACCATGCCCACCTGGTGATGTGGCGTTGATGGCTAGCATCGCAGGCCTTGATGCGGATCAGTGGGCAATCCGCGCCGTGGTGGCTAAGTACGAGGGAACGCCAAAGGGAGAAAAGCTGATGCGAGTTTTAAAAGCATCGCTTCTGACTGGAGGGGTCATCGCTTCAGGTTCAGCGGCCGCAGCGGTCAGATGGACTTCTGGAGTCGTTGATGTTCTACGATGTATATTATGTTAAATGTTGTGTACAAGGACACATTCATCTGTGCCCTTGTTTCGTCAGCTTGCCCGCTTCCTCTTGGCCGAAACCGACGCACTGCTTCGGCGAGGAACCGAGGTATGTGCGCTGGGCCTGGGAGGCAACGCAGCCGGCAACTCTGTCAGCAGTGCTTCAAACCTGTTGAGAAGCTTCTTCGACTCGGCTGCCATTTCATCCAATGGGCCCACGACATAGTGCACCACGTCCAGTGCCCGTTCACGAAGCTCCGCGCTGGGAAGCAACCGTGGCAAGCATTCAATGGATTTCTCGCGCTCAAACTCCACGATGATGGACTGCTGGCGGATGATGGCAGCTCGTTGCTCAGGATCGAGTGACGCGAACGGCTCTTCCTGCGTCAGCACCTGCGCCGAGCGCTCCAGGCGGTCACGCCGCACCGAGCCACGTGAATCCGCCATCAAGATCAGCATGCGGATCACCGCAGCTTCCAGCCCACCTTGCCCACATCCCAGCAACAGTGCTTGCACCTCTGGCAGGTAACGCAATTCTTCCGGGTCTTTTTGCGTGCGGTTGTGCGCATGGGTGGCTCCCACCCATTGCATGAATGGGTTGCCGTACAGGGAGATGAACGCCATTTCGTACACGGCATCGCGCGTGTCGCGGTACATGTCCAGCCCGTGTGACACCGTGGCAGCCAACAGCTTTTCTGCAGCCAGGAATGGGTTGTTGTCGTCCACTTTCTGACGGTGCTGGCGCGCATTGTCAGCAGCAGCCTTCACCAGCGGCATGGCTGGGTTGTTTTGGTCTGCCAGGGCACGTCGACTGGCTCGTGACGGATGAGCGGCTTCCATGGTTTGCGCCAGCTGTGGCGTGACCACGGCTTGCACCGCTGGGCGAAGCAGCGTTTCGTAGGTGTGTACGCCCATCTCCGACAGACGCGCGACTGCGGCAAAGTCGCGCTCATCGGTGCGGTCGGGGCTGACCACGGCCAGCACATCGGCCATGGTGCGCGACTGAAAACTCACCACAAAGTGCTCGTCACCGCCTTCGGTGTCGTGAATGTCTTCAATCACCATTTCGTACAGGCCGGGCGCCAGTGACTCGATGGTTTTCAATGTGGATGCCATTTCGGCGTGTTCTTTTTTGGCCACCGACGACGACACGAAGATGCCAAGGTGCCCAACCTTTTCATGCACCATGTAAATGATGCGGTTGCCCCGCACCACGATTTCACGCTCGTCTGCGTAGGTGTCCACAATCCAGTTCAGCGCTTGCTGCGGGGGCGTGATGTTGTCGCCGTGGCTCGCAAACACAATGATGGGTGAACGGATGGCCTTCAGGTTGATGGGACGCCCGTGCTCCAGCGCCGCTTCTCCCCTGCCAAGCTTGTTGCCCACAAACAATTGCTCAACAATCCAGCGGATTTCAGCCTCGTTCGTGAAGTGGAACCCGCCCCACCAGCGCTCAAACTCCAGAAACGATGCGCGTGTTTCAGGGCTGTCGATGTTGGCAAACAGGTCGTAATACTTGCCAAAGAAGTTGCGCCCGGGGTTCAGCATTTCAAAGTTGCTGACCAGATGGGCACCGTCAAACTGCCCGTGACCCAAGTCTGACATCAGCAGTGCGGGCATCGCTCCGCCCAACAGGCCGCCGTTGTAGCGCATGGTGCTGTCGCCCGCGTGGCCCGACCAGTAGGCCATGGGCGCGCCGTTGATGACCAAGGGACCGGTGATGTCGGGGTTGGCTGCGGCCAGCAGCATGGTGGCCCAGCCGCCCTGGCAATTGCCCACCACGATGGGTGCAGGCGCCACTGGGTGGCGGCGCACGATCTCACGCACAAATTGTGCTTCGGCGCGCATCACATCAGCCAACGTTTGCCCGTCGACCGGGCGTTGGCGAAACACCACGAAATACACTGGATGCCCCGCACGCAGGGCCACGCCCACCTGGCTGTCTTCCTTGAACCCGCCGATGCCAGCGCCGTGGCCGGCCCTGGGGTCGATGATCATGTAGGGGCGTTTCCAGTCGTGCACTTCAACGCCTGGCGGGGGCAGTATGTGCAGCAACTGGTAATTTGTGGGGCGGGTCAATGTGGCGCCGTCGAGCACCAGTTCGTGTTCATACACAAGCACCGGTGGGGTTCCAGCCGCTTCGTGGGCCAGATCGTTGTTGCCGCGTTCGCGCAACGTGTCCATGGTCAGGGCTGCGCGTTGCAGTGCATCGGTCCAGTAGGCTTGTGCGCTGGACACGAGTGTGCCGTTTGCGAATGCCTGCTGCATCCCGTCAGCCACCTGTTGCCCCTCATCGCCCATCTTGGCGTGAAAGTCGGTTTGGGCCTGTCGTATGCGTTGGCTGTGTTTTGCAGTGCTCTCGCTCAGTCGCTGCGCCTGGCTTTGCAGCACCTGCGCCTCGTTATTCACACGTTCGCCGAGATGGCTGACACTGAAAAGTGGTTTGGGAGACAGCATGGTGGTTCCTCAACCCATGATGTGGGCACCGGCATCCACGTGGATGACGTTGCCCGTGATGTTGCGTGCGGGGTCACACGCCAGAAAAGCGGCCAGCGCGCCCACGTCATCGATGGTGGCCAGGCGGTGCATGGGTGCCTGCTGAACGGCGTGGTCGAGCAACTGGTCGAATTTGGCAATGCCACTGGCCGCACGCGTGGCCATCGGCCCGGGCGACAGAGCGTTGACCGAGATGTTGCCGGGGCCCAGTTCAGCGGCCAGTTGGCGCACAGTGGCTTCGAGGGCAGCTTTCACCGGCCCCATGAGGTTGTAGCTGGAAATGACCTTTTCAGCGCCGTAATAACTCATGGCCATCAGTGCGCCACCTTGCCCCATCAATGGCTCGGCCAGGTGGGCCAGTCGCACGAAGGAATGCACTGAAATGTCCATGGCCGACGCAAAGCCTTCCGCAGAGCTGTCAACCACCCTGCCCTGCAAGTCTGTGCGGGGTGCAAAGGCAATGGAGTGCACCAACACATCCAGCTGTCCCCAGTGTTGACGGATCTGCTCAAACACCGCCGCATCCTGGCCTGGTACCGACACATCCAGCGGCAGCACCAATGGGGCATTCAATTGTTCGGCCAGCGGACGAACGTGAGGCTCGGCTTTGGCATTCAGGTAGGTCACGGCCAACTCAGCGCCGGCGTTGCGCATGGCTTGCGCCACACCCCATGCGATGGACTGGTCGTTGGCAATGCCCACAACCAGTGCTTTTTTTCCAGACAAGCTGAACATGTGTTTCCAATCTGTTGAATGCCGACCAGCGTTTGCTGATCGATAGACCCTGTTCACAGAGTCACCCGAGGTATTTTCGGGCCTGTCGGTGTCCGTCAGATGACGGCGATTTGACACAGATCAGTCAACCCGCTTCCAGTAGGCATACGGCCAAGCAAAAGTCAGGCCCGCCCGTTGGTACAGGGCCATTGCCGCCTTGTTGGCCGCCCCCACCTGCAAGAACACGCGGTGCACGCCGCGTTGGGCCGCTTGCAAGGCCATGGCCCGGAGCACTGCAGTGGCCAGGCCTTGGCCTCGGTGCGACTGGGCAGTGCGCATGCCGTGAATGCCCAGCCAGCCGTGGCCAAACGACGCGGTGCCGCAAGCCACCGCTTCACCCCCGAGACCGGCGCTGAAAAACACCGTGCCTGGGGCGCGCGACAGGTTGCGCACGCGATGTGCGCCGTCCACAGGGTCAAAGCCGGGGCCCAGAAACACCGCTTGCCAGCCCGGCGTTGCGTGCTGCGATGCGTCCACCTGCAAACCTGGTGGCAGCCCCTGTGCTGGCACAGGGGTTTGCCCCAAAGCGGCCACACTGCCGGTCATCACCCAAGAAGGCTCCACACGCTGAAACCCCATGGGCTCCAGCGCACGGTGCAAATGGGTGCTGGTATCTGGCAAACGGAACGCAGGTGCCCTGCCCTGCCCCAGGTACATGGCCACGATGGAGGCCACATTGGCCGCTTGTTGTGCTTGGGCGTGGGGTGTTTGGGGGTGGCTCAGCGGCACTGCGCTGTGTGCCCGACCGATGGTGCCGCCGTCCATGGGCAGCAACCAGCCAGGCCACTGCACCACAGCGTCTGGGGCCACTGCGTCCACGGTGGCCCGCTCCAGGGCTTCAATGTCGCTGTCTGTCATGAATCATTGCATAGCAATAAAGTCAATTCAGACAAGCGGTAGAGGATCAAAAAGCTTGAAGAATGTGCGCCGCGCGTCAGGGCGAGCCTGCGCCTGTTGCCTGTGCTGGCAAGCCCCAGCGGGCGGCGGCGGTGTCGTCGCTGACGCGGGCGTCCACCCAACGGGCACCTTCGGGGGTTTGTTCTTTCTTCCAGAACGGTGCGTGGCTCTTCAGGTAGTCCATCAGAAACTCGCAGGCCTGGTAGCTTTGGCCCCGATGGGCCGAGGTGACGGCCACCAGCACGATCTGGTCGCAGGGCTGCAGCAAGCCCACGCGGTGAATGACGCGGGCACCCAGGATGTCAAAGCGCCGGTGCGCCTCGTCCACCATGGCCTCAATGGCTTTTTCGGTCATGCCGGGGTAGTGCTCCAACTCCATGGTGCTGACCTGTGAGCCTTCGTTGCGGTCACGCACGGTACCCACAAAAGCGCATACCGCGCCCACGCCGGGCTGACCGGCGCGCAGTTGGGCCACCTCGGTGCTGAGGTCAAAGTCTTGGGTCTGGATGGCGACGCGGTGTTGCATGTGCATTGCTTTCGGCTCAGCCACCGGTGACGGGTGGGAAAAACGCCACCTCGGCCCCTGCAGTGAGTGGGGCTGATTCATCGGCCATGACCTGGTTCAGCGCCAGGCGCACGGCACGGCTGCGCGCCAGTGCTTCGGCGTGCGCGCCGCCACGGGCCAACAGTTCGTCCCGCAACGCACCGAGCGTGGCGGCATGTGTGTCGATGGCCTCAGACCCGGTGCCAATGGCTTCACGGATGGAGGCGAAATACTTCACAGTGACTTGCATGGCGGCGTTGTTCAGTTCAGCAGGTCGGCAAAAGGGATGTAGCGCACGGTGTCACCGTGGGCAACTGCATGCCCACCCGGGTTGTCCACCACGCCATCACCCCACACGGCGGAGGTCAGCACGCCCGAGCTTTGGTTGGGAAACAGGTCAAGCCCGCCCTGTGCGTTGCGGCGCACGCGCAAAAACTCACGGCGTTTGTCGGGCTTGGGCAGGCTGAAGTGAGCTTGCAGGTGTTGCACGGGGCTGGCCACCTCGGCCACACCCTGCAAACGCAACAGGAAAGGCCGGACCAGCAACACAAACGTCATGAAGCTGGACACCGGGTTGCCCGGCAGGCCCATGAAGTGGGAAGCGCCCGCCGCGTGATTCACCCGGCCGTGTGCAAAAGGCTTGCCGGGTTTCATGCCGATTTGCCACAGGTCCAAACTGCCAAGCTGTTGCACAGCGGGCTTGATATGGTCTTCTTCGCCCACCGACACGCCGCCGCTGGTCAATATCAGGTCGTGGTGCTGGGCTGCCTCTGCCAGCGCAGCCAGCGTGGCGGGGCGGTTGTCGGGCACGATGCCGAGGTCAGACACCTCGCAGCCCAACCGCTTGAGCATGGCCTGCAAAAAGAAACGGTTCGAGTTGTAGATGGCACCAGGCGCCATGGCCTCGGGCGGCACGGTGCCGGGCATCACCAGCTCGTCACCCGTGGAAAACAGGGCCACGCGGGGGCGCCGGCACACGCGCAATTCAGCCAGGCCAAGGCTCGCCGCCAGGCCCAGCTCAGCAGGCCCCAAACGCGTGCCAGGGCGCAGCACCTCTGCGCCACGGCTCACGTCTTCCCCGGCACGGCGTATCCACGCCCCGGATGGAGGGCAGGCGGTGAACGTGGCCAGGGTTTGGCCCCCCGCCTCCGACACGGCCACGTCTTCCTGCATGACGATGGCATCTGCCCCGGCGGGCACAGGTGCGCCGGTGAAGATGCGTGCCACGGTGCCGGACTGCAGCGCCTGGCCAGATTGTCCGGCGGCGATGCGCTGCGACACAGGCAGTGCAATGGGCTGCACGCCCGATGCCGCCGCCACATCGGCGCAGCGCACGGCATAGCCGTCCATGCTGGAGTTGTCTTGCGGCGGGACATGCAGGGCTGACACCAGGCTTTGGGCCAGCACTCGGCCGTCGGCATTGACGGTGGGCACGTTTTCGGTGTCGGCCAGGGGTTGCGCCTGGGCCAGCAACTGGGCAAGTGCGTCGTCCAGGGCCATCAGGGGTTTGCGCGCAGGCGGGGCTGCGGCTGGGGCAACAGGTGCGCTCATGGGATCACAACTCGTATTGGCTGGCGTCGTACACAAAACGTTCGCCCTGCCCCAGCAACCAGTCGGCCACGGCATCGGCGTTGTTCAGGTCGAGCACGGGGCGCTGGGTGGGTTCGGGCAATGCCGCAGGGGAATCGGTGGCAATGGCCGCCACAAACGGGTCGGTGGTGTAGCGGGCTGGGCGGCCCAACTCTGCACGCCAGACTTCCAGCTTGGGCAAGTCGCAGTCTCGGTAGCCCTCCACCAGCACCCAGTCCACGCCGTCGTACAGCTCGGCAATCAGGTGGTGGACGGAAAGCGCCACGTCTTGCTCAAACTCACGCTGCAGCACCAGCCGCTGGGGAGAAGCCGCCACCACCTCGAAGGCACCCGCCTCGCGGTGGCGCCAGGTGTCTTTGCCGGGATGGTCCATTTCAAAACGGTGGTGCGCGTGTTTGACCACCGACACGCGTTGCCCCCGGCTTTTGAGCGCCGGGATGAGCTGCGCCAACAGCGTGGTTTTGCCCGCACCAGAATAACCAGCCAACACCACAACGCGCACGGAATACCTCAACAATCAATAGCTACAAAACCAACACAGTCAAGCGGTAGAGGCATATTTCAATCACATTTTTCAACCATGAAGGCTTTGACCTGTGCCGCATCGGCGGGCATCACCACCACGCGCTTGGGCAGGTCTTCAATGCCGTTGAACTTCGGTGGTCGGTCGGGCTGTTGGCCCAGTGCTTCGACGATGGTTTCGGCAAATTTGATGGGCAGTGCGGTTTCCAGTACCACCATGGGCACGCCAGGTTGTTGGTGCTCACGGGCCACTTTCACACCGTCGGCGGTGTGGGTGTCGATCACCATGCCGTGGCGCTGGAACACGTCTTTGATGGTGGCCAGACGGTCTGAGTGGGTGCTCTTGCCGCTGGCAAAGCCATAGTGGCTGGCGGCTTGGACAAAGAGAGGTTCAGCGCTCAGGTCAAAGCGGCCAGCTTGGGCCAATTGCGGGCCGAACAGGTCTGCAGTGCGAGCGCTGTCGCGACCCAGCAGGTCGAACACAAAACGCTCGAAGTTGCTGGCCTTGGAAATGTCCATCGACGGGCTGGAGGTTTCGTGCGTGTCGGCACTGCCGCGCACGCGGTAAATGCCTGTGCGGAAAAATTCGTCGAGCACGTCGTTCTCGTTGGTGGCCACCACCAGTTGTGCGATGGGCAGGCCCATCATGCGGGCCACATGGCCAGCACAGACGTTGCCGAAGTTGCCACTGGGCACGGTGAACGACACCTTCTGGGCGTTGGTTTCCGTTGCCTGGATGTAACCCGCAAAGTAGTACACCACCTGGGCAAGTAGTCGCGCCCAGTTGATGGAATTGACGGTGCCAATTTTGTATTGGCGTTTGAAGGCCAGGTCGTTGCTCACGGCCTTGACGATGTCCTGGCAATCGTCGAACACGCCTTCGATGGCGATGTTGAAAATGTTGTCATCCATCAGGCTGAACATCTGCGCCTGCTGGAACGGGCTCATGCGGCCATGCGGGCTCGTCATGAACACGCGCACACCCTTTTTGCCGCGCATGGCGTACTCGGCCGCGCTGCCGGTGTCACCACTGGTGGCACCCAGAATGTTCAGGCTTTCACCACGGCGGCCCAGTTCGTACTCGAACAAGTTGCCCAGCAACTGCATGGCCATGTCTTTGAAGGCCAGCGTGGGGCCGTTGGACAGGGCTTCCAGCCAAAGACCGTCTTCCACATGGCGCAGCGGCACGATTTCGCCAGTGCCAAACACCTCGGCGGTGTAGGTCTTGGCGCACAGCGCACGCAGGTCGGCGGCGGGAATGTCGTCGATGTACAACGACAGAATTTCAAACGCCAGCGCCGCATAGCCCTGGTCGTGATAGACCTTGCGCCAGGCGGTCAACGTGGCATCGCTCACCTGTGGGTAATGCTCGGGCAGGTACAGGCCGCCATCGGGTGCCAGGCCTTCCAGCAGGATGTCGCAGAAATGGGGGCGGTCTGCATGGCCGCGGGTGCTGAGGTATTTCATAGTGAATGTCCGTTGGGCTCAGCCGCCTGACTACAGGCCGACGCCGTAAACCTTGATGTCAACATAGAAACGCGATGCGATCAGCCCGACAAAGCCGACCACCAGAACGAGCCAGTGCAAGGCCCTGTCGGTCACATTGTCGGTGCGTTCGAGCAGCACAAAGTAGAACCACACCGCCAGGAAACTGCCGACCACATTCAACACAAGCTGACCGGCAGGCATGGAGCCCGCCAGCACCAGAGCGATGACACCGGCGTACCAAGTCGCCAGATGCCAGCGCGGCATGTGCACGTGTGACATCTTGAGCAGGGCCACAAGTGTCAGCGCCGAAACGAGTGTGGGCACATCGGGTTGGCGGAGTGGTCAGTGACAAGCCCCGGTCAGGCCAATTCTTCTTTGCGGATGCGGGTGATGGGGGCCAGCACGGTGGGCAGAGCCTGCATTTTGGCAATGGCCTCGTTCATGGTGCCCTCTTTCGTGTCGTGTGTGAGGATGATCACGTCGGTTTGGGTGCTGCCTTCACCGCCTACTTCGTCGGCCTCGCGCTGCAACACTGCGTCGATGCTGATGCCTGCTTCGGCCAGCAACCCAGTCACCTTGGCCAGCACGCCAGCCTGATCGGCCACGCGCAAACGCAGGTAGTAGCTGGTGACCACCTCGCTCATGGGCAACACGGGCAGGTTGCTCATGGCACCGGGCTGGAACGCCAGATGGGGCACGCGGTTTTGCGGGTCGGCCGTGTGCAGGCGGGTGATGTCCACCAGGTCGGCGATCACGGCGCTGGCGGTGGGCTCGCTGCCCGCGCCTTTGCCGTAATAAAGCGTGTTGCCTACGGCATCACCGTTGACCACCACGGCATTCATGGCGCCTTCCACATTGGCAATCAGGCGCTTGGCGGGAACCAGGCTGGGGTGCACGCGCAATTCGATGCCGTTGGCCTGCCGCTTGGCAATGCCCAGCAGCTTGATGCGGTAGCCCAGTTGCTCTGCGTATTTGATGTCGGCCGCCCCCAGTTTGGTGATGCCTTCGATGTAAGCCTTGTCGAACTGCACGGGAATGCCAAACGCAATGGCGCTCATCAGCGTGGCCTTGTGCGCAGCGTCCACGCCTTCGATGTCGAAAGTGGGGTCGGCCTCGGCGTAGCCCAGGCGTTGGGCTTCTTTCAGCACCACGTCAAAGTCCAGACCCTTGTCGCGCATCTCGCTCAGGATGAAGTTGGTGGTGCCGTTGATGATGCCGGCCAGCCACTGAATGCGGTTGGCCGTCAGGCCTTCGCGCAGCGCCTTGATGATGGGAATACCACCGGCCACGGCGGCTTCAAAGGCCACCATCACACCCTTGGCGCTGGCTGCCGCAAAAATTTCGGTGCCGTGCACGGCCAGCAAGGCCTTGTTGGCTGTCACCACGTGTTTGCCCGCCGCAATGGCTTCCAGCACCAGCGCCTTGGCAATGCCGTAGCCGCCAATCAGCTCGATGACGATGTCGATGTCTGGGTTGGCAATGATCTGGCGGGCATCGCTCACCACGGTCACGCCCTCGCCCACTGCGGCCTTGGCGCGCGCCACGTCGAGATCGGCCACCATGGTGATTTCAATGCCACGACCGGCGCGACGCTGAATTTCTTCCTGGTTGCGCTTGAGCACGCTGAACGTGCCGCTGCCAACGGTACCGATGCCCAGCAGGCCGACTTGGATGGGTTTCATGTCTGTTTTCTCTATCAAATATGCCTCTGGCGCTTGATGGCCGGGCGGTTTCAGCTATGCAAAATCAACGTTTCTTGCGACCAATTTTGGTGACCGTGGCCACCTTGGGCGCTTGCGTCTGCTCTGCTGCCGCAGAGGACAGGGCCAGCCTGTCTGTGCCAAAGCGCTTGCGCGCGTGCTCCAGAAAACGTGCCACGCGGCCAATGGCCTCGCGCAGGTCGTCTTCGTGGGGCAAAAACACGATGCGGAAATGATCAGGTGCTGGCCAATTGAAGCCCGTGCCCTGCACCAGCATCACACGGGTTTCCTGCAGCAGTTCCAGAAAGAACGCTTGATCGTCTTCAATGGGATAGATCGCAGGGTCCAGGCGCGGGAACATGTACAACGCCGCCACCGGGCGCACACAACTCACGCCAGGGATTGCGGTGATGAGTTCATAGGCCAAGTCGCGCTGGCGGCGCAGACGACCGCCCTCGCCCACCAGCTCGTTGATGCTCTGGTAGCCACCCAACGCCGTCTGGATGGCGTACTGGCCTGGCACGTTGGAGCACAGGCGCATGTTGGAGAGCATGTTCAAGCCCTCAATGTAGTCTTTGGCAGGCTTTTTGTCGCCCGATACCACCATCCAGCCCGCACGGTAGCCACACGAGCGGTAGCTCTTGGAAAGCGAGTTGAAAGTCAGCGTCAGCACGTCTTCACTCAAGCTGCCAATGGCGGTGTGCTCAACACCGTCGTACAACACCTTGTCGTACACCTCGTCAGCAAAGATCACCAGACCGTGCTGGCGGGCAATGTTCACAATGGCCTGCAGCAGTTCGTCGGAATACAGCGCGCCTGTGGGGTTGTTGGGGTTGATGACCACAATGCCCTTGGTGCGCGGCGTGATCTTGGCGCGGATGTCGTCCAAATTGGGCATCCAGCCGTTGTCTTCGTCGCACCGGTAATGCACTGGTGTACCGCCCGACAGGCTGGCCGCAGCAGTCCACAGCGGATAGTCAGGCGACGGCAGCAGCACTTCGTCGCCTGTGTCCAGCAGGGCGTTGGTAGCCATGACGATCAACTCGCTGGCGCCGTTGCCCAGGTAAATGTCGTCCAGCGTCACGCCTTTGATGCCCTGCTGCTGCGTGTAGTGCATGACGGCCTTGCGCGCCGCAAAAATGCCCTTGCTGTCGGAATAACCCGCCGAGTTGGGCAGGTTGCGGATCATGTCCTGTTGCACTTCTTCAGGGCTGTCAAATCCGAACACCGCCAGGTTGCCGATGTTGAGCTTGATGATCTTCTGGCCTTCGTCTTCCATCTGGCGCGCGCGGTCCATGATGGGGCCGCGGATGTCATAGCAGACGTTTGACAGCTTGGAAGACTTGGAAATGGTGCGTACGGTCATGGCCGGGCCATTGCTGGCGGAAATGGGTTGGGAGCAAGCCTTTGAGGCGAAGCCTACAATTTCACCATATTTCACGCCCCAAATCGGGCAAAACACACCCTTCTCTCCACCTGAATCCATGAAACTCCACGCAGATCGCGCCGATGCACACACCATTCAGGCGTACGGTGAGGGATGGATTTCAGTGAACGGGGAGAAAATTCGCCACAGCGTGGTCCTGTCCAGCATGGGTGCCCGCGAGCCCTGGCCGTGCACCAGCCTCGAGGATTTGCGCCCGGAGCACTTTGACCAATTGCTGGTTCATCAGCCGGAAGTGGTCATTTTTGGCAGTGGCACCAAGCTGCGCTTTGTTCACCCCTCGCTGCATGCCAGCCTGATGACGCAGCGGGTCGGTTTTGAAACCATGGACACCCTCGCGGCCTGCCGGACCTTCAACATATTGGCTCAAGAGGGCCGCCGAGTGGTGGTGGCTTTGCTGCTGGAGTCTCAATCAGGCTGACCGACACAGCTGCTGTGCGGGTTTACCCGCTGCGGATCTGGCCTTGCAAAGCCGGTGGAGGGTGCTGCAGGGAGTAAAATGCGGGGTTGCACTTTGTCGCTGCTTTTCCCGCGCCCCCGCAGCGTGGACAAAGCCCAGACAGGGCCTGTTTCGACGAAACAAAACACCAACTTAGGTCAGGGTTTATCAAGCATGGCAGTCGTTGTCAACAAACAAATTCCCGAATTCGAAGCCCTTGCCACCGGTCAAGTCAAGGTCAGCAATGTGTCACACCTCGGCCAAACCGTGGTGTTGTATTTCTACCCAAAGGACAACACACCGGGCTGCACCACCGAAGCGATGCAGTTTCGCGACAAATACAAAGATTTCGCCAAAGCCGGAGCCGCTGTCTTTGGCGTCTCACGCGACAACATGAAGTCTCATGATGAGTTCAAGACCAAACTTGAACTGCCTTTCGAGCTGATCGCCGATACAGAAGAAAAAATGTGCCACATGTTTGGTGTGGTCAAAAACAAAATCATGTACGGCAAGAAGGTCAAGGGCATTGAGCGCAGCACCTTTCTCATCGGGCCAGATGGCGTCTTGCGCGAAGAGTGGCGCGGCCTCAAGGTCCCAGGCCACGTCGAGGAAGTGTTGAAGTCCGTCAAAGCCCTGAAGAAGTCGGGTGGCATGCCCGCGCCCGTGGTGGTGGTTGCCCCGTCAGCAAGCCCCGCGCCTGCTGTAGCCGCTGCCACACCGGCCTGATGCCGAACGGGGCCAGGCGCCCCGAGACCCTGCGGCATAATGTTTTCATGCCCCTTTGGTTTGCCGCTTGTTCATTTCTTTTGTCGCCAAGAGCCGTCAGGTTGCACTGACGGCTTTTTTGTTTCTGGCTCCCGCTTTTTCCTGAACACACCATGCCCTTGCCTCCTGCTCCCACGAAAAAGGCCAGTCGCGTTGCGCTGGCTCAGCATGCCATTCAAACCATCGCTGATGCGCCCGATGTGTCGGCAAAAGCGGCAGCCCCCGCTCCGGCTGTCACTGTGACCACGCCGGCCAAGGCAGCCTCCGGGCGCGGGCGAGCACGGACCGAGGTCAACCGCGTTGCGCCTCCTCCCGTTGCCATGACAGCGCAAGTTCCCCCGGCGGTTGTGCCTGCGGCTCCGGCGCCCCAGCCCGCCAAAGCACCGGGGCCAGCGGTGACACCCAAATCTGCTGGCCGCCAGCGCAAGCCCAGCGGGCCGCCCAAGTTGTTTGTGCTGGACACCAACGTGCTGTTGCACGACCCCATGTGCCTGTTCCGTTTTGAAGAAAACGACGTTTACCTGCCCATGATCGTTCTGGAAGAGCTGGACGGGCATAAAAAAGGCATGACCGAGGTGGCCCGCAACGGCCGCCAGACCAGTCGCACACTTGATGCCCTGGCAGCCCAAATGGGCGACGACATGTCGCAGGGCCTGCCGTTGTCGGGCACAGGTCACACCGAAGCGCGCGGACGTTTGTTCTTCCAGACGGAGCCGCTGGACTACACCCTGCCCACCAGCCTGCCTCAAGGCAAAGCGGACAACCAGATCCTAGGCGTGGTGCAGGCCTTGCGCGAGCGCCACCCAGGGCGCGTGGTGGCCATGGTGTCCAAAGACATCAACATGCGTGTCAAGGCCCGTGCGCTTGGCTTGGATGCACAGGATTACGAAAACGACAAAACGCTGGACGACGGTGAACTGCTGTACTCCGGTGTGCTGGCCCTGCCCACCGATTTTTGGACCCGTCAGAGCAAAACGGTGGAAAGCTGGCAGCAAGGCAGCCATACGTTTTACCGCGTGGGCGGCCCCATGGTTGCGCAGTTCCACATCAACCAGTTTGTGTTTTTTGAAGCCCCCGGCGAACCTTCGCTGTATGCGCGTGTGGTGGAAATCCGCGACAAAACCGCTGTGCTGAAGACGTTGCGCGATTTCACCCACCTGAAAAACGCCGTGTGGGGAGTGACCAGCCGCAACCGCGAGCAAAACTTCGCGCTCAACCTGCTGATGGACCCTGAGATTGACTTCGTGACCCTGGCCGGCACGGCAGGCACCGGTAAAACACTGATGGCGCTGGCCAGCGGCCTGACACAGGTGCTGGACGAGCGCCGATACACGGAAATCATCATGACCCGTGCCACCGTGAGCGTGGGTGAAGACATTGGCTTTTTGCCCGGCACTGAAGAAGAAAAAATGGGCCCCTGGATGGGCGCTTTGGACGACAACCTCGAATTTCTGGCCAAGGGCGATGGCGGCAACGCGGGCGAGTGGGGCCGTGCAGCCACCAATGAACTGATCCGCAGCCGCATCAAGGTCAAGAGCATGAACTTCATGCGCGGCCGGACCTTCTTGAACAAATACGTGATCATCGACGAGGCGCAAAACCTGACACCCAAGCAGATGAAAACGCTGATCACCCGCGCAGGTCCAGGCACCAAAATCATCTGCATGGGCAACCTGGCTCAGATTGACACGCCTTACCTGACCGAGGGCTCGTCTGGCATGACCTACGCAGTGGATCGATTCAAGGGCTGGCCACACGGCGGGCACATCACCCTGGCCCGTGGAGAGCGTTCGCGTCTGGCCGACTTCGCCAGCGAAGTGCTCTGAGCCAACGCCAAGCACCGGGAACAGCCATGAAATGGGAAGGCAACCGCCAGTCTGACAACGTGGAAGACCGGCGCGACGAAGGCGGCAGAGGCGGCGGCTTTCGCGTGGGTGGCGGTGGCCGGGGCATTGGCCTGGGCAGCATCGTCATTGCCCTGGTGGCCGGCTGGGCGCTGGGCATCAACCCGATGACGATCCTGGGAGTCATCAGTGGAGGCGACATCAGCGCCCCCCAGGTGCAACAAGCTCCGGCGCAACGCCCGCCTGCCGACGACCGCATGGCCCAGTTTGTGTCCACGGTGCTCGCCGACACGGAAGACGTGTGGCGAGATGTGTTTGCAAAAGGAGGCTCGCAGTACCAGGAGCCAAGGTTGGTTTTGTTTCGCGGTGCCACGCCCACGGCCTGCGGCACCGGGCAATCGGCCATGGGTCCGTTTTATTGCCCCGGCGACCAGAAGGTCTACATCGACCTGAGTTTTTACCAGACCCTGCGGGATGAACTGGGTGCCCCTGGCGAGTTTGCCCAAGCCTATGTGGTTGCGCACGAAGTGGGCCACCACGTGCAGAACCTGCTGGGCATTTCGGAAAAAATGGACAACATGCGCGGGCGCATCAGCGAGAAAGACTACAACGTGCTGAGCGTGCGACTGGAGTTGCAGGCCGATTGTTTTGCAGGCCTGTGGGCAAAAAAGTCGCATGAATCACGCCAGACTTTGGAAGGTGGCGACATCGAAGCAGCCATGAACGCTGCGGCCAAAATCGGGGACGATGCTCTGCAACAAAAGGCGCAAGGCCGGGTGGTGCCCGACAGCTTCACCCATGGGACCAGCGCTCAGCGAGTGCGCTGGTTCAACGTCGGGTTGGAGACCGGCAGCTTGAAAGCATGCGATACCTTCAGTGCCAAAAAATTGTGAATTTTGTGCCCCTGTCGCGATATCAATAACAACAGTTTGCTATTAAATTGATTCTTTGCTTCTGTTGAAAAGTCCTGATTGAAGAGCAAACTCTTGAATCACAGCAAGCGACACGTGCCAATTTCATTACAAATTTTCAGTCTGCGTGAGACCGTGCGGGCGCCTTGTACGCTTGGCGCACCCAGGCCTCGGCCGAACGTTCATTCAGCTTGAAGCCGGCATCCACCGTTACGCGTGCCAAGCACTCCCCAAAGCGGTCGTGGGCTGACAGCACGGCATAAGGCGCATCGTCGTCGGGAGTGATGACCAGCGTGACCTCCAGGCTGTCGCCATCGACCGTGAGTTTCACGCTTTTGTGCAGCTGCGCGTGCAGCTGTTGCTCGTGGCGGCGCACCACCTCGTTGGCGGTTTTGACCCAGGTGTAAAACGCGGCAGAGTCCAACGGCTTTGGGTTCTTCTTGTCGCGGCCCATGGTCCAAGGGGCCACCAATGCGGGTTCGCGCTCGCCGTCGCGCATCATTTCCACAGCCCAGCCGTCGTCCTCTTCGTTCTTGATAACCTTTGCCGTCCAGCCATCCCCCTGCCACAGCCTGGGGGTATGCATAAGCTCACCGGGAGCCAGCGGGTTGTCATTGGGCATGGGTTGAAGCCTCAGAAATCGCCACTGCCGCCTGAGGCAAGGCTTTCAAACCGGGTGAGCTGGTTCAGGAAAGCCAGCTTCACCGTGCCGGTGGGGCCATTGCGCTGCTTGCCGATGATGACCTCGGCCACCCCCGGTTCTTTGCTGTCCTTGTTGTAGTACTCATCGCGGTAGATGAACATGATGATGTCAGCGTCCTGCTCGATGGCGCCCGATTCGCGCAGGTCGCTCATCATGGGGCGCTTGTCGGTGCGCTGCTCGACGCTTCGGTTCAACTGCGACAACGCAATCACCGGGCACTGCAGCTCTTTGGCCAGCATCTTCAGGCCGCGTGAAATTTCGCCCAGCTCGGTGGCGCGGTTCTCGCCGTTGGAGTTGCCACTGCCGCTCATCAGCTGCAGGTAGTCCACCACAATCAGGCCCAACTTGCCGCACTGGCGCGCCAGGCGGCGGGCATTGGCGCGCAACTCGCTGGGGGTCAGGCCCGGGGTTTCGTCGATGTGCAGCGAGATGTTGCGCAGCTTCTCAATGGCTTCGGTCAGGCGGGGCCACTCATCGTCGGTCAGTTTGCCAGTGCGCAAGTGGCCCTGGTTGATGCGGCCAATGGAGCCGACGATACGCACGGCCAGCTGCGAGGCTCCCATTTCCATGGAAAACACCGCCACAGGCAGGCCTTCGTTCAGCGCCACATGCTCGGCAATGTTGATGGCCAGCGCTGTTTTGCCCATGGAGGGGCGAGCGGCCAACACGATCATGTCGCCCGCTTGGAAACCGGCCGTCATGCGGTCTAGGTCATAGAAGCCTGTCGGCACACCCGTGATGTCGTTGGGGTTGTCGGCCATCTCCTGCACGCGGTCCATCAGGTCCACGACCAAGGTGTCCATGCCTTGAAAGCCCTGCTTCATGCGCGAGCCTTCTTCACCGATGTTGAAGATTTTCTGCTCGGCCTCGTCCAGAATTTTGGCCACCGACTTGCCTTGCGGGTTGAAGGCGTTGGTGGCAATTTCGTCGCTGGCGGTCAGCAGTTTGCGCAGTATGGCCCGCTCGCGCACGATTTCCGCGTAGCGGCGGATGTTGGCCGCACTGGGCACGTACTGCGCCAACGAGTTCAGGTAAGCCAAGCCACCCACCTCGTCGGCCTTGCCCAGGCTTTGCAGTTGCTCGAACACGGTGATCACGTCAGCAGGCTTGGACGCATTCACCAGAGTTGCCACTGCGGCGTACACCAGCTTGTGTTCGTGGCGGTAGAAGTCGTTGTCTTTCACCAGGTCGGACACGCGGTCCCAGGCGCTGTTGTCCAGCAACAGGCCGCCCAGCACGCTCGACTCGGCTTCCAGTGAATGAGGTGGGATGCGCAGCTGCGCCACCTGGCGGTCAACGGGCAGGTCGTCGGGATCGAGGGGGTCAAACGTACGCGAAACGACAGAGGTCATCGGGGGCTTTCCAAGGGAATCCCATGTTACGGACTCAGGGGGCGTCCGTCATTGCACAACCCTGTGGACAAGTCCGGGAAATCAGGTGGGCAAGTCGTGCAAAGGCAGTGCAAAAGAAAAAAGCCGCCCAGAGGCGGCTTTTGTGCGAGAGATCCAGTCAACCGATCAGGCGGACTCGCCCAGCACGGAGACGTTCACATCCACATGCACGTCGGTGTGAAGCGACAGCACGACGGTGTAGTCACCCACGGCCTTCAGGGGGCCATTGGGCATGCGCACTTGCGACTTGACCACAGCGTGGCCCATTTTGACCAGTTCGTCGGCGATGTCGTGGTTGGTGACGGAGCCAAACAGGCGGCCATCAACGCCAGCTTTCTGGCTGACTTTGACCGTGATGCCAGACAGCTTTTCACCCAGGGCAGCGGCTTCTGCATGCTTGGCAGCAGCTGCTTTTTCCAGCTCCGCACGGCGTGCTTCGAACTCAGCAATGGCGGAAGCGGTTGCGCGGCGTGCCTGACCTGAAGGGATCAGGAAGTTGCGGGCATAGCCGTCTTTGACCTTGACCACGTCACCCAGGGAGCCCAGGTTGACCACTTTTTCAAGAAGAATGATTTGCATGGTGTGTCTCCTCAGGCGCGGTGCTGGTCAGAGTAAGGCAGCATGGCCAAGAAGCGGGCGCGCTTGATGGCGGTGTTGACTTGACGCTGGTAAATGGCACGGGTGCCGGTCAGGCGTGCGGGAATGATCTTGCCGTTTTCGGCGATGAAGTCACGCAGCGTGTCGATGTCTTTGTAGTCAACTTCTTCGACATTGGCCACGGTGAAGCGGCAGTAGCGCTTGCGCTTGAACAGCAGCGATTGGGTGTTGCGCTTGGGGCGCTTGTCTTTGTTGAAACGTTTGGGTGCAGCCATGATGGGCTCCTTCAAGTTCGGTGAATGTCCTGAATGTGAAAAACCACGCCTTTGCCGTTGCGTGACATGCCCAGAAAACCTGTGAACCCCCACTCCGCGTCCAAACTGGCCTTGGCCAGTGCTTCCGCGTTGGCGCCAAATGCAACGGCTCTGAGGCTCAAGCTGATTTGGCGGGGAGTGCCCGCATCGGTGACCTGTGAGCTGTGCGCCAGCACGACATCCATGGCCGGTAAACCGGCGGGGGTGTACCGCAATGGGTAAACCTGAGATATCTGGGCGGTGAGCTGCAGTTGGTTCAAACCGGTGCCGATGGGCTGGGTCTGTTGGGTGGCGTCACGCCAACCGGTATCAGGCGGCGGTCTCCTGCTGGGAAGACTTGCGTGCTTCTTCGCGTTCTACTGACTTCATCATGGAAGAAGGGCCGGTTTCAGCTTTTTTCTTCGACACGGTCAGGTGGCGCAACACGGCGTCGTTGAACTTGAACGCGTGTTCCAGTTCGGCCATCACAGCCTGGTCGGCTTCGATGTTCACGCACAGGTAATGGGCTTTGCTCAACTTGTTGATCTGATAGACCAACTGGCGGCGACCCCAATCTTCCACGCGGTGGACTTTGCCGCCGCCGGTGGTGATCATGCCCTTGTAACGCTCCAGCATGGCTGGAACCTGCTCGCTTTGATCCGGGTGGATCAGCAAGACGATTTCATAATGACGCATACACACTCCTTGTGATTTCCTAAAACCCTAGGCAGGTAGCTACCCCCAGCGTCGGATGGGGTGCAGCAAGGCGAAGCCCGCGATTATAGCCCGCTCGAAGGCGCTTGAGCTGCAGGTGCCCCGGCGCCGCTCACCACTTGCCCTTGGGCTGGGCCTTTTTGACATGTGCTTGGATGATTTCGGCAGAGGTCGGCCTGGATCCGAGGACGGCAAAGTCCAGCGCACTGAGCTTTTGCTGGTTGCGCAGCATTGGGTCGGCGCCCTCCTCAAGCAAGAGGCGCAGCACATCCGGCTCGCCGTACTGCGCCGCCATCATCAACGGTGTGGTGCCGTTGGGCGACTCCGCATCAATGTAGGCATGCTGCTCCAGGAGCAGGGCCACTAGTTCCTTGGCCGCAGGTCCGGCGTGGGTGGCGGCGTAGTGCAACGGTGTCCATCCAGGTTTGTTGACATCGGCCCCTTGCGCAATGAGCGCTCGGGCAACTTCGGTGTGCCCGCGCAGGGCAGCAATCATCAGCGGTGTTTCACCCTGCGGCGTGGCGGCATTCACCTGAACACCGGTGAGTTTGGCTAGAAACAGCGCCACCTCCAGCGAGTCGGAACGCAGTGCGACGTGCAGCCCGTGCTGGCCTTTTTCATCCACCGTGTTGACATCGAAACCACGCAGCAGCAGTGCCAGCAATGCCGACATGTTGTCGCGCTTGACGGCTGCGAAGTAGTCGTCGAACGAGCCAGCGTGGCTGGGACGCATACCCAAGCACCAGCACACCAGACCGCCCCCGACCAACAGCTGTCGCCGTGCCAGCCCACGCAGCAGTGGCTTCACGCGGGGCATGTCGCACACACCGGGGCAATGGCCCCTTGAGCCCCAGCGATGCGGGTGAACAAGGCATCCACATTGGCTGCGGTCACGTGGGCCACCTGATCCAACGGCACACCTTTGGTGGCAGCGATCTGTGCCGCCACAAAGGGCACGAGGGCCGGTGTGTTGGTTTTGCCACGGTGCGGCACGGGTGCGAGGTAAGGGCTGTCGGTCTCTATCAGCAAGCGGTCCAGTGGCACGTAAGCCGCCACTTCACGCAGCTCTGTTGCACTTTTGAAGGTGAGAATGCCCGAGAGCGAGATGTAAAAGCCCATGTCGAGCGCCGCACGGGCCACCGCCAGCGTTTCTGTGAAGCAATGGAACACTCCGCGCGCCACCGGCAGCGCCTGCCCCGCAGTCGATTCAAAACCACCCGACTCTTGCAGGATGGCCAGCGTGTCGTCCGACGCGCTGCGCGTGTGGATGACCAAAGGCAGATCGGTTTGCCGGGCTGCATCGATGTGCACACGGTAGCGGTCACGCTGCCAGCCCATGTCGGCCACAGAACGATCACCCAGGCGGTAATAGTCGAGCCCGGTTTCGCCGATGCCCACCACCCGCTGGAGAGCTGACCGTGTGAGCAGGTCATCGAGGGTGGGTTCTTGCACGCCTTCGTTATCAGGGTGGACGCCGACCGTGGCCCACAGCTCGCCATGTTCGGTCGCCAATGCGTGCACCGCAGGAAACTCTTCCAGCGTGGTGCTGATGCAAATGGCCCGCGTCACGTTGGCCTTGGCCATGTCGGCCAGGATGTCAGTCAGTCGGCTGCTCAGCTCGGGGAAATTGAGGTGGCAGTGTGAGTCAGTGAACATCAGAGGGTTTGTGTGGGGCGGTCAGATGCCAGGTGAGCACCCAGAATCTGTTCGATGCGCATCTTGAGCTGCTGAGTCTTGTCATCCGACGGGAACCGCACCCCCACACCATGTGTGCGGTTGCCTGTGGCACGCGCTGGGGTGATCCAGGCCACCTTGCCAGCCACGGGGTAACGCTGGGGGTCGTCGGGCAATGAAATCAGCACATAGAGATCGTCGCCCAGGCGATGCTCCCGTGTCGAGGGAACAAAAATGCCGCCTTCTGCAAACAATGGAATGTAGGCCGCGTAGAGCGCAGCTTTTTCCTTGATGGACAGCTGGATCACGCTGGGTCGCGCGGGCATGGCCCCGCCCGACAAGGGCGCGGGTGTGCTGGCGGCTGTAAGTGGCGCAGTGCTCATGCGCGGAGTGTATTACCGTGAAAGCCTCTGTGCTCGCCCGCAGGCCTGAGCACCTGTTGTGCGCGGGCCAGCCACGCCTCCAGCATCAGCCCCGCGCCCACAGGGTGTTCCACCGTGCGGGCGGCTTGAAGCAGGTCGTCTGTCCAGGCTTGCAAGGCCATGTGCTGGGCGGGCTTGGGTAAATCGGCGGGCTGGAAGTAGCGCGGTGCACCGCCGCTTTGGGTGGCCAGCAGGTCGTGTGCCACTTTTTGCAACACCTCCAGTTGCTGGGCCGGTGCCCAACCCGCCAAGGTGCGGCCATCACCAGCCGCCACCTGCTGCGGCAGCGCCGACCACATGGCGGGCGTCAGCCCCATGCGGCCCCAAGCCAGTGCATCGTCGGGGCGGCCCCCGGCGGCTTTCAACCAGGTGGCAACGTTGGCTGGGGTGGCAGGCACATTGGTGTGGGTTTGCAACCAGGCCAGCGCCTCTTCGGGTTCGGGCCAGGCCAGCGCGTGGGCCTGGCAGCGGCTGCGGATGGTGGCAGGCAGCTGGTGCGCGGCTTCTGTGGCCAGCACAAAGCGCAGCTCACCGGCGGGTTCTTCCAGCGTTTTCAGCAGCGTGTTGGCCGACTCCACGTTCAGCCGGTCAGCCGGGTACACCAACACCACCTTGGTGTTGCCACGGGCGCGGGTGGTCTGGGCAAAGCCCACCACCTCGCGGGCGGCGTCCACACGTATCCATTTGCTGGGTTTGAGTTCTTTCTTCTCGATCTTGTCGCGGGTTTTCTCGTCCAATGGCCAATCCAACTCCAGGGCCAGGGTTTCGGGCAGCAGCACCATCAGGTCGGCATGAGTGCGCACGTCGATGGCGTGGCAACTGCCGCACTGGTCGCAGGCACCTTCAGACGTGGGCCTTTCGCACAACCAGGCACGGGCCAGGGCCAAAGCCAGTTCGTATTGGCCCAGGCCCGATGGCCCTGCCAGCAACAACGCGTGCCCCCGCTGGTCCAGCAAGCCTTTCAGCTGGCGGGTGATCCACGGGGCCGTCATGCCGGGGCTTTCAGGTACAGGGCCACGGCTTGGGCCACGTTGCCCCACACCGCTTCGCGGGGCTGGTCGGCAGGTATGCGGGCAAAGCGCTTGGGCTGGGCTTGTGCGCGCGCTGCGTAGCCCTGGGCCACGCGGGCGAAAAACGCGGCCGACTCGCTTTCGAACTTGTCGGGCTCTCGTGCCCCAGCGAGCCGGGCCGCAGCCACTGCCGGGTCCAGATCGAACCACAGGGTGAGGTCGGGTTGGCGCACGGTGCCGTCGGGCAGTGCTTGCACCCAGGCTTCCAGCGTGTTCAAAACGTCTAGGTTGAAGCCCCGCCCCCCGCCCTGGTAAGCAAAGGTGGCGTCCGTGAACCGGTCGGAAATGACCACGTCTCCCCGCGCAAGCGCGGGCTCGATCACCTGCTGCAGGTGGTCGCGACGGGCGGCAAACATCAGCAGTGCTTCGCACAGCGGGTCCATGGCATCGGCCAGCAGCAGGCCCCGCAGTTTTTCGGCCAGCGGGGTGCCACCTGGCTCGCGGGTGAGGGTGACCGCCCTGCCCTGCGCCCGAAACGCGTCGGCCAGCGCGCCGATGTGCGACGACTTGCCCGCCCCGTCGATGCCTTCGAAAGTGATGAACAGACGCGTGTCAGAGGCTGCAGCAGAAGACGTCATGGTTGTTTGAGGATGTAACGGCGAACGGCCTGATTGTGGGCGTCGAGTGTGGCGCTGAACTGGCTGCTGCCATCACCCCGGGCCACGAAATACATGGCCTGGGTCGCTGCCGGTCGCACCGCCGCACGCAGCGAGGCCAGGCCCGGCATGGCAATGGGGGTTGGGGGCAGCCCGGCGCGGGTGTAGGTGTTGTAGGGGGTATCGGTGTCCAAGTGCACGCGGCGCAAGCGGCCGTCGAACGGCTGGCCCGCGTCCACCACACCGTAACTCACCGTGGGGTCGGTTTGCAGGCGCATGCCAATTCTCAGGCGGTTGGCAAACACACCGGCCACCTGGCCCCTATCGGCCTCACGGCCGGTTTCTTTTTCAACGATGCTGGCCAGCACCAGCGCCTCGTCGGGTGACTTCAGCGGAACGCCGGGCTGGCGCTGGGCCCACACCTCGGCCAGCCTTGTGTCCATGGCCGTGGCGGCTTGGCGCAACACGTCGAGGTCGCTGCTGTTCTTGGCGTACACGTAGGTGTCGGGGAAAAACCTGCCTTCAGGGTGCACACCGGGCTTGCCCAAGGTTTTCATGATGGTTTTGGCATCCAGCGCTTGACTGTCTTGCTTCAGATGCTCTGCTTTTGACAATGCTTGGCGCACCTGAGCAAACGTCCAGCCCTCGATGAGCGCCACGCTGCGCACCGCCTGATCGCCGTTAACTAGTTTGGCCAGCAACTGCTGGGGTGTGGTGCCGGGCGCAACTTCGTAGCTGCCTGCCTTGATGAGGTGCGCCTGGCCAGAAGCACGAAACAGGGCCTCCAGCATCCAGGCAGAGGTGTCCACACCGGCGGCCACCGCATCGCGTGCCACGCGTTGGGCGGCGGCACCCGGCGGCACCTGCAAATCGACCACGGGGTTGCCTGCTGCCAGCCGCAGAGACAGCGGCTGGCTGTGCCACCACACACCAGCAGCCACACCGGCCAAGGCCAGTGCCAGCAGAGCCGCGATCAATCGGAGTAACAAACGCACGACAACCCCAGTGCTCACATGACAAAGAAGGCGGCGATGATAATTCGCGCCATGTCCGATACCACCTTTCTGCCCCAATGGGGCCTGATCCGCGCCGAGGGCGCCGATGCCGCCAAATTCCTGCACGGCCAGCTCACCAACGACGTGGTGCTGCTGGGCCAGAGCGAAGCCCGCCTGGCGTCGTTTTGCAGCCCCCAGGGCCGCGTGCTGGCCAGCTTCGTGCTGTTCAAACGCAGCGGCACCGACATGCTGCTGGCTTGCCCCCGCGACGTGTTGCCCACCGTGCTCAAGCGCCTGCAGATGTTTGTGATGCGTGCCCAATGCAAGTTGAGCGATGCGTCTGAGGCCTTCGACCTGATCGGCCTGACGGGCGAAGCTGCCACCGCCGTCGCTGCCGTTCTGCGGCTGCCCGCCGCCACCTGGGCGAAAGTGGACGCACCGCTTTCCAACGACCAAGCGGCCCACGCCGTGCGCCTACCCGCCGACACCGTGCCCCGCGTGCTGTGGTGCGCCCCAGCCGGTACCGCGTTGCCCGCCGGGTTGCCCGTACCCCAAACCGACACCGCCACCTGGAACTGGGCCGAGGTGCAAAGTGGCGTGGCCCTGGTGGGCCTGGCCACCACCGGCCTGTTGGTGCCGCAGATGCTGAACCACGAAAGCGTGGGTGGCGTGAACTTCAAAAAAGGCTGCTATCCCGGCCAAGAAGTGGTGGCTCGCAGCCAATTCAGGGGCATTTTGAAACGCCGCACTTACCGCCTGGCTGCAGACGCCACCTGCAGCGTGGGCCAGCCCGTGTTCCACAGCGGTGACGCCGAACAGGACTGCGGCACCGTGGTGGCCGCCGCCCCGGGGCCCGACGGCCGCTGGCAAGCCCTGGCGTCTCTGCAAGTGCAGGCCACCCAAGGCGGCAGCCTGCACCTGGGCACGGCCGATGGCCCCACCCTGCACCTGCTGACTCTGCCCTACGCGCTGCTGCAAGACATTTAAAATCGCAGCTTGAAGTCCAATACAGACAAGCGGCAGAGGCCAAAAAGGCGATCGGAATGTGCCTGATTGCCTTTGCCATCGAAGCCGTGCCAGGTGTGCCCCTGCTGCTGGCAGGCAACCGCGACGAGGCACTGGCCCGCCCCACACTGCCCCTGCACCACTGGTCCACGCCGCATGGCACACCCGTGGTGGGTGGGCGCGATGAGCGCGACGGAGGCACATGGTTGGCAGCCACCGGGCCAGGTGCGCGCCATGCCCGCGTCGCCTTTCTGACCAACGTGCGGCAAGGGCGCGACACCTCCCCCTGGCCCCAAAGCCGGGGCGAATTGCCCCTGCGGTGGCTGGACGGCTCACCGCTCCATACTCTTGTTGAAACGCTCGACCCCGCTGCTTACGGCGCGTTCAACCTGGTGGTGGGTGACCTCGGCACAGGCCAGTGGCACTGGTTGACCAACCGCACGGGCACACACGACACCAAACTGCAGTGCCAGGCCCTGACACCTGGCGTGTACGGCCTGTCCAACGCGGGCCTGAACACCCCCTGGCCCAAAACCGTGGCCTTGCGCAATGCCCTGCAAGGTGCACTTGCAAACGGCCCAAACGACCTTGGCACCCAAGACACCCTGTGGGCCACCCTGGCCAACCGCCACACCTGGCCTGACGATGCGTTGCCGCAAACGGGCGTGCCGCTGGACTGGGAACGCGCCCTGTCGGCCATTTGGGTGGACCACCCCGCACCACCCGGCGAGCCCGCCGCGTCAGGTTACGGCACCCGCACCAGTGCGCTGGTATCGGTCACGCAGGCGGCGGGCGACACCACTGCCTGGCAATGGCGTTTTCAAGAACACACCTGGCGGACCGCAGCGCAGTCGGAGCGACGGGTGTTGGAATGGTCTTGCCCCACACACAAGTGAACACCCATGTCCACCAAACCCTATCTCAGCAATGTGGAAGCCCCCACGCGTGCAGAAATCGATGCCCTGCCGGGCTTGACCCTGCTCGAATTCGGCACCGACTGGTGCGGCCATTGCCGTGCCGCCCAGCCCGCGCTGGCCCAAGCTCTTTCACAACACGGGCAATGGCGTCACATCAAGGTGGAAGATGGTCAGGGTCATGCGCTGGGGCGCAGTTTTCGCGTCAAGCTTTGGCCCACACTGGTGCTGCTGCGCGACGGGCAAGAGGTCGCGCGCCTGGTGCGCCCCAGACGAGCCAACGACATTTCGGCCGCTTTGAGCCAAGCCCAAGCGTGACGGCCCTGGGCACCCCTCACCACCGCGCAAAAGGGTGCGCAATCAGAGCCGAGTTGAAGTAACGCGCGTCGTGCGTCACCTCGTCGCCTAACCAGTCGGGCCACGCGAAGGCTTGGTCTTCAGAGGCCAGTTCCACCTCGGCCACCACCAACCCGGCGTTGTCGCCATGGAACTCGTCCACCTCCCACACCGTGTCGGCTTGGGTGAGCGTGTGGCGGGTTTTGTCGATCAGCGGCGCGTCGCACAGGGCCAGCAGGGCTTGGGCGTCAGCCAGGGGAATGGGGTATTCAAACTCCGCCCGGCTGGCCCCGGAACTGATGCCTTTGATGGTGAGCCAGCCGTGCTCGCCCGCCACCCGCACACGCACGGTACGGGTTTTGTCGCGGTTCAGGTAACCCTGGGTGTAGCGCACGCCGCCATCCGATGAGGGGTGGGTGCGCCAAGTGTCGTTCAACACCCGAAATTTGCGTTCAATTTCAACGGCCATGGGTCAAAGCGTTTGGCCAAACCGGGCCCATCGGGGCAACCAATGGCCTTTGATGTCAGCCGACACCAACACGCGGTGCGCCTGACCAATCAGCAGAGGCCGTGGCACGAACCCGATGTAGCGTGAATCGGCGCTGTTGTCCCGGTTGTCGCCCAGCACCAGGTCGCTGTCGGCGGGCACCATCAGAGGGCCAAAGCTGCTGCGGGCGTTGACGCCGGGCAGCCATTGCACCCGATGGCCATCGGCGTTTGCACCCTCAGGGCCGATGTGTTCGGACAGGCGCAGGGCTTCAGTCTGGCCACCGCCGTCCAGTGGTTCCAGCACAGTTTGCAGGCCGGTGTAACGGGCGGGCTCGCCGTTCAGGATGAGGTGCTCGTTCTTCATCTCAACCACATCACCGGGCAGGGCCACCACACGTTTGATGAGACGGGTGCCATCAAGTGGTGAACTGAAGGTGACCACATCGCCCCGTTGTGGCTCGCCCGTGCGGGCCAGCACCACATCGGTGAGCGGCAGCTTGACGTTGTAGGCCAGACGGTTGACCAGCACCACATCGCCCTCCAGCACGGTGGGGCGCATGGAGCCCGAGGGAATGGGATTCCAATCGGCAATCGCGGTGCGGAACAGGCCAAAGCCCATCAGCAGCAGCACGAAGTTGCGATTGTGTTTGAACCAGCGGCGCATGAGAGCCTTTCGAGGTGCGTTGCGGCTGACAGCCAGCCGGGGCGTGTGAGGCGGCAGCCAGAAAAAGGTTCCCTGGCGGCCGCTGGGTCAAAGTGCCAGCACCATGGTCTGGTGCGCCAGGCCAGCTTCCGCAAACGGCTCGCCGTGAGCCTGGAAGCCGTGGCGGCCATAGAAGCGCACTGCACCGGCCTGGGCATGCAGCAACACCTCGGCCATGCCCACCTGTCGGGCGTGTGCCAACAGGGCTTGCAACATCTGCCCGCCCAATCGTTGGCTGCGCTGCGACGCCAGCACGGCCATCCGGCCGATTTGGCCTTTGTTGCCGCCGTCCAGCGGCACCAGGCGCCCGGTGGCCAAGGCCACGCCCAGGCGGTTGGTCAGCAGCACATGATGGGCGGTGGCATCGGCCGCGTCAGACATCAGATCGGGCGGTATGCCTTGTTCCTCGGCAAACACGGTGTGGCGCAGGGGCATGGCGCGCTCGCGCACGCTGGCCCAGTCACCCAGGTGGGTGTGCATCATGTCTTCGCCCTGCTCGAAAGCGGCCAGTGCGTCACGCAGCGCCTGCGGCACCTCTCGCGACGGCTTGCTGCCCTTGGGTGCATGGGGGTCGATGTAGACATAGGCCAGCTCGCCAGTGGCCAGCAGTTCATCGCCCCGAAAAATGCCGCCCTGAAACCGCATGGAGCTGCGCCCGGCCTCCACAAACCGCATGCCGATGTCCAGCACGTCGTCCATGCGGGCGCTGCTGATGAACTCCACCGTGGCCTTGCGCACCACGATGTCGCCGCCCAGGGCCAGAAAGCTCTCGTGGTATGGCAAGGCAGAGTCGCGCCAGTACTCGGTGATGGCGGTGTCCAGGTACATCAGATAGTGCGCGTTGAACACAATGGCTTGCATGTCCACCTCGGCCCAGCGCACGCGCAGGCGGTGCAGCAGGCGAAAGTCTGTGCGTTGGGGCAATGCGTTGATGCTCATTTTTATATGAGCACTGATGCTATGTCTATATTGCGGTACGTGGCATTTTTCTCATGATACATGCCTCGGTCAGCCACTTGCAACAAGGCCTCAGCATCCTGCGCATCATCGGGGAACATGGCGATGCCAATGCTGGCGGCAACGCACACCGACACATCGCCATCCAACACAACCGGCTGTGACACGGCCAACGCCAGCTTGGCTTTGAATGCGTCGAGGTCGCTGCGGCTGGTCAGATGGTCCAGGATCAGCACGAACTCATCACCCCCCACCCGGGCCACGGTGTCCACGCCACGTACCAGGGCTGTCAGGCGTTGGGCGGTTTCAACCAGCAATGCGTCCCCGGCTGCGTGGCCGTGCCGGTCGTTCACGGCCTTGAAGCCGTCCAGATCGATCAGCAGCACAGCGAAACCGGGCCCGTGTCGACGCGAGCGCGCAATGGCTTGGTCCATGCGATTGCGCAACAAGGCACGGTTGCCCAGAGCTGTCAAAGGGTCGTGGAACGCCTGTTCCGTGAGCAGGCGCTCGTTGTCCATCAGCTGCTGGTTGGCCATTTCCAGGGCGCGGGTGCGTTCGATCACCCGCTTTTCCAGTTCCCGCTCCTTGTCCTTTAAGGCTTCGACGTGTTGCTTCTCGCTGTCAATGGCACGGGCCTGGGCCAATTCCTTTTCGCGACGGGTCGTGTTGAAGCGGTCAGCCAGTGCGAACGACAACAGCAGCATTTCCATGGCCGAGCCCAGCATCAGGGCGTTGCGGGTCAGGGGGTTGATGGGCAGCAGCCCAAGGTTGTGCAGAGGCAGCGCCACCGCGCCAAGCAGCAACATGGACCAGGCCAACAAAAAGAAGCGCGCGCCTGGGTGCCCCTTGGGCCATGCCACCGCCCCGATGAACACCATGGTCACGCCCAAGGTGGATGACAAGGCATTGATCATCCAGGCCGACCAGTGCGATGGCGCAAGAAACACCGCTGCGATGACCAGCAAGGCACCTGCAGCCAGTGCATTCAGCAGGTGGTCGAAACGCGGAAAGTGGGCAGGTGTGTCAAGAAATTGGCGCACAAATCGCGTGGCAAACAGCGCCGCCAAAGCCAGCGACGTTCGCGGCAGCCAGGTTGACCAGCTCACGTTGTCGGCCCACAGGTACTGTGCGCCCAGCCCGGTCAGGCCCAATTGACCCACTGCCATGCAGCCAGTGAACAGCACATAGCTCAGAAACTGCTTTTCGCGCAGAGACACATACAGCAGCAGGTTGTAAAACAACATGCCCAGCAGCAGCCCGAAGTACAGGGCAAGCAGCCCGTAGCTGAGTTGGTCACTGCTCCACAGGGCAGATGGGCGATGCAAGGCCAGCGGAACAGACAGCGTTCCGTCAGACGTGACGCGCAGGTACAGCGTGCGCACTTCACCGGGCTTCAGCTCGAGCGGGAACACAAAGTGCCTGTGCGCCACGGGGCGGGCGGCGAAGGGTTGCATGCGCCCGGTGGCCGTGGTTTGTATGGCACCGGTGGGCAGCGTTTCGTACAGTGTCACGTCGTCCAGCAGGGGAAAGCCCACCTCCAGCAGCCAGCGAGTGGATGCATCCGGTGGGGTTCCGGGTGCGGCCCGGAGGTCCAGCCTCAGCCAGACCGCATCACGGGTCAGGCCAAAGTGGGTTGGGGTGGACGAATCGGCCGCCGCAGGCACAAACCTGGCCTGGTGAGCAGGCCGCAACACGTCGTCAAAGGCAAGCTGTCGGCTGGGGTCTTTGAGCAGCCACGCTGCGTGTGACAGGGTGTGGCTTTCGGCCTGGGCATGAATGTCCACCACTGGCGGTGTTTGCCCATGGGCCGAACCCGCCCACCAGAGCTGGCATGCCCACACAAGGCACAGCAGCCACGCCGCCAGACCTGTCCTCACCTGTTGCATTGTTGTGATCGAAAGAAAACTTGCGATCGATCTTACGCACGGGCAGGTGCGAAGCGCTTGCGCTGGCGCAATGTTTGCCGACTGTCAGACGAACGGTCACGGTTCCATGGCTTGACGCAACGCCCGACCAGCGTCCTGATGGGCTTGCAGGGCCTCGGGCAACACGCGGCCCATTTTGATGAACTCGTGCACCACGCCCCGGTACATCTCCAGGTCGACGGGCACACCGGCCATGCGCAGGCGGTCGGCGTAGGCCACGCCCTCGTCCACCAAGGGGTCGCATTCGGCCAGACCCATCCAGCACGGGGCCACGGCGTCCACATCAGGGGCCTGCAGCGGGGCAAACCACCAGTGTTCGCGGTCGGCCTTGTGAGGGATGTAGTGGTCAAAGAAATAGTCAATAGACGCACTTTCCAGCACAAACCCATGGGCAAACTTGGTGTGCGACGGGGTGTCCTGGTGGGCGGTGGTGCCAGGGTAAAACAACAGTTGCAACGCCAGAGGCAGGCCTGCATCGCGCGCCATCAAGGCCACCACCGCCGCCAAGGTGCCACCCGCGCTGTCGCCCCCCACTGCGAGGCGGGTTGCGTCCAGGTTCAGCGCAGGGGCCTGGGCGCGCAGGGCTTGCAGGCTGTCCCAGGCATCGTGCACGGCCGTGGGGTAAGGGTGTTCGGGGGCCAGGCGGTAGTCCACTGACACCACGGCGCAATGGCCCAGGTGAGCCAGGTGGCAACACAGGCTCGTGTGCGTGGCCACGCTTCCAATGGTGAAGCCGCCTCCATGGAAGTACAGCAACACCGGCCAGGGCCCCTTCCCTGCGCTGTGTGGCACCCACAGTTGGGCGTGCAAGTTGGCACCGTCGCGGGTGGGCAGGCAAAGCGCCTGGGTGTGGGCCATTTTGTGGGCGGGCAGGTCCAGCACGCCCGAGCCCTCTTCGTAAAACGCCCTCGCCTGCTGCGCTGTCATGGCGTGCATGGGCGTGCGGGCGGCGCGCGCCATGCGGTCCATCACGCCCCGCATGGTGGGGGTCAGCAACGCTTTGGGGTTGGGGTGGTGGCTCATCGATAGGGCATTGTTGGCGGCGGGCGTGCCGGGTGTTGACACGCAGGTGACGGCCATAGGCCGTTTCAGGGGCAGACACCCATGGTCAGCGTGGGGGGCAGTGTATAGAGTGGCGAATGGCCCAAATTTTCTACATCACCCAAATCAATTTCGACTTCGGCGCACTGCAAACCCTCAAGGCCGAGTGCCAGCGGGTGGGCATGACCAAGCCCCTCATCGTGACCGACGCGGGAGTGAAAGCCGCCGGACTGCTGCAGCGTGCGCTGGACGTGCTGGGCTCCCAACCCAACGCCGTGTTTGACCAAACCCCCAGCAACCCCACTGAAGCCGCCGTGCGTGCCGCAGCCAAGGTCTACAAAGCCCAGGGCTGCGACGGCATCGTGGCGCTGGGCGGCGGCAGCGCCATCGACTGCGCCAAGGGCGTGGCCATTGCCGCCACCCACCCCGGCCCGCTCAAAACCTACGCCACCATCGAAGGCGGCTCGCCACTCATCACGGCCCAAGTGGCCCCGATCATTGCCATTCCCACCACCGCTGGCACAGGCAGCGAGGTGGCGCGGGGGGCCATTGTCATCGTGGACGACGGGCGCAAGCTGGGTTTTCACAGCTGGCACATCGTGCCCAAAACCGCCATTTGTGACCCCGAGCTGACCCTGGGCCTGCCGCCCATGCTGACCGCCGCCACCGGTATGGATGCCGTGGCTCACTGCATGGAAACCTTCATGGCTGCGCCCTTCAACCCACCCGCCGACGGCATTGCGCTGGACGGACTGACCCGCGCATGGGCTCACATCGAGCGGGCCACCCGAGACGGCAACGACCGCGAAGCCCGCCAGAACATGATGAGCGCCAGCATGCAAGGTGCCATGGCTTTCCAAAAAGGCCTGGGTTGCGTGCACAGCCTCAGCCACAGCCTGGGCGGCGTGAACCCGCGCCTGCACCACGGCACGCTGAACGCCATGTTTCTGCCCACAGTGATCGCCTTCAACGCAGGGGCTGAGTCGGTACAAAAAGAAAAACGACTGGAGCGCATGGCACAAGCAATGGGCCTGCAAAACGCATCGGATTTAGGCCCGGCCATCACCGAGATGAACGCCCGCCTGAGCCTGCCCACCGGCCTCGCCGCGATGGGAGTGGAAGGCGGCTGGTTTGACCGCATCATCACCGGTGCGCTGGCCGACCACTGCCACAAAATGAACCCGCGCATTGCCAGCGTTGACGACTACCGCGCCATGCTGGACGCAGCGATGTGAATCAGAGGCTTTGTACCTGCCCCATGTCGGGCTTCTCCAGCCATGCCGCAAACTCGTCAGCCAGTTGCTGGCTCGCGCTCACCGCGCCATTCCAGGCCTTCATGCGCCCGGCCAGGTCGGCGCCGTAGCGCGTGAAGTCGGTGCGGTCGGGCAGTTTGCCGTTGGGCAGGGTCTTGACCCACTCGGGATTGGGTGCCAACACCAGCATGTGGTCGAGCGCCGGGGTGGCGCGGTGCCGCCACTTGAGCGCTTTGTCCAGCCAACCCGGCACCACTGCCTGCTGAAAATGCGGGTACAGCACCAGCCCCGGCGTGCGCCCTGGCGGGGTTTGGTAGGGCAAATGCAGGTGGTAGTCGGTGATGCCGCCGTCCCAGTAGCAACCGCCCGGCGCACCGGGAATGCCGGTGACAGGCTCCAGCGCAAACGGGATGCTGCAACTGGCCTGCAACGCGGGCATGAAGTTGTCGGCGTTCAACGCCAATTGCCGGGTTTTGAAGCCCTGTGTGCTGAAAGGCAGTGGCTGTGCCTGGGCGGCGCCTTCAAGTGCAGATGAAAACACCACCCGCTCCAGCCATGCGCCCAATGCCGGGCGGTGCACCGCGTTGCTGACAAATGCGCCTGCGTAGCCCAGCGGGGTGCGCCAGCGGCCGTTGTGTGTAAGCACATGCTGCCCGCGGGAGGTGATGACGTGCAGCCTGTAGCGGGGGTGGTTCAGCACCTCGGACACACGGCCGCCGTAAAACGCGTGCAGGTTGGCGCCAAACGTGGCACTCACTTGCCTGGGGCTGGGCCACTTCTGGCCCGGCGGTACGTCGTAATGCTGGGCAATGTAATCACGTTCCAGCCGCTCGAAACCGGCCACGGGCGTGGACAGGCATGCGGTGGCCATGCGCCAGGCACCGATGGAGGCGCCCACCAGATCAATGGGTTGTTGGCTGCGCGGCAACCAGTGGCCGAACAGAAATTGGTCCAGCCTGCCCAGCAACAGCCCCTTGGGCCCGCCAGCGGCAGCGGGAATACACGTCACGTGGTCGGGCTTCAGCCCGTGGGCGGCCAGGTGAGCGCGGGCGCCAGGGCCCGCATACAGCCGCAGGGCCTGCATGCCGGTTCAGCTGGGCAGGCTTTCGCCCAGGTTCTGCAACGCGGGGATGCCATCACCCATTAGAGCGTCTGGGTCAACCCCCAGGGCTACCCCCACTGCATCGGGGTAGGAGCCGATGCGGTCAGCGAGGGCAATGTCCGAGAAGGCCACGCGTGCACGCCATGCCGCCAGGTGCACCACGGCGGCAATGGGCTCGATGTTGCTGTGTTCAAACGGGTCAAGCTGGTTTTCCAGCCCTGCGACCATGCGTTTGGGGAAGCGCCACTCGCGGGCAAGCGCCGCACCCACATCCGCATAGGTGTATCCGAACAGCGCCCTTTCGGCGTTTGCCCGGCGCAGGTCGAAAGCCGGCACCTTGTTGTTGACTGCGGTCATGGCCTCGGGCATGCCCACATGCATCACCAGCTCACCGATGGCGTGGATGAGGCCTGCGGTGTAGACCGCGTTGTCTTCCACACCCAGAGGGGCGGCCACGTACCGGGCGAGGTTGGCAGTGGTCAGGCTGTAGCGCCAGAACTGCTCCAGGTCGATGCCCGGTGCGTGTTGAAAGCCGTCTTGCAGCAGCGCTGCCAGCGCCATCGCCCGCACTTTCACCAGCCCCAGCATCGAAATGGCCTGCCTCGGGTGGTTGACCGGGCGCAACAGCCCGAAAAAAGCGGAGTTTGCCTGCCGGATGATCTTGGCCGTCAGCACCGGGTCGGTTTCGATCAACTCGGCCAGGGTTTCCAGATCGGTTTCTTCGTTGTCCAGTGTCTCTATGAGTTTTCCGGCCACTTTGGGGGCGGGCGGCAAGGCCTTCGGTTGGGCCAGCAGGTCTTCTAGTTTCATGCGACGTGATTATTCAATGAAGGCACCCAACTCGCCTTGGCTGGTCCAGTCTTCAGGGTCTTTATCCAGAATGCTGTCCAGGTCCAGTCCCATCACCAGGCCCACCATGTCAGGGTAGGTAGCTGCCAGGCCGTTGGCATCGAGTTGGACTTCCTGGGCACGGGCACGCCACACGGCAATGTGCAGCACACCGGCCAGCATTTCGTATGTTTCGCCCTCAAACGGGGCGTGCAGGTTCTTCAATGCGTTGACGATGGAGTCGGGGAAGTTCCATTTGGCGGCGAAAGCGGCACTCACGTCTGAATAGGTGTAGCCTAGCGCCGACATCTCGGCCTGAGGCCGGTCCAGTGCCAGGGGCGGCACCGAAAAATCAAGCCTGCGCATGTCGTCGGGCATGCCCATGTGCATGACCAGGTCACCCAGCGCGTGAACCAGGCCGGCAGTGAACGCCAGCCCGGCGTCCTGCTTGACTGCACGGGCCAGGGTGCGGGCAATCTTGCCCACATTCAGGCTGTAGCGCCAGAATTGTTCGAGGTTGACGCCCTCCACCTTGCGGAACGCGCCACCCAGTGCGGCAGCCATGACCATGGTGCGCACATGGGCCAGGCCCAAGACGGCAGCCGCTTCCTGCACGCTTGCCACTTGCCGCTGCAGGTTGAAAAAGCTGGAGTTGGCCAACCGCAGGGCGCGGGTGGTCAGGGCGGGGTCAGACGCCAGCAGGCTGCCAATGCGGCGCAGGTCGGGCTCGTCTTTGTCGAGCTCCGTCATGAGGTCAGCGACGGCCTCAGGGATGCTGGGCAATGCCCGGGGTTGGGCCAACAGGGCCTGGAGTTCCATAACCGGTGTCTTTCCGTTCAGATGTGCTGAAGCGGGAACGTTACCGCAAAAAGGCCTGTGTTTTGCTTGCAGAACCGGTGAAAGGGGGCCGGGTCTGCAAATTCACCGCTTCAGCCCCTGCAATTTGGCAAACGCAGATGCCATGGCCGAACCCTGAGGCTGGACGGCGGAGCTCGCTCGTTCGCCACCCCTCTGCCGCCCGGCTGGCTCGAAACGGTTGTTGCGGGGTGCGTCTTTGCGCTGTGGCGCAGCGTCAAGCTTCATGGACAAGCCGATGCGTTTGCGCGCCACATCCACCTCCATGACCTTTACCCGCACGATATCGCCTGTTTTCACCACCTCGCGCGCATCGGTCACAAATTTGTGGCTCAACTGGCTGACATGAACCAAGCCGTCCTGATGTACACCCAGGTCAATGAAGGCACCAAACTGCGCCACGTTGCTGACCGTGCCCTCCAGCACCATGCCTTCGCGCAGGTCTTTGATGTCATCCACACCATCGTTGAAACGGGCCACTTTGAAATCGGGGCGCGGGTCGCGGCCGGGCTTTTCCAGCTCGGCGAGGATGTCTTTGACCGTGATCACGCCGAACCGGTCATTGGCAAACAGCTCGGGTTTCAGTGTTTTGAGCATGTCCGAGCGGCCCATCAGTTCGGCCACAGGCTTGCCAGTTTTGGACATGATCTGCTCGACCACGGGGTAGGTCTCCGGGTGCACACCCGTCATGTCCAGCGGGTTATCGCCGCCCCGAATGCGCAAAAAGCCTGCGCTTTGCTCGAAAGTTTTGGCACCCAGGCCGCTGACTTCCAACAACTGCTTGCGAGTTTTGAAGGCACCATTGGCCTCGCGCCAGCGAACCACGGCCTTGGCCACCGTGCCACTCAGGCCCGACACCCGTGCCAGCAACGGTGCGCTCGCGGTGTTGAGGTCCACACCCACGGCGTTCACGCAGTCTTCCACCACGGCCTCAAGCGTGCGGGCCAGTTGACTTTGGTTCACGTCGTGCTGGTACTGGCCCACGCCAATGCTTTTGGGGTCGATCTTCACCAGCTCGGCCAGTGGGTCTTGCAGGCGGCGGGCGATGCTCGCTGCGCCGCGCAGGCTCACGTCCACATCGGGCATTTCTTGCGATGCAAATTCACTGGCGCTGTAAACGGAAGCGCCCGCCTCGCTGACCACCACCTTTTCCAATGGTTTGCCGGGTGCCACCGCCCCTGATGCTGCCAGCAGCTTCATCAAATCGGCGGCCAGTTTGTCGGTTTCGCGGCTGGCAGTGCCGTTGCCAATGGCAATCAGGTTCACGCCGTGTTTCTGGCACAGCTTGGCCAAGGTGTGAAGGCTGCCTTCCCAGTCGCGGCGGGGCTCGTGCGGGTACACGGTGCTGGTGTCCACCAATTTGCCGGTGGCATCGACCACAGCCACCTTCACGCCAGTGCGGATGCCCGGGTCCAGCCCCAACACCACACGGGGGCCTGCAGGGGCGGCCAGCAGCAGGTCGCGCAGGTTGTCGGCAAACACCTTGATGGCGGTGGCCTCGGCGGCCTCGCGCAGGCGGGCAAACAGGTCGCGCTCGGTGGACAGGCTCAGCTTCACGCGCCAGGCCCAGGCCACGCATTTGCGCAGCAGGTCGTCGGCCGCCCTGCCCTTGTGGCTCCAGCCCAGGTGCTGGGCAATCTTGCCTTCGGCCATGCTGGGCGCAGAGGCTGATTTGACTGTAGCTGAAACTCCAATACCAGCAAGCGCTGGGGCCTGTTTTGATTCAACATTCGGTGCCAAGTCAGGCGACAGCAGTTTGACGTCGAGTATTTCAAGCCCCCGCCCCCTGAACACAGCCAGCGCGCGGTGAGACGGTACGCGACCCAGGGGCTCGTCGTAGTCAAAGTAATCGCGGAACTTGGCCACGTCTGGGTGGTTTTCGTCTTTGCCACTGGCCAACTGGCTGCGCAGCAGGCCGTCGCTCCACAGCCACTCTCGCAGCTTCTGCACCAGCACGGCGTCTTCGGCCCAGCGTTCGCTGAGGCTGTCGCGCACGCCGTCCAGCACCGCTTGGGTGGTGGAAAAGTCGGTACCCTCGGGTGTGCCAGCAGGTTTCAGGTAGGCCTGCGCTTCGTCCGTGGGGTTGAGCGCCGGGTTGGCCAGCAGCGCGTCCGCAAGGGGCTCAATGCCTGCCTCGCGGGCCATCATGCCCTTGGTGCGGCGTTTGGGCTTGTAGGGCAGGTACAGGTCTTCCAGCTCTTGTTTGGTGGGCGCGGCCTCGATGGCGGCGCGCAGTTCTGGGGTGAGCTTGCCTTGTTCGGCAATGCTTTTCAGCACGGCTTCACGCCGGTCGGTCAGCTCGCGCAGGTAGGCCAGGCGTGTGTCGAGCTCGCGCAATTGGATGTCGTCGAGCCCGCCGGTGGCTTCCTTGCGGTAGCGGGCAATGAAGGGCACTGTAGCACCGCCGTCCAGCAACTCCACCGCTGCCAGCACCTGGGCAACCTTCACGTTCAACTCTTGGGCAATCTGGGCAACGATGGGGGTCATGTCAAGGGGGCGGCAGCTGAAAAAGGGGCGCAGTGTGCCACACGGGCCTGCTGAGCCCGGCTGGCCTGTGACACACTTGTCTGGCGAACATTCCAGGCACTGACCATGGCACACCCCCATTCAGCATCGGCTCTTCCCGACCCCGGCATGCAACGGCTCATTCAAAGCGAAGAACGGCTGCGCAGCTTGTTGGCGTCGGCGGCAGACGCGATCGTCGTGATTGACAGTTTAGGCCTCATCACCGAGTGGAACCCCGCTGCCCACCGCATGTTGGGGTGGACACCCTCAGAAGCACTGGGCAGCAATCTGGGTGAAATGATCGTGCCGCCCGAGCACCGTGCAGCGCACCACGGCGGGTTGGCCCGTTACCTGTCCACGGGCCAGTCCAACATGCTCAATCAGGTGTTGCAGGTGCCGGCACTGTGCAAGAGCGGGCAGACCCTGACCGTGGAACTGACAGTTTGGCCCATTGGTGACGCAGCAGCGCCCTCCTTCGGCGCGTTCATCCGGGATGTGTCGGAACGAAAGGCCCAACAGGAGGCGCTGACCCAAGGCGCGGAGCGATACCGCCAGGTGGTTGAAAACCTCGGCGAAGGCATGGGTGTCATCCAGAACGGCGTAACTGTTTACGTCAACCCCCGGGCGGCCGAGATGCTGGAGCGCGACGTTGCCCGGATGGTGAGCTGTTCGTTTCTGGACTGGGTGCACCCCGACGACCACGCCGTGGTGGCGGAGCGACAGCGGCGGCGGCAAGCAGGTGACGCCGTGCCCGAGCGTTATGAATTGCGCTGCGTGACCGGTACCGGGCGGGTGCGCTGGATGTCCACACGCGCATCGGCACTGATGTGGGAGGGTCAGCCCGCCACCATGACCTTTTTCACCGATGTGACCGATCAGCGGCTTACCCTCGACGCCTTGCAAGCCTCTGAAAAGCGCTACCGCACGGTGGTGCAGCAACTGGGTGAAGGGATGATGGTCATTCAGCAGGGCCATGTGACGTTTGCCAACCCGCAAGCAGCGTTGCTTTTGGGGCGTCCGCCGGAGTCGTTGCTGGGGATGCCAGCGCTGGAGGTGGTGCACCCCGACGACCGGCCCATGGTGGCCGAGCGCCTGCAGGCCAGGGAAACAGGCCGCCAGGTGGACGTACAAACCGAGTTCCGCATTGTTCGCCCCGACGGCGCGCAACGCTGGCTCCACACCCACTCCAGCACCGCCGAGTGGGAAGGGCAGCCCGCCACCCTGACGTTTTTTGCCGATCAGACACAACAGCGGGAGATGATCGATGCGTTGCACCGGTCGGAAGAGCGCTACCGGTTGGTGATTGAACACGTGGGCCAGGGCATGGTGGTGGTCAAGGGCGACCAGTTCGTGTTTGCCAATACGCGGGCATGCGAAGTCATGGAAATGACCATGGCCGACATGCTGGCGCGCGGATACCTGGAGCGCATTCACCCTGACGACCTGGGCATGGTGCAGGAGCGCCGCAGGCGGCGGCTGGCGAATGAGCCGGTGCCCAACCAGTACGACATCCGGCTGCTGATGCCCGATGGGCGGGTGAAGTGGATCGACATCGGCGTCACTCTGGTGCCGTGGGACGGCGGCATTTCCACACTCACCTTTTTCTCTGACATCACCGACCAGCGCCGCACCACCGAGGCCTTGCACCTGTCGGAAGAGCGGTACCGCCAGGTGATCGAACACGTGGGTGAAGGCATGGTGGTGGTGCAGGGTGAGCGGTTTGCGTTCGTCAACAGCCGCGCCGCTGAAATTGCCGAAATGCCCATTGAAGACATGATGGCCCGCGGCTACCTGGAGCGCATTCACCCGGACGACCACGCCCTGGTGCAGCAGCGGCGCATGAAACGCCTGGCAGGCGAACCGGTGCCCAACCGGTACGAAATCAGGCTGCGGATGCCCGATGGCCGCGTCAAGTGGGTGGACATTGGCGTGACCCTGGTGCCCTGGGAAGGCGGCACGGCCACGCTCACATTCTTCTCAGATGTGAGCGAGCGCAAACTACTCGAACACAAGCTCACCAGCACCTTGGCCGAGCGTGAGATCGTGCTCAACACCTCCGTGGTGGGCATTGCATTCCTCACGCCCCAGGGGCGTTTTCGCTGGGCCAATCCGGCCATGCTGACTTTGTTCGGCGGCCAGGGAAACGGTCACTTTCACAGCATGGAGCAGGTGTACCTGGACCGCGAGCAATATCTCGACGTGGGTGGCGCGGTGGCACAGGCCATCCGCAAAGGCGAAACATTCCAGCGCGAGTTGCAGATGCGGCGCCTGGATGGCACGGTCATCTGGGTGTCTCTGTCGGGGCAGGCAGTCAACCACGACAATTTGCTGGACGGCACGGTGTGGACCGCGCTGGACATCACCGACCGCAAAATGGCCGAAGAAGGCATCCGCATGGCGTTGGCCCAACAGCGGGAACTGAACGACCTGCGCAGCCGCTTCGTGTCCATGACCAGCCACGAGTTCCGGACCCCGCTGGCCACCATCCTGTCGTCGGCCGAATTGCTGCGGTTTTACGGTGACCGCTTGCCCGAGGATGAACGACTGTCGGTCATTGCCAGCATCGAGTCGGGCGTGCAGCGCATGACCCAGATGCTTGACCGCGTGCTGATGCTGGGCCGCAGCGAAGCAGGCATGCTGGACTTCAAGCCGCGCCAGCAAGACCTGGTGCAACTGTGCCGCCAGCTGTGCGACGAGGCCCGCAGCACACACGCTGGCCCCGGGCATGTCTTGGAGGCACAACTGCCAGCAGAGCCGATTCACGGCTGGTTCGATGACAAGTTGCTGCGTCACGCCCTGGGCAATCTGTTGTCCAACGCGCTCAAGTATTCACCCCAGGGTGGAACGGTCACTCTGGTGGTGCAAGCCCAACCGGGCCAAGACGTGCACTTGGCTGTGCAAGACCAGGGCATTGGCATCCCGGCCGCAGAAATTCCGCACCTGTTTACTTCGTTCCACCGCGCCAGCAATGTGGGAGACATACAAGGCACAGGCCTGGGCCTGGCCATCGTGAAAAACGCCACCGAACTGCACGGTGGCACGCTGTCGCTCGACAGTGAATTGGGTCGGGGCACCTGCTTCAACATCCGCTTGCCCTGGCGCAACGGGGAAGCGCCATGACCGAGCACACCGCCCCGCCCGACCCACGGGCCCAGGCGTCGCTGCGCATCGTCGACACGCAGCGCAAACCGGTGACCCTGGCACTGCTGGCCGCCGTTGTGTTTTTCCTGCTGCTGGGTGGCAAGAATTTCTGGCAACAGGAATACGTGGTGGCCGGTCTGTGTGCGCTGGCCACCGTGGTTGCCCTGCTGTATGCCCATGCCATTTACCGACGCCTGCCCAACCCGCTGAGCGATATTGCGCTGGCCTTCATCGTGGTGGCCGTGCTGGCGGTGACCATCCACAAGCGGGACCTGGTCGGTGTCCTGTGGGCCCCGCCGCTCATGTTGATGATGCATCTGGTGTCTCGGCGGCAGGTTTCCATCGGCTTTGACACCCTGGCCATGCTGATCGCGGCCGTCCACTGCTACCAGCACCATGACGTCGACACAGCCTTTCGGGTAACCGTCATCTTGCTTATCACCAGTGCGTTTGCCCACATTTACGCTCGCAACGTCGAGGGACACCACCGTGTGCTGGACGAGCAGCGCGAACACCTTGACCTCATGGTGCGATGCGCCGCCGTGGGAGGCATGGAGTGGGCGGTGGATGACGAGCGCGCCCAGCCCCCCGAACGCCTGGCGCACTGGATGGGATTGCCGAACACACCCGGCGAGGCACCAGCGCGCATCCGCCTGCGGGACCACGTGTCCGCCGAACACCGGGATGAACTGGCGCGTTTGCTGGCCCAACTGGTGCAAGGACACACCGAGCCGCACGGCAGCCGGCATTCGCCGCCACAAGACTTGCGCGTGGTGCGCCCGGACGGTCAGGAGGTGTGGCTGCACGCCGAATTCATGGCGCTGTCCGATGCCGAGGGCAAGCCTGTCAAGGTGGTGGCCACCTTCATCGACATCTCGCGCCTGCGGGCCGCCGAAGCAGACACCCTGGCCGCCCTCCAGCGCCAGCAAGAGCTAAATGAATTGAGGGCGCGGTTTGTGGCCATGACCAGCCATGAGTTCCGCACCCCGTTGGCGGCCATCCTGTCTTCCGCCGAGTTGCTGGACCATTACGGTGAGCGATTGCCCATTGATGAACGCCAGGCCGTGCTCAAAGGCATACACGACGGCGTTCACCGCATGACCCACATGCTGGACCGCATCTTGCTCATCAACAAGGCCGATGCTCAGATGCTTGAATGCCGGCCGCAGCCCCTTCACCTCGCCCAGGCACTGGCACAGATCGCCCATGAGCTGATACCCGGCGGTGGGGCTGAGCTTGACCGCCTGCAGATAGACGTCACGCCACCGGATGCCCAGTCACGATTGGATGCCAAGCTGTTGCAACACATCCTGGGCAACCTGATGTCCAACGCACTCAAGTACTCGCCCCCCAGCTCTCCCGTTGCGGTGCACGCGGTGCACAAGGACAACGATGTTGTGATCACGGTCGATGACCAGGGTATAGGCATCCCTGACGACGATCTGTCGGAGCTGTTTGAGCCCTTCCACCGGTGTTCCAACGTGGGGGAGCGCAAAGGCACCGGCCTGGGGCTGACCATTGTGAAAAAATCAGCCGAATTGCATGGTGGCCATGTGACCGTCAGCAGCCAAGCCGGTCACGGCACCCGCTTCACCGTACGTCTTCGCCAAGGAGAACCTGCATGAGTCACCGCATTCTGGTGGTGGATGACGAAGCCCCCATCCGCGAAAACCTGTGCCGCTTTCTGCGCCTGGAGGGACATGCGGTGGACGAGGCAGCCGACGGCTTGCAGGCCCTGGACAAGTTGCGTTTATGCGCGCCCGACTTGGTGCTGTGCGACGTGATGATGCCCCACTGCAACGGCTTTGAGTTGTTGGCAGCCATGCAAGCCGACGGCTCGCTGAAGCACATTCCCCTGGTGTTTCTGTCGGCCAGCGCAGAACCGGAAAAACTGCAGGAAGGGCTGGCCATGGGGGCCCGGCAATACGTGACCAAACCCTTCAACCTCCAGCGCCTGCGCGACCTTCTTACTGAACTGTTGCCAGCCAAACCCGGAGAACGCACATGAGCGCGCGCATAGTGCTGGCCGAAGACGAGCCAGACATCCGCCAGAACCTGCAACGCCTGCTGCGGCTGGAGGGCTACGAGGTATGGGCCGGCTGCAATGGGCGTGAAGCCCTCGACCTGATCCGTGAGCACCGGCCTGACCTCGTCATTTCCGACATCATGATGCCGGAGATGACCGGGCATGACTTGGCCCGCGCCCTGCGCGCCGACCCGCAGTTCAGCCAACTGCCGCTGATATTGCTGACTGCCCGGGCCGACCGGCAGGACGTGCGCGAGGGCATGAACCTCGGGGCTGACGACTACCTCACCAAACCGTTTCAGCGCAGCGAACTGCTTCAAAGCATCACCTCGCGGCTGGAACGTGCTGCTGCCCGCCAGCGCCAGGTGCAGCAACTGGCAGCTCAGCACCAGCACCGGGCTTACCACGACAGCGTGACCGATTTGCCCAACCGCAGCCACTTCATCCTGCTGCTGAAGGCCACCTTGCAGAACAGCTTGCGTCAGGGGCTTGAACCCATGCTGGTGGGTGTTGCTCTGGACAACTTGCCGCAAATGATGCAAATGCTACCCACAGGCGACATCCATGCCTGCGTGTCCTGCATGGGGCAACGCATGCGCAACCTGGCCCAGCACATGGGTGAGCTCATCGAAGGCCAGGTGGTGCTGGCCCGCACCGCTGAAGACCGCTTTGTGTTTTTGCTGGACCGCAGCAGCGAGGCCCACCGCACAGCGCAATGGCTGCATCCCTTGTGGCAGGCCAGCAGTGAGCCCATCGACAGCCAGGGCGAACGCCATTTTCCGAAGGTGGTGGTGGGCAGCCTCTGGCTTGATGACCTGCTCAGCGCACCCGACATGGCACTGGCGCGGCTGGACATGGTGCTGGCACAGGCACAGCGGCAGGCTGCCATGCCAGTGTGTGCGCACTCCGTGCAGTCCACCGACGAGCTGCGCAATGAATTCCGCATGCACAACGCCTTGCACGAGGCCTTGCCACGGCAGCAATTGACGGCGGCTTTCCAGCCCCAGGTGGATGCCCATACCTTGCAACTGGTTGGGTTTGAGGCCTTGATGCGCTGGAAGCACCCGGAGTGGGGCATGGTGTCACCCGCCCGGTTCATTCCGCTGGCTGAAGACAACGGCCAGATCGTGCCCATGGGCCAGTGGATGTTGCACCAGGCCTGCCAGCAAGCCGCGTTGTGGGCCACACACTGGGCCGGCCCTGGCGAGCCTCCTCGCATGGCAGTGAACCTGTCTTTGCGACAGTTTGGCCACCCGGACCTTGTCAGCCACGTGGAGCAGGCACTGGAGAGCAGTGGCCTGCCGCCTCACTTGCTGGAGCTTGAGGTGACCGAGGGCACCGCCATGCAAGACCTCACGCACACCTTGCAGTTGCTCAACCGCTTCAAGAGCATGGGGCTCAAACTGGCGATCGATGACTTTGGCACCGGTTACTCCAGCCTGGCCTACCTGAAGCGGTTTCCACTGGATGTGCTGAAGGTGGACCAGTCATTCGTGCGCAACCTGTGCACCGATGCCGAAGACCGGGCCATTGCCAAAGCCGTGATCAACCTCGCGCACTCGCTGGACATGGACGTCATTGCCGAGGGTGTTGAAACCGCCGCCCAACACGCCATCCTGCAAGAGATGGGCTGCAACTATTGCCAGGGCTACCTGTTTGGCAGACCCACGGCCGCAAGCGATGTGCCTGGCTTGGCCCTGCCGGGGTTTGCCTTGCGCGCGGGCGGCTGAAATATCATTTGCATCAAATAAAAACGCTTCAGTTTGCGTTTTTTGAGCGCGCATCGCTAGAATCGGAGGTTAATCGCCCGCTTATATTTGATACAGACGCCCCTTGATGCTTGACCTACACACCCTTGTATTTGCCACCCTGGTGTGTGCCGTCAGTTTCGCTTTGGCCATGTTCCTCCTGAAGCGGGTGGTGCCGGATGAAGAAGCTCTGGCGCATTGGGGCTTGTCGTCGGTGCTGTTTGTGGTGGCATTGGGTTTGCTGTCCCAGCGGGGTCAATGGCCCGATGCACTCACCTGGGTGTTGGCCAACACCCTGCTGGTGGCGGGCGCGTCACTGAGTTGGAAGGGGAACCTTCTGCTGGCAGAGCGCCTGGCGTGGCGCTGGCTGGTGCCGACGGTGGCGGGCGTGAGCGGCGCGCTGAACCTGGCATTGCATCTCTGGCACCCGTCAGACGTCTGGCGCATGGGGGTGGTTTCCGTGGGCATGGCGGTGTGCCTGGGTGGCGCGGGCTGGGGATTCTGGCTGGTCAGCAACCAGCGCCTCAAGGTGCTGGCGCGGGTGACCAGCGCATTGTTCTGGGTGGGCAGTGCCGTTTTCCTGGCGCGCTTGTTTTGGATTCAAAGCACGCCCATCAGCCCCGTCTGGACAGACAACAGCAGCTGGCGATTCCTGTTGCCCGCTGTATACGGGATGCTGTTCATCAACTGGTCCAGCATCATGGTGGCACTTGTGGTGGGTGACAAGCTTGTCTCCCGCCTGCGCCTTGCGCTCAAAAAGGCCGAAGCGGCAGACCAGGCCAAAGCCAACTTCCTGGCCAGCGTGACCCACGAGTGGCGCACCCCGTTGAACGCCATCTCCGGCTTCGCCCAGTTGCTCACCAATGACGAACACATTTCCACCCAGGCCCGCAACTCGGCTGCACTGATACACACCGCTGGCAGCCAGTTGCTGGACGTGGTAAACGACCTCATCGACCTGCGTGCGCTGCAGGAAGGCAACATGGAGTTCAAGTTTCAGATCTGCCACGTCCAAGTGCTGGTGGATCAAGCTGTGGACGGCCTGCGCCCCATGGCTCAGCAGATGGGGGTCACGGCCCGTGTGCAAGGTTCGGCCACCAATCCCACCGTGTGGGTGGATCCGGCCCGCTTGAAACAGGTGTTGGGCAACCTGGTCAGCAACGCCATCAAGTTCAACCGGCACCCGGGTGAAATCACGGTGAGCTGGCATGACGATGGCAACGCTGTGGTGCTGAGTGTGACCGACCAGGGGCCGGGAATTCCGCCCGAGTGGCAGTCCAGGGTGTTCAAACCGTTCGAGCGACTGGGAGCAGAGTCCAGCGACATCCCCGGAACCGGGGTGGGTTTGGCCATCAGCCAGCAACTCACACAGCACATGGGCGGCAGCATCGGTTTTGACACACGGGAGGGTGAAGGCACGACCTTCTGGCTGCGCTTCCCGTTGGCTTTGATGGTGCAAGGTGAAGTGGTGCTGCAAACCGGTGTGCCTGCCGTCACAGACACCAGCCAGTACACCGCAACCCAACCTTTCTACCACCAGCCACCGGCCATCCCCAAGGGCAAGCAGGTGCTCTATGTGGAAGACAACCCCACCAACCAGAAACTGGTGCAGGCAGTTTTCCAGAAGCAAATGGGGCTGGACGTGGCGTTGGCCAGCACGGCCGAGCACGGCATCGCGATGGCGGTGCAAAACCCGCCACACCTGATCCTGATGGACCTGAATCTGCCCGGCATGGACGGCTACCGCGCGTTGGAGGTGCTTCGCGCCGACCCACGTACGCGCGACATACCGGTGATGGCTGTGACCGCCCAATCCAGCCCCGAAGACATTGATCGCGGCCGTGTGGCAGGTTTTGACGCCTATCTGACCAAGCCGCTGAAGCTGGGCAACCTCGTGTCACAGGCCATGCTGCTGCTCAAACGCTGAATTCGTCACACCTGTCGCGGGCATATGCTCATTCAACCCTATCTCCGGGCTACACTGCCCAAATGCCCGAGACATCGCAGCCAAGACTGTTCGACACCGCACATCTGAACGCACTCTTTGATGCGGTGCCCGACGGCATTTACCTGCTGGACCCGGTCACTTCCAATGTGTTGTTTTGCAACAAGGCAGCACACGAAGACTTGGGCTACGCCGCAGACGAAATCCTCGGCCACTCGGTGCTGAGCCTCCAAAAAGACGTGACGGGGCTGCCTGCGTGGGAGCTGATTGCAGCTGAAATCCGCAAAGCCAGCCCGTTTGTCTTCGTGGGGCGGCACCGCCACAAAGACGGGCATGAGGTGAGTGTGGAGGTGTGCACCAACACCTTTCACCTGAATGGCACCGAATATTTTTTTTGTCGTCCGCACGGAACATCAGCCTGCGCGTGATGCAAGAGGCCGCGATGCTGGAGCGCGACGCACACGTGCGGTTTGCGCTGAACGAGGCATCCGATGGCCTGTGGGACTGGAACGTGGCCACGCACGAGGTGTTTTTCAGCCCCCAGCTCAAGCGCATGCTGGGTTACGGGCCGCACGAAATGACCCCCACGCTGGAAAGCTGGTCAGCCAATGTGCACTCAGACGACAAGGACCGCGTGTTTCTGGTGCTGCAGCAACACCTGCGTGGCCAGCGCGAACGTTATGACGTGCAGTACCGGCTGAAGAACCGCAACGGGCACTACCTGTGGGTGAACGACAGGGGCCGCGTGTGCGAGCGAGATGCCGAGGGCAAACCCCTCCGGGTGGTGGGAATGGTTCAGAACATCACCGACCAGAAAACCCTTGAACTGCAACTGATGCGCCAGGCTTCGCACGACAGCCTGACCGGGCTGCGCAACCGTGGCGACAGCGAGGCCACCCTGCTCAACCTGGTGAACACCTGCCGACGGCTCGATGTGCCATTGGGCGTGTGCATGTTCGACCTGGATTACTTCAAGAACATCAACGATGTGCACGGCCACCTGGTCGGTGACCAGGTGCTGGTGCGCGTGGCTGAGCGCATGAGCGGTCTGGTGCGCAGCACCGACAGCCTTTTCCGTTGGGGTGGTGAAGAGTTCCTGCTGCTGTGTCCCGGCACCGGGGCTGAGGCGCTGGAACTGTTGCTGCACAAATTGCGCGACGAACTGGCCTGTGGCGAATGGTCTGACCTGGTGGGCACTGACCCTGTCACGGCCAGCTTTGGCGCCGCCATCATGCCCGCGCATGGCGCCACAACGGGTGCGTTGCTGCTGGCAGCCGACACGGCGCTGTATCGCGCCAAAGCAGCTGGCCGCAATCAGGTCGTCATGGCCACCGCCCAGGACTGCGCCCCCACAGACCTGCCGTCGGCAGCGGCTTGAGTCTGGCTCAGGCGTTGCGCAACGACTGACGCAGTTTGGTGCCCACATCGGGGCGCTCGGCGAACGGGTCGCCCGGGTTGCTACCCTGCACCAGGTTTTGCATGCGCTCGGCCACATTGCCCAGCGCTTGGGGATGGCTGTAGATGTAGAAACGGTTCGCCTCCATGGCGTCAAACACCATGGCAGCCACGTCGGCGGCAAACACTTTGCCGCTGCTGACGGCCTTGTCGCTCATGGCCTGGCCAATCAATTGGCTCTGGGTGGGTTTGCTGGCCGCCAGTTCTACCGGGCGGTTGCGGTGGCTTTGGGATATGCCCGTGGGCACAAAGTACGGGCACAACACACTGGCCCCCACCTGCTCGGTCACCAGTGCCAGGTCCTGGTACAGGGTTTCAGTGAGGGCAACCACCGCATGTTTGCTCACGTTGTAAATGCCCATGTTGGGCGAGGTGAGCAAACCGGCCATGCTGGCGGTGTTGACGATGTGGCCTTGCCACGACGGATCGGCCTTGGCTGCAGCCAGCATGTGCGGCGTGAAGCAACGCACGCCGTGCACCACACCCCACAGGTTGACGCCCAGCACCCACTCCCAGTCGGCCACCGAGTTTTCCCACAGCAAGCCACCACTGCCAACACCTGCGTTGTTGAACACAAAGTGCGGTGCGCCAAAGCGCTCCACCACCTCGGCAGCCAGTGCGTCCATCGCAGCGGCGTTGGATACGTCCACCCGGCGTGCCATCACGGGCACACCGGTGGCAGACAGTTCCGCCTCGGCTTGGGCCAGTGCATCGGTCTGAACGTCAAGCAGCACCAGGTTCATGCCGCGCGCAGCCGCAATGCGGGCGCACTCCAGGCCAAAGCCAGACGCAGCGCCTGTGAGCACGGCGGTTTTGCCAGAGAAGTTTGAAATCACGGGGTAGCTCCTTGTGTTTGGGCGGGGCGCAGCATTTCCACATGGGCAATGCCGTCCTCCATGTATTCAGCGCTGTCGGTCGCGAAACCGTGGTGGCCATAAAAATCTTGCAAATGGGCTTGCGCCCCGATGCGAATGGGCTGCGGCCCCCACACGTTGATGAGAGCGATGCAGGCTTGGGACATCAGCGCGTGGCCGAGCGCCCTGCCCCGCCCAGCGGGTGCCGTGACCACGCGGCCCACACTGGCCTCGGCAAACGCCAGGCCTTGGGGCACCAGCCGGGCGTAGGCCAGCAACTGGCCACTGGCATCGTGGCCCAACAGGTGGTGGCATGCGGGATCGAGCCCGTCCATGTCCTGAAAAACGCAGGTTTGCTCCACCACAAACACGGCGGAGCGCAGTTGCAACACCGCGTAAAGCTCGGCGAGGCTCAAGCCTTCAAAGGGCAGGCAGCGCCAATGCACATAGGCTGCCGCACCGGTCAAGCCGCCGCCCTCAGCACATAACCGACCCGGGGAAAGTGCACCCGCACGGTGCCAGCCCGCTCGTCGTGCCGCTCCAGCGTGTAGCGGGTGCGGGTGGCTGCGAGCAGTGTGCCTTCGGTCGCCTCCTGACCAAAGCTCTCGGCAGCCACGGTGACACGGCTGCCCAAAGGCAAACCGTGGTCGTCCTGAAACACCTCGTCCCGGCCGAAAATAGCTTGATCAAAACGGGCTCCAGCGCTTGATGCACTTGCACTGTCAGCTATGGCTTCTGTGCTGTTGCTTTTGACCATGTTGCCGTGGCCAATGGCTTTCATGCGGGCCAGCCAGGCCCCCACGGCGGGCGTGGCCTCCAGAATGTGGGCCACAGCGGGCACGCGCTGCTGGGTGAACCACAGCGGGTGGTAGGCGGCAAAGTCGGCCAGGCTGGCCGCTGTGCCCAGCAGGTACGGCGCGTTGCCTGCGCCTGCCTCACTGGCCTCGTGGAGCATGTCGGCCAGTCGGCGCAAAAAGCTCTTGTAGGCACTGGTGGCGTCTGCGGGGCGCACCCGGGTCATGCCGGTGGACATGGCGGCGCGGTCGGCCCCAAAAGCCTTGATGGCATCGGGCGGTGCACCTTCAAACAGCTGCTGCATGCCCGCTGGCTGAAAGTTGTAGCCCATGGCCACCCAGAACAACTGGTGGTCCGCCCACTGGGCCACCACGCGGTTGAGGCCGCGCTGGCCATGCGGGAAGAACGCCGGCGCAGCGGGCGCAGGGGCGAGGTGCTCCAGCACATCGGCCATCAGGCCGGTATCGCAGAACACGTCGTTGCCCACTTGCAGCAAGGGCACCCTGCGGTAGCCACCGGTCAGGGCCACCACGTCGGGCTTGGGCATGACAGAAGGCACGATGACCGACTGCCACGTCAGCCGCTTGTGCCCCAGCATCAGCCGTGCCTTTTCGGCAAACGGCGACATGGGGTAGTGGTGCAGGTAAATGGTGGGCACAGCCATGGCGCACTCCGTCAGACGAGTTTGACCAACTGCTTGCCGAAGTTCTTGCCTTTCAGCAAGCCCAGAAACGCCTCGGGTGCGGCCTCAATGCCTTGGGCGACGGTTTCGCGCGGGCGCAGCTTGCCGGTGGCCACCAGGGTCCCCAGCTCGGTCAGGGCTTCGGGCCACACCTCCATGTGTTCGCTGACGATGAAGCCCTCCACCTTCATGCGGTTGACCAGGATCAGCGCGGGGTTGGTCATGGGCAGGGGTGCGCCGTTGTAGCCCGCAATCATTCCGCACACCGCAATGCGCGCGAAGGCGTTGGTGCGCACCAGCACGGCGTCCATCACCATGCCGCCCACGTTTTCAAAGTAGCCGTCGATGCCATCGGGGCAGACGGTTTTCAGGGCTTTGGACAGGCTGATGTAGTCGGCGTGTTCCTTGTAGTCCACGCAGGCGTCAAAGCCCAGCTCGTTCACGGCATAGGCACATTTGTCCGGCCCACCGGCAATGCCCACCACGCGGCAGCCACGCGCTTTGGCCAGCGCGGCAAAGGCGCTGCCCACGGCACCTGTGGCAGCACTCACCACCACGGTTTCGCCCGCCTTGGGGGCGATGATTTTCACCAGCCCGTACCAGGCCGTCACGCCGGGCATGCCCACCGCGCCCAGGTAGTGGCTCAGCGGCACGTGGGTGGTGTCCACCTTGCGCAGGCTGCCGGGCACGTTGGCGTCGACCACGCTGTATTCCTGCCAGCCGCCCATGCCAACCACCTTGTCACCCACGGCCAGCTTGGTGTGGCGGCTTTCGACCACCTCGCCCACGGTGCCGCCGATCATCACCTGGCCCAGAGGTTGTGCCGCGGCATAGCTCTTGCTGTCGTTCATGCGGCCGCGCATGTAGGGGTCCAGGCTGAGGTAATGGTGGCGCACCAGCACCTGGCCCTCGGCCAGTGCTGGGGTGTCAGTGGAGACAAGCTTGAAGTTGGTGGCCACGGCTTCGCCCACGGGGCAGTTGTCGAGCACGATTTGGCGGTTTTGGGGCATGGAACAGTCTCGGTTGGGTGTCAAACAATGAATAGCGAACTATTCAATAAAGATAAGCGGTAGGTGCCAAGTTGAATGAATATTCAATCGGTGGGTGGCGAGTTCAACGTGTTCACGCTGCGCCGGCCGGTGGCCAGACGCGGCACGTACTTGAAGGTGGCAGTGGCATGGGCGCACAAGCGCCCGCGCGCGTCGAGCACACTGCCCTCTGTGAAGGCCATGGTCATGGTGCGGTGCAGCAGCCGGCCCTTGGCCAGCAATGCACCTCCGTCGCCTCGCATGGCCTGCATGAAGCTGGTTTTCATTTCAATGGTGACGCAGCCCATGTCGGCTTCAGCACCGCTGAGCACGCTGCGAGCCGCATGGGCCATGACCACATCCAACAGCGCCATGCTGGCGCCGCCATGCACCACGCTGAACGAGTTCAGGTGTTCAGGCCGCGCGGCAAACCGGATGTCGGCCTCGCCCCCCTCAAAACGCAGCAGCTCGAAGCCGAGGTGTTCAACAAAGGGAATGTGGATGGGGAAAGTCATGCGGGCATCTTCGCCTGTTCAGAGGTGTGTCAGCCGCCGATCAGGGCACTCACGCCGCCGTCCACCGCCAGCCACTGACCGGTGATGTGTTTGCCCGCATCGGATGCAAACAGCAGGGTCAGGCCCTTCAGGTCTTCGTCGTCGCCCAGGCGGCGCAGCGGAGCGTCGCTGGACAGTTCTTCCACACCCAGGCGCGCCAGCGTGCCAGCGGTCATCTTGCTGGGGAAGAAACCTGGGCACACCGCATTCACAGTGATGCCGTGTGGCCCCCACTCGCAAGCCAACGCCTTGGTGAAATTGATGACCGCGCCTTTGGACGTGTTGTACGCCAGCGTCTGCATGCCACTGGGGTTGCCACCCAGCCCGGCAATGCTGGCCACGTTGATGATGCGACCGCGCTTTTTTCCGTCTTGCCGGGCCAACATGCTGCGCCGCGCCACCTGCTGGCACAGCAAAAAGTAGCCACGCACGTTGAGGTTCATCACCTTGTCCCAGGCACCCACCGGGTGGGTTTCGGCCGGTGCACCCCAGGTAGCACCCGCGTTGTTCACCAGAGTGTCGATGTCGCCCACGCGTTGCAGCGTCTCGGTCACCAGGCGTTCGATGTCGGCCTCGTCGGCGCAGTCGGCGGCCACCCAGCGGGCGTCAATGCCTGCGGCCTGCAGCTCGGCGGTGGCTTCTTCCAGGTCGGACGCTTTGCGCGACGACAGCACGACCTTGGCACCGGCTTCGCCCAGCGCATGGGCCATTTGCAGCCCGAGCCCGCGCGAGCCACCGGTGACCAGCGCCGTCTGGCCCGTCAAATCGAACAGTTGCTGAACGGTGCGTGCGGCTTGGGTCATGGAACGGGGCTCCCGGGGTGGCGTTGTACAGGCCGCGAATTCTGGTGGTGGCCCCCTTCCGCCCTTGTCGCACGGGCGATAAAGCAGGGTAAGCACGGGGGCGGTTTGGGTCTGCGAGTCCCGGCGACATGCTGGTCAGCCTGTCCGTTCATCGCTCGGGCCACAACGACAGGTTCAAGTAACCCTCAGGTTCTAGCTTGAAAGCGCCTCGGCAGTGAGTTCGTCAATGGTGACGACGCGCCGGACACCTTTAAGGGCATGGGCCGCCGAACAGGGCTTGAAGGACTTACACCCTGCAAACGGGTTAGCCAGTGCAGGGGGTAAGCGTGACGCGCAGAGCGAAAGCCCGGGCGGGGGGGGGTCTTGGGCTGTTTGACACCTCCCTGTGCACCAGTTTGCCGTCGTTGACGGAATCAACATCGGCTCATTGGGCCGACTACATCGAAAGCTGGATGGTTTGTCTGCCGCGTGGCCCTCGGCATGCAGTCAAACAAAAAAGATGCTCTTGAAAGTGTGTCGTCTGAATCCAGGCACTATTCGGCGAAAGCGGCTGCAATGGCATAACTGACGCAAGAAACACCGGCTGAAAACGTGCCCAACGCAACAGGGGGTATGACGGTTTGGTATCTTTTGTATTCCCACTTCTGCACTTTAACCACCGTATCGAACACACTATACATGCCGGATAAAAGATTCACAGAAGCGATGGTCCATTTGGTTGCTTTTTGCGCCACGGTAAAATTGCCATAGGCTATGTCCGCAAACGCGTTGCCGGCTTGTAACAAATCCGTAGCTCCAAATACCCCAGGCAGCCATTTGACAACATTTTGCTTACACACGTTGGGATCGGTCCCAGCTATGCCAAGCATACCATATGCCGTAATTGAAGTAATTGGCCGAGCAACAGCAAAAAAACTCTGCATGAGATCAGCAGCGTTGACTGCGGCCACAGCTTTCGTGTTGCCCGCAGCTTTATTGTCCTCGACATTATCCCAACCGACCATAGTGAGCATTACATTTGTCGCTATCATGCTAATACCAGCTGTTACAGCTGCCTTGACGTTACCTTCTGTCGCCAAAGAAGTTGCAGTAATGACACCGTTGGCTCTCCCGTCCAGAGTCTGATACAGCTCAGCCAAGTCGATCCATTTATTGTACAGAGCGGCGCGAGCGGCGGCACTTACCATCATCATGCCCCCGCGAGCAAGCTCTTGTGCTCTTACATAAGCATCGTACGGATCACCCGTTTCTTTCGCTAAGAATCTAGCAGTTTGCCTCAGATAAATCCGCGTTTGTGACTCGGTCATGTTCGCAAGCGAACCATTTTTTATAATATCCAAATCTATATAGTGATTGATCGCCTCTTCCTGAGCAGTTCCATACAAATAGTCGGATTTTTCGGTCCTTCCAGCAGGGGTGAACTCATCGCCAACTGATGGATTTTTGGTTGCATTTTTTCCATAAATGACTGTAGATGGATCGTCAAATCGATGAAGATGCACGGTAAGAGGCCAGCTTGTGGTGGCCACAGGGTCTTTTCTTTCGACATGTCTTCTTTTATTTCCATAAACAACCCGTACCATTTTTTTACCGTCAGATGCGGTGTAGTCCTCAATACCATCGTCTGTCGTACCTCTCAAATATCGTTGATCGTCAGCGGTTTCGACGTTCTGACTTGCGGTCTGATGCGTGGTAAGGGTCGCTGGCGCAAGTGTTTTCAGATAGGTGTTCAAGTAGTGCCACTCGTATTGCCGATGTTGTTTCAACGCATTGCGAGTTGCGGTCGACATGTTCGTCGCCCAAGTAATATAGGTGTTTAATTGAGTCAAGGTATATGCAGTGGTGGTCTTTTTCAGTGCAGACCTCAAATTGGTTTCAAAATTCGCCTTCCCTGTTGCGTTCAAATTATTCCAGGCAAAACTAAAATATGTAATATCTTGTAGGTCTGCCGCAGTCAATACCGGCATTGATCCTTGTCGAATAAGCCTGTATTGCTTCAGAAGCTCTGCAATAGCAGCAGTTTTCGCGAAATTTTTGAATTTGTTGTTGTAAAAATTCTTAAAGGCATCAATTTCATCTACCACGCCCAATGGTTTTTCTCGTGCCTGATCGTCTGATACAAAAGTGGCTTCCTCACCAAGTTGTTCATTTTGCGTCATTGCTGTCGCATCGTTTGTGTCATTCAAGGCAAATTCAGTTGCCTCCTCCCCACCACCACAAGCGGTGAGCAGAAGCAGCGCGGCCAGTGCGGGTGCCGTCAATTTGCGTCGGCTGAACATCGAATTCTTTCCGGCATGGGACTTTTCACTCATTGGCATGTTGAAACAGTCATTGGGGTGGCACTGCACGTGGTTGCAGTTGTCGGTTGTCACGCTGGGTATTGGGTTTTTTGTTTGCATGGTGATTGCCTTTGAATATCAACAGGTTTCGGAAAAATAATGGCCACAGAACTTTTTCGCAGCCATACGCCGACCAAACCAGTCATCATTTATCTTGATGGCTCGCGTCAATTACGGGAGCTTCAGGTAAGTTGATGAAACGCTGACTGGCATTGCCAATGTGATTCATTTGGTGATTTTGCGTGATATGGACAACCCTGAATACGCATGATGATCTCAAATGACGCGATTCCATTTGTGAATACTCGATCATGATTTGTGCCAGAAATGGAAAACAAAGCATGTTTCATCGGAATAAATCACCGCCGCACGGCCACTGCGATCTGGCGTGTTTTCATCAGGTTGACTGCAGTCAAGACGGACTTGAGGAGGAAGATGCCCTGCGCTTCAACTCGTCGGCCAGCTTGAGGACTGCGCCGCGTGCGGTCAATACAAGATCTGTTTGGGCGTCAATGACTTCTGCAGACTTGTGAGGATGATGCAGTTGTACAGAGGGCAGTTCACCAGTGCGCCTGTAAGCGATGCACAGGTGCATCTTGGGCAGAGAGTTCGGAATGGGCTTGAACACAAGATCATTGGCCAGCGTGTGGTGTGCTGCGACTTCAGACACCAGGCTCACACAAGCGCTTGACCTGATCGCGCTCATGAGGCCGGTCATGCTGTCGCAGACGACGCTGGCATTGAAGTAGGTGGGCAACTCGGCCCCCATTCGACGCAAATGACCCGGGAGCACCATCTCGTCGCTGAGGCGCGCATAGGTGAGACTGCCCAAGTCTGTGGGGTTGTCCACCCTGTGGGGCAGTGGTACATCCCGCCGCGCCAGCAGACCTATGGGGGCCCGGTACAGCACTTCAATACACAAATCGTCCGGCACCACCCCAATGACGCAGACACCCAGGTCAGCGGCACCAGACCGAACCGCATCCAGCACCTTGTGGCTGCCCATGGTGTGGACGCGGGGGTTTTGTCTGGCCTGTCCAGAACCAGCTTGCGGCAAGTGCCGCAAAAGGTCTGACACCAACATGCTGCTGCAAGCCAGCAAAGCGGAAGTTCGAATTGGCTGACCGGCGAAGTTCAACGCCTGCTGGTAACACTGCGCCAGCCGTAAGGCATGTGGAATGAGCGCCTCACCGGCTGGCGTCAGCAGCACCGATTGGGTTGCCCGTGAAAACAGGTGTTCACCCACCTCGTTTTCCAGGCCACCGATGATCCGCGACAACCCAGATTGGGTCAGGTGCAATTCCCTGGCGGCTTTGGTGAAACTGCGCTCGCTCGCAAGCGCGAGGAAGGCCTGAACCACTTTCAGGCTCAGACCCTGTGTTTCCAGCGAGTTGTTAGAGCTTGGAACCTCGTCTTGCCCTGCGGTTGAGGCGGCCTGCACATCCGGCCTGTCTGGGCGGTTCACGTTTTCAGGGCCAGATTTGCTGTGCTCAGGCACCGGTGGAACGTTCGCGCAATCTGCTACCTGAAGATGTCAGGCGCGCAACGCTTGGATGCCAATCAACGTCGCGCAGGCTTTCGCAAAGGAGCTCGCGCATGCGTTCCTGGGTGGTATCGATGACATTGCCTCGCCGACTCACAACACGAACCTGGGCAAGGGGCAGCAAATGGGGCAAAGGAATGAAGTGCATGCCGACGGCCTGTGGATGCGACGCCTCAACGCCGCTCGTGATCATGCCCATTCCAGCGTGTTGAACCAGGCCGAAGCCGGAGGTGATGCAGGGCAGGCACACCGGCGCTTGAAAATACGCGCTGAATGGCTGGCCCCATTGTTGGAGCAACTTTGTCGATGGTGCTTGGTCACACAGGCGAACCAACGGAATGTTGGAGAGCATGTCCAGTGTGTCGATGTGCGATGGCAATGCAGAACCAGTTGCAACCAGCAAACCCATTGGAGCCTCAAGGACCGGTGTGCATCTCAATTCCGGCTGCACGGTGCGGCTGGCGCACACCCCCAGCGACGCTTCGCCGTTTGCCACTTGCCGTTCCACGTCGTCGCAGGCCGCAGATTGGATGGTGGCATTCGGGGCATCGAACTCAGCCTTCAGCGCGCTCAGAAGCGAAACCGCCATCAGAGGCACCATCCACGGACTGGCGACTGCTCGGAAAAGTTTCATGCGGCTGCTGTGCCGACTGGAAATCTGATCCATTGCCAGTTGGTGGGCAGACAACAGTTCAACGGCATGGGGAAGGAGCTGATGGCCAGCACTCGACAGCTCTATTCCAGTGTTCGACCTCTGAAAAAGGCCTTTGCCCACGGCTTGCTCGAGCTCTTGGATGTTTCGCGACAGGCTGGGCTGGCTGATGGCGAGCTCTCTCGCTGCTTCAATGAAGGTGGTGCAGCGACATGCTGTGACAAATGCAGCGAAATGCCGCAACTTGAGGCTCCTGCCGTTAGGAACTTTCAGCTTGGGCTCCTTGAAACCCCAGGTGTTGTCCAACGTTGGAGCGATTGGTGAATCTCGGACCTCAAGCAGCATTGACAACCTCAACCCGGTGTGTTTCCGCCTGTGTTTTCTGCAACAAGAAGCTGACAGTTTTCATGTTGTTGTGGTCGTTTTCATGAGCTTGTAGACAAACTTCATACTATCAATAAAACGTAATATTTGAGAATATTTGTCATTTAACATTTTTTTATTGCAGTTGTTTATCCATTTTCATCAGTGATGCATGTCACGCAACGCAATTCAAATCCGCATCCAATGTGTGAAATAAATCGAATAAATCAACTTTTTTGTTGCTAATAAATCACACTTACTGTTTGAGCAAAACCTGTGGCGAGCGGCGGCGAATCCGCTTTCTACCGTGGGACACCATACGCGTCCACGTACCTGAATGGGCAGGCAGTTGGAACCTGGAAACCACTGACTCAGACAGCCTCTTGGCACCTGGGATGAGCGTTTTCAGCAGCATCCGCATGCATGTGCATGGCGTGGAGCTAGCACGGTGTGTTGCCCGGTTGTTTGAACACGAGGGCAACGAGGTCCTTTAACCCCCAGTGTTGGATGCCCAGTTTCGTCAGGAATTTTTGGCCAAGACCAAGGCAGTTGCACGCCCCCCTAGTCGTGGTCCTGCTTGGCTCTGAGCATGCCGTTGCCGGCATAGTTTTTTTGAGGGGGGCGGACGTGATCTGGGGTAACAGCACCCGTGGGGCGCAATCGGCGAACACCTCGAAGCTGGCTCTTGTGTGTCCACGGTGCAGTTGAAGGGAACGATAATTCCACCCATGCATCACCACCTTTACGCCATTGGCAACGCCCTGGTTGACACCGAATACGAAGTCACCGAAGCCCAACTCCAATCCCTGGGAGTTGAAAAACACCGCATGACACTGATCGACGCGCCCAGACGGGCCGACCTGCTGGCGCAGGTGCACGGCATGCACGCGCGCCGCACCGGCGGCGGCTCGGCCGGAAACACCGTGGTGGCACTGGCCCAGTTGGGCGGCCATGCGTTTTATTCGTGCCGCGTGGCCGATGACGAACTGGGTGCGTTCTACCGCGAAGACCTGGCTGGCAATCAGGTGGCCACCAACTTGAACCACGGCCCGTTGGCGCACGGCCAGACAGGCAGTTGCATGGTGTTTGTGACGCCCGACGCGGCGCGCAGCATGTGCACGTTTCTGGGAGCCACGGCGGAACTGGACACCGACGCCCTGCACGCCAAAGACATTTCGAAAGCACAGGTGTATTACATCGAGGGATACCTGTCAGCCTCACCCACAGGGCTGGCAGCCGCGCTGGAGGGCCGTGCGCAGGCCAAAGCTGCCGGGGTGGCCCTGGCCACCACGCTCAGCGATGTGAGCATGATCAACTTCTGCCGCCCTGGGCTGGAAGCCATCGTGGGTACAGGTGACCTGGACTACCTGTTTGCCAACCTGGATGAGGCCGAAGCCTGGACCGGCCACAGCGCCGCAGGCGATGCCAGGGCCTTGTTGGCCGCCATGGCCCCGCTGGCGCGCACCGTTTGCATCACACGCGGCCCCCTTGGCTGCTGGGTGCTGGAAGGCGGCGAGGTCACCGCCGTGCCCGGTGTGCCGGCGCAGGCCGTGGACACCAACGGTGCGGGCGACATGTTTGCTGGCGCCTTTCTGTACGCCGCCACCCACGGCTACAGCCATGCCCAGGCAGCCGAACTGGGCAACCTGACAGCGGCAGCCGTGGTCAGCCAGCATGGCAACCGCCTGAGCACCGCCCGCCTGCAAGAGATCAAGGCCAGTTTCGAAGCCCGATACCCCCGCGCTTGACCGATTTGCCAGCACAATGGGTGTCGCCCAGCGGTGAACCGCTGCTGTGGCTGGTTGCATGAACGCTACACGCATTGCTGCTCTTTTTCTGGCCTTCGGGATCGCTTGGATCCTGGTGTCAGACCGCGTCCTGGAGGCGCTTGTGTCTGACCCGCAAGCCCGTGCGGACGTGCAGTCGTTCAAGGGTGTGGTGTTTGTGTTGCTCAGCGCCATGCTGGTGTACTGGCTGGTGCGAGCAGCCGAGCGCAAACACCAGGCACTGGAAGCCACTGCCCTGCATGAGCGTGACCGACTCGCGCACGTTCTGAACGTCAGCCCTGCGGTGATTTACGCCCTACGGGTGACCGACGACGGCGAAATGGTGGTGGACTTTGTGGGCAGCAATGTCGAAAAGGTCACCGGCTTTGCGCAAGGGCACTGGCTCAGCACGCCTGGGCTGTGGGGCAGTCGCCTGCACCCGGATGATGCGCAGCAAGCACTGGCAGCCCAACAGCGCCTGCTCACCGTTGGCCGCATCAGCCACGAATACCGGCTCAGGCATGCCGACAACAGCTACCGCCACATCCACGACGAAGTGGTGTTGGTGACAAACGCCCAGGGCCAGACCACCGGCGTGGTGGGTGCGTGGCAAGACATGACCGAGCAGCAGAGCGTGGCTGACCAGCTCCGCGTGGTGGGGCATGTGTTCGATGCCACGCAGGAGGGCATCTTCATCACCGACGCGGCGTCGCGCTTTTTAACAGTGAACGGCGCGTTCACCCGGATCACGGGTTACACGCTGGAAGACCTTGAGGGGCGCACACCGTCGGTGTTGGGGTCGGGCCGTCACGACGCGGCCTTTTACCGGGCCATGTGGCAATCCATCCAGACCACGGGGCGCTGGGAGGGCGAAGTGTGGAACCGCCGCAAAAACGGCGAGGTGTACCCCGAATGGCTGACCATCAGCGCCATTGCCGCAGCCGATGGCGCACCCGCCCGATACCTGGGTTTGTTCACCGAGACATCCAGCCGCAAAGACGCGGAGGCCCGCATCGAACGCCTGGTGAACTACGACGCCCTCACCCACCTGCCCAACCGCGCCTTGTTGGCCGACCGTGCACGGGTGGCGCTGGCTGCGGCTCAGCGCAACCACTCCCACGCCACGGTGATGCACTTGAACGTCGACCATTTCAAACACATCAACGAGACATTCGGACACGATGTGGGCGACCAGATGCTGGTGGTGCTGGCACAGCGAATGGTCAGCCACCTCAAGCCTGACGACACGGTCTCGCGCCTCGGCAGTGACGACTTCATCGTGCTGCTGCCACACACCGGCGCACGGGACGCAGGTGACGTGGCCCACAGGCTGATGGCGCTGGTGGAAGAGCCCTTTGCCATGAACGGGCAGCAACTGCACGTGACTGCCAGCGTGGGACTGGCCGAATTCCCTGACAACGGCACGGACCTGCCCACACTGGCGCAAGCGGCTGAAACGGCAGTGAACCAGGCCAAACGCGACGGCCGCCACACGGTGCGCTTTTTTTCGGCCAGCCTGCAGGCGCAGATGCAAGCGGCCCGGGACATGGAGCGTGGCCTGCACCTGGCGGTGGAGCGCGGCGAACTGCTGCTGCACTACCAACCGCAAGTGAGTGCCCGCACAGGCCGCATCGTCGGGGTGGAAGCCTTGGTGCGATGGCAACACCCCGAGGCGGGTTTGGTACCGCCGGCCCGGTTCATTCCACTGGCCGAAAAAGCAGGGCTGATTCGGGGCATTGGTGAATGGGTGCTGCAGCAGGCCTTGACCGACAGCGCCGCATGGCAGGCGGCCGGGTTGCCCGCCGTGCCGGTGGCGGTCAACCTGTCAATGGCCCAGTTCCGCCATGAAGGGCTGCTGGATGGCGTGGCCACCGCGCTGGCACGCAGTGGACTGCCTGCTGACATGCTCGAACTGGAGCTGACAGAAAGTGTGGCCATGGAGGATTCAGAGTTCACCACCGCCACCATCCGCCAGCTCAAAGACCTGGGTGTGCTGCTCTCCATCGATGACTTTGGCACCGGGTATTCATCGCTCAGTTACCTGAAGCGGTTTGCCATTGACAAGCTCAAGATCGACCAGAGTTTTGTGCGCGGGCTGAACGTGGACGCCGAGGACGACGCCATTGTGTTGGCCGTCATTCACCTGGCCCGCAGCCTGGGATTGCGCACCATTGCCGAAGGGGTGGAAACCCCTGAGCAGGCGGCCAACCTGCGCGCCAAGGGGTGCGATGAATTCCAGGGCTACCTGTTCAGCCGTCCGGTACCGGCGGCGGAGTGTGCTGTGCTGCTGGGCGGTGGGCCCTATGTGTTGCCAGATCTACAGGCCTGAGGCGGTTCAGAACGCGTCTTCTGCCAGCGCAGCACACACCATCTGGCGCTGATTGACCACGTTGAGCCAGGCGCCGATTTTCGGCAACTCATAGTGATAAAAATAGGCCCCAGCGCTTGACAGGCCTTGGTTTTTAGCTATCTTCAAATCCGGGTCCTGTGCATGCACCGTGGTGGCCACATCGAGCCACACCCAGGCGAGCACCGTGTGCCCAAACGCTTGCATGTAGGGCACGGCGTTGGCCAGGGCTTCTGTGGGGGTGCCGGTGGCCCACGCGTTGCGGGTGGCTTGCCCCACGTCGCGCAGGGCGGCCTCCAGCGCATCGGCCATGTGGGCAAGTGACGGGTGCTGGCGGGCGCGTTTGGCCGTGGCGCTCATGCGCTGGCCCAGCAGTTGCAGACCCCTGCCCTGCTCCATCAGCACTTTGCGGCCCAGCAGGTCCATGGCCTGTATGCCGTGGGTGCCTTCATGGATCATGTTCAGGCGGTTGTCGCGCCAGTACTGTTCCACCGGAAAGTCGCGCGTGTAACCGTAGCCACCGTGCACCTGAATGGCCAGGCTGTTCGCTTCCAGACACCACTCGCTGGGCCAGCTCTTGGCAATGGGTGTCAGCACCTCCAGCAGCAGGCGAGCGTCATCTGCCGCCTCTGGCGTGCCGGTGTGTTGTTCGTCCACCAGGCGGGCGCAATACAACTCCAGCGCCAGCGCCCCTTCGCAGTAGCTTTTCTGGGCCAGCAACATGCGCTTGACGTCGGCATGTTCAATGATGCGGACCTGTGGCGCGGCAGCGTCTTTGCCGCCGGCTGGCACGGGTCTGCCCTGTGGGCGGTTTTTGGCGTACTCAAGACTGGCGTGATAGCCCGCCATGCCCAGCATGGTGGCGGCCAGGCCCACACCGATGCGGGCCTCGTTCATCATGTGAAACATGCACTGCAGCCCCCGCCCCGGCTGACCCACGAGGTAGCCGATGGCACCGCTGCCTCCGCGCACCGGGTACTTGCCTTCGCCGAAGTTCAGCAGCGTGTTGGTGGTGCCGCGCCAGCCGCACTTGTGGTTCAGCCCGGCCAGCGCCACGTCGTTGCGCTCGCCCGTCAACTGACCGTCGGCGTCCACCAGTTTTTTGGGCACGATGAACAGCGAGATGCCTTTCACGCCGGGCACAAGCTTGCCGTCGGCGTCGGGAATTTTGGCCAGCACCAGGTGCACGATGTTCTCGGTCAGCTCGTGTTCACCGGCCGAGATCCACATCTTGTTGCCGCGCAGGCGGTAACGCGGGCCCAGTGGGTCGGCCTCGAAGGCATCGCCGTCGGGCACAGCACGCGTGACCACGTCGCTCAAGCTGGACCCCGCCTGTGGCTCGCTCAGGCACATGGTGCCCGACCACACACCTGCAAATTCCTTGGTGGCAAACACCTGCTGTTGTTGCGGCGTGCCGTGCACCATCAACAGGTTGGCGTTTCCGGTGGTCAACATGCCAGAGCCAATGCTGACCGACGCGTGCGCGAAAAATGCGTTGGCGGCCGACTCAATGGTGTAGGGCAACTGCATGCCGCCCACCCCGTAGTCTTGTGCCGCACTGAGCATGCCGCTGTCGGCGTAGGCTTTATGCGCATCGTGCGTGGCCTGGGGCAGTACCACACGCAGTCCGCCATCGGGGTCGGTCACGGTGGAGGGCTCTTGTGTGTCCACCAGTCGGTTGAAGGGTGCGTACTTGTCGCGGGCAATGCGCTCGCAGGTGTCCAGCACGGCGTCAAATGTGTCGCGGCTGTGGTCGGCAAAGCGCTCGCGCTGCGGCAGGTTGTGCGCCTGAAGCCAGTCGTACAGCAGAAAGTCAAGGGTGGAACGCAAGCTCATGATGTGTGCAAAAAAACGCCTGCGTCACTCAACTGACGAGGCTTTGAAACTGTGTGGTTTGTTGTGGTGCAGGCCAGTGCCTGGCCACAGCCTGCAGTGTGCAGGCAACGTGCGCGGGGGCAATAGGGCAACTGCGGTGCAGGGCGCTATGGCCGTCTCTCGGGGGACAGCCGATGACCCACGCGCCGCAGTGGATGAGTTGAACTGACTCAGCCCCGTGAAAGGCACAGCACGGATAATCAGGCCCCAGGCTTCAACCCACCATCACCACAATGAAACGACTGAACGACTTCCGCATGAACATGGGCCGTGACGAACTGGTGCCCATCATGATTGGGGGCATGGGCGTGGACATTTCGTCTGCCGACCTTGCACTGGAAGCTGCGCGCCTGGGCGGCGTCGGACACATCTCTGACGCGATGATCAAGACCGTCACGGACCGTCGCTACAAAACCAAATACGTCAAGGCCAAGCAGGCGCTGTACAAGTATCAGCCGGGGACCGATGACAAGTCGAACGTGCAGTTCGACATGGGTCACCTCGCGGAAGCCACCCGCCTGCACGTGGAAAGCACGATGTCGCGCAAGCAGGGTTCGGGGCGCATTTTCATCAACTGCATGGAAAAGCTCACCATGAACGCGCCCAAAGAGACGCTGAAGGTGCGCATGGCCTCGGCACTCGACGCTGGCATTGACGGCATCACACTGGCGGCCGGTTTGCACCTGGGCTCGTTTGCGCTGATTGAAGACCACCCGCGCTTTCGCGATGCCAAGCTGGGCATCATCGTCAGCTCGCTGCGCGCGCTTCAGTTGTTTATCAAGAAGAACAGCCGCCTGAACCGCCTGCCCGACTACGTGGTGGTGGAAGGCCCCCTGGCCGGCGGCCACCTGGGTTTTGGCATGGACTGGGCCCAATACGACCTGGCCACCATCGTGGCCGAAATCCTTGCCTACATGAAGGCTGAAAACCTGAACATTCCGGTCATTCCGGCGGGAGGCATCTTCACGGGCAGCGACGCAGTTCGCTTCATGGAAATGGGCGCATCGGGCGTACAGGTGGCCACGCGTTTCACCGTCACAAAAGAATGTGGCCTGCCCGACGATATCAAGCAGGAGTATTTCAAGGCCACGGAAGACGACATCGAGGTGAACGAAATTTCGCCCACTGGCTACCCCATGCGCATGATCAAAAGCAGCCCGGGCATTGGCGACGGCATTCGCCCCAACTGTGAGGCCTACGGCTATCTGCTTGATGCCAATGGCAAATGTGCCTACGTCAGCGCCTACAACCGTGAGGTGCTGGCGAACCCCGAGGCCAAGCGCATCAGCGTGAAAGACAAAACCTGCCTGTGCACCCACATGCGCAACTTCGACATCTGGACCTGCGGGCATCTCACCGCCCGTCTCAAAGACACCACGCTTCGCCATGCCGATGGCAGTTACCAGCTGCTGAGCGCCCAACACGTGTTCGAGGACTACCAATTCAGCACCAACGGGCAGGTAAAACTGCCAGACGCCGAGGCCTTGCCAAACTGACCCAACGTCAGCTCCACAACGTGAAAACGCCCTCCTTGCAACGAGGGCGTTTTCACGTGTGGCGTCTGCGCACTCACTGGTGTTTACCCGGTTCAACACCTCCCCGCGAAATCGTACGATAGCTGGTGAATAAAAGAACGACCGTTCTTTTTTTAAATCCCAACCACCAGGAGACAAACATGCGATTGATGAAATGGGTCACCACTGCCACTGCCGCCGCTGCGCTTGTGGCTTGCGGAGGTGGCGATGACGTCACCCAAGGCCCCGTGGTCGACCTCACCGGTGCGCCCGGCAGCCTTGTGTCAAGCCCCGCCCTCCTGACAACCCTCAGCCCGCAGGCGTTCCAGGCTGCTGCGCCTGCTTCACTGTTCCAAGTGGCCGGCACACCCAAGTGCACCGTCAATTTCAATTACATCCAGTACGGCACAGTGGGTGGAGCCGGTGAAAAAACCACGGCATCTGCAGGTCTGATGGTGCCCAGCGGCACCGATGCTGCTTGCACAGGCGATCGCCCGATCCTGCTGTACGCACACGGCACCACGACCGACAAGAAAAAGAATATGGCCAGCCCGCAGGATGGCGAAGCCGCTTTGATTGCAGCCATGTACGCAGCGCAGGGTTACATCGTGGTAGCGCCCAACTATGCGGGCTACGACTCGTCCACCCTCTCGTACCACCCGTACCTGAACATGGACCAGCAGGCCAAAGACATGGTCGACGCGCTGACAGCCGCGCGAAAAGGACTGTCATCTGTCGGGGCAAAAGCAAGCAGCAAGCTCTTTGTTTCGGGCTACTCGCAAGGAGGCTTTGTGTCCATGGCCACACAGCGTGCCTTGCAACTGGCAGGCACTCCCGTCACGGCTGGTGCACACCTGTCCGGACCTTACGCACTCGGCCCATTTGGCGACGCTGTGTATGCCGGTAACGTGAACCTCGGGGCAACGCTGTTCTCGCCTTTGCTCACGACCAGCTTCCAGCGGACCTACGGCAACATCTACACCACACCGTCGGACATGTATGAGTCGGCATTTGCCACGGGCATTGAAAGCCTGTTGCCCAGCAACACGGCTTTGAATGACCTGCTGGCCACAGGCAAGCTGCCCGCGACGGCCATGTTTGCGCCGGACTCGTTGCCCAAACCTGCAGGCTTCGAAGTGTTTTTTGGAACCCCGAACCTGGTGAAAACAAGTTATCGCAACGCGGTGTTGGCCGATGCAGTGGCCAACCCAACCGCGCCAAAACACCCTCTGCGTGTGGCAGCTCACAAGAACGACCTGCTGAAGCAGAACTGGACCCCTGCCCAGCCCATGCTGATGTGCGGCGGCAACGCGGACCCGACGGTGTTCTATGCGCTCAACACCCAGGGTGCCCAGGCCTACTTCGCCAGCAAGGGCGTGCCTGCCCAAGCAGTGGCCGTGCTCGATGTGGACAGCGCACCCACTGGCGCCACTGATCCCTTCGCTGCAGCCAAAGTGGGTTTTGCACAAACCAAGGCCAGCACAGCGGCAGCAGGTGGTGCCACCGCCGTGGCGCAGAACTACCACGGCGGGCTGGTGCCCCCGTTCTGCAACGCAGCAGCACGCGGTTACTTTTCACAGTTCTGATGCCCCGGCGGCAACCTAACACACCGGAGAAAACACATGAAAAAATCACTGATCGCGTCCGCCGCCTTCCTGGCTTGCAGCGGGGCTTGGGCACAAGTCAACCTGTACGGCATTGTTGATGCAGGTGTCACACACGTCACGGGGCTGCCTGGCGGCAGCAAAACCAAGCTCAGCAGCGGCATCATGGAAGGCTCGCGCTGGGGCCTTCGTGTCCAGGAGGATCTGGGCGGCGGTTACAGGGCCATGGCCACCATGGAGAGCCGGTTTGAAGCCGACTCAGGCACCTTTGGTAACCGCCCTGCTTCGGGCAGCCAGCTGCCAGACCGCCTGACGGCAGGCCTCCCGCCTGCAGTGGCTGCTGGCGTCTCTGGCGCCGTCGGTCCCACGCTTGGGGTCAACCTTGACTCGCGGGCCTTTGACCGCCAGGTCTGGGTGGGCCTGGTCACGCCAGTGGGTGGATTCCTGATGGGTCGACAATACACGCCGGCGTTTGAGGCCGTGGCCACGTTCGACATCATGGGCACCCAAAGCGCACTGTCGGCGGGCCAACTGGTGACCATTCCGGCAGGCATGGACATTCGGTACGACGACACCGTGCAGTACCGGATTGTGAAAGGCCCCTGGAACGCGGCGCTGATGACCAGCTTTCCCGGCGGCGCCACCAGTGCCAGCAAACGGCTCATGGGTTTGAACGCCATCTACAAGGGTGATGCCTTCCAGGCGGGCTTTGGTTACAACACCAAGAAGAACTCCGCCGAGCAAAAGGCTCTCAGCACGGCTGCCTTCGGGGCATCCAGCACGTTGGGGGCATTCACCGTTTCAGGCATGTACGCGCGCATCCAGGAGCCAAACCCCAGTTCGGGTCCTGAACTGTCTGCCGGACTGACTGCAGCTGGTGTGCCAGCAGCGTTGGTGGCGAACGTGATCGACCGCCTCAAACAAGACGCCAACCTGTTGCATTTGGGTGTGCGTTACCAGATGGGTGCGGCTGGCCATGTCACGTTTGCCGTGAACAAACTCAACGACAAGCGCGCAACCAACGCCGATGTGACCACCTACGGTGTGGCCTACACCTACCCGCTGTCCAAGCGCACCAACCTGAACATGGTGGTGACCCGTTACAACAACTCGGCCAATGCTCAAACGGCTCCGGGCGGCAACGGCTACCTGGGTGGCGTGACTGCCGCCGCAGGCCGCGACTCCACCTCGGTGGCATTTGGCATCCGGCACACCTTCTGACGCCGACACGCCAAACAAAAAGGGCCGACTGCACATGGGTGCAGTCGGCCCTTTTGTCATGTGGGGTCAAAAGGTCACTGGGGTTCGATGCCCGCGTCCTTGATGGCCTTGGACCACTTGGCGGTTTCCACCACGCCGCGCTTGGCCAGATCGTCGGGCGTACCCGGTTGCACGGCAAAACCGATGCCAGCAAACTTGTCCTGCACTTCTTTGCTGTTGGCCGCGGCGTTCACGGCCTGGTTCAACTTGGCCACCACGTCAGCGGGCGTGCCAGCCGGGGCATACACCGCAAAGTAGGCAATCAGCTCGTAGTCTTTCAGGCCCAGGGCCTCGTTGACGGTGGGCAGTTCGGGAACGGCCGCTGACCGGTTGGCCGAAGTGACAGCCAGCCCGCGCACCTTGCCCGCTTTGACTTGCGGCAGCATCACGGCGAAGTCCGCGCTGAACATGTTGACCTGGCCACCGATGAGATCGGTCATGGCGGCAGGGCCACTTTTGTAGGGCACATTGGTGAGCTTGATGCCAGTCATGCCTGCCAGCATGCCCACTGACAGCAGCTGCGATGTGCTGGCGCTGGCGTAGGTCACGGTGTCGGGCTTGGCCTTGGCCATGTCGACGAGCTCTTTCAGGGTTTTGGCGGGCACATCGTTGTTCACGGCCATGATGAGCGGCACCGAACCCATGTAGCCCACAGGCGCAAACGCGGTGTCCTGGTCATAGGGCAGCTTTTTCATGAGGCTCTTCAGCGCGGCATTGGTGCTGTTGGTGCCCACCAGAATGGTGTAGCCGTCGGGCGCTGCTTTGGCCACGGTGTCCGCACCGAGCATGCCGTTCACACCGGCCTTGTTCTCGATCACGATGGGCTGACCCAGGGTTTCCGACATTTTTTGGGCAAAGGCACGGCCAATCTGGTCGGTGGCGCTGCCGGCAGCAAACGGCACCACAGCCTTGATAGGCTTGGTCGGAAAGGCCTGTGCCAGTGCGGAAGAACTGACAAGGGCCACGGCCGCCGCAGTGGCCAGCAATCGGAAGTTGGAATGCATCGAAAAGTCTCCTGTTGGTAGGTTGAGAAAAAGGGTTCAGGGCAATGGCAATGCAAGCAAGGCCGACCCGAGGGTTTTGCCATGGGCATCCAGCGCCAGCGATCGGGTGACACCGCCGCCCAGCGCGCCGTGCATCACAAAGTGCACCGCGCCCAAGTGCGGCAAAGTGAAGCGCTGGACTTCGCCAGTCACCACCCCGGCGTATTGCGCTTTCACACGCTCAGCCGTGAGCAGCCGTTCGATCACGGGGTAGTCCGTCACATCGAGCGCAATCACACTCAACGTGGCTCGGTTGCCTTTGTCGCCCGAACGGGCCAAGGCTATGTCTTGCAGGGTGCGGGGCTGGGTGGGGGTCATGGTGTCAGCCTTGCAGAAGATGTTCAAGCACATGGCAATGGGTTTGCACCGCGCTGCGTGGCATCAGTGCAGACGCAGCGGCCACCACCTCGCGCACGTTTTGTGTGACGCCGCCTCCCCCTGCGGGTCCGCTCAAATACAGGGCTTCCACCTCCTGGCCCACTCGTTCAGCCTGGGCGCGGGTGGCGCAGCGCACAGCCAGGCGCACGCGCACTTCGTAAGGCTCATGATCCGCCCCAAGGTGGGGACCGTGCATGGCGTTCACGGCCAGCAGTTCGGCCCGGTGTTCCAACCCGTCCAGCCCTGCCACGCCCAAGCGGTGGCGCAGGATGGACAGCGCAAGCTCTCCCCGTGCACGGGCACCTGGCCCTGCGTAGCTGATCTGCCCTTCGCCCACAAAGCCGTCGCGGTAACCCAGGGTGACTTTCAATTGTTCAGGCCGGGGGTGGCCGCTGGCTCCACGAACCTCCACACGGTCGGCCGCCTGTTGCTCGAACCGCACGCCGGAAAAATCGCCCACCACATCGGGCTGCAGGTAGCAAGAAGGGTCTTCCACTTCATACAGCAACTGCGCGGTGCAGGTCAGGCGGTCCACCCTGCCCCCGGTGCCGGGCAGTTTGGTGATGACGGCGGTGCCATCAGACGCCACCTCGGCCAGCGGAAATCCCACTCGATGCAGGTCGGGCACCTCAACATGACCCGGGTCGGCAATGTAGCCACCTGTGACCTGCGCAGCACACTCCAGCAGGTGGCCCACCAGCAGGCCGGCACCCAAGCGGGGCCAGTCGTCGGCGCGCCAGCCAAAGTGGTGCATCAGAGGGGCCAGGAACAGCGCCGGGTCTGACACCCGCCCGGTGATGATGACCTGCGCGCCCGCCTCCAAGGCGGGCAACAGGGCGTCGGCCCCCAAGTAAACATTGGCAGAAACAAGGCTCTGCCGCTTTTCTGACGTGGTTTGTTCGCTATCAATCAGTGGGACATCGTTGGCCAGCATCCAGGGCAACACGTCATCGCCCGTGACCACGGCCACCTTCAGGCTGGGCAAGCCCAGCTCCCGCGCCACGGCCAACACAGCCTGACCAGCTGCCATGGGGTTGGCCGCGCCCATGTTGGTGATGACGGTGGTGCCGTTGGCCACACAGGCGGGTAACACAGCCCGCATGCGCTCAGTCAACATCGGGTCAAAGCCAGCTTCGGGGTCAGCACTGCGGCGCAACTGCGCCAGCGCGATGGTGCGTTCGGCCAGGCATTCGAACACCAGGGCGTTGAGGTGGCCACGCTCTGCCAGGTCTTGTGCAGGATCGATGCGGTCCCCGGCGTAACCCGCGCCGGAGCCGATACGGAAAACGGTCATGCACGCGAGTGTTGCCCTTCACGACACCGGAGGCAATCGGGCTAACCCCTGCGCTTTGGGTGACACGACAGAGCCGCTACACCTGCGGATCAGAAGGCCAAGCCATGGGTCAGCGGTGGGCGTGTTCGGCCGCAGTGGGCGAAGGCAATGACTCGAAAAACAAGGTGGCATGTCGCGTGCGGGCTTCCATTCGCCCGAACAATGCGCGGCTGTTTTCATCCCATTCCAGGCCCAGGCGTTCACACGATGCGGTTGAAAGGGTTGAGATGCGGTCACCAGCGACGCCGCCCAGTTGCAACGCCTGCGTCAATGCCTCTGCGAGGTGCACGATGTCGACCAATGGCGAGCCGGGTGCGCCGGCAGGGTCGTGGTGGTGGACGATGGCATCGATCATGTTCTCGGGCAAATGCCATTCCTCGGCCAACCAGCCGCCCACCGTGCCATGGTGAACGCCAAATGCCTCTTGCTCCAGCAGGGTGATGTCGATGTAGTCTGTGCGTGAACGCTGCTGAATTTGCTGCATCAGCGCCCGGTCGGCCTGGTACAGGCACAACTGCCCGACGTCGTGCAACAAGCCGGCCACCAGGGCGCGAGAGGCCGTCACGGGTTCACCCACGTGCGATGCCAATTCCTCAGCACACACACCCACGGCCATGCTGTGGGTCCAGAAGCGTGTGCCGCTGGGCACCTGTGCACCCTGGGCAAAGGTGTTCAGGCTCGAAATCAGCACCACATGCCGCAAACGGGATACACCCGCAAGCGAAATGGCCGTTGAAACGTCCGTGACCTCGGCCTCGCGTTGGCCCCTCAGCGCAGCCGTGTTGGCCAGCCACAGCACCCTGGCGGTGATCACCGGGTCGCGCTGGATGGCGCGAATCAGCACGTTGTAATTGGCATCTGGGTCATCGAGCGTGTTGAGAATCTCGGTGATGGCCACAGGCCAGCCCGGAAGTCCACGGCTGAGTTTGCGAACGGTGTCGCGGTTGATGGGGTTCATTGCCCGCTCCGGTAGGCCACCAGTTGCTGAAACAGCCCCGCCACAGCGGGTTGCGCCATGTCGAGGCCGCCGAACACTTGCACAAGGTTCTGTTCCACCTGCACCGCGTCCTGGGCCAATTCATCGTCTGAGCGGGGGTCTGGCTCTTCGATTTCCACGAACTCCGCCTGGTGAGCCCACAACTGGTCAATGCTTTCCTGGCTCAGCACCAAACCACCGGGGAACTTGAGCCCCAGTACGCCGTGGTCTTGCGCGTAGGCAGCCGCACCCAACACCATGCCGGGACGCACATCGTCGATGGCCACAAAACGGAAACGTGTTCGCATGCTGATCTCCTGTTCATAAACAGCATATAAGCTATCAATGAAATATCAGGATATCACTTTTGTCGATTTGTCGCAATCGTGAAGACCATTGTGAAAACACGCGGGCCAAAAGAAAAAGCCCCCAGGGCCTGAACAACAGGGCCTGGGGGCTGTGATCTGGCGACCGTCGGCGCGGGCCTTACAGAACCTCGAAAATCCCGCAAGCACCCATGCCGCCGCCAATGCACATGGTCACTGCCACGCGTTTGGCACCACGGCGTTTGCCTTCGATCAGGGCGTGGCCGGTCAGACGCTGGCCGCTCACGCCGTAGGGGTGGCCCACGGCGATGGCGCCACCGTTCACGTTCAGCCGGTCAGCGGGAATGCCCAGCTTGTCGCGGCAATACAGCACCTGCACGGCAAAGGCTTCGTTCAGCTCCCACAGGTCAATGTCTTGCACCGTCAGGCCCAGGCGGGCCAGGGCTTTGGGCACTGCGTACACGGGGCCAATGCCCATTTCGTCGGGTTCACAACCAGCCACGGCAAAACCCAGGAAGCGGCCCAGGGGCGTCAGGCCTTGCTGCTGAGCCAGGGTTTCGTCCATCACCACGCAGGCACCGGCGCCATCGGAGAACTGGCTGGCGTTCCCGGCCGTCACCTGGCCACCTGGCAGCGCGGAACGCAGGCCCTTGATGCCGTCGTAGGTGGTACCGGCGCGGATGCCTTCATCCTGGCTCACGGTGACTTGCTTGGTCATCAGGCCCATCACCTTGTCGGCCACACCCGCAGTGACGGTGATGGGGGCAATTTCGGCATTGAAGAGCCCGGCTTCCAATGCGGCAGTGGCCTTTTGCTGGCTGGCGGCACCGTACTCGTCCATGGCTTCACGGCCAATGCCGTAGCGCTTGGCCACCTGCTCGGCGGTTTGCAGCATGTTCCAGTAGATCTCGGGCTTTTGCTTCTCCAGCGCCAGGTCTTTGAGCATGTGCAGGTTCATTTCCTGCTGCACGCAGGAGATGCTTTCCACGCCACCGGCCACATACACCTGGCCTTCACCGGCAATGATGCGCTGGGCAGCCAAGGCAATGGTCTGCAAGCCAGACGAGCAAAAACGGTTGACGGTCATGCCCGACACACTGATTGGCAGACCGGCTTTAAGTGCAATCTGGCGGGCGATGTTGGCACCGGTGGCCCCTTCGGGGTTGGCGCAGCCCATGATCACGTCTTCCACCAGCGCAGGGTCAATGCCTGCGCGTTGGACGGCGTGCTGCACGGCGTGACCCCCCAGGGTGGCGCCATGGGTCATGTTGAAAGCGCCCTTCCAGCTCTTGGCCAGGGGCGTACGGGCAGTAGAAACGATGACGGCTTGGGTCATGGTGAATTCCTGTTTTGATAGCTTCTACCGCTTATCCATCAAGCGGTAGAGGCCAAAATGATTTAAAACGTCTTGCCTTCGGCCGCCAAACGGGCCAGCAGCGGCGCGGGCTGCCAGAAATTGGCATCGTCCAGCGGGTTCTTGGCAAAGCGCTTCATGGCCTGCACCACGTTGAACAGACCGATTTCGTTGGCGTAGTTCAGCGGGCCGCCCCGGTACACGGGGAAGCCGTAGCCAAAGATGTAGACGATGTCGATGTCGCTGGCCTTGTTGGCAATGCCCTCTTCCAGAATGTGGGCGGCCTCGTTCACCAGGCTGAACACCAGGCGTTGCACGATTTCTTCGTCAGAAATTTTGCGGGGCTTGATGCCCAGTGCGGCACGGTGGTCGGAAATCATTTGCTCCACTTCGGCATTCGGAATGGCGTCGCGTTTGCCGGGAACGTAGTCGTACCAGCCGGCGCCGGTTTTCTGGCCAAAGCGGCCTTTTTCGCACAGCAGGTCGGCGGTTTTGCTGTACTTCATGTCGGGCTTTTCGGTGTAGCGGCGCTTGCGGATGGCCCAGCCAATGTCGTTGCCCGCCAGGTCGCCCATGCGGAAGGGGCCCATGGCAAAGCCGAACTTCTCGATGGCTTTGTCCACCTGCGCGGGTGTGCAGCCTTCGTCCAGCAAAAAGCCACCCTGGCGGCCGTACTGCTCGATCATGCGGTTGCCAATGAAGCCGTCGCACACGCCAGACACCACCGCCGTTTTCTTGATTTTTTTGCTGATGGCCATCACCGTGGCCAGCACGTCGTGAGCCGTGGCCTTGCCGCGCACCACTTCCAGCAGCTTCATCACGTTGGCGGGGCTGAAGAAGTGCATGCCCACCACGTCTTGCGGGCGCTTGGTGAAGTTGGCAATCGCGTCCACGTCCAGCGTGGAGGTGTTGCTGGCCAGAATGGCACCGGGCTTGCACACGCGGTCCAATTCTTTGAACACGGCCTCTTTCACGCCGATTTCTTCAAACACGGCCTCGATCACCAGGTCGGCATCGGCCAGGTCGTCGTAGCTCAGCGTGGTGCTCAGCAGAGCCATGCGCTGGTCCAGCTTGTCTTGCTTAAGCTTGCCTTTTTTGACCTGCGCTTCATAGTTGCCGCGCATGACGCCTGTGCCACGGTCAAGCGCTTCCTGCTTCATTTCCAGCATCTTCACAGGGATGCCCGCGTTCAGGAAGTTCATGGCAATGCCGCCGCCCATGGTGCCCGCACCGATGATTGCAACGGACTTGATGTCGCGCTTGGGCGTGTCTTCCGGCACGTCAGGAATCTTGCTGGCGGCACGCTCGGCCACAAACAGGTGACGCAGCGAGCGGCACTCCGATGTCCACATCAGGTTCAAAAAGATGTCGCGCTCGAACAGCAGACCGTCTTCAAACTTCTTCTTGGTGGCGGCTTCCACGGCGTCCACGCACTTGGCGGGCGCAGGGAAGTTTTTGGCCATGCCCTTGACCATGTTGCGGGCAAACTGAAAGTACGCGTCGCCGTCCTTGTGTTTGCAAGGCAGGTTGCGCACCAGGGGGAAGGCAGAACCGTCAGCCGCGTGTTTGGCTGCCACTTCACGGGCATAGGCCAGGGCTTCTTCGGACAGGCTATCGGGGCTGGCGGCCATCTTGTCGAACAGCTTCTGGCCGGGCAGCATGGCCAGCATCTCGGATTTGACGGGTTCGCCGCTGACGATCATGTTCAGCGCGGCCTCGACGCCCAGCACGCGGGGCAGGCGCTGCGTGCCACCGGCGCCGGGAATGAGGCCCAGCTTCACTTCAGGCAGCGCGATGCTGCAACCGGGGGCTGCAATGCGGTAATGCGCGCCCAGCGCCAGTTCCAGCCCGCCGCCCATGGCCACGGTGTGCACGGCGGCCACCACGGGTTTGGTGGCGTTTTCAAGTGCGCGGATCACGCTCAGCAGGTTGGGCTCCTGAATGGCCTTGGGCGAACCGAATTCCTTGATGTCGGCCCCGCCTGAAAACGCCTTGCCTGCGCCGGTGATGACGATGGCCTTCACGGCCGAATCGGCCTCGGCCTGCGCCAGCCCTGCCACGATGGCCTGACGGGTGGACAGTCCCAGCCCGTTGACGGGCGGGTTGTTCAGGGAAATCACGGCCACGTCGCCGTGGACGGTGTAGTCAGCGCTCATGCGTTGGGTCCTTTTGAGTCGGGGGAAAATCTAAAAACGAACGACCGTGCTAATTTAGTCGCAACGCGCCTGCGCACCAAGCACAACGCTGTCCCAGCCGGGACAAATCAGGGTAAACACCAGGTGGGTAAAACCCGGCACACCTCAAACCTCCAGCCACTCCTTGCGGATGTAGGCATCGGCCTTCAGTTCCTCTGGCGTGCCCTGGAACACGATGCTGCCGTGCCCCATGACCAGTGCGCGGTCCGAGATGCGCATGGCGATCGTGAGTTTCTGTTCGATGAGCAGCACCGAGACGCCCCGCGTCTTCAGCGTTTGAAGGTACTGCCCCACCAGTTCCACGATTTTGGGGGCCAGACCCTCGGTGGGCTCGTCGATGATGATGAGGTCGGGGTCTCCCATGAGGGTGCGGCACAAGGTGAGCATTTGCTGCTCGCCGCCCGACATCACGCCCGCCTCGGTGTGCTGGCGCTCTTTGAGGCGCGGAAACATGGCGTACATGTCGTCAAAGCTCCAGCGGCTGCCTTTGCCACTGCCCTTTTGACCCAACAGCAGGTTTTGGTGCACGGTGAGCTTGGGGAAGATGTCACGGTTCTCAGGCACGTAGCCAATGCCGAGGTGGGCCACTTCAAACGGCTTTTTGCCCTGGATGTCCTGCCCCTTCCAGCGGACACTTCCGTCGCAGTCCACCAGGCCCATGATGGCCTTGGCCGTGGTGGACCGGCCAGAGCCGTTGCGCCCCAGCAGGGCCACGATTTCGCCCTGCCCCACTTGCATGTTCACGCCGTGCAGCACATGGCTTTTGCCGTAGTAGGCGTGGAGGTTGGAGATTTCAAGCATGGTTGCAGCGTCCTTGGGGCTTGCGGTCAGTGGCCAGCGGCCTGTTCGTCGGCCAGCACGGAGCCCAGGTAGGCCTCTTGCACGCGCGGGTTGGCGCGCACGGCTTCGGGGGTGTCAAAGGCAATCACCTCGCCGTACACCACCACGGCAATCCGATCGGCCAGGCCAAACACCACGCCCATGTCGTGCTCCACCGTGAGCAGCGTTTTGCCCACCGTCACTTCCCTGATGAGGTCAATGAAGCGCTTGGTCTCGCTTTTGCTCATGCCAGCCGTGGGTTCGTCGAGCAAAATGACATTGGCACCACCCGCGATGGTGATGCCGATCTCCAGCGCCCGTTGCTCGGCGTAGGTCAGGTTCATGGCCAACACATCGCGCTTTTTGTGCAGGCGAATCTGATCCATCAGCGCCTCTGCGCGGTCGTTGGCGTCGTCCAGGTCGGCCAGAAAGTGCCAGAAGCTGTACTTGTAGCCCAGGCTCCACAGCACCCCGCAGCGCAGGTTTTCAAACACGCTGAGCTTGGGAAAGATGTTGGTGATCTGGAAGCTGCGGGACAGGCCCAGGCGGTTGATCTCAAACGGCTTTTTGCCGTTGATGCGCTGCCCGTTGAGCAGAATGTCGCCACTGGTGGGCTCGAAGCGTCCGCTGACGAGGTTGAACAGCGTGGATTTGCCCGCACCGTTGGGCCCGATCACGGCCACCCGCTCACCCGTCTTCACGGCCAGGTTGGCGCCACGGATGATCTCTGTCTTGCCAAAGCTTTTGCGCAGATCGCGCAATTCCAGTGCAAAGCCAGATTCAGAGCCTTTTTGGCCTCCAGCGCTTGTCTGCATTGCGTTGTCAGCTACTGTATTCACAGGGCCTCCCGGCGCTTGATTTCTTTTTCGATGTCGGTCTGTATCTCGCCCCAGTCGTGCACAAACTGCCGCCGTGCCAGCTCGAACAGACCCAGCCCCGTGACGAGCACAAACACCGATCCAAACCAGCTGTTCAAGCCCTTGGCATTCAACGTGGCCCCCATGAACTTCAGTTCATTGCCCAAGGCCGCATTCAGTTGAAGGTGGTACACCATTTCAATCATGGCGCCCGCGCCCACCAAAATGACCAACGCTGTGCCCAGCAGACCGAGGTAACTGGCCCAGATGCGCCGCAGCATGCCGAAGCTGGCCACCCGCAGGTTCATCATGATCAGGCTGGCCACACCGCCCGGCGCGTACATGACCATGAACAGAAACACCAGCCCCAGGTACAACAGCCAGGCCTTGGTGAACTCCGACAAAAGCACAAATGCCAGCACCATCAGCACGCCGCCCAGAATGGGCCCGAAGAAGAACGTAGCGCCACCCAGGAAGGTGAACAGCAGGTAGGCACCGGAGCGGTGGGCGCTGACCACCTCGGCCGTGACGATTTCAAAGTTCAGAGCTGCCAGTCCGCCCGACACCCCGGCAAAAAAGCCCGCAATGATGAAGGCGATGTAACGCACCATTTGCGTGTCGTAGCCCACAAATTCCACGCGCTCGGGGTTGTCACGCACAGCATTGAGCATGCGGCCCAGCGGTGTGCGTGTGAAGGCAAACATCAGCGCCGTGCAAATGATGGTGTAGACCGCTATCAGGTAATACAGCTGGACTTGAGGCCCGAAGGTGATGCCAAACGGCTTGCTGCCCGTGACCCGGTCACCCGAGATGCCGCCCTCGCCCCCGAAAAACTCAGGAAACATCAACGACATGGCCCACACCAGTTCGCCCACCCCCAGCGTGATCATGGCGAAGGGCGTGGCAGCCTTTTTGGTGGTGACCCACCCAAACACCACCGCAAACACCGCCGCAGCCAGGCCACCGGCCACAGGCACCAGGCTGACGGGCAGCCCCAGATCGCCACCGCTTACGCGGTTGAGTGTGTGAATGGCCAGGAACGAGCCCATGCCGGTGTAAACCGCGTGGCCAAAACTCAGCATGCCCCCCTGACCCAGCAACAGGTTGTAGCTCAGGCACGCAATGATGGCGATGCCCACTTGCGACAGCATGGTGTGTGACAGGCTGCTGGTGAACAGCAGCGGCGCCACGGCCAGCACCAATGCAAAAAAGCCCCAGATGATCCAGCGCCCCACGTTGTAGGGCTTGAATTCGTAATGTGTTTTGCTTGACATGTGTGCGCCCTCAGCCTTCTCGTGTGCCCAGCAGGCCACGGGGACGGAACACCAGCATCAGCACCAGCAGCGCATACGGCAGGATGGGCGCAACCTGGCTGACCTTGAGCTTCCACAGTGAGTAGCCAGGCGTGGCTTCCGTGATGGCCATGCCCAGTTGGTTCATGGTGCTCATCAGCGACACATCGATGGCCACCGCGAAGGTCTGCAACACACCAATCAACAGCGAGGCCAGAAATGCCCCCGCCAGCGAGCCCATGCCGCCCACCACCACCACCACAAAAATGATGGACCCCACCGTGGCGGCCATGCCAGGCTCGGTGACAAACGCGTTGCCCCCGATCACCCCGGCCAGCCCTGCCAGCGCTGCCCCGCCACCGAACACCAGCATGAACACCCGGGGCACGTTGTGGCCCAGGGTTTCGACGGTTTCGGGGTGCGTGAGTGCAGCCTGAATCACCAGCCCGATGCGGGTTTTGGTCAGAAGCAACGCCACCGCCAGCAGCATGGCAATGGCCACCGCCATCATGAAGCCCCTATAAATGGGGAACTGCGTGCCATACAACGTGAACAGCGGCCCGCTGAGCTCGTCAGGCACGCGGTAATCCACCGAACTGCGGCCCCACACCAGTTGCACCAGTTCCAGAATGATGTAACTCAGCCCGAAGGTGATCAGCAGTTCTGGCACATGGCCAAACTTGTGCACCCGCCGCAAGGCGTGCTTCTCAAACAAAGCGCCCATCAGCCCCACCAGCAATGGTGCGACGACCAGCGCGGGCCAAAAGCCCACCACCTGCGTCACCGTGTGCGCGATGTAGGCACCCAGCATGTAGAACGAGGCGTGCGCAAAATTGAGCACACCCATCATGCTGAAAATGAGTGTCAGCCCCGAGCTGAGCATGAACAGCAACAGCCCGTAGCTGACCCCGTTCAACAGGGATATGGTGAAAAATTCCATGGCAATCGGTGGGGTGCTGGGGATTCACAAACCAACAAAAAGGCCCGCCTGTCACAGGCCCGGCTCTCGTCAGCACGGGCTGTGGCAAAACGGGCCATGGAGCCCTTCAGGCCATCAGGGGCGTTTCATGTCGCAGCTGGTGGGGGTGCTGGCCACGTAAGCCTCGATGTATTTCACCGGGGCAAAGGTGAAGCCGGTTTTTTCGACGCTGTACTTGTTTTTGGCATCGACTTTCTGCCACTTGGAGATGTACAGGCCCTGTTGCAACTGGTGGTCGAGCTTGCGCATCTCGGACTCGCCATTGAACCCCTTGAAGCGCATTCCGCTCATGGCAGCCGCCACCTTGACGGGGTCGGTGGACTTGGCCTTGGCCATGCCCTCAGCCATCATCTTGATGCCGTTGTATATCGAGAACGTGTAGAAGTCATCGCCAAACTTCTTCTGATAGGCCTCTGTCAGAGCGCCCATCTCACCCGTGTAGTTGGAGTGGGCGTAGGAGATTTGATACACCTCGGTTTCGCCACCGGCAGCCAGAACAGTGGGCGTGCCCGAGACCGCAGCGTAGTAGGCGTACATCGGAATCTTCAGGCCCGCGTCGTTCATGGCCTTTACCAGCAGGGTCAAGTCCTGACCCCAGTTACCAGTGACGATGGTGTCGGCACCAGCCTGCTTCATTTTGGCTACGTACGGCGCAAAGTCTTTGACCTGGCCCAACGGCACGAGGTCGTCACCCACGATTTGCACGTCAGGGCGCTTGCGGTTGATGCCTTCCTTGAAGTACTTGGCCACTTGCTGGCCGTGCGAGTAGTTCTGGTTCAGCAGGTATACCTTTTTGACCTTGGGCTGGTCTTTCATGAAGCTGGTGAGCGCTTCCATTTTCTGGGAGGTATCGGCATCCAGGCGGAAGTGCCAATAGCTGCACTTCTCGTTGGTCAGTGCAGGGTCCACCGCCGCATAGTTCAGGTAGACCACCTCTTTGCCAGGGTTGCGGGCGTTGTGCTTGGTCACTGCATCGCTCAGAGCCAGTGCAGCGCCCGAACCGTTGCCTTGGGCAATGTAGCGAAAGCCCTGGTCCACCGCAGCCTTGAAGGTGTTCAGGGCTTCCTGTGGAGAACCCTTGCTGTCCATGCCCACAATCTCAAACTTCACGCCGGCAGGGTTTTTGGCACCGTTGAAATGCTCGGCCACAAACTGCCAGCTCTTGAGCTGGTTTTGGCCCACGTTGGCAAACGGGCCCGACAGGCCTTCGATCATGGCGATTTTGACGGTCTCGCCCTTCTGGGCCATGGCCCCGAAGGACACCACCACCATCGATGCGGCTGCCAAGTGTTTGAGGGTGAATTTCATGCGTTTGTCTCCTTGTGTTGAATGGAAAAGCCGAACTTCAATTGACGCGTACCTTACAGCCCTGTGGCAACGCCACGCTCAGGGATTGCCCTAGGGGCTATCGCCTGAGCGACTGACGCGGTGCATTGCGCTCACATGCCGGGCAGCACATATTCCTTGAGCTGCTGGCGCAACGACATTTTTTGCATCTTGCCGGTGGCCCCCAAGGGAATGGCGGGCACAAACACCACGTCGTCGGGGATTTGCCACTTGGCAATGCGGCCCTCGTAAAAGGCCAGCAAGTCTTCGCGGCTGATGTCCTGGCCGGGCTTGAGCACCACCACCACGATCGGGCGCTCATCCCACTTGGGATGGGGCATGCCCACGCAGGCGGCCATGGCCACAGCAGGGTGGGCCATGGCGATGTTTTCCACATCGATGGAGCTGATCCACTCGCCGCCCGACTTGATCACGTCTTTGCTGCGGTCGGTGATCTGCATGAAGCCGTCTGCGTCGATGGTGGCCACGTCACCCGTGGGGAACCAGCCATCCACCAGCGGCGAAGAGTCCGACTTGAAGTAGTGATCGATGATCCAGGGGCCGCGCACCAGCAAGTCGCCAAAGGTCTTGCCGTCCCACGGCAGTTCAGCTCCCTCGGCGTCGACGATCTTCATGTCCACACCATAGACCGCCCTGCCCTGCTTCAGGCGCACCTTGAGCTGGCCGTTGGCGTCCAGCGCCAGCTGTTTGTTTTTGAGCGTGCACACGGTGCCCAGGGGTGACATTTCGGTCATGCCCCAGGCGTGCAGCACTTCCACACCGTAGCTGTCCTGGAAGGTGCTGAGCATGGCCGGCGGGCAGGCCGAGCCGCCAATCACGGTGCGCTTCATGGTGCTGAAGGTCAGGCCTGCGGTCTGCATGTGGCCCAACAGCATTTGCCAAACGGTCGGCACACCGGCGGCCATGGTCACGCCCTCGGCCTCAATCAGCTCGTAAATGGACTTGCCGTCCATGGCCGGGCCGGGGAACACCAGCTTGCAACCGACGGCGGCACCCGCGTACGGAATGCCCCAGGCGTTGACGTGGAACATGGGCACCACCGGCAGCAGGCTGTCGCGGGCACTCAGGTTCAACGCGTCGGGCATGGTGGCGGCAAACGAATGCAGCACGCTGGAACGGTGGCTGTACAGCACACCCTTGGGGTTACCCGTGGTGCCACTGGTGTAGCAGAGGCTGGAGGCCGCGTTTTCGTCCAGCATCGGCCAGGTGTAGGTGCGGGGCTGCGTGCCAATCCAGGCCTCGTAGCTCACCAGGTTGGGCACGGCAATGTCAGGCAGTTTGTCGGCATCGCACAGGGCCACCCACAGCTTCACGGTGGGGCACTTGGCGTGCACCGCAGCCACCAGTGGCGCAAACGTGGTGTCAAAACACACCACGCTGTCTTCGGCGTGGTTGACGATCCAGGCCAGTTGCTCGGGGTGCAGGCGCGGGTTGAGCGTGTGCAGCACGCGCCCGCTGCCGCTCACGCCGTAGTACAGCTCCAGGTGGCGGTAACCGTTCCAGGCCAGGGTTGCCACACGACTTGCCTGCGGCAGGGCAGCCGCGTCAAGTGCATGGGCCACCTGGCGGGCGCGCGAGGCCACCTGGCCCCAAGTGGAATGGTGAATGTCGCCCTCCACCCGACGGGACACGATTTGGCCGTCGCCATGGTGGCGCTCGGCGTGATCAATCAGGCTTGAAATCAGAAGTGGGTGGTTTTGCATCAGTCCCAGCATGTGGGGGTCTCCTGGAGTGTGTGGATGGCGTGCCGCATGGCGGCAGAACTGCGCTGAATGCTAGCGCCGAGTGGGCGCCAAAAGGCTAAGGCAAACCCTTGCCAACTGTCACTGACCTTCCAGACAGTGAGAATCACAACTCTGGGGCAATAACCCTGCCGCACAGCCAAAGCTGGCCTGACCGGACAATCCTGGCGGTATGAATGCCCTACTTCCTACCCCGGGACCAAGCCTGATTGGCGTTGCGCCTGTGTTCAAGCCTGCGATGTCAGAGCTGGGCTCGGCCTTTTTTGCCAGCGTGGCACCCACGCCCTTGCCGCAGCCGCACTGGGTGGCGCACAGCCTGCCCCTGGCGCGCGAGCTGGGGCTGGACGAAGAATGGTTGCGCAGTGAAGACGCCCTGCAAACCCTTACCGGCAACCGAGTGCCCGACGGCACCCACACACGGGCCAGCGTGTACAGCGGCCACCAGTTTGGCAACTGGGCGGGGCAGTTGGGTGATGGCCGGGCGCTGATGCTCGGCGAGCTGGACACCCCTCACGGCACACGGGAGATACAGCTCAAAGGCGCGGGGCTGACGCCGTTTTCGCGCATGGGCGACGGGCGTGCCGTGTTGCGCAGCAGCATCCGCGAGTTTTTGTGCAGCGAGGCCATGCATGCCCTGGGCATTCCGACCACGCGGGCGCTGTGCATCACCGGCTCACCCCAGCCGGTGCGGCGTGAAAACGTCGAGACTGCAGCGGTGGTGACGCGGACGGCACCCAGTTTCATCCGCTTCGGGCATTTCGAGCACTTCTCATACGGCGGCCAGCACGATGAACTGAGCCGCTTGGCCGACCACGTCATCGACCGCTTCTACCCCGATTGCCGCGCTGCCGCGAACCCGTATGCAGCTCTGTTGCAGGCCGTGAGCGAACGCACGGCCCACCTGATGGCGCAATGGCAGGCCGTGGGCTTTTGCCACGGAGTGATGAACACAGACAACATGAGCATCCTGGGGCTGACGCTGGACTACGGCCCCTTCCAGTTCATGGACGGTTTCAACCCCGACCACATCTGCAACCACACCGACACCGGCGGCCGCTACGCCTACAACCGCCAGCCCCAAGTGGCGTACTGGAACCTGTTTTGCCTGGGGCAAGCCCTGCTGCCACTGATTGGCGAGCCCGACGACGCCATGGCCGCGCTGGAAAGCTACAAAACCGTGTTCCCTGCAGCGCTGACCCAGCGCATGGCAGCCAAACTTGGGCTGTCTGGAGACCACCCGCACGCCAAAACCCTGGTCGACAGCACCCTGAACCTGCTGGCTGCCGAACGCACCGACTACCCGCTCTTCTGGCACCAATTCAGCGGCTGGCTGGCCCACCCTGAGCAGCCCACCCTGCTGCAAGACCTGTTTGTGGACCGCGATCGCTTCACCACTTGGCTGGCTCAATACCAAGAGCATACAAACCAATACCATCAAGCGCCAGATGCCAATTTAGCTTCAAAATCAAACCCCAAATACGTTCTGCGCAATCACCTGGCCCAAACCACCATCGCCCAAGCCGAGCAGGGCGATGTGGCCATGGTGGGGGAACTGTTGACCGTGTTGCACACTCCATTCAACGAACACCCCGCGTTTGAAAGTTGGGCCGCCCTGCCGCCCGATTGGGCTGCCCACATCGAAATCAGCTGCTCATCCTGACCCCGCCATGAACTATCCCATTCAGAAAACCGATGCCGAGTGGCGTGCCCACCTGGCGGCCAAAGGCGCCGAGCCTCTTGCCTACGAAGTGACACGACACGCGCGAACCGAACGACCCTTCACCGGCAAGTACGAGCAGGTGTGGGCCGACGGCAGTTACCACTGCGTGTGCTGCGGCAACCACCTGTTTGACGCCAGCACCAAGTTCGATGCCGGCTGCGGCTGGCCCAGCTTTTCCCTGGCTGTACCCGGTGCCATCACCGACATTGCCGATCACAGCCACGGCATGGTGCGCGTCGAGTCCGTGTGCAGCCAGTGCGGGGCGCACCTGGGGCACGTGTTTGAAGACGGCCCTGCCCCCACCGGCCTGCGCTATTGCATGAATTCAGCGTCCATCGAGCACAACCCGGCATGAACGCAGACAACCGCACCGCCCTGCCCCCCCTGTCGATGCTCGACCTGGTGGCGGTGCGCGAAGGCGGCACCGTCGCTGACGCCCTCGCCATTGCACGCCGCACCGCGCAGCACGTCGAGCGATTGGGCTTTGAGCGCTATTGGCTGGCTGAACACCACAACATGCCCGGCATTGCCAGTTCAGCCACCGCAGTGCTGGTGGGCCACATTGCGGGTGCCACACAGCGCATCCGAGTGGGCTCAGGCGGCGTCATGCTGCCCAACCACGCGCCGCTGGTGGTGGCTGAAGCGTTTGGCACGCTGGCCGAGCTGTACCCCAACCGCATCGACCTGGGCCTTGGCCGTGCGCCTGGCACCGACGGCCTGACCATGCGCGCCCTGCGCCGCGACCGCCCGGAAACCGAGGCTGACTTCCCACGCGATGTGGCAGAACTGCAGCGTTTACTGGCACCGGCACAGCCCGGCCAACGACTGGTGGCCATGCCCGGCGCGGGCACCGAGGTGCCCATCTGGTTATTGGGCTCCAGCCTGTTTTCGGCGCAACTGGCGGCACACATGGGGCTGCCCTATGCGTTTGCTTCGCACTTTGCACCCGGCATGTTGCTGCAGGCGCTGGCGGTCTACCGCAACCAGTTCCAGCCATCGGCCGCGCTCGCGCAGCCTTATGCCATCGTGGGTGTGCCGCTGATCGCGGCACCCACCGACGAAGAGGCACAGTTTCTGGCCAGCAGCACGTACCAGCGGGTTCTGGGCATCCTGACCGGGCGCCGCGGCAAGCTGGCCCCGCCGGTCGACGGCTACCTGGCTCAACTGCACCCGCAAGAACGTGCCGCCATCGCCGACTTTCTGGCTTGCGCTGTCATTGGCGGCCCCGACACCGTGCGCCAGGGACTCACCCAACTGGCCGAGGCCACCCAAGCTGACGAGTTCATGCTGGTCAGCGACGTGTTTGATGTGGAGTTGCGCCTTCGCTCGCTGTCCATCGCGGCTGAAGTCCAACAGGCCACCACCGATAATCCTGCCCTATGCGTTTCCTGATCGACTTTTTCCCCATCGCTCTGTTTGTGGGCGTGTACAAGCTGTACGACATCTACACCGCAACCGCTGTGCTGATGGCCGCCACCGTGGTGCAAACCGGCATCATTTACTCGCTGGACAAGCGGCTGCAGACCATGCAAAAGGTCACACTGGCGCTGGTACTGGTGTTTGGCGTGCTGACACTGGTGCTGCAGGACGAGCGCTTCATCAAATGGAAGCCAACGGTGCTGTACTTCAGCATGGCGGCCGTGCTGGCGCTGGCATTGCTCGTGTGGAAGAAAAACTTCCTGAAGATACTGCTCAGCAGCCAGCTCCAACTGCCCGACCCGGTGTGGGTGCGGCTGACGGGCATTTGGGTTGTGTACTTCATTTTCATGGCCACATTGAACGGCTATGTGGCTGCGTACTTCAGCACCGAAGAATGGGTCAACTTCAAGCTCTGGGGCTACATCTTCCCGGTGTTATTCATCGTGGGCCAGGGCCTGTACATCGCCCGCTACCTGGGTGACCAGCCCGCCGCTGACGGAGCCCCTCATGACCGCTGACACCCTCAACATCACCGCAGATGCTTTGCATGCAGCACTTACGCAGGCACTGACACCCGTTCACCTGGAAGTGCTGGACGAAAGCGCTGCCCACGCCGGACATGCGGGTGCCAATGGCACAGGCCAAGGCACCCACTTTCGGGTACGCGTGTCGTCACCCGCCATGGTTGGCTTGTCACGGGTCGCCGCACATCGCCTTGTGTATGATGCGGTGCAAAAATTCACCGACGCCGGGCTCCACGCACTGGCCATTGAAATTCTCCCGTTGCCCCGCACCTGAACACCAAGGCTGCATTCAGCATCAGGTCACCTTCTTCCCACTCACTCCTCCCTCCCTTGACTCCCATGAAAACCTTGTTGTCTGCCGTGGCCTTTGCCACCCTGTCTTTGACCGCCACTGCTGCGTTGGCCCAAAACGTGGCCATCGTCAACGGCAAAGCCGTGCCCACATCACGTGTCGAAGCCCTGAGCAACCAGCTGGCCAAGTCTGGCCGCCCCGTCACCGACGAAGTGAAGGCGCAGATCAAGGAAGAAGTCATCACGCGTGAAGTCTTCATGCAAGAAGCGCAAAAGCGCGGCCTCGCCGCCAGCCAGGACTTCAAAGAGCAGATGGAACTGGCCCGCCAGACCATCCTCATCCGTGAGTTGTTTGCCGACTTCCAGAAGAAGAGCCCCGTCACCGACGCTGACCTGAAGGCTGAATACGACAAGTTCACCGCAGCCAACAGCGGCAAGGAATACAGCGCCCGCCACATCCTGGTGGAAAAAGAAGAAGAAGCCAAAGACATCGTGGCCCGCCTCAAAAAGGGCGAGAAGTTTGAAGACATCGCCAAAAAAATGTCCAAAGACCCAGGTTCCGGCGCCAACGGCGGCGATCTGGGCTGGTCCACCGCTGCCAACTATGTGCCCGAGTTCAGCCAGGCCATGGTCAAACTTGAAAAAGGCCAGCTGACCGAAACCCCTGTGAAAAGCCAGTTTGGCTGGCACGTCATCCGCCTTGAGGACACCCGCGACGCCAAGCTGCCTTCGTTTGAAGAATTGAAGCCGCAAATCGCCCAGCAGATGCAACAGGCAAAGCTGGCCGAGTTCCAAAACGATCTGCGCAAGAAGGCTGTCATCAAGTAAGGCTGTGCCCTGGGCCAGACCGGCCCTGAAACACACACCAAGCGCGGCACACCACCGCGCTTTTTTGTTGCATATTGCGGGAATGTCCGACACCCACTCCGCCCGCCAGCACCTGAACTGGCCCCGCGCCCTTGCGTTTCTGGCCCATGAGCAGCGCAGGTTCACAGAGCGCAATCCGATTTCCGCCCGCCTGGCCACCCAAGGCCAACAACACCTGCTGTTTGGTGTGCCCCTGCATTGGATGCAGGATTGGGGTACCCCGTTTGCTCTCCATGTGGCCCATGCGCAGGGCGCACACGTCACCACAGCAGACGGGCACACCCTCAGCGACTTTTGTCTGGGCGACACAGGCGCCATGTTCGGGCACAGCCCAGCGCCTGTGGTGCAAGCCCTACAGCTTCAAGTGCAGCGCGGTCTGACCACCATGCTGCCCACCGAAGACGCAGGCGTGGTAGCAGGTGAACTTGCCCGCCGGTTTGGGCTGCCGCAGTGGCAATTTGCCCTCAGCGCCACCGATGCCAACCGTTTTCTGCTGCGCTGGGTGCGTGCCGCGACCGGCAGACGCAAGCTGCTGGTGTTCAACGGCTGCTATCACGGCACGGTGGACGATGTGTTTGTGGACCTGGTGCACGGTCAACCCTCCCAGCGCGCCAGCCTGCTGGGCCAGGTGCACGACCTGCTGGCCCACACCGTGGTCGTGGAATTCAATGACCTGCCTGCGCTCGAACAGGCCCTCTCCAGCGGTGATGTGGCCTGTGTATTGGCAGAACCCGCCATGACCAACGTGGGCATGGTGCTGCCTGACCGAGGCTTCTGGCCGCAGGCACAGGTGCTGATGCGCCGTCACGGCACGCTGCTGGTGCTGGATGAAACCCACACCCTCAGCACAGGGCCTGGCGGCTATGCACAGGCGCAAGGACTGGCCCCTGATGCCCTGGTGCTGGGCAAACCGCTGGGCGGGGGCGTGCCCTGCGCCGCCTACGGCATGAGTGCTGAGTTGGCACAGCGCGCGATACATGCGAAAACTTCAGCGCCGCCCGGCCATTCGGGCATTGGCACCACTCTGAGTGGCGGGATGCTGGCCATGGCGGCCATGCGCGCCAACCTGACCCAGGTCATGACGTCCCAGTCCTACACTCAGATGCAGTTGCAGGCCGATGCCCTGGCTCAGGGCTTGCGCGAACTGCTGGCACGCCAAGGCCAAGACTGGTGTGTGACACAGGTCGGCGCCCGGGTGGAGTTCCAGTTCTGTGCTGCACCGCCACGCAACGGTACCGAGGCCCAAGCGGCCATGGACAGCGAACTGGAACACCTGTTGCACCTGGCCCTGCTGAACCGGGGCGTGTTGATCACGCCCTTTCACAACATGTTGCTGGTGTGCCCGGACACCACGCCAACAGACGTGGCACGCCTGCTGGCCGCCCTCGACGATGTGCTGGGACACATCACATGACCACCACTGCGACACCGATTCGCGTCGGCATCCTGGGCTACGGTTTCGCCACGGCCACATTCCATGCGCCGCTGGTGGCCAGCGTGCCGGGGCTGCAACTGTGTGCTGTGTCCAGCAGCCAACCCGCCAAAGTGCACGCCGACTGGCCCTCCGTTCAGGTGTTCGACTCAACACAGGCGCTGATCAACAGCGACACCGTGGACCTGGTGGTGGTGCCCACGCCCAACCAGACCCACCATGCGCTGGCCAAAGCGGCATTGCTGGCAGGCAAACATGTGGTGGTGGACAAACCCTTCACCCTGACCGAGGTGGAGGCCGACGACCTGGTTCGCACCGCCGACCGGCAACAACGCGTGATGTCGGTGTTTCACAACCGCCGTTGGGACGCCGACTTTCTGACGCTGCAAGCCTTGCTGGCCAGTGGTGTGCTCGGGCGTGTCACGCAGTTTGCCTCGCACTTTGACCGTTTTCGACCCCAAGTGCGCAATCGCTGGCGCGAGTCGGGCGAGCCAGGCAGTGGCCTGTGGTTTGACCTGGGGCCCCACCTGCTCGACCAGGCGCTGCTGCTGTTCGGCGAGCCCGCCAGCCTGATGCTGAACCTGCAACGCCAACGCGACGGTGCGCTGGCAGACGATGGTTTCCATGCCGTGCTGCGCTACCCGCCGCTGGCCGGAGGCCAAGCCAACCCGCTGTGTGTGGTGCTGCACGCCAGTGCATTGGCCGCCCAACCTGGACTGCGGTTCGTGGTGCATGGCACACGCGGCAGCTTCACCAAACACGGGCTAGACCCGCAGGAAGACGCGCTCAAAGCCGGTTTGAGGCCAGGCAGCAAGGGCTGGGGCGAAGACCCCCAGCCTGGCCAGCTGAGCGCCTTGCCCGAAGGTGCAGGGCCTGATGCCGTGCTGCAACTCAGCTCGCCGGCTCACCGTGCCGGTGACCACAGCCGCTTCTACGCAGGCGTGCGCGATGCCATTGCACACGGCGCGCCCAACCCGGTGCCGCCCCACGAGGCACAGGCTGTCATGCGCTGGCTGGAGCACGGATGGCGCAACGCCCAATGGGGCTGAAATTCGGTCCACGCCCACAGCCCGCTGCCCAACACTGGCATGATCGCGGGTTTTCGACTTTTTTCTGGCCCCTAGCCTCATGAGCATTACCTTCAACGCCCACCCCCTTCTGGCCCCTGCCCGTGACAGCGCGCCTGCGCTCGGCGGCGCACCGTCCGCCATGGCATCGGCCCTGGCCAACGCACTGGGTCTGGGCCAAACTGCCACCTCTGACGTAACAACACCTGCAGGGACAGACACACAGGCCGATCGCCCACTGCAGGCAGGCGAGTCACGCCCCCGTGGGTCCCGCCCGGCGCAAGGCCCCCGCAAGGCTGGCCGTTCTGAGCGTGGTGACACCCCCCGCCCCCATGCACGGGAAGGTGCACGGCATCAGCCAGGCGATCGCCCTGCCCGCCCGCAGCGCCCCGCAAAACCCACCAACCCGGTGCTGCTCAAACTTTCCGAGATGTACCCTGCCTTGTTTGGCGAGGTCGCACTGCCACTCAAACGGGGCGTGTTTCAGGACCTGATGGCGGCCCACCCGGAAGCGTTTGACAAAGCGGCCCTCAAAGAAGCACTGGGCCAGCACACCCGCGGCACCCGCTACCTGAAAGCCATGTCTGAAGGCCTTGCCCGCCATGACCTGCAAGGCCAGCCCGTGGAAGCCCTCGCCCTGGAACACGCCTATCACGCGCTACTGGAAGTCTTCAAGCGCCGACATGCGCGCACCGGTGAAGACGTGCGCGCAACCCTGCAAACCCGCATGCTGCACATGCTCGACAGCTCCGGCCTGCACCGCGACGACTTTGCCCAGCGTGTTCGCACCAAAGACGAAGCGGCCAATGCTTTGCTGGACGCCGTGTTGGCGCATGCCTCCGAACGCGCGGCAAAAGACGAAGCCCTGCACCGGGCCCATGCCGCCAGCGGAATGAGTGTGGAAGACTTTGCCGGTTCCTACGGCATGGACGCCGCCACCGTGGCGCAGTCGCTGGCCCGCGCAGCGCTGGTGCCCCTGCCTGCCGCTGAAGCGGTTGAGGCCCCGGTCAGCGCGCAGCCCACAACCACAGAAGCCCCATCAGCACTGGCTGATGCAGCATGTAGTAGCTGAGGCTCCAGCGGCCCGGAAGGGCCAGCACCTGCCAGGCCCGTGCGCCGCCACTGAACCAATGTGGCCGGTGGCGCAGGACCCACAACCCTGCGGCAAGCCCCCACCACACGGCGGCCAGCCAGGGCACCAGGGGCACATAGTCTTCGGTGATGGGTTTGCGGCTGATCAACCCCAGCCAGTTGAACCATTTTTCATTGAAAAAGCTGGCTCCAGCGCTCATTGGTATTGATGCTCCAGCTATGAACTTCAATGCCACAGCCAAGCCACCAGCCAACCACAAACCGCGCCCCCAGCCTGCGCTCAACCGCGCCACGATCAGCATCACGGCCAGGCCGTGCAGTACCCCGAAGTAAATGAAGCTGCCGGGAAACACCAGCGCCGACCCGGCCGAGACCAACAGCGCACAACCTGCCACCTGAGCCCAACGCCGCCAGAAGCGCCCATCCAGCCGCTGCCACGCAGGCCGTGCCAGCAGCCCCTGCTGGTGCACCGCCACCGCCTGCCCAAGCCCGGCAGTGAACAGAAACAGGCTGACGATGGCGGTGCGTTGCCAGGTCCAAAACGGATCGGCGTAAAAGTTTTGTTTGGGAATGAGTCCGAAAAAATTCAGGTCAAAACTGAAATGGAACACCGTCATCCACACCATGGCCACGGTGCGCAAGGCATCCAGCCGGTCAAAGCGGTAGTGGCCTGCTGCGGTGGAGTGTCTTTGGCTCATGCGGCCTGAACCAGCAAGCGGGCCAACTCTGCCGGGGCACTCACCATGGGGTCGTGCCCAGTGGCCAGTTCGTGCACCACCCAGCCCGGCTCAGAGCGCACCCGCTGACGCATCACCGCGATGGTGGGCAGCGCGGGTTGAACGCAGTCAATGAATGTGCGGGGCAACGCGGCCACCGCTGCTGCATTGAACTGCAAGGCGTCTTGATACACGCCCAGCGGCTGGGGCGTCTGGCGGCGGTTGACCCACTCGCGGTCCGCCCCCTCCAGCCCAAACACCGACGCATCGGGCGGGGGAATGGCAATGCCTGCGCCTTTGTCTGCAGCCAATGCAACCCGCGCCGCCACCGTTTCTGGGGTGTGCTGGCTGCTCCAGCTTTCGCCGGGGTGCGGCGTGACCGCGTCCACGTACACAAGTCCTTGCAACGTGGCAGTGGGCTGGGAGCGTTTGAGCAGTTCATCGGCCACCCCGGTGATGACCAATCCCCCGTAGCTGTGCCCCACCAGCAGCACCCGGCCCAGCTCCAGGGTGTCGATCAGGCCCAGCACATCGGCAATGTGCGTGGACAGGCGAATCTGCCCCGACAACAAATGCGCCCTCTCGCCCACACCCGTCAGGGTGACGGCGTGCGCGGCGAGCCCTTGCTCTTGCAGCAGCGGCAACACACGCTGCCAGCACCAGCCTCCGTGCCATGCGCCGTGTACCAGCACGATGGTGGGGCGCTCCGAGGGGGTGTTTGACGCGGTCTGGTTGGTGTTCATGTGGGTTCTCCGGGACAATCGGCTTCCTTTTTCGATTTTGCCTGCCTCCGATGCTTGCCCACCAGCTTGAACTGCTTTCCCCCGCCCGCACCGCCGACATCGGCATAGAGGCCATCAACCACGGCGCTGATGCGGTGTACATCGGCGGGCCCGGATTTGGGGCGCGCAGCAGTGCCGACAACCCGGTGCAAGACATTGCACGGTTGGTGAAGCACGCACACCGCTTTCACAGCCGCATTTTTGTGACGGTGAACACCATCCTGCGCGACGACGAGCTGGAAGCTGCGCGCAAGCTCATCCGCCAGTTGTACGACGCAGGCGTGGACGCGCTCATCATCCAGGACATGGGCCTGTTGGAACTCGACCTGCCGCCCATCCAACTGCACGCCAGCACCCAAACAGACATCCGCACCCCCGAAAAGGCCCGCTTCCTGCAAGACGCGGGGCTGAGCCAGCTGGTGCTGGCCCGCGAGCTGACGCTGGCGCAAATAGCTGGCATTGACATGGCCCTTGGCCCGCATGGGCAAGGCAACCGAGCGGCGCTGGAGTTTTTTGTGCACGGTGCACTGTGCGTGGCCTACAGCGGCCAGTGCTTCATCAGCCACGCGCACACCGGGCGCAGTGCCAACCGGGGCGATTGCAGCCAGGCGTGCCGACTGCCCTACCAGGTGCTGGACGACAAAGGCCGCTTTGTGGCGCACGACAAACAAGTGCTCAGCATGAAGGACAACAACCAGAGCGCAAACATGGAGGCTCTGATCGATGCGGGCATCCGCAGCTTCAAAATAGAAGGCCGCTACAAGGACATGGGGTATGTGAAGAACATCACCGCCCATTACCGCACGCTGCTGGACGAGATTCTGGAGCGCCGTCCCGAACTGGCCGCCACCTCCAGCGGGCACTGCACCTACACCTTCACGCCCGACCCGGACCAGAACTTCAACCGCGAATTCACCGACTACTTTGTGCAAGGCCGCAAAGAAGACATCGGCGCATTTGACAGCCCCAAAAACCCGGGCCAGCCCATAGGCTGGGTGACCAAGGTCAGCAGCGGACTGGGCCACGGCAAAGACTTCATCGAGTTGGAAACCACCGACCCCGCAACCGTGCTGCAAAACGGCGATGGCCTGTGCTACCACGACTTGCAAAAAGAACTGGTGGGCCTGCAGACCAACCGGGTGGAAGCCCTGCCATCGGCAACCCAAGGTGCTCCCACCCAGCTGTGGCGCGTGTACCCAAAAGACCCCATGGCCAGCTTCAAAGACCTGCGCAAGGGCCGCGAAATCAACCGCAACCGCAGCATGGACTGGGTGCGCACGCTCGACAAAAAGTCGGCAGACCGCCGCATCAACGTTTGGATGACACTGACCGACCCCGTGCCAGGCCAGCTCAGCCTGACACTGACTGATGAAGACGGCCACACCGCCCAGGCAACAGCCACCCTCTCACTGACGCCTGCACGCGACGCAGCCCAAGGCCCGCACAAGCTCAAAGAGCAGTTGGCCCGTCTGGGCGACTCGGTGTTTGAAGCGCTGGACGTGACCGTGCAACTCAGCCAGCCCTGGTTTGTGCCTGCCTCCGCCCTGAACGCCTTGCGCCGCGAAGCGGTCGAGGCGCTGGAAGCCCAACGCATCAAGGCTTGTACCCGCTTGCCAAGGGCAAAACCTGCTGAACCGCCCACACCCTACCCCGAAGACACGCTGACCTACCTTGCCAATGTCTTCAATCACAAAGCGCGAGACTTCTACGCAAAGCACGGCGTGAAAGTGATTGCCGCTGCTTATGAAGCCAACGAGGAAGAAGGTGAGGTGAGCCTGATGATCACCAAGCACTGCGTGCGCTTCTCCTTAAGCCTGTGCCCCAAACAGGCCAAAGGCGTGACAGGCGTGCAAGGCACCGTGAAGGCCGAGCCGCTGACATTGGTCAACGGCAAAGACACCCTCACCCTGCGCTTTGACTGCAAACCCTGCGAAATGCATGTGGTGGGCAAGATCCGCCCGAACGTGCTGGCCGGTGCGGCCAGTGCACCGTTGAAGTTTTACAAAGCGCGGCCGGTGCACTGAGCGGCGCCAAACCCCAGCGAAGATCCATCAGGCCACGGGTTCTGCGCTGGCACGCCAAGACACCGGCGGCTCTGAAGTTGAAGGGGCCACATCGGGGTTTGGCATGGCACCACCAACGGCATGTTCTGATTTGTACGGCGTGAATTCGTCACCCAGCACGATGCGGCGAACGCTTTCGCGCATCACTTTTTTCTCGGGCCAGCTCAGGGGGTGACCCAGCGTGCGGCTCAGGCGCAGCAACAACTGGCGGTCTACCTCTTGGGGAATGCTGCGCGAGTAGCGCAACTCATCTTGCAGGTCGATCCGCTGAGTTTCCGGCTCTTCATCCCACCAGGCTTGAAGTTCTTTGCCGATGCTGGCGTTCATGTCAGCGTCATCCTGTGTGTCGGCGCCGTGGCCCTCACGGCTTGCATGACCCACCATGCCCGGCGTGGGCTGCATCAACACCCGGCGGTCGGCCTGAGCCAGCAAGCGGGCCCAACTTGGGTCATCGCGCTGCAGCTTGTCGAAGTCGTTGCCCGCCTCGTCCATCAGCAGGTGAACACCCAATCCGTGCAATTGGGCCTGGTCTACGGCGGGCAGCAGACGCTCGTCATCACTGACCACGAGTACATGGTCAGCCGCATGGTTGGCCGCCAGTTGAACCAAGTCGCTGCCCATGGAACGCATGAGGGAGAGCCCACCATCGGCGTCCGGGTCCAGCACAAAGCGCTGCACCACATCGACAACGGGCAGAGCCTGCGTCTGGTCGGTGTACCAATAGGCACGCACCACGTCCACCTCCAGCCCCGCCTGGCGCATCGAGACGGCCAGCATGGCCAGCACGCCATCCGCCGGTGCCACAGGTTGCGAGCCCGTGCGGTCGTCATTGCCTTGCGTGAGCCAACTCAGAAAACGGGCATCGACCAGTGCCACACAGCGTCCTGTGCGCACGTGGGCCGTGGATGTACCTGCAAAGCCGGGTTTGCTGAACACAGGGCGACGCACCGAGCGGCGCAGATGGGTTTTGAACATTCTTGTGTTGATCCAACGATTGAGAAAGAGAAAAACTTCAGGCAGACGGCCGCAGGCGCTTGGCCAATGTGACCATACCCAGAACGGCGGCACCAGCCACAACGCCCACCAGCGCACCGGCCAGAGCATTACCCACACTTGACCACACAGCGCCACCGGGCAACGCCAACAGATTGTGGTCCAGCGCCTCGACGGCGTGGTGCAACAAAGGCCAACCGTGCACGAGTATGCCCCCGCCCACCATGAACATGGCAGCCGTGCCCACCACCGATAGCGCCTTCATGAGCCACGGGGCAAACACCAGCAAGCCTGCGCCCAGGCGCCGAGCTAACGCGCTTTGCGAGCGATTCAGGTGCAACCCCACATCGTCGAGCTTGACGATGCCTGCCACCAAGCCATACACACCCACGGTCATGAGGATGGATATGCCCACCAGCACGGCCACCCGCTCGCCCAGGCTGGCAGCGGCCACGGTGCCCAAAGTGATGACGACGATCTCCGCCGACAAAATGAAATCGGTGCGCACCGCACCCTTGATTTTTTCTTTTTCAAACGCAACCAGATCCACAGCTTCATCGGCAACGGCTGCCAGCGACTTCTGGCGCTCAGCGGCTTGTTCGTCAGCGCTGTGCAGAAATTTGTGGGCCAGCTTCTCAAACCCTTCAAAGCACAAGAACAGCCCACCCAGCATCAAGAGAGGCGTGATGGCCCATGGCACGAGCCAGCTGATGACCAACGCAGCGGGCACCAGAATGGCCTTGTTCAGCAGCGAGCCTTTGGCCACCGCCCAGACCACCGGCAGCTCCCGGTCAGCCTTGACGCCCGTGACTTGCTGCGCATTCAGGGCTAAGTCGTCACCGAGCACACCCGCTGTTTTTTTGGCTGCCATCTGCGTCATAGCGGCCACGTCGTCCGCTGCAGCAGCGCCCTGACGGGCCGCCACTTTGGTCATGGCTGCCACGTCATCGAGCAATGTGGCAATGTCGTCGAGAAGGGCCAAGAGGCTTGAAGCCATGATGCGAGAACCTTTTGTATTGACCTAAACTGGCGCGGAGTGGCCCAAATCCAGACGTTTTCTGGACAACAACACGTCCAACATATGACGCCGACCATAAGCCGCGCCATATTCAATCGGCACAACTTCGTAAGTCTTTGACGAAAACAACCAACCGTACGTGTTTCTTAGGTCGTACAGAAAAAACCCTGCCGCTTCGAATGGATGCAATGTTGCCTTGATGTGTGGTGACTTAGCTTCCAATGCAATCTTCAGATTTGGGTGGGTACATTTCGCCAAAATTTCCCCAATTACCAGCTGTTCCGCGCCTTCGATGTCCAATTTGATGAAAGTCACCTCACTGGCTTTCGAATCTAGAACATCCGTCAAGCATGTGCAGGGAACCGATATCTGACGCCACGAGCCTGCGCCCCCCATCAACCATCGATCTGGTTCGTTCCACTTGGGCAAAGACAGTCTGCAATGCATATCGTTGCGGCGATTGACATAGAAAGGCACCTCACCCGTTTGATTGGTGTAGGCAGCATTCACCACTTGGGTTTGAGACGCCAAGCCGTTCAGTGCAAGGTTGCGGCGGATTCGATCAGCATTTCGAGGCGCCGCTTCAATGGCAATGGTTCTCCCTGCTGACCCCACGCATCGCGCCATCAGCAACGTAAAGTATCCAACGTTGGCACCGCCATCCACACAAACATCCCCCTCATTGACAAACCGGCTAACTGCCCAGGTCAAGCTGGGCTCAAAAACACCGCGAAAGAAAATCACGGCATTCAATGTGGAGTCCAAAGGACCACCCACCAAGCGGAATCCCTCGCTGGTCTGCAAAATGGGACGATAGTTACTCAGCGGCGTGAACCGAATCAACGCCAGACCCACACCCAACCACATTAGCTTCAATGGCAGCAAAAACGTCGGCCAACGCACACACTGCTGCATAGAGCGCTGCAGCCAAGCACCAGCGGTATTGATCCGGACTTCAGTTGCAAAGGTCATCAGGGAAGTGTCAACCCAACCAGCGGCGGGCGTTATGCCACAGCTGCACCCAAGGGCTGGCAACATTCAGGCCGCCGGTGGCAGATAGATCAGTCCAACTCATTTGAACGTTGCGGAACACGCGCTCAGGGTGCGGCATCATGGCGGTGAAGCGGCCGTCAGACGTGGTGACGGCCGTCAGGCCGCCGGGGCTGCCGTTGGGGTTGAGCGGGTATGTTTCGGTGGGCTGACCGAGGTGGTCGGTGAAACGCATGGCTGCCAGGCCACCTTTTTCGATGGCCGCGTGGTTGCCCCGGCGGCTGAAATTGGCAAAACCTTCACCGTGCGCCACGGCAATGGGTAAACGCATGCCCGCCATGCCTGCGAAGAACAGACTGGGAGATTGCAACACCTCGACCTGACTCAAACGTGCTTCAAAACGTTCGCTTTGGTTGGTGGTGAAACGGGGCCAATGCTCGGCACCGGGAATGATGTCGGCCAGCTCGGCAAACATTTGGCAGCCGTTGCACACGCCCAGGCCAAAGGTGTCGGAGCGGGCAAAGAAGGCCTTGAACTGGTCGGCCAGCAGGGGGTTGAACGTGATGCTGCGAGCCCAGCCAATGCCTGCACCCAGCGTGTCGCCATAGCTGAAGCCGCCACAGGCCACCACGCCGGCAAAGTCCGCCAGCTTGGCCCGGCCGGTTTGCAGGTCGGTCATGTGCACGTCAAACGCTTCGAACCCGGCTTGGGTGAAGGCCCAGGCCATTTCCACGTGCGAGTTGACGCCCTGCTCACGCAGGATGGCGACACGGGGGCGAGACAGGTTGAGCGCTGGGGCCTGAAACGGCTGCGGCACCGCGGGCTTGAAGACATGCAGGCCCGGGTCGCTGGCCAAACCGGCCGCTGCGTGCTCGGCGTCGGCGCATTCGGGGTTGTCGCGGAGCTGGCAGATTTTCCAGCTCACGCTGTCCCACACCTGGTGCAGGTCGAACAGGCTGGCGTCGAACACCTTTTTGGTGTCGCGCCAGACCTGCAGACGGCCTTTGCCTTCGTCCAAGGTTGAGGCCTCTGGCCGGGTTTTGCCCACAAAGTGGCTGTGTTTGGACAGGCCGTGTTCACGCAGCACTTGCATGACGTCGTTCCGATCAGCAGTACGCACTTGCAGCACCACGCCCAACTCTTCGCTGAACAGGGCCTTGAGCGTGAGTTCTTCGCGGCGAGCGCTGACCTGGTTGGCCCAGTTTTTGGCGTCGCCGAAGTCGGCACGGCTGTCGGAAATGCCGTCGCCCTCGGTGACGAGCATGTCCACGTTCAGGGCCACACCCAAGTGGCCGGCAAAGGCCATTTCGGCTGCTGCCGCCAGCAAGCCACCGTCGCTGCGGTCGTGATAGGCCAGCACCCTGCCCTGCGCACGCAAGGCGTTGACGGCATTGACCAAGTTCACCAGTGCTTGCGGGTCATCCAGATCGGGCACATCGCCACCGAACTGGGACTGTTCGCCACTCAGCGTTTGCGCCAGCACGCTGCCGCCCATGCGGTTTTTGCCGGCCCCAAGGTCCACCAGCACCAGCGTGGTGTCGGCCTCGGTGGCGTCAAGCTGGGGCGTCAACGTGCCACGCACGTCGGCAAGAGAAGCAAACGCGGTGACGATGAGGCTGACGGGGGATGTGACTTTCTTTTTTTCAGCGCCTTCTGACCACTGCGTGCGCATGGACAGGCTGTCTTTGCCCACGGGGATGGAGATGCCCAACGCAGGGCACAACTCCAGACCCACCGCTTTGACGGTGTCGAACAGCGCGGCGTCTTCGCCAGGTTCGCCGCATGCGGCCATCCAGTTGGCAGACAGCTTGACGCGGGGCAGCTCGAACGGCGCGGCCAGCAGGTTGGTGATGGCCTCGGCCACGGCCATGCGGCCCGAGGCGGCGGCGTTGGTGGCGGCCAGCGGCGTGCGCTCGCCCATGCTCATGGCTTCACCGGCAAAACCGGCGTAGTCGGCCAGGGTCACGGCGCAATCGGCCACGGGCACCTGCCAGGGGCCAACCATCTGGTCGCGGTGGGTCAGGCCGCCCACAGTACGGTCGCCAATGGTGACCAAGAACCGCTTGCTGGCCACCGTGGGGTGGGACAGCACGTTGATGACGGCTTGCTGCAGGTCCACGCCGGTGAGGTTGAGGGCTTGCGCTTCGCGCTGGATGCGTTTGACATCGCGCTGCATTTTGGGCGGTTTGCCCAGCAGCACGTTCATGGGCATGTTGACTGGCTGATCTGCCTCTGAGGCCTGGGCATCGGCCACCAGCAACTGGCGCTCTTCGGTGGCCACGCCCACCACGGAAAACGGGCAGCGCTCGCGTTCGCAGAAGGCTTGGAACTGTGGGAGCGACTCGGAGGCGATGGCCAGCACGTAGCGTTCCTGGCTTTCGTTGCACCAGATTTCTTTGGGGGCCATGCCCGACTCTTCCAGGGGCACGGCACGCAGGTCGAAGCGGGCACCGCGTCCGGCGTCGTTGGTCAGCTCGGGGAAGGCGTTGCTCAAACCGCCCGCACCCACGTCATGGATGGCCAGAATGGGGTTGCCCGCGCCCTGCGCCCAGCAATGGTTGATGACCTCTTGCGCACGGCGTTCGATTTCGGGGTTACCGCGTTGCACCGAGTCAAAGTCCAGCGCCGCCGCGTTGGCGCCGGTGGCCATGGAACTGGCGGCGCTGCCTCCCATCCCAATTCGCATGCCCGGGCCGCCCAATTGGATGAGCAGAGAACCGGCGGGGAACTCGATCTTCTTCGTCTGTTCGGCGTCGATGACGCCCAAGCCACCGGCGATCATGATGGGCTTGTGGTAACCGCGCACCACTGTGTCGGCACTGGTGGCCACGGTCTGTTCGTACTCGCGGAAGTAGCCCAGCAGGTTGGGTCGGCCGAATTCGTTGTTGAACGCGGCACCGCCCAAGGGGCCTTCGACCATGATTTGCAAGGGGCTGGCGATGTGCTCTGGCTTGCCGACCGTGCTGCCCCACAGCTTGGACACGGTGAACCCAGTCAGGCCCGCCTTGGGCTTGGAGCCACGGCCCGTGGCACCTTCGTCACGAATTTCACCGCCCGCGCCGGTGGATGCACCGGGGAATGGGGAGATGGCTGTGGGGTGGTTGTGCGTTTCCACCTTCATCAGCACGTGGTTCACAGCCTCATTGATTTGATAGTTTGGAACGCTTGTGGATGAAGCGGTAGAGGCACTTTTTCCTTCAAATTGTGCGGTGAAACGCTGCACCGTGTGGCCTTCCATGATGGAGGCGTTGTCGGAGTAGGCCACCACAGTGTGCTGAGGGGCGGTGCGGTGGGTGTGGCGGATCATGCCGAACAGGCTGTGGGCCTGCACCACGCCGTCCACCGTGAATTCAGCGTTGAAAATTTTGTGTCGGCAGTGCTCGCTGTTGGCCTGCGCGAACATCATCAGTTCCACATCGGTGGGATTGCGGCCCAGTGCGGTGAAGTTGGTGACGAGGTAGTCCATTTCGTCGTCGGCCAGGGCCAGGCCGAATTCGACGTTGGCTTGCTCCAAAGCCGGGCGGCCACCGGCCAGCACATCGACATGCGCCATGGGGGCGGCGGGTAGCTCGGTGAACAGGGCGTTGAGCTGGGCTGCCTCGAACAGCACGCTTTCGGTCATGCGGTCGTGCAGTAGGGCGGCGGCAGCGTGGAGCTGCTCGTTGCTCAACTCGCTTTTGCCCAGCAAGGGCTTTTTGAGGGCAAGCGTGTATTCGGTGATGCGCTCTACCCGGCGCACGGCCAAGCCGCAGTTGTGGGCAATGTCGGTGGCTTTGGACGCCCAAGGCGACACGGTGCCCAAACGGGGCGACACACTGAACACCACGGTGGCTGCGGCAGTGGGGGCCTGGTAGGGCTCGCCATAGGTGAGCAAGTCGGCCAGGCGATGCACTGTGGCCTGGTCAGGCGCGCCGCCGTCGAATGCCGCCAGGTGCACATAACGGGCGGAGAGGCCCGTGATTTTGTCGCTCACGGCCTGGAGCTGGGGCAACAGTTGGCGGGCTTTGAAAGGGCTCAGGGCGTTGCCGCCCAACAATGTGTGCAGATGCAGGGTCACGGTATCGTGGCGGGTTGACAGGGCGCTGGCTGCGCCCAGTGTGAAGGAAGGAGGCCGAAGCTCGTAGTTGCCCGTAATTTTACCGGGCCGCCCCTTGTACAGGGCGCAGTTTCAGGACGATGCCGTTGGCGGAACGCAAGGTAAGTCTGGCCACTGGTCGGGGGTTGTGGGTTGTCACTGGCTCAAAGTGGTATCGCTGCACCAACTTGGCGAGAATCAGAACACTTTCCTGAGTGGCAAAGGCTGCGCCGGGGCATGCTCGCTCGCCCAGACCAAAAGGTAAATAGGCAGCCCGCTGCACACCCTCGCCAGAAAATCTATCAGGCGAAAAGGTGTCGGGCTCGGCCCAGAGACTTTCATGCCGGTGAACCACCCAAGGAGATACCACCACCATGTCACCTTTTGCCACTGGTTTTTCACGCAGGCAGTTGTTCTCGTTGGCCTGCCGCACATAAAAGGCGATGGGTGGATACAGCCTCAGCGTTTCGCGAAACACATTGTGTGCTGTCTCAAGCAACCGGGTATCGCCAAACTGTGGAGGCCTTTGGCGCCACAGCTGGTTTGCCTCCTGACGGACAGCTTCCTGCACGGCAGGCTGATTGGCCAACAGAAACAAAGCCCACGCCAGAGTAGATGCGGATGTCTCGTGTCCGGCCAAAAAAAGGGTACCCACCTGATCGATCAGATCAGTTTCGTCCAGGGTCATACCGCTGACAGGATCACTGGCCACCATCAACGCGCCCAGCATGTCGTCAGGGCCAGTTTGCCCAGCTTTCCATGCTGCAAACCGCTTGCGAATCAACGGCGCATAAGATTCGCGTATTGCCGTGCCCTTCAACTGACATTTCCGCCTGTGCCAGAAGGTCGGCAGGTGCAGCGCGCTGAGGCCCATCACACGCTGCGCAGCTTCCTGGTATGACCTGAATGCGTGGTGCACCTCTGTTGCAGATGCTTCGTCAAGCGGCTTTGACAAAATCGTGCGGAAGATGATGTCGGCAGTCACATGGCCCATGGCCTCCTCTGCCTCCCAAGCCTGATCTTTGGCAGATGCATGTTCCAGACGCAAAAGCATGTCGTCAATGCCTTCCAGCATGACCGGGAACACCCTTCTCAACGCCGCCTGTACAAACGCCTGATCCACGATGCGCCTCTGGCGTTGCCAACGCTCCCCGTTGGCATTGAACAAGCTGATGCCAATCAATGGTTTCAGTATGTCCTCGATGTAGTGGTGCTTCGGAAATGTGGCAGGACACTCGCTCAACACATGGCGAATGGTTTCCGGAGCGTTCACCAGAAAAAGACCTCGTCCGGCCAGACGGGCCACTCCCATTTGCACCCGATAGGCTGCACGGGGAAGCAGGTTCAGCATCGACAGACTCTGGTGCCGCAAGACGCCACCCAGCATTCCCCATTTGCTCTGAGTGGGGGGTTTCGGTGGAATCCAGCTCATGTTTGCACTTCCATCCAGTGGCTCAGTGGCCTGGGTCCTGCCGTGATCGAGAAATAGTCGTTTGTTACCCGCAAATCGGTGGCCATCAGGTACTGAAAATGGATGCGAAACGGATCTGCTGCCAGTCGCTTGAATGTGCCGACATCGAACATCTTGTCAAAACGGGCCGAACGAACAACCACCGCAGGCTTCGACACGGCTGCTTTCGGAACACCGGATCCGTCAAGCGGGTTGGCCAGCGCCGTGCAAAGTGGATCGGAGGGGGCAGTGAAATCCAGCCAAGGGACAGACGAAGCAACCACCTGGTTAACCTGCTCGCGAAATTGATGGGCACCAGTACAGAACGACATCATCGGCACCACTTGGCCCAAGGTCATCAGCCTGAGTCTGGGCCATAGGGCTTTGCTTTGGGGCAAGGCCAGCAACTCAGCCAACACGCTGATGACAACCCACGAGCCGGCGCTGTGGCCAATCAGCAGTATCTCGTCGGCATCTTCGACACCAGCATCACCGGCGATGTGCAACGCAAACTTCTTCCAGCGCGATTCGATTGCCGGGTTGTTGCGGTTGCCCCAGTTGTGAACAAACACCCAGGCCCTGGCCAACCACAGCAAACGCAGTTTGTCCGACCACAACAGCGCGCCCCAGAGCAGCAGCCAGCCTGACAAACCGCTCGCAACCCACTTCCCAGCGTTTCCCCAAGCTGGAGCCAGGTATCCAAGAACCAGTGCGACTGAAGTGGCCAACACAATAGACAAGAGCAACGCCAAAGCGCCAAACACCAGAGGTGACAACACAGACCCCGTGTAGCGTTTGGAGCAGTTCCACAAGCTGCCCATTGCCCCAGAACGAATATATGCAGCATAAAACTGCATCGTCTGGCGGACAGTCGTGAACCTCGAGACCAACCAATGCGCCTTAACCATGTCCTCCCAGCGCAAAAACGTGTATCGGGTCATGACCTCGCCATCTGCGCTTTGCGCCTTTACATTCCAGCTGGCAGCAAGGTCACCGGTGGCCTCCATTTCCCCCACCCATGAGGAAGTGCCGTTGATCGCATCTTGGGCTGCAGCCCCATCCCGGTAAAGCGGGTGGTAAAACCGGGGGCCCCTTCCGTCGAAGCCGTGCACGTAGTACACCTGCCTTTTTCGAATGGTGCAGGGGCTTGCACTGGATCCAGGCTGGTTCATTTGGACCTTCTGACCCACCACGGCTTCAGACCCGTGTAGTTGACAACACCTGGCAAGTGTGCGAACCGCTCCCACAACCGCTGAGCGCCCGCTGTGATGGAAAAGTAGTTGTAGTCCACGGACTTCGGACTCGTTTTCAGGTACTGAAAGTGCAACTCAAAGCGGTCTCGCTTCAGCGCGCTGTAGTCTGCAGCCGGGAACATGTCAGCAAACCGTGGATTCAACAGTTTCATGCGCAGCTGCCGCTCATTGGCGCGCACACCAGCCACCTGCAGTGGATCGCACAGCGCAAAACAACAGCCGTCGGGCGGTGCAGAAAAATCGATCCAGTCCAAGCCCGGTTGCGCAGCCAGAGCCGCGAGTTCAGACCTGAAGCGGTGGGCCATGGGCAACAGGCTCAACAACGGCAGCCACTGACCCAACGTCAGCAATGACAAGCGCCGCGAGCCAACCAGCGCGCCAGGCTGCAATGTGAGTGCACGGGCCACCACTGCTGCGGCCATGATCGCACCCGAGCTGTGCCCAATCACGAGTATTTCGTCATCCTGCCCGTCTGCCAGGCGCTGTGCCAGTATTGCAGCCTGCTCATCCAACCGTTGCTCCAGGTCGGGGGTGCGACCCTGGGCCTGCTTAGATGTGAAGTGGTAGCTCCGGACCATCCAGTACATGCTGAAGCGAGCCTCCAGCTGTCTGGCAAACCATCCAAATCCAATGCCCGCAATGGTCCCGCACAACACTGCGGCCCACGCAAATCCAGTGGCAGCCCACACTGCCCAGCAAACACCTGCGGTGACGAGCGGCAAGCCCGCTACCACCGCACACAGCAAGGCAAACGGTGCTGCCAGTGCCACAGCTGGCGGCCATGACAACTTGTACATTGCCCACAGGCTGCCATGCCTCAGGTTGAAAATGCTGGCAGACAACACCTGCCACCACAGAGCAGGTGCACTTTTCTTCCAATGGTTTCTGACCACATCGTCCCAGCGCATGAACTCGAAATGCGTTTGGACCAACTCGGTGCCCTGCCCCATCTCGATTGACCACGCTGCATTTCCGTTGGGCTGCTTTCGACGTGGGCCCACCTCCAGGCGATCGCCCGAAACACCGGCATGGGCTTTCGCCTGATCACGGTACAAGGCGTGATAGTGGCTGGCCCCCTTTGGGTCGAAGCCACTGACATAAAACACACAACGATGACTGACCGGACTGGAAGGCTCGGTCAGCGTTGCTGTGGACGTGTTGGGCATCTTGAGGTTCAAAAGATGGTCTTTTTCTCCAGGCCCTTTTGCAGTACAAGGTCCACGACTGGTTGTTCCCGCTTGTTGGCGCGCATGCAATGGTTTTTCTGGAACCGGTCGGTCACCCAAATGACCACCTTGGCCCAACGCCGGTGCCGCTCACGCCATGCGTGCGACGAGACGCTTTCCCATGCGTAGCCATTGAACACTGAAGCGTTCACAAAATGATCCAAAGCTCTCACACCCGCCCTGCCCCGCTCGGCACGGGCAAAAAAACCGACCCATACCAAAATGAGATACCCCAACACTGCCATTGGCACCACGGCAGTCATCAACAAAAACCCTGCCAAACGCTCTTTCATGCCGCCTGCCGCCTGAACAGTTTGACTTTGACGCCATTGGCTGACCGGATCGTCAGTCGCCCCACGGGCTGCGGAACGTGCCCGACTACCGGCTCGAGGCGAAAATCACGTGCCAGGCAAGCCAGGATCAAGGTTGCCTCTTGCAGCGCAAACGCCGCCCCCATGCACACCCTGGGTCCCATGCCAAAGGGCAGGTATGCCGTGCGAAGGGCCTCACGAGATTCGTCGTTATCGTACCGATCAGGGTTGAAGGCATCGGGTTCTGCCCACCGTGACCGGTGGCGCTGGATCAGCCATGGCGACACCACAATGGATGAGCCTGCAGGCACCGTTTTGTCGCGCATGGGGCAAGATTGTGTCGACTCCCGCGCCATGAAACCCACTGGCGGAAACAGGCGCAATGCCTCCCGGAACACGTTGCGCGTGAGGTCAAGCGACTTCATGTCAGACTGTTTTGGGGCACTGGCACCCAGTACAGCCAACGACTCTTCGTGCATGCGATGCTGAATGTCTGGTGCATTGGCCAGCAAGTGGGCGGACCAAGTCAGGGCGCTGGCCGAGGTTTCATGGCCTGCCAAGAACAGCATACCCACCTGGTCGACCAATTCATCGAACCCAAACGGTGCACCCGTGGCCGGGTCCCGTGCTGTCATGAAGGCTGCGAGGATGTCGTCTTTGCCGCTGTTTTCGCCCTTCTGCAGGGCGTCATAGCGAGGGCGTACCAGCGAAGCCAGCAAACCCCGTATCTCGGCCGCTGCCCTGCGACTGCGCCACACGTCCCAGGGCCAAACGAGCCACTTGATGCCATAAAGACTGGGGAGCAACAGCTTGGGCGCGATGGACTGAAAACGCGCAAAAGCTTCAAAGATCCTCTGCGCGGCATCACCGGTGATGGGCTCAGAGAAGATGGTGCGAAAAATGATGTCTGCAGTGACATGCGTCATTTCAATTTCGATGTCTGGCTGGGCTCCATCATCTGCGAGCTTCCCCAGCCGCACCAGCATGTCCTGAGTTGCCGCCCACATGGCAGGAAACGCCACATCCAGCTTGGTCTGGCCAAAGGCTGGATCCATCATGTTGCGCTGTCGTTGCCACTGCGCACCGTTGGTCGTGAAGATGCTGTCGCCCAACAGGGGCCTCAACGCATCGGCAAGCAACTCGCTTTTCGGGAAATTACCTGACGCGTCGTTCATGACCTGTTTCACGACCGCAGGGTCGTTCACCATGTACAGGTGGTGGCCAGGCAAGTGAACCTCCCCCATCTCCATGCGGTAACTGCGTTCGTAGAGCGACTCCATCCAAGACACCCGAGCACTGCGAAACAGCGACCAGATGGACGCTTTTTGCTGACGAGGCTTGGGATAAACGGGACAAAAGTGGCTCATGTTTGTTGTTTCCACTGCGTGGCGGTGTTCCACAAGGTAGCGTTACCGGCAGTGAGTTGAAAGTAATCGTATCCGCCCGCCAATGGCGCCGAGCGAAGGTATTGGAGGTGCAAGCGTCGCTTGTCATTTTTGAGCAACTGGTAGTCATTTGCCGCAAACAGCGTGTGAAATCGCGGCGATACAAACGCCTGCCTGCGCGGCACCTCTTCAGCACCCAGGCAAATGGCAAAGGGATCAATCAGCGCAAAGCTGCCCCAGTCGGTGGGGGCAGACACGTCCACCCACGTTGCGCCCGAAGCCCGGGCGCGAGCCAACACCCGGCGGTACCCGTGAGCTGCGGGCATCAAGCCCAGCAGGGGCATGCATTGCGCCAGCGTCAACACAGACAAACGGTCCATGGCACCCTCAGACCCCTCACACAGCTTGTTGACCCGAGCCAAAACATCGGCCGCCAGCATGCTGCCCACACTGTAGCCCACCACCAGCACTTCATCGTCAGCTTGGCCTGAGGCATCTCCGTGCAGCAGGCGGTGGGCCACGCGTTGCGCCATGTCATCCAAACGTTGGTCCAGCACCGGTAAGCGCCCCCTTGCCCAGCGGTCGGCAAACCGGTAGATGCGAAGCAACCAGGATGTGTGCAGGCGTTTTTCTATGCGAAACGCCAGCCCAAGCACACCAGCCGCCAGCCCTGCGCCCCACGCCCAACCCAGTTCGGCTGCCAGCCACAGGCCGCCCCCAGCAGCCAGCAGAGACGTCAGCAACCAAAAAATGGCCGGATAGGCCAGCGCCAGCAAAGTGCGCCGACTTTGAGACCACACACGCACCAGCGCCACACCCGATGAAATGGCTGACCAGTAGGCCAACACAGAGCCCACCAGCACACCCCACCACCCCTTGGGCCACTGGCTGCGCACAATGTCGTCCCAAACCAGAAACTCCATGTCTACCGACACGGCTTCATGCTGATCGGGGGCCTGTGCGGGCCGACTGGCTTTCACAGTCCAGCCCTGCACATGTTCAGCCCGTTTCTCACGCGGACCAACGTAGTACTCCCAGCCGTTTGTGGCGCCTTGACGTGGCGCTTCGGTTCGGTAGGTGCGGTGGTAATGGGCTGCCCCCTTGGGGTCAAACCCGCTGATGAAAAACACCGCCCTTCTGCGAACCACTTGCAAGTGCTGTTCAGGTGCGCTCATGCCCACGCCTCCAGTTGCTGGCACATGTCACTCAAATCGGTGCGGGTGTTCACGAACCTCTCTTTTGCCACTGCCTGTGCACGGGCAGTGACGCCAGATGCCAGCAACGCCGACAGCCCTCGCTGCACATCCAAAGCCCGCGGTGGACCCTTGGGCAAGGAAATAGCCACGCCCAATCTTTCAAGGCGCCATGCGTTGTCAAACTGGTCGAATGCCTGTGGCCACAGCAACTGAGGAATGCCCGCTCGCAGGGCTTGCGCGGTGCTCCCCACGCCCCCATGGTGCACCAGCGCCCTGGCGAGCGGCAGCAATTGCGCAAACGGCTGGTGCGGGCCGCACCAGCAGCCAGGCGCCGTTGCCTGGGCTACCACGTCGTCAGGCACCGGCCCCAGCAGCACCCCGCGCAACCCCAAGGCCGGCAACACCTGGGCAACAGCGCGGAACAATGCAGCCCCATGCATTTGACCTGTACCCGGCATCACGACCACCGGCGGTGGGCCCTGATTCAAAAAAGCCTGCAGGCCCGCATCGAGCGATGAGTCCTCATCGAACAACGGGAAACTGCCTTGCCTGACCTGGGCAGGCCAGTCTGATACAGGCGGGGCAAACCACGGCGGAAACAGGGTGAGCCCCCCCAAGGGGGAGTGCATCCAGTTCCCGAAGACAGATTCACCGAGAGCTGCCAGCCCTAACTCGCGGCGCAGCTCATTCAATGTTGGCAACACCAGCGGCTGAAGCTTGAACCGGTCCAACGCCTTCCAGGCCATTCGCGGCAACCACCCGGGCACGCCTGAAGACAAGCGCCACTGAGCCAGGGTCATGGGGGGCTGGCAAGTACGCAACATGGTTGCCGCGGTATAAGTGCTGACAAGCGGTAAGCCCCAAGCTTCGTGGGCAAGCCGGGCGCCAAACGCCACCGGGTTGGCCACCACCAGTCCGCGCCCATTGGTCGGCAGTTGCTGTTTCCACGCATCCAGTGCACTCAGCGTGGGCCTCAAGGCAGGGCGCAACATGTAGCGCCACATGACACCCAGGCCATCGACCGGATGCCAGAGCTTTGGGTGGTTCAGCGTCTGCGCCTGCTGCGGGGCCGTGCCAATGGGCACACAGGCCAACCCCTGCTCCAGAGCCCGCTGTTCAAACACGGCGTTGGTCAGCAGCGTGACGGAGTGGCCACGCTCCAACATGGCCTGCCCAAGACCCAGCATGGGGTGAACATCACCCAGACTGCCCAACGTGACCAGTGCCACGTGCACTCTGGCCCCTGTCATGGCCTGGCCAACAAGGGGCGCAGAGCCCGGCGCCACAAAGGCAACTGGCTGGGCGAAGATTGCCTGAGCAGCAGCAACGCTGCCACAGCGTCTTCGGCCGAGCAGGGTTGTGAGGCGCCCGGCGCGAGGTACACCGGGTAATGCAACAAGGCGCCCGCTACCAACTCGTCAAGCGTCAGTTTGCGGGTTCGGCGCGACACCCCCTGGCGGTCGGTGGTCAGGCCCCACCCGGCGTAAAACGGTTGCCCGTGGCAACACACCCGAATGCCACGCAGCAAAGCTTCAAAGCCGGTGAGCGACGTCATGACATGCACCTCGTCGACAAGGGGCAGCAACTGCCCCATGTTGGCCTGCGGCAGTAACTCGTTGCACCAGCGGGCAGCCTCGTCCTCATGTGCACCCGCACGGCGCAAACCGGCCACCACGTCGGGGTGCGGTTTGTACACCAACCAGGCATCCGGTTCTGCCTGCCGCACAAACTGCAGCAGAGCCAAGTTGGTGCGTATATCTTGCGCACCCCAACGGATGGAAGCATCGGTTTCAACCTGGCCTGCCACCAGCACCACACGCCCAACGCCAGGCGGGCGATGCCAAGCGTGCCCCATCAGGTTGTATTTGCTGACACCTTGAGCGACCAGTTGCTGGCGCAAAAGGCCCGCCCGCTCCAAGTCAGAGGCAGTGAACGCGCGGGTTTGCAGCAGGGTTTCAAGGTCGTTGGGTGTGCGGCTGTCAAAGTAGATGCCTTGCGTGTCCACCACCCACGACAGCGGCGTCACCAGATCTGCACCCAGCCCCACCGAACGGATGAAACCGTCTTCCAATCGCACCACCCTGACGCTTTCGGACAGGCCAGCGGGGGGTTCTGCCGCACCCCACAACAGCAAGTCAGCGTCGTCTGGCACCTGTGCGGCCTGGGAGACAAAGCGCACGTCTTCGCGCTGACAGAACTGGCGAACCAACGGGCGTTTGCGCATTGAAAAGCCATGTGCGCAGACGATTGGACGCAGGCTGCGCACATTCAGTTGAGAATTTGTCTGATTTGCAGGCATCACCTCAACCAGCTTCACCGTCAGATATCAGGGTTGTCTGGACCGACAGGTGCCAGTCTTTGAGTTTGCGCAGCTCGGCCAGGGTGCGGAACAAGGCCCGGTTCAGGTTGTCGGCAGCGCGGGCCACACCCGGCTGCTCCATGGCAGCCAGGGTTCGCAAGGCGCGCGCGTGCTCCAAGCCGGCGGCAATTGCCTGCCGGTGTTGCCACAGCCACACGCGTGCTTCCGCTTCCAGTTCCAACTGCATCTGATTCAACTCAGACGCGCCGTCCTGCGCAGAAGGAGGGTTTGAGCGAACAGTCTCCAAACATTGGGCCCAATGGAGTGCCTCGGCTTCAGACATCTCGAGAGACTTGCTGGCATACAAGGCTGCGGCAACAGGGGCTGTACCCTGGGGAATGCACAGCGCCTCGTGGAGCTCGGTTTCGGACAGTGGCTGGTTCAGCACACCCAACAGTGCCTGGTGGCTTGCAGCATCGAGTCGGCGCTTTTTCCACAGCAGGTTGGCCAGGTCGGACACCAACAGGGCTTCGACTGCATTGCGGGGGGCAAAGTCCTTTTGCAACGACCCCAACAGTGCGTGGTAATCATCAGAGCATTCGCCGGGCAACACCGACGTTGCGGCATACGCGCCGGTGCTCAGGGCATTGAATGCCACCGCACGCTTGCCTTGCACCGTGCGGGGGCCGCCGCTTCTTTCGCGCCTGGGCATGGACATAAGCTGTTCGCTCCATGCAGAGTCCAACTACTGCCTGTTGAAGTTTATGTTTTGAAAGCGGAACACCGTGGAGCTGACCGTGAATGGGAACGTGTAGGGACCCAGGTTGACGACGTTGTCATAGGCGTACGAACTGTTGGTCAACGTGCTCCGCGTGAAACGATATGTCATGGTTCCGGCGCTGGCATTGACAGACCACGTCATTGTGTTGGTGAGCGTCCCGGAGTACTGGTTGATGGACTGCTGGTAGAACTTTCCGTTGGTGCTGCCGGTGTCGTTGTCAAACACCCAACAATTCTGGTTACCGGCGACATTGGTGCACCAAGTGCCTCTCAGACCAGTCGACGAACTTGAGGAACCACCCGTCGATCCACCGGTGGACGTTGTGCTGGAGGTGCGCGAGCCACTCAGGGAACTGGAGAACGACCCTTCAGATGCAGATGATCCGCTCACATTGCCGGTTACCACACCGCTGCTGTTGATCGTGCCAGTCAGCGTGGCGCGTGTGTCGATGGGTGATTCACCGTCATTGCCCGAGATGGTGAAGCTGGCCCCGCCGCTGCTGTTCAAGGCCAGTTGGCCCGTGCATTGGACAATTTGGCCCACCGAGCAACCCGTGACTGTGCCACTGGTGTTGACATTGAAAGAGCCCGTGCTGCCCGCCCCGCTGACTGTGTAGGTTCCGGCAAACGCCGACAGCCCAGCAGTGCTGCCCGTGCTCCCGGTAGAGCCAGAACTGCCTGTACTGCCTGTGCCAACGGACGTGAGTGCCGCCGGTGTGCAGTCCGACCCGGGTGGAGAGGCTGGATTGAACTCAAAACGCTTGAGTGCAACGGTTTTGCCGTTGGGCAGGGTCATCACACCGTTTTTGATGGATGTGAAATTGAAGGCGAGTTGACCTGCAGTGCCGTTGGTGTAAGGCGAACGGTAAGACCCCGAGAGAGACTGCCCGCCAGCAAACTTCTGCAAAGTGCCGCTGGCGTTCGCGCTCTGTATATTGGCCGTGCTGACGTACCAAGTGGGTTGCCCACTGTCGTCGTACATGAATGCGCCTACAAAACCGATGCTGCCCTGCACCTCGATGAAGTATCCACGGCCGCCCTCGGCCTCGTTCCACCACCACCCGCTCTGGAAACCAGCCTGCGAAGCCGCAAATGCCGGGCTGGAAATGGGGAAGCGTTGCAGTGCGATGTTGATGGTTTCAGAGCCATCATTGAAGCGCACATTCAAAGTGGAATTGCGTGTGTCGGCAAAGGTGAGCGTGGCTACACCCACCTGCAACGTGCCCGTGGGTGCACGGTATGAGCCCAACAGGGTTTGCCCGCCGCTGTGCCGAGTGACATTGCCAGTGAACACCAACGATGTGCCCACCTGCGTCATTTGAGATGTGTACCAAGATGCCGTGCCATCGTCCTCATACAAGAAAGCAGCTGTGAAAAGCTGGTTGCCCTGGCGCTCGACAGCGAAACCGCGGCCACTCTCGGCTGCGTTCCACCACCAACCTGAAATGGCGTCAAGGTTGCTGCAACTGGAGGTTGTGGCTGGGGCAGTTGCCGCAACGGAGGACGGGTAAACGGATATGTCGTCGAACCGGAACGAGGTGTTGTCAGATATGTCCAGGCTTGCGGTGAAGCGCAGGCGCACGGTTCTGCCGGCAAACGCTGACAAATCGTATTCGGGTGACAGCGTCCAACCCGACGTGGTGGTGAGGTTGGAAAAGCTGGCCAGCGAGGCCAAAGTTGCGCCCGAAGCGTTGTCGGCCAACTCAATGGACAGTTTGTCGTAAGCGCTTGAGGTAGAGGTTTCAGCAGTGGTGATGTGGTACTGGAACTGCAGCTTGCCAGACGAAGGGATTGTGACGGCTTGCTGCAAAACATCGGTGCCGCCGCTGTAGCCACCCAGCCACGCATACCAGGCACCCGCAAAAGCTGGGTACTGTGTGAAGTTGGATATGACGTTGTAGCCGCCACTAGACGATTGCGTCCAGCCGGTTGAGCCGCTCTCGAAATTGCCATTGACCACCGTGGTGCCCGGCCTGAGTGCAGACATGACCTGCGTCGCACCCAGGGCCATTTCCCGAGTGGCTGTGATTGCTTGTGGAGCTGCACCTGCCACTACCGGTGCCGCATCGGTGGCACGTTTGTGACCGGCTGAGGCTGGGGCCTCCAGGGCTGTGTCGCCCCCCCCGCCGCATCCGGCCATGATCAAACTGCACAGCAATGCAATGGTTTTTTTCATCTGTGTGCCCTACCTGACCTTGAATCTGTTGTTGGCACATGAATGCCGTGTGACAGCGCCTTGGAACTATCTTACACGCACACACATCAAAGGCCGGCCAGCAACTCCTGCACCGGGCCAAAGTGGTCGTCCCACGTAGGCAGGTTGAAGGAGGCCATGCGCTGCAGTTGGGCTGGCCGGCGGGTGCTGTCGGGTGCGGTGTAGTCCAGCACCGCCTGCAGCCAGCCCTCGCCATCGATGGGGGAAAGGACATCGGGCACATGGCCAGCCACTTCACGGAACACCCCCAAGGTGCTGGCCACCACAGGTGTGCCGAGTGACAGCGCCTCCACCAGCGGCATGCCATAACCTTCGGCAAAAGAGGGGAACAGCAAGGCCCGTGCGTGGCGCAGCCAATGGGCCAGTTCGGCATCGGTGCACCGGGGTATTTCTTTCACATGGCCGCGCAGGGCCACGCAACGGTCGAGCATGTCGGCCACCTGCTCGCATTCCCAACCGCGCTGACCCACTATGACCAGTGTGGGTGCCGCCGCGCCAAGGCGCTGTACCAGCTCGCGCCACACATTCAACAGCAGCAAGTGGTTTTTACGGGGCTCTATGGTTCCAAGAGCAAGAAAATAGGGCCCAGCAAGCGGTGGAGTCGCATTTGATCCACAAACCAACGGCGCAGGTGCCAAGGGTGCCACGACGGTGGGCGGCTGCGGCAGGCCGTGGGCCTGCGCAAAACCCTGCAGGGCCACCCGCGTGTCGTGCGAGTTGACCACCACCCCCGCCGCCGTGCGCAACACCAGTGCCATGCGCTGGTGGTGGTGGGCGTCTTCACCCGGGCGACAGTATTCGGGGTGGGTAACGGGAATGAGGTCGTGCACAAAGTACAGCGGCCGTTGCTGGCTGCGGCGAAGCCATTGTTCAAAGCCCGGCTTCTCAAGCCCTGTTTGCCCCAGGTGCCAAGCCAGTGCGCCACCCACCTGTTGACTGGGCCAGGGGGGTACACACGCCTGAGCCACTGCCAGGTTCATGCGCTGTGCGAAGTCTGGTGGCGGGTTGAGTACCAGGTCAAACAGGCGCTGAGACGACGTGCGCGACAACACCCGCCGCCAGTTGCCCTTTTGAAGGGTGGCACATGACTGCTCACCCCAGCGCTGTATGTAAGCCAGGCACACACGGTCGACCCCTGTGGGCAAACGCCCCCGGGCAAACCTGTCGAGCAGGCGGCTGATGTCTATCAGCACTTCAAAAACGTCAGTTGCTGACGGCCTTGACCGCCGCCACCGGCGCCACCACCGAGCCAATGATGCTCAGGAACTTCTGCAGCTCGGCTGCTGGGGCATTGGCCACATACACCACGTCTTTGTGGCGCATGGGAAAGTCTTGCGCCGCAAAAAAGCTTGCAGGGTCTTTCAAATCCACCCGGTACACCACAGGCACTTTGCCCTGCGCATTTTTAGGCGCATTGGGATTGCTGCCCGGAACCAGGGAGGGGCTTTCAAAGCGGAATATAAACACGCCACGAGCATCCGCCTGCGTGTCTCGCAAACCAGCCATACGGCCTAATGATTGAGCCAAGGAAATGCCCTGAGCTTCAAAATTAATTTCCTCGTTTCGGCCAGTAGCCCCCAAAGCAATGAAACTCAAGGGCTGAAACAAAGCAGTAATAACATCCCCAGCATGTAGGTAAATATTTTGCTTTGGGTCCTGTATAACCGAATCAAGCGGCATCGAATAAACCTTACCGCCACGACTTAGCTGAAGCATAACTTTACCAACAGGGTGCTTAACCCCTCCGGCCGACGCGATAACGTCCAACACACGTTCACCCCTAGGGGACAACGGAACTCGAGTGCTTACAGTGACCTCGCCAACAACAGTGACAGTCTGGGAAACATTGTGCACAACTCTGACAAGGACTTGCGGTTGGTTCGCTACGCCTACAAGTCTTCTGGCAACTTCTACTTCAATTTGTGAGGGTCGTTCACCAATAACCGCAATATTTCCAGCAAATGGAACATTGATAAAGCCATCACCATTAACAACCTGAGTTGGCAAAACCGTTTGGCGTGTACCGGAAATAACGCCACGAGATTCCCCCCCGGATACACCAAACAAGGCTGCGGGAGGTGCCTCCCAAATAGAAACCTCAAGGACATCTCCCGCGCCAACTACATACGATGAAGGCCGCTGAGGAGAAAACGAATCGGCAAATGAATCCGCCTGAGGATACGCAAGTAAACCACTTGCAACCGCCGCAGTTACATCTACTACAGTAATTGGAAACTCCTTGCTTTCGCGCTCAACCACCTGAAGCGAACTCGGCCCACCACTAGGAAATAAAGGTGACAAAGCCGAACAACCTTGTAGAAAAAATGAAAAAATAAACAAGGAATAAACCAATGAATGTCTTGAGGCCATAAAAACTAATGAACAAAAGAAGCGAAACAAGAACATAGACAAATACCCACACCAAGGAGAAACACCAAGTGAATAATTAGTAAATCAGCAAAAAACCAAATTAAACAAACACAACGCAGGTTAACGCAACGCAATAATATTTAACATAATTACTTTGAGCACAATAATAGAACCAAAAAGCCAATAAATCCAAAAGGGAGTAACAAAAATATCTATAGATAATAAAACATCAACCAAGGAAAACCAATTAAAATTCAACGAATACTCGAATAAATCACCCCAAAAACATCTGGATAGACATACGACACGCAAGCTAAAATAAACATTAAACCGGTTACACCATAAGCAAGATTTGAAATGACATTCAACCATCCGAGAACCAAGGGTATCAAGGAAAAAATGAGTGCTCCCTGATCACCAACACCAAGTTGTCGCATACTAAAAAACATCAACAACGACATAGCAGGCGCTCGAAAAAAGCGATACAAATTAGCCAAAATCACCCCTCCACAATAAAAACAAATAATCCGTCACTCAAAAGCCAACATGCGCCTAGCAGGATTACCGAGCATACTAGAATTTGCACTAACAGGGGCAAGTACAACTGCACCGGACGCTATCTTAGAATTAACACCAACGGTAATATTATCAACTACAACAGAACCGGAACCCAGAAGACAACCATCTCCTAATAATGAACTACCGCCGATCTGCACACCGGGATTCACCTGCACCAACTTACCAACAATAGTATCGTGACCAATACCGCAAGAGTAGTTCAAATAGCTAAAATCGCCTATGCTTACATTAGGAGATACAACGCACATAGGCGATATGACTACCCCTGCGCCTATTTTAGCACTAGAGGCAACAACCGCTGTAGAATGAACAAAAGACGGGAACCTAAAGCCGGCGCGAATTAAAGAATCAACCAAACTACTCTTAAGAGAAGGAGAGCCAACAGCAATAACTGCAGCATCGGTACCTACTAGCGAAGGACTTACATCATCACCAAAAATACGGCCAGCCAATTGATGATCAAAGAATTCTTTATGATTAATAGTAGAATAACCTACTATAGAAACTTGATTACTAAAATAATAAGAAAATTCTCGAGCCAGTCCACCAGACCCAACAATAAGTACAGACTGCATCCATCAAACCTTTTTAAACCGATGACCTACACGTACGGCATCAATAAGTACCCGCTTAGGCATCATGTGTTCCTGAAGAGACTCCCTCATGAAGGACATTAAAAGAACAGGATCGATCACGCAACCTAAGCAAGGTTGAACCTGAAGCACAACATGCTGCCCTGTAATAGGATTACTCTTACCTTCTGCCTTCACCAATTCAATTCCAGGATAACACAGCGCAACGCGCTCAACTTCAGATGCCATAAACTTCAAACCGCCAACATTTATAACATCATTGTTTCTACCAACAACTTTAATGAAATCGCCTTTCTGATCCACTATATCTTTTGTACAATACCAGCCATCCTGATCAAACGGAGAATCAGCATTCAAATAACCCAACATTGCAGATGCCGATTTGATTTCGAGAACATTGTTTATAACTCTAGTTACAACACCCTCACCGCCAATTTTCATAAATAAACTATTACGAGATTCAGACTTAATACGCAAAATACCCAACTCTGACATCCCAAACGTTTGGCGAAAGTCAACATCAGGGAGAAGATCACACAAAGCATCTAGAGTAGGCTGATCCATCCGTTCTGTGCCATATGTAATCACGCGAAGACATCTAGGAATACGATCAGGAATCATTCCACTCATTAACATCATTCTCAAGAATGTTGGCGTGGTAGGTAAAACCTCAACACAAAACTTCTCGCACATCGACAAAATAGAATCAACTGATCGAGAATCGGGCGTAATTATACATCCACGATTAAAAAGTGTATGCATCAAGGTATTGATGCCACCTATATGATCAAACAGGAGAAAGGTTAAGGTCCTCAATGCCGGACGAGGAGTTTCAAAACGCAAGAGAAAGTCAGATAAATCATGAAGAATAGCCTTTGGCCTACCAGTGGTACCAGTAGAAAAAAGAATTAACCCGGCATGGCTCCTATCTCTCAGCTTCTTTATGAGTCCATTCTTGCCAGAGTGCTTGAGACGGCGTACGGAGCCATCACAAATAACTACGTCAACTTCAGCTGATTCAAAAAAATACTCATGGTCATGTTTTGTATCAGCAGTTAAAGGAACGACAATGGCTCCAAGATCAATCAATCTCAACAATGTTGAAATTGATTTGGGATCAAAATCTCCGATTAACGCAACTACATCACCAACATGTATTGCCGCAAGATCAACAGAGTCATTAGAAAGAACGTCAGCAAAGAATAATTCACGCCCTTGATAGATCAAAAAAGGAGCATCAATTTCATGCCAAATCGTGTTCAATTTATTCAGCAAAGACATCATACACCTCCAACATGAATAACCTGACCAGAGATACTAAGTGACCGATCATCCAATAACAAATCCACTATGTCACATACATGAGTTGGCTCGAACTGCGTAGGAATAATTTGATCGGAGACTATTGCATCAATTTGTTTCGAACTAACACCTTTAAGAAGATCCGTATTAATTGGACCCGGCGCAATACAATTTGCTCTGATACTAAAATCAGCCATCTCACGGGCAAAAGATCGCGTAAAGCCCTCTACACCAGCCTTTGATGCTGCATAAATAGACTCACCCTTTAAACCTAAAGCCACAGCGATTGTGGAAAAATTAATTATTGACCCGCCTCCGCTTCTGATAATAAGAGGAGCAAAGGCTTGACAGCAAAAAATTGTCCCAAGTAAATTTGTATTAATAATACCTATCGCAGTTTTCGTTGGAGTGGTTAAGGCAAGATTCATTGAAGCAATGCCAGCAACGTTGATAAGAGCCTTAACTTGAACCCCAGAACTTTTCAGCGAAGCTACAACACTCTTAATATCATCCGGAGATGAAACATCACACTTTAAAGTCGGAAAATCACTTATGCACTCTCCACGAGCGAGGCCCAATACCGAATACCCATTTGACATTAATCTCGTACAAATAGCCCGCCCCAAGCCTTTACTTGCGCCAGTCACTACAATCATTTTAAAATATCCTTTTGCCTCAGAAATTCCTCAACAAGAGACCCAGCAGTGAGAAACATGCTTCTCGATCTTGACATTGCAGAATCAGATGTCCAATCAAAATTAAAACCCAATTCCGCAGCAATATCCTCAAGCATCAAACTCAACTCAACTAACTTCATAGAAGTCAATATACCATCCTGGCCAATCAACGGTGTTTCAGTAGAAACCTTGATAGTTAAATCAGGAACCATCGACTGAATTGACAACACAATTCTCTCAGAGATCATGGACTCACTTTGCATCATTTCTCCTAAATAAAGAAAATTTTCCGAAACACAAAAGGAACTAAAAAGAGAACGAAACAATTTATATCATTTATTCAGATCGAATTCACATTATCAACGATGTTCAAAGAAAACATAACACAAAATTACATTAACCATGAAAAAGTATTTTCATAAATGCATTCATACTGAACGAAGAAAAAGATCCTCTGTGCAGCTGATACCACCCCTTGATGATCATCAGAAACATAGTTTGTGGCGCGGAATAATTCAATGGGATTAAATTACGAGTATCGGAATTGACTAAATAATTTTCCATATTCAGATCCAATATGACTCCAATGAATACGAGCTGACTGAACCGCCTTAATATTAAGTTCTCTGGTTTCGTTACAACGCAATATTTTTAGAACACTTTTTACAGTATTCTCTTTGCAAAGGAAATCTTCAACAACACAAGAAAGTGAATCACCGTCACGCTCAATCATTTCAATTGTGTGCCGACCGATGTTCGTAAGTGAAGGTATCCCGACAGAGGCAGCCTCTGATGCTGGATACATAGTGGGGCCCCCTTCTGCAAAACTTGGATGCAATACTAAATTGCAAATTTTATAGAGACAAGCGTGCTGCAGATTGGTAAGTCTTGTTAGTTCATATACTCTTTCGGTTTCCCAGTCATATTTACCGTTAAACCGATCGCGGATTTTCTCTGGAAGTTCTGCGGTAATAACAAATCTAAAATCGAATTCGGGAGCTGCTTGAATTAGCTTATCCAAAACATTAAATAATGCCTCAAAGCCTTTGTAGGGTCTATATTGGGTCGACACCATAATCACAATCGTGGATGGTGATAATCGTTTGAACAGGCGAAATAATACCGACAAGTTTAGTGTATCAGAAAGCAATACATCCAACGCCTCTTGCTTTGTTTTGCCACAAACAAGTCTTTTCGGCCAAGCCTTTATCAAATTACTTCGGGTGATCGGCTCTCCAATTTTTTCGACATGTGATTCCAGTAACTGCGAGTAATCAGGTGAGCCGTTATATATAACACTAATAGAATTTGGATTGATTCCCCATACCTGTTCTAAGTATTGCCTATTTGCATTAGACTGCGTAATCATAGCAGTGGCCTTCACATGAAATCGATACATAAATTTATGTAACTCGACTTTTCTGCTTTTGCCAAACGCACTGTACTCAAATCCGAATGGGTCCCAAAAGTTGAATACCTTAGGCTTTTTTCGATGCGACAATAGGGCATAAACAGGAGATGGGTTGTAGATAACATTTGCGCTACGTATCTCCTTTGATACCCAATATTTAGCAAACGGTAAGGTTACAATCCAGGCTAGATGTAGTGCGGCATCAAAAATTGCATCAACAGCTCTTTCGAATTTAGCTGGTAATCCTTCAGGTGGGGCCGCCGCCCTCAACAGTGCTTTTATATCATGCCAGATCTTGAGTCGTCTCAAATTTAAACCATACGGCACAACTCTAACATTCTTTAAATTACCTAATGTCTCATTAGCAATACTCAAATGCTCAGATGAAATTATCAATGTGTACAAGATTTCTTCTGGTCCATTGAGTAATATGTTTTCGACAGTCTGTGTTATTCCTTCACCACGCCATCCCGCAGAAGGAGGATACACGGCCCAGACCAATACATTAAGAGGTTGCATGGCTATCTAAAGTACAATTAATCAAAAAATCTCTTGATTTCTTCACATATCATGTGAACTGATTCTTGAGATAACTCTGGATAACTGGGTAGGTTTATACCTCGACTACTTAATGACTCAGCTACGGGGAAGTCGCCTTTCTGTGCACTGTGTGGCATGCAGTGAGCAGGCGTAAACACTGGACGCGTTTCTATTTGTCTTTCTTTTAACAGCTCTCTCAATGGATCTCGGTTTTCTTTTTCGTCAACTGCAATAGAGCACATCCAAAAAGAATGCAAGGTATTAGGTTGCTCCCTGTGAATAGATAAAGGAAGACCCAATAATTCCTCAGTGTACCATGAGGCAATAGCTCTTTTTTTAGCAATTATGTCATCAAAACATTCTAATTGTGCCAGTCCTATGGCGGCACAGATGTTGGTCATTCGATAATTGTATGCAATCACGTCATGCCAATACTCTCGTGTTTTCGACACACCTTGATTTTTTAAATGACATATACGGTCTAAAGTCTCTTTCGATTTTGCCAACACCATCCCCCCCTCACCTGTAGTAATTGTTTTATTCCCGAAAAAACTAAAGGTTGAAACATCTCCAAAACACCCGGCAGATATATCATTATATTTTGTACCAAATGCCTCAGCACAATCCTCAATCAATTTCAATCCATAGCGTTCGCAAATCGCACTAATCGCGTTCATCTCACATGGCAAGCCATATAAATGAACCACCATGATTGCTTTAGTTTTTGAAGTTATTTTTCTAATGATATCTTCAGGATCAACCTGCCAAGTTTCCTCCAAACTGTCAACATAAACAGGCTTCGCCCCAACATGGAAGATTGAATTGACTGAAGCAATATATGTGAAGGTCGGAACAATTACCTCATCACCAGGCCCTATCCCTAAAGCCAACAGAGCTAGATGTATGGCTACCGTTCCATTGCACACCGAGGTGGCTGCTGACACGCCAACATGGCTCGCAAATGCTTGCTCAAATCTCTGTATATATTCTCCCTTTGATGATATCCACGTTGTGTCAATGCAATCAATTACGTAATTCTTTACATTGCCGGATAAATATGGTTTATACACTGGTATCATTACTTTTCCTATATTTATTCAGCGTATGTGTAAAATTTAAATCCATTTTGCTTTACTAGCAAATCTCTTTTAGCCTCTTTTAAGTCTTCTAGCATCATTTCAGAGACAAGCTCTTTGAACGTTGTTGTGGGGTACCAACCAAGTATATTTTTCGCTTTAGTTGGGTCTCCAAGTAACGTCTCAACCTCTGCAGGTCTGTAATAGCAAGGATCAACAGCGACTATTTGCTTACCAGAGTCCACATCATACCCAATCTCATCGGCCCCACCTCCTTCCCATCTAATATTAATGTCAATCTCTTTGGCAGCCAGCTCTACAAACTCCCTAACTGAATGTTGCTCACCCGTAGCAATAACATAGTCCTCAGGTGTTTCCTGCTGCAACATTAGCCATTGCATCTCAACATAATCTTTGGCATGCCCCCAATCCCTCAGAGCATTCATATTCCCTAAGTATAGACATCCCTGCAACCCAAGCTTTATGCGCGCTAATGCTCTAGTTATTTTGCGTGTTACAAATGTTTCCCCACGAAGGGGGGACTCATGGTTGAAAAGAATTCCGTTGCAAGCATACATGCCATAAGACTCGCGATAATTCTTTGTTATCCAGTAGGCATATAGTTTCGCGACAGCGTAGGGCGATCGTGGGTAAAATGGAGTAGTCTCACGCTGAGGGATCTCTTGAACTAATCCATAAAGCTCGGATGTCGACGCTTGGTAGTACCGCGTTGTCTTCTCGAGGCCGGCAATACGAATTGCTTCTAAAATACGAAGTGCACCCAATGCGTCTGAGTTTGCAGTATATTCAGGTTCTTCAAATGAGACTGCCACATGGCTTTGTGCTGCCAAGTTGTATATTTCATCTGGCTTTACCTGCTGCACAATTCGGATTAGACTTGATGAATCAGTTAGATCTCCATAGTGCAATGTTAAATTATATCCCTTGTCATGAGGATCGTGATATAAATGGTCGATCCTATCCGTATTAAATAATGATGTTCGCCTTCTAATTCCATGCACCTCATAACCTTTTATCAAAAGAAACTCCGCGAGGTATGCACCATCCTGTCCAGTGATACCAGTTATCAATGCCTTCTTAACCATTACACTATCTCCTTTGATTCCAAGTTTATCCACAGGTTAAAATTTCGGATTTCCATTAAATAATCCGTCAATTTGCACCTTAATCTATACGCCATTCTATTTCATCGAGAAGTCCCTAACCTGTTTCTTGTAGAATTTTATTGTATACTTGCTGCGCATCAACAACAGATTTATATGATGTCAATTTTCCAGCATGCAGCACGGCCGCTCGATTGCATTGCATCGTAATGAAATCGCTATTGTGCGATACAATAATGTATGCGCGGTCTTTTCGCTTATCAAATAGTTCACTCATGCATCTTGCGTGAAATCTTGCGTCTCCGACTGCTATGACTTCGTCAATAAGATAGCAATCAAACTCTATAGCGAGGGACAACGCGAACGCCAACCTAGCCATCATGCCGCTTGAGTAATTTTTTACTGGCTCTCTGAGGAATTTTCCTAACTCAGAAAACTCTTCTACATACGATTTTGTATATTTGTAATCTGCATTGTATATACGCGCAATAAACCTTATGTTATCAATTCCGCTTAGCGACCCTTGAAATCCGCCGGCGAAAGCTAATGGCCATGATACTTTCATTTTTCTAGATACAGCTCCCTCATCTGGTTGCTCTTGGCCGCTTATTATGCGAATTAATGTTGATTTTCCAGCGCCATTCATCCCAAGAATTCCAAAGTGCTCTCCTCGATTTACCTCCATTGAAACCGAATCAAGTACGGTATGCCACCCTGATCTAGTTTTGTATTTCACCGTAACATCATCAATTTTTAGCATTTATGTAGCCAATTTCTGCATTCTTTTGTCAGCCATTAATATCAACCCCGCGAGAGTTAGCACTAAGCACACGACCGAGACGTAAAAAATATCGTAATTTGTCTGTACAGATTCACCCCAATAGCCACCACGAAGCATTTCGACACAATTAACCATAGGTACTAACAGAGCCCATTCCTGGAGGTACTGCGGCAACCAACTCACCATAAAAAATGTTCCGCTAATTGGAAGCATAAAGTATCCTGCCGGATGCCATATACGCTCAACCATATCGCTATACTCACTTAAGCATCCGAGAACGATACCAAGCGCAGCACCGAACCACCCCAGTAGTATCCAGCCTGTGATTAGTAAAAGCATATTTTTCGGATAGTCAACAAGGCCAAGAGAGATCATTGACACGAAGCAAATTATGAACGCTGCGGTAACTCCGGCTATCTCTAGAATCATTCTTGCAAAAAAAACATCTTGTACTTTTACTTGCCGATGATACATCAATACTCTATTCGACTCTATGGCCTTTATCCCTCTTGTTGGGCAGGTTCTCCATAGAATTAACCCAGAATACCCAAGAAATATGAATGGAATTACCTGTGTTTTCATCTCCATTGAGCTATGGAACGTATTAAACAGCAGTACTGCTCCGACTGTAAAAACTATAGGATCAAGAAGAAGCCATAAAAATCCAAGGTTATTTCTACCGTACCTCGTCATTATCTCACGCATCAGGAGAGCCCCAATAACTCTGAGTTGAATTTTTACAGCGTTCATTAATTCAATGTTTCTCGCCATTTTCACTCTTCTTGTTCAATCACGATGATCTTTTATACCCACCACGAGTAGCGCCACAATTCCCCATAGTATTAGAGACAGTAAAAGAGTAGATAATATTCCACGCAATCTCCTCGGTTCGGTTGGTCGGTCTGGTAGGCTCGGTTGTGCAATGCGCTCAAGATACGCATGCTTCCTTAACGCTTCATTGCGCGCAACTTCTAATGAAGCTATTGCTCCAGCTAATTGCCTATCTGCGATCTCCCTCTCTAGTATAAGTCTTTGATATTCAGCTGCTTTGCCTGCCAATGAGTTTTGCCCTGCTCCAGCAACTTTATTTGTCTCCTTTGTCACTTCTTTTTCTAATGTTTGCACCCGTTGTTGCAATGCCGGGATTTGTGGATTATTTTTCGTGAATGTTTCAAGTTGCTTTAGTTGTGCTTTATTTGCCAGCAGCTCGTCTTGTAACTTTATAATTTGTTGTATTTGAAGTGTAGATTGGCGCTCAGGGTCAATAACACCTTGTTTATTTCGGAAGTTGGACAGAGCTAGGCCAGATGCGTACGCCTTTTCTTGGTTTAATTTCACTTCTTCCTCAGAAGAGCGAATGATGTCATTGCGAGATCTTTCGTTTAATTTATTAATTAATTTCTCACTTTGTTCCAATAGTATTTCATTTATTTTCTTCGCTTCTTCGGCTGAGTACGCCCTCACTTTTAGCACTGTAACTGCGGCGGTGTTATCATGAGCTACTGTAATTATTTGTGACTGATAATATCGGTATAACGCTTCAAAACTTTTATCCGAGTCCCAGAATCCAAATCTATTGTGAAAATCTACCGCTTCTGATGATAATGTTTTATCCAGTTCCATCCTGGCATTTATTTCTATTAGTGCATCTCGCGATGTTATATAGTTTTGCACAGCAAAGGCGCCGTCATTTGATCGTGCAAACCCTACTTCCTTTAGCAAAATTGCGCCTATTCCACTACTACTCGCTCTCTCTGGATTGGTAATTACAAAACGGCTTTCAGATATATATACATCTGATGCCATTCCCCCGAAATACAGCGCGGATATCGCCAATGGCAGCAATACGATAACTGAGAAAAGTTTATCGATTTTTTTGGTATGTTTTATTTTATTGATTTGGTTCATATTATTCCGTTGGTTTACGCGCGGCCGTACTGGTCATCAAAGCGAACAATATCCTCTTCACCCAGGTATTGGCCGCTTTGCACTTCAATCAACACCAAGTCGATGACGCCGGGGTTGACCAGGCGGTGTTTGTGGCCGGCGGGAATATAGGTGCTTTCGTTGGGGCGGAGCATGATGTCTTGCTCACCATTCACCACCACGGCGGTACCGCTGACCACTATCCAATGTTCGCTGCGGTGGTGGTGCATTTGCAGACTGAGCTTTTGGCCGGGCTTGACTTCAATGCGTTTGATTTTGAAGTGGTGGCCTTCTTCCAGCACGGTGTAGGTGCCCCAGGGGCGGTGCACGGTGCGGTGGAGTTTGTGGGCCTCGTGCCCCTGCTTTTTCAACTGGTTGTAGATGAGCTTGACGTCTTGTGCGTGGTTTTGGTGGGCCACCAGCAGGGCGTCGGGCGTGTCGATGACGATGAGGTCTGACACACCCACGGCACCCACCAGCCGGTCAGCACTTTGAATGTAGCAACCGGTGGTGTGGTGCAGCAGGGCCTGACCCAGCACGCGGTTGCCCAAGGCGTCGGGCGCGGTGAGGTTGCCCACGGCAGACCAGGAGCCAATGTCGCTCCAGCCCAGGGTGCAGGGCACCACGGCGGCGTGGGTGGTTTTTTCCATCAGCGCGTAGTCGATGGAGTCATCAGGCACCAAGTGGAAGGTGGGGGCATCCAGCTCGGTTTGGGCCATGCCTTTGCCAGCCAGGGTGCGTGATGCGGCCAGGCACTGCTGGCACGCGGCCAATATGGCCGGGGCGTGTTGCGCCATTTCGGCCAGCAGGGTGCCTGCGGCAAAGCAGAACATGCCCGAATTCCACAAATAGTGGCCGCTGGCCAGGTAGGCTTGGGCGGCTTCAAGGTTGGGCTTTTCAACAAAGCGCTTGACGGTGTGGCCTTCGCCCTCTATGTAACCAAAGCCGGTTTCGGGTGCATCTGGCTGAATACCGAAGGTAACCACCCTGCCTTGTGATGCCAGGGTTTGCGCGGTGGCCACTGCCTGGGCAAAGGCGGCTTGGTCTGCAATGAGGTGGTCTGCCGGCAGCACCACCAGTTGCGCGGCATCGCCATGCTGATGCTGCACCACCAAAGCTGCCATTGTGACGGCGGCGGCGGTGTTGCGGCCGAAGGGCTCAAGAACAAAGCCAGTGGCCAGGCCGGTGGGGTTGACCGGGCGGTATTCGTCTTCGGTTTTGAAGAATAGCTCGCGGTTGGTGATGGTGAGCACCTGGGCCACACCGGGCAATGCAGCTGCACGGGAGAATGCTTTTTGCAGCAAACTTTGCCCGTCTGGCAAGCGCATGAAGGGCTTGGGGTGTGTTTCACGCGAAACAGGCCACAGGCGGGAGCCTGCGCCACCGCACAAGATGGTGGGAATGAGCATGGGCGTTGGGTTCATGGAATGCATTGGCAAGCAATAGCCGGGGCAGAGGCTAGCGACACACACGCCAGCTGAGTGGTACATGGCGCCAGTCGTACAGGCTGACAGGCACTTGTGTGAGGTTTTTGATTTGCGCCAGAAAGCGTCGGGCCACGTCGACATCGGCCGGGCGGGCGTGCTGCCAAAAATGGTCCAACGGCTCAGCATGGGTGAGGCCAGGCTGGCGGTAAAGAGCCTCGCCCAGTGCAATGAGGGGGGCGCCACGCTGCAGGGCTTGTATGCCCACGGTGCTGTTGATGAGCACCGCGCCCTGGCTGTGTTGCACCAGCACGGGCGTGTCGCCTTCCACAATGTGCAACACCCGACTGGCCACGCCGAGTTCTTGCGCCAAGCTTGAAATGAACTGCCGGTGCCCTGGGCCGCCCCGGCTGTGGGGGTGTTGCTTGAACACCAGCTGGCTGTCAACCGGGGCATGGGCCGCAAACGAGCGCAGCACCTGGAAGATGAAATCTGTGTTTTCGTTATAGGTGCTGTGGTGGGTGATTTGGGCATCACCGTCGTGCTGCAGGGGCACAAAGTAATAGGGGGCCGAACTGGCCAGCAACTGGGCCTGCAGGCGTTTGTCGCCCGGTTGGTACCAGTACTTTTTGACCCACGACCACACCCAGTAGTGGGCATACCAATAGGGGTTGGCCTCTTTGTGGTGGGAGTAGTGGGGGTAGCGGTGGGCGTGTTTGCGCAGGGCCAGGTAATGCTGGCTGGCGTGCCAAGCCGTCTTGCGAAAGTGGTTGGCCGTGTCGTGGGGCTGAATGTCTCCGGCCACCACGGGCGCTGGGTGGCCGGCGGGCACCACGGGCGACCATTCGTAGCGCTGCAGGGTGGTGGAGTAGCCGTTGACACCGTCCAGCTCCATGGTGGCGTAGCCGGGGCGGAAGTAGCCCTCTTCCATGACCACCACCTTGACACCCAGGCTTCGGGCCAGCTGTATGGCTGCGGCGTGGTGCGCACGGGCCTGGCCAAACAGAACCACATGGTCGATACCCATGCGCAGCACGGTTTGCCTGAAAAATGCCGCCCACTGGGGCATGGGCTGGTTGAATTGGATGGGCTTGAGGGCTTGGCAGTCGAGTTCGTCTCCACCCTGGAACACGACGCGGTGCACGCTGGCCCCGCAGCGCTGGAGCCAGACGGTGAGTCGGTCGAAAAATGGGCCCAGCGGCCCCTGGAGCAGCAACACCTGCCGCGCTGCAGCCAACGACTGAAGCGCAGGGTTGCATGCGGTGCGCAGCAATGCATTGCTTGCAATACCGTTGCTGGCAGGGGCACCAGTGCCGCCTGTGACCTCCCTCACACCCACAAACGCTGCGTTGAGCATGTGCATCCCTGAAAAACCGACTCACTTATAGTGGAAGGAATATAGCATCCGTCTGTTAGCCCACATGGCGCTGACATGTGCCAAACAACAGCAAACAAACTGGCAAAAGTAATGAAAGCAATATGCATTGGCTGAAGACCACCTTGCTGTGGCCACTGCACCTGGCAGGGCTGGCCACGGGGCAAAAAGACTTCATGGCCAACCCTGTGCTGGGCAGCAAAACCCTGAATGGCTGGGGCTTGCACGTGTTGCGCAAGCGCGCAGCACATGCGCTGTGCCAGTGGCGCCGCCACGGCATGGAGAGCCGCCTGCCTGTGGCATGGGTGCGGGCGTACCAAACCGATGGCTGTGTGGTTTTGCCTGATTTTTTGCCGGCCACAGAATGTGAGCAATTGAAACTGGATGTTGCCAGGTTGCAACAAACGGCCATTGAGATGGTGCAGAGGCCGGCAACCACACGTCGCTTCAACCTGGACCGCGACACCTGTGCACCCTACCCTGCCCTGGCCAAGCTGCTGGACAACGCGCCGCTGTTTGACTTGCTGCGGTATGCGGCGGGCTATGGGGGGGCCCCGATAGTGGCTGTGCAATGCATACACACCGACGCAGAAGGCGAATGGCATGACCCGCAGACCGACTGGCACGCAGACACATTCCACAGCACAGCAAAGGCCTGGCTGTTTTTGCACGATGTAGCGGCAGACGAGGGGCCCTTTGCCTATGTGCCGGGTTCACATGCGCTGACGGGCAAGAGGCTGGCATGGGAGCAGGAGCAAAGCATTGGTGCGCCAACCCATGTGAACCGGCTGCATGCAAAGGGGTCGTTCCGCGCAACGGAGGCCGAGCTGGGTGCCATGGGATATGGTGAGCCGGTGCTGGGAGTGGTGAGGAGCAACACCCTGGTGGTCGCGGACACCAGCGGCTTTCACCGGCGCACACCGAGCCCGCAGGCCACAGTGCGGGTGGAGGTGTACCTGAGCCTGCGCCGCAACCCCTACCTGGCTGGCCTGTACCCAAGTTTGCTGGGGCTGCCAGGCTTGAAGCGCCGCTGGGCCGAGGTGGCACTGAATGTGTACCGCTGGCAGCAGCGCAAAGGAATTGCCAGTTGGCACCCCGCACCGGTGCCTGCACTATCTGACATTGAGCGGGAGCGGCTGGGGCTCAAACCCTGAGCGCAGGAGTGGTGCGGGGGCAATGGGATAATTTGCCCCATGAGCATCACCTACAAAGACGCTGCAGGCATTGCAGCCATGCGCACTGCCTGCAGGTTGGCGGCGGAAGTGCTGGACCACCTGACGCCGCTGATCAAACCGGGCATCACGACGCTGGAGATTGACCGTCTGGCGGCGGAATACATGAAGCACCAAGGCACGGTGAGTGCCACCATTGGTTACCAGCCACCGGGTTACCCGCCCTACCCCGGCCACCTGTGCACGTCTGTGAACCAGGTGGTGTGCCATGGTATACCGAACGACAAGCCGCTGAAAAAGGGCGACATCGTGAATGTGGACGTGACGGTGATCAAGGATGGCTGGTTTGGCGACACGAGCCGGATGTTTCTGGTGGGGGACTGCTCCATACAGGCCAAACGGCTGGTGAGCACCACCTACGAGGCGATGTGGAAGGGCATTGAGCTGGTGCGCCCGGGCATACGCCTGGGGGACATTGGCCACGCCATTCAGAAGTTCACCGAAGGATTGGGCTTTACGGTGGTGCGGGAGTTCTGCGGCCACGGCATTGGCCAGAAATTTCATGAAGAACCACAGGTGCTGCACTACGGCAAGCCGGGCACGCTGGAAGAGCTGAAGCCGGGGATGACCTTCACCATTGAGCCGATGATCAACGCGGGCAAGCGCGAGATCAAGGAACAGGGCGATGGCTGGACGATTGTGACCAAAGACAGGTCTTTGTCGGCGCAGTGGGAGCACACGGTGCTGGTGACCGACACGGGTTACGAAGTGCTGACGCTGTCGGCGGGCAGCCCCCCTCCCCCGGCGTTTGTGAAACCCCAGGCTGCGTGATGGCCCCCGGTACCCTGCGCGAGCAATACCGCAGCGGCAAAACGGCTTTGCTGCAGGGACTGTCGCGCGAGGGCAGTTCGACCCGGGGGGTGCGCACCACGCTGCAGCGCCTGGCACGCCACGCCGACCAACTGTTGCGCACGCTGTGGGCACAGGCGGAACTGGGGCCGGAGTTTGCACTGGTGGCGGTGGGTGGCTATGGGCGGGGCGAGCTGTTTCCACACTCAGACGTGGATGTGCTGGTGCTGCTGCCCGACGGCGCACAGCCAGACACCGATGCGGCCTTGAAGGCCAAGCTGGAAGGCTTCATTGGCCAATGCTGGGACAGTGGGCTGGACATAGGCTCGAGCGTGCGCAAGGTGCACGAGTGCGTGGAAGAGGCGCAACGCGATGTGACTGTGCAAACCTCGATGCTGGAGAGCCGCCTGGTGTGTGGCAACCGCCAGCAGTTCAACCGCCTGGCAGGGGCGCTGAGCGAAGCCATCAACCCCAAGGCGTTTTTTGTAGCCAAAACGCTGGAAATGCGCCAGCGCCACCAGCGCCACGAAAACACGCCGTATGCGCTGGAGCCCAACTGCAAAGAGTCGCCGGGTGGCTTGCGCGATTTGCAGATTGTGCTTTGGGTGGCCAAGGCCGCCGGTCTGGGCAAAAGTTGGGATGAATTGGGCCGCCGTGGGCTCGCCACCGCGCTGGAGGTGAGGCAGCTGAAGGCCAACGAGGCGCTGCTGAGCCTGATCAGGCTGCGGCTGCACGTGTTGGCCAACCGGCGGGAAGACCGGCTGGTGTTTGACCTGCAGACGGCAGTGGCCGAGTCGTTTGGTTACCACCCGCAGGTGCACGCCCCGAGCCACCCGGACTCAGGCATGGCGGCGGCACCAGTGCGAGGTGCGCGCCGGGCCAGCGAAATTTTGATGAAGCGCTACTACTGGGCTGCCAAAGCGGTGGCACAGCTGAACCAGATATTGCTGCTGAACATTGAAGAGCGGCTGAGCAGCGACGAGGGGACACTGAGCCACCAGTTGCGCCCGATCAATGAGCGGTTTCATGACAAGGCGGGCATGCTGGAGGTGGCGAGCGACCACCTGTACCTGCAGCAGCCGCACGCCATTCTGGAAACGTTTTTGGTGTACCAGACGACGGTGGGCATCAAAGGTTTGTCTGCCCGCACGTTGCGTGCGCTGTACAACGCCCGTCCGGTGATGAACGCGGCTTTCCGCCGCGACCCGGCCAACCGGGCGGTGTTTTTGGAAATACTGAAGCAGAACGACGGCATCACGCATGCCCTGCGACTGATGAACCAAACGTCGGTGCTGGGGCGGTACCTGTGGGTGTTCAGGCACATCGTGGGGCAGATGCAGCACGACCTGTTCCATGTGTACACGGTGGACCAGCACATCTTGATGGTGCTGCGCAATGTGCGGCGGTTTTTCATACCGGAGCACTCGCACGAGTACCCGTTTTGCTCGCAACTGGCAGCCGGGTGGGACAAGCCGTGGATTTTTTATGTGGCGGCGCTGTTCCATGACATAGCCAAGGGACGTGGGGGAGACCACTCGGACCTGGGTGCGCACGATGTGCGGGTGTTCTGCCGACAGCACGGTGTGGCCCGCGAGGATGCGAAGCTGATTGAGTTTCTGGTGTCGGAGCACCTGACGATGAGCCGCATTGCCCAGAAGGAAGACCTGAGCGACCCGGCGGTGATTGCACAGTTTGCCAAGCGGGTGGGCAACGAGCGTTACCTGACGGCGCTGTACCTGCTGACGGTGGCCGACATACGCGGCACCAGCCCCAAGGTGTGGAACAACTGGAAAGGCAAGCTGCTGGAAGACCTGTACCGCTACACCCTGCGGGTGCTGGGTGGACGGGCAGCAGACCCGAGCGCGGTGGTGGAAGAGCGCAAACGCGAGGCGCTGACCGAGCTGGCTTTGAACGCCCTGCCCCACCAGGCGCACAAGGCGCTGTGGGACACGCTGGATGTGAGCTACTTCATGCGGCACAAGGCTGGAGAAATTGCCTGGCACACGCGGCAAATCACGCGGGAGCTGGCGCGGGAGGTGCGCGAGGGATCGCGGGCAGCAGACGCAGGCACGACCACCATTGTGCGGGCCCGCACGTCACCCGAGGGTGAAGGTGTGCAGGTGCTGGTGTACGCGGCTGACCAGCATGACCTGTTTGCGCGGATTTGCGGTTACTTTGACCAGGCGGGATTCAGCATTCTGGATGCAAAGGTCCACACCACACGCAACGGGCACGCGCTGGACACCTTCCAGGTGGTGGCGCCCACGCTGGCGGAGCATTACCGTGAGCTGATTGCGATGGTGGAGGCGAACCTGACGCGCTTCATTGACGAGCAAACCGCCCTGCCCCCACCGAGCCGTGGCCGAACGTCGCGGCGGGTGAAGAACTTCCCCATCAACCCACGGGTGGAGCTGCGACCCGATGAAAAGGCGCAACGCTGGCTGCTGAGCATTTCAGCCAGCGACCGCGCGGGCTTGCTTTACAGCATTGCAAGGGTGCTGGCGCGGCACGACATCAATCTGCAGCTGGCCAAGATCACGACGCTGGGCGAACGGGTGGAAGACACGTTTTTGATCAGCGGGGCGCAGTTGCAGCACAACCGCACCCAGATTGCCATTGAGACGGAGCTGCTGGAAGTGCTGGCCATGCAGGCCTGAGCGGCAGGTGGTTACCCAACGTCAGTGTCAGCGCCCAGGACCCATTCTTCTACGGCGAGGCCGGGGACGCGGTGAAATTCTCTGGCGTTGTTGGTGATGAGCACGCTGTCTTGTGCCAATGCGTGGGCAGCGATCATCATGTCCATACTGCCGATGGGTTTACCGACTTTTTCAAGTGACGCACGCAACCGGGCGTATTCATGTGATGCGTCTGAAGTCCAGTCGCGGACATCAAACCCGGCCAGCCATGCCTCAACAGCCGACTGGAAGCGCGGCTGGCCCAGTTTGGCTGCGCCATAGCGCAACTCCGCGGCCACCACGACGGACAACCACAGGCCATCGCGGCTCAAACTGGAGAAGCGCTCCACCATGAACGGTGGTCGCTTGCGCAGGATGTAGCTGCAGATATTGGTGTCGAGGGTGCGATTCACGCGGCGACCTCAGGACCAATCGCGTTCCTGGGCTGGCAAATCTGTGCGCTGGGCGAGGAAATCAGGGGGCAATGGCGGGTTTGCTGCGTAGAACTGTTGCAGCCATTGGCCCATGTCTGTGGCTGGTGAACTGTGCGGCTGTATCCAGAGTGCGTTGCCTATTTGCTCGATGCTGACCTCTTGCGACGACAAACGCAGTTTGGCCGGGAGGCGCACAGCCTGGCTGCGGCCATTCATGAAAACGCGGGCAATGGTGGGCACGGCAACCTCCTGAAATCACACGGTGAACCATGTTTCAGCTGTAGTGTATCAATGCCGTATGACAAGTTGCAAGCCTGGCGCGCACCAGATGCAGGCGGACTCAGGCTTGTGGCTGGGGCAATGTGTCGGTGAAGCCGAACTGGGTGAAGTCGCGCATGCGCATGGGGTAGAGCTGGCCCCAGAGATGGTCGCATTCGTGCTGCACCACTCGGGCGTGAAAGCCTGAAACAGTGCGGTCGATGGCGGTGCCGTGTTCGTCAAACCCCTGGTAACGCAGCTCAGCCCA
>CAIYQZ010000031.1 GCA_903928495.1 uncultured bacterium
CCTGCACATATGGCTTCCCCTGCAGGACGTCCTCAAGCCACGATGCGACAGCCTCCACGCTGCTGTCACGGTGCCAACCATGCGTGGGCACGCTCTCCAGGGCAACTATACTCCCCACAATGGATTGTGCCTTGGCCCCGAAGCTCACGATCGCTGCGTGGTCCCCCGTCCAGTGGACGGTGCGGGCCGGGGCTCCGCCAAGGTTACTCCCCCGCATGTCAGCGGGCACGCGTTGACGACCCCCGTCACTACGATGACTGCGAGGACATGCAGCGAGACATGGTGGCGTGGCGGTAGCAGGACCACAGAGCAACTGAAACACATTGAATGAGCAGTGCACCCGGCCGTGACCTACCGTGCGCCAGATCGCCAGGGCATGGCACGCGCCAGCAGGCGCAACAAATCGGCGGCATGGTGGCGACAACTTGAAGACTCGGGTGAGCAGGCACTCTGGTTACCCCACAGTCAACAGCGGCGCTGGGGGCCGGAGAAGAACTACCTGCCCCCACCGGCGGTGCACTCGTGGTTGGCCCACCAAACTCCGGGTTCGAAGCTACGACTGCCAGCGGCTCGGCCCCAAACACCAGTTCCACATCCGACTCTGCACCATTGACGAAGGGGACCGTGATGCGGCCTGCACCTTCAAGTTGAGTTCCGAGGGCGTTCATTAATTCACAAGGGTCCAGCACCCGTGTCACGTCGCACAGCCGTGCACGGATGCAAAGGCTGACCGGACGGGCTGCGTACCCATGGACTTTGTGCAGCCCTGCATCTGCTAGAGCCTGCCCCGACCTTGCCAGCAAAAAATTCAAAACGCTGACGGTGGAGCTATCGACCACCCCTAGGGCGACTCCACCACTCCCAACCTTTGTGCACCGCACGAAGGTCGGATATTGCTTGTCCTTCACCCACGGGTCCGAGGTGGTGCGACCAAACCGCAAAAAAATATCTTCTGTCCCCAAAAGACGAGCAATTAACGTGGCCTGCCAGGGCGTGCAGGTGGGACGTGAATGGAAGGCAGGGGGGGGTGACAAGGGATGGACATGCGTCACGTGCAGCTAGGGGTGCGTGGGTGCAGACAACAACTTGACGGCAAGGCCATGCACTACCGTGACCTTGAGTCCTGATTTTGGGAACCCCATTTCTGCACACATCTCCTGGAGCCTCTGAACAAACAAACAGCACGACACAGCACACCACAACTTGAAGAGGGCACACACAGGTGGGCGACATGCCCCAACCTGAATACGGCTCAAAACGGCACCGTGTGGCAGTGACATGCCAGTGTACGCACCACCACAGGAAGCTGAGACAGGGACGCCTGAGTGAAAAGAGACGACGCACCGCCGTCACCACAATTCAGAACCCCTGACCCAGGCTCCAGGGACCCTGCCCACGCACACTTGGCCAACACAGTGACGTCACGGTCCAGTCGATCACGGTCCTCACTCGACAGAAAAAGGGATACAAGGATGGGTAGGTCCCAACCCCAGGGACTTGTGGACCCCACAACGACAGCGGTAGCTGTGATAAGGGCGTCGGTACAGTCGAGGGCAGCCGCTAAAAGTGTCGCGTGCTCTGCGTCCAGATACCCGGCCTGGTCGGGGGGGGGTGTGCGTGAGGGGGGGGGGGGAACAGCATGTCATGTAGCCGTGGTGCACACCTGTGGCACCAGTTTGACTCACCAGCTTGCTTGGTTCTGTTGGGTCGCTTGTCATACACTGGATGGCGGACTGGTGGAAGGGGTTTTCTGGCTCCCTTCGAAGTGACAGAAGTGCGCCAGGGCGACAAAGCGTTTTGTGGTGAAACCTGAACGCGGTACGGTTGGTGGTTGGTGCACAAATCGAGTGAGTCACGGTGATAGGGCACACAAAAATGCAACTCTGGAAGGCGTCACGGGGCCCACCTTCTACGAAGTGTGCAGCGAACTGTCCCAAGAAGGATGGGTGGTGCAGGTGCAGGAGCAGGAGCAGGTGCAGGTGCAGGTGCAGGTGCAGGTGCAGGTGCAGGTGCAGGTGCAGGTGGCGTCGTCAAGTCCAGCACGACGGAGGCGAGCCTCAAAGCACCGTTGTTGCTCAGATTGCCCTTGTCGAGGGTTGGTGCAGTTCCAGTTGTAGTGCCGCTCACCAAGGTGTATGCGCCTGCACCAGGCTGTGCCCCAAACGTGTTGGTGCGAAACGTGCTCGACCCCGACACATTTGCGTTGGAACCAGCGGAAATACTGACACTGTCGTGGCTCGCTCCATTGAAGTCGAATTCCAGAATAGATGTGGACTGGAAACTGACGTTGCTGTTGAACGTTGTTGTTCCGATGGCTCCAGAGCGGCCCGGGCGCAAAGTTCCGAGCAAGTTGATAGTCGGGGTGGAAGATCCAGAACCAGCCACGCTGATGGCATTGCCCGAGAAAACATCAGAGGCCCCATCGCCAAGGTTGGTTGTTGCGAACCCTGTAATAGACACGTTGCCCCCGCTGCTTTCAACGTTCCCGCTGAAACTGGCCGTCGAGCTGCCCGCCGGCCCAGATACAGAAATGTTTGAGCCAGCGTTCAAGTTACCAAATCGGGTCGTGCCGGCATTGGTCGCGGTCAGTGCAATGGTGCTTGTCGACCCCGTTGCCGTTGCATGTACCGGTCCCCCCGTTGTGTCCAGCAGGACGGGCGAGCCAGTGGAGCCGACGTTACCCGCTGTTCCCACCAAAACGCTTGAACCGTTGGGTGCGCAAGCACACGTGGACGCCGCAGAGCCTGTGATGCTTGGAGCACTCAGTGCCAGCGATGCGGTGGACAGAGTGGTACCTACATCCGTACCACGGGCAGAGATGGCGCCCAGCGAAACAGCGGTGGAACTGGTTACCGCGAAACGCCCCGGAGCATCGCCCCGCAGTGAGGCGAATTCGTTTGCGGCATTGCTTAAAACCACGCTCCCATCCGTGAGAAAGTAGCCTTCGTTCGCCTGAACATTGGCACCTGCCGCTTGGGTGATGATGCGTGCCGTGCTGCCGTATGACTCCAGTTGAACACTGCGCCTCGCCAAGGCTGTTCCAGCCTGGATACCAACTTGACTGTCCACCGTACCAACTTGAAAGCCTGTGGCGTTGTTGCTGAGGAAGTGGAAGTCATCTGTGCTGGTGTTGCCCGCCACAACAGCCACATTGTTCGCAGCATCATTGAGATTGACGTACCTGCCCTGAGCAAACACTCCATTGGCTTCCAAGCTGCCGATGGTCGTTTGAGACACATCGCTTGTGGTGCTTTGGAGCAGAGAGATGCTGGCTGTCGTGGGCGATGAGCGAGTGATTGCACCTTCAACACTCAGCCCGCCCGTGTTGCTGGTCGAGCCAATGACCAGCGTACCTGCAGTAATCCGGTCTAGGGTGGCATCCGTCATCGCCAGCCGGGTGCCGGTGTTGGCAGCCGAGCCGATATCGATACCTCGGGTGGTCGTTGCGGGTGTCAGGACCACCCGGCCTGTTCCTGCCGAGGCGGTCCCAGCAGGCGTTGGGCCAAACGAAATCCTATCCCCGGTCAGGTTGATCTGCCCGCCTGCGCTGCTGACACTTCCTAAAATGTTCAGGTCATTGTTTGTGGAACCGGCAAGGCCCGTGCCTTGGCCGGTGAGGGACAGCGTGGATGACGCGCCAGTTGTGGACAAACCACCAGTCGTTGCAATGCTGATCGCATGCGAGCCGCTGGGTGGAATACTCGGTGGTGGGGCGGGAGCAGGCAGCGTAACTGTTCCGCTGGCCGTTATGTTTCCTGTCGCGGCAACAGGCCTGTTGATTGAAACACTCGTGATGTTGTTTCCAACCCTGCCATTCACCGTCCCGGTCAAGCTCACATTGCCGCCCGTGATTGCGTTGCCTGTGGTGGGGTTGAGCGCAATGCCACGGGCACCATCGTCCATCGCCCCTGACAGGTTAGCGCTCAACGTCACCGCGCCTGTTCCAGCGTTCAACGCCCCAGTGCCTGTCGTTCGGATGCCGCTAACCACCACGGGGTCTGGTGATCCGTTGGTTGGCTGGCCAGTCGCATTGCCTGTTACGCTGATACTGCCGCCACTGGTCGTCAATGGACCGCCGAACAAAACTGCGTCGACCGCGGTGGTGGTGCTGGCGGCCAGGGTGCTCCCAGTGATAGTGGCCGACACGCTCACGTTGCCTGATCCATTGTTTTCCAGTCGGCTGTCCCCATCGACGTTGACAGCCCATGGTTGTGTATCTGTGACGGCGACGGCGCTGGATGTCGATACGCTTATGTTCCCGGTGCCACCAGTCAATACGCTCAAGGGGCTGGCATCGAGGGCAATTCGTGAGTTACTGGTCACCGTCAAACTGTTTCGGGCTTCCACGTTTGTGTTCACCAAGGAGATGCCTGTGCTGTTGGTGCTGTTGCCAGTAATGGTGATGTTGCGCCCCGCCAGCGGTGACGTGTTGAGAAAGTCTTCAAGACGGACACCTGTATCGTTGGTGCTGGTGCCTGTCAGCGTGACGTCACCACTTCCGGCGTTTATGGCGGAACTCACTGACGCAGGCGCAGGGCTCGCCAGCACATACACACCAGGGGCGGCAGTCGGAGGAGGAGGCGCAGCTGCCGCAGTGTTAGTGCCAATCAGGGTGATGTTGCCAATTGAGGTTCCGCCAAGGGTAGGCACCGAACTGATGGTTTGACCCTCCACGCGCAGCGTGCCGGTGCGGTTCTCTATCGTGATGTTGCCACCTTCCGTTCGCACACCTGCTAGCGTGTCACCGCCCACGGTTACCGAAGCACCGGCGTTGAGCCGTTGAGAAACTGGATTTACTGCCAGGTTCAAGGCAGAGCCGTCACCTGTGAGTCGGGCGGCTACGTTGTTGATGTTGTTGTCTGTAGACGCAAGGTTGACCGGCCCTGCCGACCTGATGAGCAAACCATTCGCAACAACTGCACCAGTGCCATTGATGCCGCCAGTGCCCGAATTGAGTCCCACTGTGCCCTGTACAGCGGTATTGAAAGTAGAGGTGATTCCCGCATTGAGCGTAATGGTGCCGCTGGCCTGCAGGTTTATGTCAGCCCCGCCCGCCCCATCCGAGCGGATGGGTTGATTGACGGTGATGCTGTTTTCGTTGCTGCGCAAACTCAGCGAATTGGGGTTGCCTCCAAAGTCGATACCGTTGGTCGGCCCAACTGTTCCAACGGTGAAGCTGCCATCCTGTCGGTAAGACAGCGAACCGGAGGACATGGCACCTGCAAGCGTTTGTATGTTGTTTCCCGCGAGAGTCAGGGTCACATTTCCACTGGATGTGATTCTCAATGCGTTGGCAGAAATGGGCGCCGTTTGCGTGATGCCGCCAGCCAATGCATTCAGCTCCACCGTCGATCCAGCTCCGTTGCCCGTGACGGGGGCATTGATGGCAATCGCGTTGTTTGAATTCAGCGTCAGACTGGTGTTGGCGGCCCAAACCACCGGATCGCTGACCGTGATGTTTCCGGGATTCGGTGCAAGAGAACCCGTACTCACAGTCACATTGTTGGTCGCCAGTGCATTGGTGAGGGTGGTTGTGTTCAGATTGGCTGTGGCCGGGGGGGCAGTGTCGGGCGAAAAACTTGTGGTGCTGCCCACCAATCCCGCGTTGGCTGCCGTGGAAATGGTGATGTCGGTGGGATCCAGCAGCAAATTGCCTGTGCGGCCTTGCTCGGCGGTGGTGTTGACCGAACCGTCAAAGACCAGATTGGCCTTGCCCGACACCTCCACATTCCCCCCATCGCCTCCCTGTGCGCCTCCCCGCGCCGACACATCACCGGCAAAACGGGTTGTGTTGTCCGCCCAAGTCACCACGGTGCCGCCCTGTCCGTTCATCAACGCATCTGCATTGAGTTCCGCGCCTTGGGTCACCGTCGTCGTTCGAGCATTCGCGAGCCGGGCGTCCTGACCTTGCCAACCGCCGCCAATCAAAATCTCCCCACGACCCGCCTCGCCACTGGCGTTCACTCGCGCCGTTGCACCAAGGTTCACGGTTTGTGCCGTGGCGTGGAACAGCCCCCCCAGTTTCTCCAGACGTTGCACCCGGCTTTGGCCGTCGATGTCTGCACGGTCTTTGGCCACCAGCATCACCTTGCCGCCGTCGCCTGTCACGGCTTGAACGTCGATCTGACCGCTGTGTTTCAGGGTGCTGGCAAACATGCCCACGGCATTGCCTTGCAGGGTGCCCAGGTTGAGGGCTGCATTGGCAGGCGCCTGCACCTCAAACACCAGCCCTTCCAGCCCGGGTGACACGAGTTCGATTTTCTGGCCGGCGGCCAACATCACGGCCCCGTTGTCGGCCTGGATCAGCGCCCCTGGTTGAATGGTCACATCGGGTGCCAGCAGCACCACGTCACCGGTCCGCGCCAGCACACGTCCCAGCACGCTCACGGCCGCGCCACCTTCAAACCGCAGGCGGCCGCTCAGTGCGTCGGCATCCGTCATCTGCATGGCGGCAGCAGTGAAGCGGGCGGTGTCCACCACGGCACCGGCGCCCACGGCAATGCCTGCAGGGTTGACCAGCACCAGGTGGCCGTTGGAGCCGAGGTTGCCCAGAATGCTCGACGGGTTGGGTGCGGTCACCCGGTTGATGCTGGTGCTGGTGGCACTGGGTTGGTTGAACCAGGTGCTGGTGCCAGCCGGTACGTTGAAACTTTGCCAGTTGATGGTGGAATGCTGGGCACCTGGTGCATTGAGGGTGTTCACCACCAGGTTGCCGCCTTGCTGCTGAAATGAGGCTTGCCCGGCCACCACCTGTGCCCCGCTGGGTTGCGCCTGCGCCCAGGGACATGTCGAAATGAAGGCCGCCGCCACCGACCAGGCCAGCAAATTGGGCTGAAACCCCTGGGCCGCCGGGCTGTGGGCGGGCGCAATGTGTTGCGCGGTGGTTGCGGCTCTGGTTGTCGTGCGGCGCATCTGTAACTCCCCCGGAAAGCATGGGGCCACAGTGGCCCGTCAAGCCGCTAACTTTACCTTCCGCTGCCATTTCGGCAAGTGCTGTTTGCGCTGGCTGTGCACACCAGCCCTCAAAACATCACGTTTCGGCCGAGGGAGTCAGGGGGTTGTACCCCAGCGCGTCCATGGCCAGGCACAGATCGGCCCAGGTTTTGCCTTTGTCGGCGGGGCTGCGCAGCAGGTAGGCGGGGTGGTAGCTCACGACCACGGGCCGCCCATCCACCCGGTACACCTGCCCGCGCAGTTTGCCCAGGGGCAGTTTGTCCACGTCGGGCACCACACCGGCCAACAGGGTCTGGGCGGCAAAGCGGCCCAAGGCCAAGATGAGGTCGGGCTGCACCAGATCGATCTGCCGCTGCAGGTAGGGGCGGCACTGCGCCACCTCGGCGGGCTCAGGGTTGCGGTTGTGCGGTGGGCGGCACTTGATGACGTTGGCGATGTACACATCGGCCTCGCGTGTCAGGCCCATGGCGGCCAACATGGCGTCCAGCAGTTGCCCTGCGGGGCCGACAAAGGGCAGGCCCTGTTTGTCTTCCTGCTCGCCGGGGGCTTCGCCCACGATCATCCAGCGCGCACTGCGGTTGCCCATGCCGGGCACGGCGTTTTGGCGGCCTTGGCACAGGCCGCACGCCTGGCAAGACTGGATGGCTTCGGTCAGTGCGTCCCAGTCCAAGTCCCCAATGGCGGGATTGGCAGTGGGCGCAGTGGCAGTGGCAGGGGCAGGCACAGGAGCCGCTGCTGGCGCAGGGGCTGGGCGCACGGTTGCGGGGGCCAGGGTTGCAGGTTTGGCTTCCGCAGCCGTTTCGGTGATGGCCTCGGGCCACCACACGGGCGTGCCCATGGCAGCCAGCATGGCGCGCTGGCGTTCGTCCAGTTGCAGCGAGTGCAGGGCTGTTGTGGGGTCGACGGTGGGCGGGTTCATGGCTTGGGCGGGTGGGCCCGCAGGTTCAGGCTCATCACCACCGCGTCTTCGCGCTGGCCGTTGCCTGCGGGGTAGTACTGCTTGCGCAGGCCCACAGGCAAGAAGCCCATGCGGCGGTACAGGCCCTGGGCGGGGGTGTTGCCGGTGCGCACTTCCAGCCACAGCCAGGCGTGGCCTTGGGCCAGCGTGTGGGTGGCCAGGGCTTGCAGCAACACCAGGCCCCAGCCCTGGCGGCGGTGTTCGGGGGCGACGGCAATGTTGAGCAGGTGCATTTCGTCCACGCCCGCCATGGCCACCCAATAGCCCAGCAGCATGTGGCCGCTGGCGGTGAGTTGCAGCGGGTTGTCGCCAGGCAGCGGTGGGGTGACCAGCATCTGCGCGGGGTAGCCCGACCGCAGTGAATCTTCAAAGTTGCCGCGCGACCAGGGGTGGGCGTAGGCGCGCTTTTCGGTGTCCCACACCAGGTCGAGGTCTGCCTCTGTCAGGGGCAACAGGTGGAGCTCGCGCTCGGCGGCCTGCGTGGGTGCGAGGGCGTGCGTCATGCGGTGACCCCAGTGGGGGGGTGGCGCGCGGCTTCGCGCTCGGCGGTGGTTTGGGCCACTTTGTCGCGCACGTACAGGGGTTGCGCATCGGCAGGGCCGCCCGCCAGGCCTTGTGCCAGGAGAGCGGGTGCCAGGCGCAGCAAGGCGGCGGCGGTGGGTGCGGCAGTCAGGCGCAGCAGGTGAGTGGGCAGTCGGGGGCCGTAGGCCTCAAAGGCATTGCCTGCCAGCAGGGGGGGGGGCTCAACCGGGGCCAGCAGGCCTGCCACCTGTTCGGGCTTCAGCAGCCAAGGGCCACCGGTCAACGTGGCCTGGGGTTGGGCGGCATCGGCAAAGGTGTAGGTGGCGGCGTACACCTCGTCCATGCGGGCGTCGAGCAGGGCGGTCACCGTCAGAAGGGTACCGGGTGCTGGGGCGTTGGTGGCGTGCCAGGTGTGGCGTGCGTCTTCGGCCACGGCCATCAGGCTGTCGATGCCCAGCACGGGCAGGCCTTGAGGGTGCGCGTCTGACCGGGCGCCGTAGGCCAGCCCTTGCACCACCGCACATGCGGTGCGCAGGCCCGTGAACGAGCCCGGGCCCCGGCCAAACACCAGCGCGTCCAGCCCCGCCAGCGGGGTGTTGGCCTGGGCCAGCACATCCAGCACGGTGGGGATGAGCGACAACGAGGCCTGCGCGCCACCTTCGCTGCTGTGCATCCACAGCGCTGCTTCAGTACCGTCGCTTGGCAGGTGTGCCACGCCGACGTGTTGTTCGGCGGTGCCGGTGTCCAGGGCCAGCAGGCGCAATGTCTTTGTCACGTTTTTGGCCTCTGGCGCTTGTCTGTATTCAAAAGTTTGCTATTGACTGAATTGGTCGGGTGCCTGCCGTGCAGCGCGCAGCGGGTGGCAGCGGATTATCTGCCAGCCCCCTGGATAATTTGCCTCTTTGCTTTCTTTGCCTTGGTCTGCCCCATGTCCCCTGTGTTTGCCCGTCGAGTGTGTGGTTTGGTCCTGTGTGGGGCGTCGCTGTGTGTGGGTGTGGCCTGGGCCCAACCCGGCAATTGGCCGGCCAGCCTGCGCCAGGCTGTCAAGAAAGCGGGTTTGCCCGACGACGCCCTGGCAGCGCTGGTGGCCCCGGTGGACGGCGGCGCACCGCTGCTGGCGCTGGGCGCGCAACGGCCCATGAACCCCGCGTCTGTCATGAAGCTGGTGACGACGTACGCAGCCATTGACCTGCTCGGCCCAGCCCACTTGTGGCGCACCGGTTTTTACGTGGACGGCACGGTGGACCAGGGCCTGCTGCGCGGCAACCTGCACATCCGCGGCGGAGGCGACCCCAAGTTTGTGATGGAACGCATCGCTGCCGCCTTGCAAGCCGTTCGCGACGCGGGCGTGACCGTCGTGCGTGGCGACATCGTGCTGGACCAGACCGCGTTTTCCGTGCCCGCTGTGGACCCTGCCGCGTTCGACGGCGAGCGCCTGCGCCCGTACAACGTGGCACCCGAGGCGCTGCTGGTCAACTTCAAGGCATTGGTGATGGGGTTTGTGCCCGACCCTGCCGCTGGCGTGGCCCGCGTGACGTTTGAGCCCCCGCTGGCCGGGCTGGCGGTGGACGCCACCGTGCCCTTGTCCGGCGCCGGGTGTGGGGACTGGCGCAGCAGCCTGCAGGCCCGGTTTGACGACCCCAATGCCATCCGGTTCACAGGCAACTACCCTGCCCGTTGCGGCGAGCGACCCTGGCCCGTGGCATATGTGGCGCCAGACGAATACGCCGCCCGCGCGCTGGAGGGCATGTGGCGCGCCGGGGGCGGGCTGCTCACGGGGGTCACCCGGCTGGGGCCGGTGCCGCCGCAGGCCCGCCTGTTGCACGAGGCCCCTTCCTTGCCGCTGGCCGACATCGTGGGCGACATCAACAAACACAGCAACAACGTGATGGCGCAACAGGTGTTTCTGACGTTGGCCGCTTCACCCGGCACTCCTGCTTCGTTCGAGCGGGCCCGCCAGCGCGTGGGCCGCTGGTGGCACACCCGTTTCGGTGCCAAGGCCCCTGCGCCGGTGATGGACAACGGCTCAGGCCTGTCGCGCGAAGAGCGCATCACCGCAGACGGACTGCTGGCCCTGCTGCGCGACGCGGCCAGCCACCCGGGTGCCGACATGCTGCGCCAGTCGCTGCCTGTGGCGGGTGTGGATGGCACGGCGGCCCGCATGGGCCAGCGCGGTGTGATGAAGCTGGCCCTGGGCAACGCTCGCATCAAAACCGGCTCGCTGCGCGACGTGGTGGCTGTGGCGGGTTACGTGCAGGCCCGCAACGGGCGTGATCTGGTGGTGGTGGGCATCGTCAACCACGCCAATGCCCCACAGGCCCGCCCCGTGATGGACGCACTGTTAGAGTGGGCCGCTTCTCAATCGCCTTGATTTATTGCATTGCCCACATGTCTGCCACCGAACTCATTGGCTTTGTTGCCGCCACACTGACCACTGCCAGTTTCATTCCCCAGGCATGGCTCACCTTCAAAACCAAGGACGTGAGTGGTATTTCTCTGGGCATGTACAGCGTGTTCACCACTGGCGTGGCAGCCTGGCTGGTGTATGGCCTGATGCTGGGCGCGTGGCCCGTTGTGGTCGCCAACGCCGTGACGCTGGCGCTGGCCAGCGGCATTTTGGTGATGAAGCTGCGCTACCGCTGAGCGGGCGCAGTTAACTGCAAATCGCTTACCAGCGCGCGCGCAGTTGGTCGTACGCGTAGTCGCCCAACTGCTGGTTGCACGCCGGGGTGAGGTGGATGCCGTCGGCAAACACATACTGCGTTGCCGAAGCCCCGGCAATGAGCGTGCTGCTGTTGCAGGTGGACGCATCCGCCGTGGTGCAGATGGCGGTGTTGATGTTCGAAAACCCATAGCTGGGGCCCGTCAGCACGTTGCGGTTGACCAGGAACGCGGTGTCCACAAACAGCAGGTTGGCCCCCAGGTTGACGGCATCGGTCTTGAAGGCATCGTTGAGTTTTTGGGCCAGGCTGGTGGCCAGATCCACCTGGGCTTGTGCAATGGCGAACGGTGACGTGCCGAGGTGGTACACCCCCAGCACCACCACGTATTTGGCACCTGCAGCCAGCAAGCGCTTGACCTGCGTGGCGTGGGCACGGCCCACTGTGTCCACTTGCAACAACGCCGCATCAGCTGTCAGGGTTCCCGCCTTCACGGCCGCCATGGCACTCAGCACGTCGGCCATGGGCAGGTTGATCAGCACCACATCGTTGGCACCCAGGGTCTGGGCGGACACAAATGCATCGATCTGTGCGGTGAGTGTCCTGGGCAGCGCTTGTGTGGGGGCATGGCCCTGTGCATAGCTTTGGCCGCCGGACGCTTGCGCAGTGAGGGTCATGCCGTACCGGCTGGCCATGCGGTCGGCCCAGGTGTTCACTGTGCCGTCATTGATGGTGTAGCGTGCGCCGCCTTGGCCCACGTCGCTCAGGCCGTCACCAAACGAGATGAACCGGGAGGGCGTGAGCGCCGACACAATGTCGCCGCTGCCACAACCCGCCAGCAGCCCTGCACTGCCCACCATGGCGGTCAGGCCCGTGGCTGCGCCGACACGCAGAAGACTGCGGCGGCTCAGGACGGTGTCGGTGGTCTGTGGGGAAGAAGGCGTGTGACTGACGGTCATGGCAGGTGGCTCCGGGGATTCGTTCGGGCAAGCAAAGGGTTCTATCTTAGGCGGCGGCGCGCTGCAAGCGGTCGCGCACACCTTGCCACTCAGGCAGGTCGGGCGGGGTTTGCACCCAAATCAGGGCCACGCCCTGTGCGTCGAGCGTGCGCAGCACGGCAAACAGCTCGTGTGCGCAGGCGCTGGCCTGTGAGGGCATGGCGTGCCAGGCAATGCCAGCCTGGCGCGGGCGCTGGGGTGCATACACCGCGATGCGGCCTGCCGGCACATCAGGCCCCAGCAGGTCCAGCGCCTGTTGCAGGGCCTTGGCGTCCATCAGGCGCACGCGGGCGCTGGGTGCGTAGTGCGATTCGAGCGTGCCCGAGGCACGCGGCGCGGGCTGGCCGTCCACCTCGTGTGGCAAGCGCACCTGCTGGCCGCAGGCGGCTTCAAGCTGGGCGGGGGTCAACATGCCGGGGCGCAGCAGCACGGGGTGGCCTCGGGTGGCGTCAACGATGGTGGACTCGATGCCAACCGCGCAAGCGCCGCCGTCAAGCACCAGCAGTTCTTCCGCAGTCAGGGTTTCAAATTCTTCCGCCACGTGTTGCGCGGTGGTGGGGCTCACGCGGCCAAAGCGGTTGGCGCTGGGTGCGGCCACGCCGAGCACGCCCCGGCTGTGGGCTGCCTGCAGCACCGCTTGCGCCACTGGGTGTGCAGGGCAGCGCAGCCCCACCGATGACTGGCCCCCGGCGGCGGCGGCGGCCACGCCAGTTTGGCGAGGCACGATGATGGTCAGCGGCCCGGGCCAGAACGTTTGCATCAGGGCGCGTGCGAATGCGGGCACGTCGGAAGCGAAATACGCCACACCCGCCTCCCACTGCGGGGGCAGGTGCACGATCAGCGGGTGGTCTGCCGGGCGGCCTTTGGCGGCAAAAATGCGCTGCACTGCGTCGGCCTGGCATGCGTCTGCTGCCAGGCCGTACACCGTTTCCGTGGGCAGGCCCAGCAGTGCGCCCCGTGCCAGTTGCCCGGCAGCGGCTTGCACGGCAGGGTCGTCGGTGCCGGGGTGGTCGCTCTCTGGTGTCAGCAGGCGATGCATGGCGGGCGGGGCAAGGCAGGCAACGGCAGGCGGTGGCTCAGAACGGTGGCAGGCCCAGCACCTCGCAGGCCTGCAGCGCGGTGGCACGTGCCTCGGCGGCCGTGGCGGCGGTGATGTTCAGGTGGCCCATCTTGCGGCCCCGGCGGGCTTGAAGCTTGCCGTACAGGTGCAAGTGCGTGCCGGGCAGGGCCAGCACTGCGTCCCACGCGGGGGAGCGTTCGCTGCCATCCGCCGCAAACCACAGGTCGCCCAGCAGGTTGAGCATGACGGCAGGGCTGTGCTGGCGCGGCTGCACCAAGGGCAGTCCGGCCATGGCGCGCACCTGCAGGTCGAACTGCGACAGGGTGCAGGCGTTTTGTGTGTAGTGCCCACTGTTGTGGGGCCGGGGGGCCATTTCGTTCACCACCAGCGCGCCGTCGGCGCTGCCGTCGTCCACCACAAAAAACTCCACGCACAACACGCCCACGTAGTGCAGGTCGCTTGCAATGAATTTCGCAGCTGCCACCGCTTTTTCAGCAAGCGCTGGAGGCATATTTTCTTCATAAATCTCTGTCACAGACAGTATGCCGTCGCGGTGCAGGTTGCGCTGCACGGGGAAGTGCACACACGCACCGTCGGCACTGCGCGCCACGATGACCGAACACTCGGCCACCAGCGGCAGCATTTGTTCCAGCACGCAGGGCACGTGGCCCAGTTGGTCCCAGGCGGCGGCCAGTTCGTCGCGGGTGGTCACGCGCACCTGGCCTTTGCCGTCGTAGCCCAGGGTGCTGGTTTTCAAAATGCCGGGCAACAGGCTGGCGGGCACGGCTGCCAGCAGTTCGGGGGTGGTGATGGTGGCGTACGGCGCAGGGTTCACGCCGCTGTCGGCGGCACAGGCCACGAACAGGGCTTTCTCTTTCACCCGGTCTTGTGCCACAGCCACGGCGTTGGCGCCGGGGGCCACGGGGCGGTGGGCGGCCAGTGTCATCAGCGCCGGGGCGGGCACGTTTTCAAACTCGGTGGTGATGGCGTCGCAGCGCTGCATGAGCTGGGCCAGGCCCTGCTCGTCGCCATAGGCGGTCTGGATGTGATAGTGGCTCACGCGCCCGGCGGGGCTGGCCGGATCGGGGTCGAGCACGGCGGTGAAATAGCCCATGGCCTGTGCCGAGTGCACAAACATGCGGCCCAACTGGCCACCGCCCATGACGCCCAGCGTGAGTTGTTGGCCTCGGTCGGAGGTGCTGCCGGGTAGGAGTGTTTTGGAGGTCATGTCGGGGATGCTGACGGTATTAAGAGGCAACAGGCGGCACGACCATGGCGCGGGCGGCCTCGGTCTGCGCGGTGCGGAAGGCTTGCAGGCGGGCCTGCAGCGCGGGGTCGTGGCTTGCCAGCATGGCCACGGCAAACAGGGCGGCGTTGGCAGCCCCGGCGTTGCCAATGGCAAACGTGGCCACCGGAATGCCCTTGGGCATTTGCACGATGCTGTGCAGCGAATCCACGCCTTGCAGGTGGCGACTGGCCACGGGTACGCCCAGCACGGGCACCGTGGTTTTGGCTGCCAACATGCCCGGCAGGTGGGCGGCACCGCCGGCCCCGGCAATGATGGCTGTCAGGCCGCGCGGCCCGGCGCTCTCGGCGTAGGCAAACAGGTCGTCGGGCATGCGGTGGGCTGACACCACGCGGGCCTCGTGGGCAATGCCAAACTGCTTCAGGATGTCCACCGCGTGTTGCATGGTGTCCCAATCGCTGCTGGAGCCCATGACCACCCCGATCTGGATGGGGGCGGCCGATACGGCGGTTGGGGCGGGGGTGGCGTGTTCGGTCATGGCAACAGAGGGGGCGGGTGGCCCGGCAGGGCGCTCGGGGCGATGGCAGACGGAAGGCTGTGAAGCGCTTCCGGTAAAGTCGCCATTCTACTTTTTGCCCCGTTTTTCTCAGTTATCCATCCACAGCCAGGTGCCTTGCCATGATCGATGTGACCGTTGCCAATTTTGAAACCGAGGTGGTCGAAGCCTCCATGACCACCCCGGTGCTGGTGGACTTCTGGGCCCCATGGTGCGGCCCCTGCAAATCGCTCGGACCTGTGCTGGAAAAGATCGAGACCGCTTACAACGGCCGCTTCAAGCTGGTGAAAATCAATTCCGATGACGAACAGGAGTTGGCCGGTGCCTTCGGCATCCGCAGCATTCCCACCTGCGTGTTGATGGTGGGCGGCAAACCCGTGGATGGCTTCATGGGCGCGTTGCCCGAGGGCCAGGTGAAAGCGTTTCTGGACAAACACTTGCCTGCTGAAAACGAACTGGAAGCCCAGATCGAGGAAGAAGAAGCCCTGCAAGCCCTGGACGATGGCGATGTGGAAACCGCGCTGGCCAAGTTGCATCAGGCCGTGGAAACCGACCCCAACAACGACGACGCCCGCTTCGACCTGGTGAAGTTGCTGCTGGAAATGGGCCTGGAAGATGAAGCAAAAGTAGCGTTTGCCCCGGTCATTGCCAAAGCCGCCGGTGTGCGCAAGCTGGACTCGTTGAACCACTGGATCAAGGCGCTGGATGCTGTAGCACACCACGCAGACCCAACAAGCGCTGAGGCCGAATTTCTTTCGAAAATCACTGCCAGCAAACGCGACTTCGACTCCCGCTTCGGAATCGTGCAACTGCGCATGGCCGAGCAGCGCTGGACCGATGCGATGGACGAGCTGCTCGAAATCCTGATGCGCGACAAAGCCTGGAACAGCGACCTGGCGCGCAAAACCTACGTGGCCATTCTGGACATCATCGAGCCGCCCAAGCCCAAGGTGGCCGAGGGCCAGATTCCCCCCGAAGACCCCACCGTGGCCACCTACCGCCGCCGCTTGTCGAGCGTGGTGTTGAGCTGACAACCGCACTGCGGCCAGCGGCCGCGGGAAGGTGGCCCTGCCTGGAGGCTTGCGCCGGGTGATGCCTTGGGCAGTTGCCTTGGTTCCATGTCCCTCGCTTTACGTCGCGTTCACAAGGCTGTGTTTAACATCGCGGCCCCCTTGGCGTTTCCTGTGGCCGCACCCATGTCTGACAACAAACCCTCCCCGTCTGTTCCTTTTTCGCGCGTTGCGGTTGCTGCGTGTCTGGCGGCCACCGTTGTGCTGTCGGCTTGCGGCGGAGGCGACAAGCCTGCTGGCTCTGGTAGCCCTGGTGTAGCCCCTCCACCCGCCCAGGTGGGCGTGGTGACGGTGCAGCCCGGCGCGTTGGACCTGGTGACCGAGCTGCCCGGGCGGCTGGAGGCCTCGAGGGTGGCGCAGGTGCGGGCACGGGCCACGGGCATCGTGCAGCAGCGGCTGTTCACCGAAGGCAGCGCGGTCAGGGCCGGGCAGCCGCTGTTCCGCATCGATGCTGCGCCTTACGAAGCCGTGCTGGCCAGCGCCCGCGCCCAGCAGGCCAAGGCCGAGGTGCAAGTGGCCCAGACCCAGGCGCAGTGGGCGCGGTTGCGCCCGCTGGTGGCCGACAAGGCCGTGAGCGAGCAGGAAGCCACCAATGCCGAGCTGGCCGTGAAGCAGGCCGAAGCCGACCTGGCTCTGGCAAAAGCCGCCGTGCAAACCGCCAGCATCAACCGTGGTTATGCAGACGTGACCGCGCCCATTGCCGGCCGTGTGGGCCGCGCCAACGTGACCGAGGGCGCGCTGGTGGCGCAGACCGACGCCACGCCCATGGCCGTGGTGCAGCAGATCGATCCGCTGTACATCAACTTCACCCAGTCGGCCAGCGAGGCCATGGCATTGGCCCGCGCCGTGGAAAGCGGCCAGCTCAAGCGCAGCGGTACACAAGCCGCCGCCGTGAAGGTGGTGTTGGAAGACGGCACCGAACACCCCCAACCCGGCAAGCTGCTGTTCAGCGACCTGACGGTGGACCCCACCAGTGGCCAGGTGACGTTGCGCGCCGAGGTGCCCAACCCCGGTGGTCGGCTGTTGCCCGGCCTGTACGTGCGCGTGCGGCTGGTGCAGGCCCAGGCCAGCGACGCCATTGCATTGCCGCAACAGGCCGTCACCCGCAGCCCCAAGGGCGACAGCGTGATGGTGGTGGACAGCGAAGGCAAGGTCAGCCCCCGCCCCGTGAAGCTGGGTGCGCAGCAGGGCGGCCGCTGGGTGGTGCTGGACGGACTGAAGGCCGGCGAGCAGGTGATGGTGGATGGCTTCCAGAAGCTGCGTGGCGACGCGCCGGTGAGGGCTGTGCCCTGGCAAGCACCCGGTACCGCCCCCAAAGCGGCGGCTGCCGGTGCCACAGCGCCAGGTACGGCACCCGCACCTGCGTCTGCCCCCGCGCCTGCCGCCGCAGCCAAATAAAGGGTCTGCAACATGGCCAAGTTTTTCATCGACCGTCCCATTTTTGCGTGGGTGATCGCGCTGTTTGTGATGGTGCTGGGCGTGGTGTCCATCACCCAGTTGCCCATTTCGCAGTACCCACCGGTGGCCCCGCCGTCCATCGTGGTGTCGGCCACCTACCCCGGTGCGTCGGCGCAGACGCTGGAGGACGCTGTGTTGGCCGTCATCGAGCGCGAGATGAACGGCTCGCCTGGGTTGATTTACATGGAATCGGTGGCGCAGGCCAACGGCACGGGCACCATCACGCTGAGCTTCCAGCCCGGCACCAATGCCGACCTGGCGCAGGTGGACGTGCAAAACCGCCTGGGTAGAGCCGCGCCGCGCCTGCCTTCGGCGGTGACGCAGCAGGGCGTTCGGGTGGACAAGTCGCGCACCAACTTCCTGCTGTTCACCATCCTGTCGTCCAAAGACCCGGCCTGGGACCCGGTGGCGCTCGGCGACTACGCATCGCGCAACGTGTTGCCCGAGTTGCAGCGCGTGCCCGGCGTGGGTCAGGCCCAGTTGTTTGGCACCGAGCGCGCCATGCGCGTGTGGATCGATCCGGCCAAACTGCAAGGCTATGGCCTGAGCAGTGCCGACGTGACCAACGCCATCCGCGCGCAGAACGCCCAAGTGTCGGCCGGTGAAATCGGCAGCCTGCCCAACGTGGCGGGCCAGGGCATTGCCGCCACCGTGGTGGTGAAGGGCCAGCTCAGCAATGTGGACGAATTTGGCCGAATGCTGCTGCGTGCCAATGCCGACGGATCCAGCGTGCGCCTGAAAGACGTGGCCCGCATCGAGCTGGGCGGGCAGCTGTATGCCACCAGCGCCCGGCTGAACGGGCAGCCTTCAGTGGGCATGGGTGTGCAGTTGTCGCCCAGCGGCAACGCGTTGGCCACTGCACAAGCCATCCGCGACAAGATGACCGAGCTGGAGCGCTACTTTCCGCAGGGCATGAGCTGGACGGTGCCCTACGACAGCTCACGCTTCGTCAAAATTTCCATCGGCAAGGTGGTGGAAACGCTGGTCGAGGCCGTGGCGCTGGTGTTTCTGGTGATGTTCCTGTTCTTGCAGAACTGGCGCTACACGGTCATTCCGACCATCGTGGTGCCCATTGCACTGCTGGGCACGTTTGCGGTGCTGCTGGCGCTGGGTTTTTCGATCAACGTGCTGACCATGTTCGGCATGGTGCTGGTGATTGGCATCGTGGTGGACGATGCCATCGTGGTGGTGGAAAACGTCGAACGCATCATGAGCGAAGAGGGGCTGTCGCCCCGCGAGGCCACCCGCAAGGCCATGGGACAGATTTCAGGGGCCATCGTGGGCATCACGGTGGTGCTGATCTCGGTGTTTTTGCCGCTGGCCTTTTTCAGCGGATCGGTCGGTAACATCTACCGCCAGTTTGCGGCGGTGATGGGTGTGTCCATTGCGTTCTCGGCTTTTTTTGCGCTGTCGCTCACCCCGGCGCTGTGTGCCACGCTGCTGAAGCCGGTCGAGGCGGGGCACCAACATGCCAAAACGGGGTTCTTCGGCGGGTTCAACCGGGGCTTCAGTCGCACCGCCAAGGGCTATGAAGGCTGGCTGGCCAAGTTGTTGCCGCGTGCCGGGCGCAGCCTGGTGATTTACATCGCCATCGTGGCCGCAGCAGGCGTGGTGTACATGCGCCTGCCCACCTCGTTTTTGCCCAACGAAGACCAGGGCACCATGCTGGTGAACATCCAGCTCCCGCCCGGCGCCACGCAGGAGCGCACCCGTGCGGTGATCGAGCAGGTGGAGGGCTTCATGCTCAAGCAGCCCGAAGTGCAGAGCATGGTGGGCGTGCTGGGCTTCAGCTTTTCGGGCCAGGGCCAGAACGCGGCACTGGCGTTTGTCACGCTGAAAGACTGGAGCGAGCGCACCGGGCCTGGCAGCAGTGCGCAGGCGGTGGCGGGCCGGGCGTTTGGTGCACTGGCAGGTGTGCGCGACGCGTTCATCTTCCCGCTCAGCCCCCCGCCCATCCCTGAACTGGGTTCTGCATCGGGCTTCAGCTTCCGCCTGCAAGACCGGGGCGGCCAGGGGTTTGATGCGCTGATGGCGGCGCGCAACCAGATGATGGGCATGGCCAGCAAAAGTCCGGTGCTGACCCAGGTGCGCCCCGATGGCCTGGAGCCCGCGCCGCAGTTGCAGCTTGACATCGACCGCGACAAAGCCGCCGCCCTGGGTGTGGGCTACGACAGCATTGCCACCACCCTGGCCACCGCGCTGGGCTCGGCGTATGTGAACGACTTTCCCAACGCCGGCCGCTTGCAGCGCGTGGTGGTGCAGGCCGATGCCCCGGCCCGCATGCAGCCCGACGACCTGCTGCGCCTGACGGTGAACAACGCCAAAGGCCAGGTGGTACCGTTTGCCGCGTTCGCCAGCACCCGCTGGGTGGTGGGCCCCATGCAAACCGTGCGCTACAACGGCTACCCGGCCATGCGCATCAGCGGCAGCGCGGCCGCCGGGTACAGCACCGGCGACGCGATGGCCGAGATGGAAAAGTTCGCTGCGCAACTGCCTGCAGGTTTTGCGTTTGAATGGACGGGCCAGTCCCGCGAGGAAAAGCTGGCCGGCGCGCAGGCGTACATCGTGTACGCATTCGCCATCCTGGCGGTGTTTTTGTGTCTGGCCGCGCTGTACGAGAGTTGGACCATTCCGCTGTCGGTGATTCTGGTGGTGCCGCTGGGTGTGGTGGGTGTGTTGCTGGCCACTCTGATGCGGGGCTACGCGAACGACGTGTACTTCCAGGTGGGGCTGATCACCATCATCGGCCTGTCGGCCAAGAACGCCATTCTGATCATCGAGTTCGCCAAAGACCTGCAGGCGCAGGGCAAAAGCGTGGTGGCCGCTGCGCTGGAGGCCGCGCACCTGCGGTTCCGCCCCATCGTCATGACGTCTCTGGCGTTCACCATGGGGGTGTTGCCCCTGGCACTGGCCAGCGGCGCGGGCTCAGCCAGCCAACGCGCCATCGGCACCGGGGTGATCGGCGGCATGCTGACCGGCACCATCCTGGCGGTGGTGTTTGTGCCCGTGTTTTTTGTGGTGGTGCGCAGCCTGTTCAAGGGCAGCGCCCGCCAGCAGGCGCTGCATCAGGCCGATGCCGAACAACTGGGGGTGAAGAATCATGAATAAAAAAGGCACCCAGCGCTTGTCTGATAACACTTCTTTGCTATTCATGAAGTTCTCCTTGTCTGCTGTCGCTGTTGCGCTGGCCAGCGGGTGTTCCCAGTTTCAGCCCTTGCAGCGGCCCGACGTGCCGCTGCCTGCGGCCTGGCCCACGGCCCCGGCCCAGCCTGCCGCTGCGTTGTCCAGCCCCATGACCTGGGACGCGGTGGTGGCAGACCCCGGGCTGAAGGCCCTGGTGACCAAAGCCCTGGCCAACAACCGCGACGCACGGGTGGCCGCTTTGCAGGTGGCGCAGTTGCGTGCGCAGGCCGAGGGACGCGATGCCGCCCGGTGGCCCACGGTCAACGCGGGCCTGACCAGCAGCCGCCAGACGGTGGGTGCCAACGAGCCCATCAAAAGCAACCTGACCGGGGGCGTGCAAATCACCGCCTGGGAGATGGATTTTTTTGGCCGTCTGGAAAGCCTGAAAGAGGCGGCCCTCGCGCAGTACCTGGCGGCCGAACAGACCCGGCAAAGCTCCCAGCTCAGCCTGGTGGCGGGCGTGGCCACCGCCTGGCTCAACCTGCAAACCAGCGATGCCTTGCTGGCGCTGACGCAGCAAACCCTGGCCAGTCGCGAGCAGGCGCTGCGCCTGACAGGGTTGCGGCACCAGAATGGCATCGCGTCGGCACTCGAATTGCGCCTGGCCGAGTCGTTGACCGCAGCGGCCCAGGTGGCGCTGGCACAGCAACAGCGGCAGCGTGCGCTTGACCGCAACACTCTGGCGCTGCTGGTGGGGCAACCGGTGGATCAGCCCCTGACCGATGCCGAATTGCGCCCCGCAGGCGACCCGGCCAAAGCCTTGGCCGAAGTGGCGGTGGGCGTGCCGTCCAGTGTGTTGCTGTCGCGGCCCGATGTGCGCGCTGCCGAGCAGCAACTGGCGGCGGCCAATGCCAACATGGGAGCCGCCCGGGCTGCGTTTTTCCCACGGGTGTCGCTCACGGCCAGCTTGGGTTCTGCCAGCAGCGAGTTGTCGGGGCTGTTCAAAGGGGGCACCTGGGGCTGGGCCTTGGCCCCGCAGGCCTTGTTGCCCATTTTTGACGGCGGAGCCAACCAGGCCAACCTGGCCGCAGCGCAAGCCGCGCGCGATGTGGCGCTGGCACAGTACGAAAAAGCCATCCAAACCGCGTTCAAAGAGGTGAACGATGCGTTGGTCAGCCGCGCGTCGCTGGCCGAGCAACTGCGCGCCCAGACGGCGCTGGTGGCGGCCGAAAGTGAGCGCCTGCGCCTGTCCGAGTTGCGTCTGCGCCAGGGGGTGAGTGGTCAGCTCGATGTGCTGGATGCCCAGCGCAGCCTGTTTGCAGCCCAGCAGGCCCTGCTGCAGGTGCAAACCGCGCAGGTGCTGAACCGGGTGGCCTTGTTCAAGGCCACCGCCGGGTTCTGACCGGGCGAGTCATCGGGGCGATGCCGGGTTGCGCCCCGGCTGCACGTTCAACCCACCAGGCGAGTGAGTGCTTCCTGGTATTTCGCCGAGGTGTTTGCTATTACCTCTTGCGGCAGGTGCGGTGCCGGCGCGGTTTTGTCCCAGCGCACGCCGCCGATGGTGGCAGTGTCCAGCCAATCGCGCAAAAACTGCTTGTCGTAGCTGGGCGGGTTGCGGCCTTCCTGGTAGCTGTCGGCAGGCCAGTAGCGCGACGAATCGGGTGTCAGCACTTCGTCCATCAGCACGAGGGTGCCGTCTGCGTCCAGGCCAAACTCGAACTTGGTGTCGGCAATGATGATGCCCTTGGTCAGCGCAATCTCGGCGGCAGCGCTGTACAGGCGGATGCTGATGTCGCGGATGCGGGTGGCCAGGTCCAGCCCGATCATCTCCACCGTGCGCTCGAAAGTGATGTTTTCGTCATGTTCGCCCACTGCTGCCTTTGCAGCGGGGGTGTAGATGGGGGCTGGCAGTTTGCTGGCGTTGTTCAGGCCTTCGGGCAAGGACACACCGCACACGCTGCGGCTGGCTTGGTATTCCTGCCAGCCGCTGCCCGCCAGGTAGCCGCGCACCACGGCTTCCACGGGAATGGGCTGCAGGCGCTTGACCAGCATGGAGCGGCCCCTCACCTGCGGAACCTCGGCTGCGGTCACCACGCTTTCGGGCGCTTCTCCGGTCAGGTGGATGGGGCAGATGTTCAGGCCGTTGGGCCCCAGCTTGTCGAACCAGAACAAGGCCATTTTGGTCAGCAGCTCGCCTTTGCCGGGAATGGGCTCGCCCATGATCACGTCGAACGCGCTGATGCGATCGCTGGCCACCATGAGGATGCGGTCGTCGCCCACAGCGTAGTTGTCGCGCACCTTGCCGCGCGCCAGCAGGGGCAAGGAGGTGAGAGCAGAGGTGTGCAGTGCAGCGGTCATGGCGGGGGGCAAGGGTGCGGGAAAAAGAAAAAAGGCCCGTTGAACAGTCAACGGGCCCAGGGCTTGGGCAAACCATTCGGACCGATTATCGCCAAGTCCGCTGGTTGCTTTGTGGGTTGATGTGCGAGAGAAAACTGGCTTCAGTTCACCACCTGGGCCAGCAGGCCTTGGCTGTATTTGGCGGCCATCACGCTCAGTGAGTCGCCTTTGATTTTGCCGCCCTGACCCTCGCAACCGAACTCCAGGTAGCGCTGCTTGCACACGGCTTTGGCGGCTTCGCGGGCAGGCTTGAGCCATTCGCGGGCGTCGAACTTGTCGGGGTTTTCAGCCAGAAACTTGCGCACGGCCCCGGTCATGGCCAGGCGGATGTCGGTGTCGATGTTGATTTTGCGCACGCCGTGTTTGATGGCTTCCTGGATCTCTTCCACCGGCACGCCATAGGTTTCTTTCATCTTGCCGCCGTACTGGTTGATGACGGCCAGCAACTCTTGCGGCACGCTGGAGCTGCCATGCATCACCAGGTGCGTGTTGGGGATGCGGGCGTGGATTTCCTTCACGCGGCTGATGGCCAGGATGTCGCCCGTGGGCTTGCGGCTGAACTTGTAGGCACCGTGGCTGGTGCCAATGGCAATGGCCAGTGCATCGAGTTGCGTGGCTTTCACGAACACGGCTGCTTCTTCGGGGTCGGTCAACATTTGGCTGTGGTCCAGCTTGCCCACGGCACCCACACCGTCTTCTTCCCCTGCATCACCGGTTTCCAGGTTGCCCAGGCAGCCCAGCTCGCCTTCCACCGTCGCGCCGATTTTGTGCGCCATGGCCACGACTTTTTGGGTGACATCCACGTTGTATTCGAACGATGCCGGGGTTTTGCCGTCGGACATTAGCGAGCCGTCCATCATCACCGAGCCAAAACCCAGGTTCAGCGCGCCCTGGCAGATCTCAGGGCTGGTGCCATGGTCCTGGTGCATCACCAGGGGAATGTGGGGGTAGGCCTCGCAAGCGGCCTGAATGAGGTACTTGATGAAATGTTCGCCCGCGTACTTGCGTGCACCGGCGCTGGCTTGCAGGATGACGGGTGCACCCACCTCGTCGGCGGCCGCCATGACGGCCTGCACCTGCTCCAGGTTGTTGACGTTGAATGCCGGAATGCCGTAACCATTGACCGCCGCGTGGTCGAGCAGTTCGCGCATGGAAACAAGTGCCATGAAAATCCCCCAAAAAAGTTGGTAACCAGTTGGTAACCAGTCGGATTTTAATGACGCAGGCCTTGCAGCCGCTTGACAGCAGGGTTCAGTCGGCGCGGCAAATCTTCAGCATGTTGGTGCCACCGGGGGCACCCATCGGTTCGCCGCAGGTGATGGCGTACAGGTCGCCACTGGCCAGACCACCTTTTCCCTTGAGGCGCGCTTCGGCTTGTTTCAGGGCTGTGTCCCGGTCACTGCTGGTGTCCATCAGCAGGGGACGCACATTGCGGTACAGCGCCATCTTGCGCTGGCTGGCTTGGGTGGCGGTCAGGGCGTAAATGGGCATGCCCACGTTGTGACGGCTCATCCACAGCGCGGTGGAGCCTGATTCGGTCAGTGCCACAATGGCCTTGGCGCCGAGGTGGTACGCCGTGAACAGCGCACCCATGGCAATGGATTGGTCGATGCGGCCAAAGGTTTTGCCCACGAACGACGCATCCAGGTTGTGGTCGCTCGCATGTTCGGCCATCTGGCAGATGTTGGCCATTTCCTTCACGGTTTCCAGCGGGAATTTGCCGGCAGCCGTCTCGGCGCTAAGCATCACCGCGTCGGTTCCGTCGAGCACGGCATTGGCCACGTCGCTCACCTCTGCGCGGGTCGGCACGGGGGCCAGAATCATGCTTTCCATCATCTGTGTGGCGGTGATGGCCACTTTGTCGTGCTCACGCGCCAGCTTGATCATGCGTTTTTGCAGGGCAGGTACAGCGGCGTTACCGACTTCCACGGCCAAGTCGCCGCGCGCGACCATGATGCCGTCGCTGGCGCGCAGGATGTTTTCCAGCTCAGGGATGGCCTCGGCGCGTTCGATCTTGGCAATCAGCCCGGCTCGGTGTCCGTCCGGCGCAGCCACATTGCACAGTTGGCGGGCCAGTTCCATGTCAGTGGCGTTTTTGGGAAAGCTCACGGCCACATAGTCAGCCCGCAGCGCCATGGCGGTTTTGATGTCCTCCATGTCTTTACCCGTCAGGGCTGGTGCGGTGAGGCCGCCCCCCTGTTTGTTGATGCCCTTGTTGTTGGACAGTTCACCGCCCATCACCACGGTGGTGTGCACGGCCAGTCCTTTGACGGCCTCCACTTTCATCACGATCAGGCCATCGTTGAGCAGCAACATGTCGCCTGGCTTCACGTCTCGGGGCAGCTCTTTGTAGTCCAGTCCCACGCCGTGTTCATCCCCCAACTCCGTGCGGGCAGCGTCCAGCACAAAGGCCGCGCCGTTCTCCAGCATGACTTTGCCTTCGGCAAATTTGCCCACGCGGATTTTCGGGCCTTGCAGGTCGGCCATGATGGCCACTTCGGTGCCGGCACGCTGTGCCGCATCACGCACCATGTTGGCCCGGTTGATGTGGTCCTGTGCGGTGCCATGAGAGAAGTTCAGTCGCACCACGTTCACACCGGCGCGGATCATCGCTTCCAGGATTTCGGGTGAGTTGGACGCAGGGCCCAGGGTGGCAACAATTTTGGTGGCGCGTGGCATGTGTGTCTCCGTTTAATGTTGTGGGTGGAGCTCTCCACCCAACGTTATAGATGTAACTTCGTTTCAATTATCGGTTTGATTCGTTACTGTTGAGTTACGAATCGGCGCACCCCTGTGGTCTGCAATGTCAAAATGTGGCACCAAGACAGAAGCACTCTCTTGCAGACTCCCTTATCGACAAGGATTTTCATGACCACCCCCGGACCTGCTGATACCCTGGACACAGCGGCACTGAACGACCTCAAAGACATGCTGGGTGACGCTCTGGCCGAAATCGCCGACAGCTTTCTGGAGGGGCTTGACGGCGAGGTCACGGCCATTCAGCAAGCCTTGGGGGCAGACAAGCTGGCCGTGCGTGCGGCAGCGCACTCGCTCAAGGGCAGTGCTGGCAACATGGGCGCACGTGTACTGGCTGCGCTTGCGTCATCCATTGAAAAAGCCGCCGTCGAGGGTGACATGGCGCGGTGTGCTGAACTGAGTGTTGGGCTGCCTGAAGCCGCTGCACAGGCCCGGCAGGCGCTGACGGCCTACATTGCACAGCCCTGACCCTTTGTAACCTCGCAAACTGCCACCGGTTCAGGCTTTGCCCGCCCCGAACTGGCTCAGTTTGGGGCCGATGTCTGACGGTGGCACCGGCTTGCTGATGAAGTAACCCTGAATTTCTGTGGCGCCCAGCGCTTCCATGAAGTCGCACTGGCGTTGCGTTTCCACACCCTCGGCAATGGTGGTCAATTGCAGCGACTGTGCAATCGCCGTGATGGCGCGGATGATGGCGCGGTCGGCCTCGGTCTCGGTCACGCGTTTCACAAACGCCCGGTCGATCTTGATGGTGTCGATGGGAAACTGCAGCAGGTATTCCAGCGACGAGTGCCCGATGCCAAAGTCGTCGATGGCCACCTTGAAGCCCAGCTTGCGCAGGCTGGCCAGCAATTCGATGGCCCTGTCCGGGTTTTGCATGGCCAGACTCTCGGTGATTTCCAGCTCAATCAGGCTGGGATCAACCTGGGCCCTGTTGACGGCATCCAGAATCAGGTCTTTGAGATCACTGCCCAGAAACTGCCGGGGCGACAGGTTCACAGCCACGCGCAATGGTGTCCCGGCATCTGCCCACAGTTTCGCCTGTCGGCAGGCTTCGCCCAGCACCCAGGCCCCCACCTCATGGATGAGCCCCATGTCTTCCAATAAGGGGATGAATTGAGCGGGGGAGACCATGCCCCGTGTCGGGTGGTTCCAGCGCAGGAGAGACTCAACCCCCACGATGGAGGCCGTGCGCAATGCGAGCTGGGGCTGGTAGTGCAACTCAAACTGCCCGCTTTGCAACGCGCGGCGAAGGTCCAGTTCCACATCCAGCGAACCGAACGAGCGGTTCATTTCCAGATTGCCACCCGTTTTGGATGTTTTGAAACCGGATGCCCTGGCGTGCTGCTGCGCGTCTTTGGCCAGTGTCAGCAATTGCTCTGCCTCATGCCCGTGCTGAGGCCCCAGGGCAAGACCTGCGCACACGGAAACAAAAATCTCCTGCCCGTAAATGGAGAAGGGGTTGTCCAGTGAGAGCAGGATGCGTTCGAGCTTGTCCTCGGCGTCCTGTTCGTTGGCGCCGCGCAAGGCCAGGGCAAATTCATCGCCGCCCACACGTGCCAAGCCAACGTAGCCAGTGGACATCGACTTGATGCGTTGTGCCACCTGTACCAGAAGGGCATCGCCTGCAGCCTCGCCCAGTGCGTCGTTCACGCGGTGGAAGCGCGCCAGGTCGATCCAGCAGACCATGACCACGTCGTTGCCCAAGTCGAGGCTGGTCAGCACCTCGCGCACCTGGCGCACGAACATGCGCCGGTTGGCCAGCCCGGTGAGTTCATCGTGCAACGCCAGGTAGTCCACCAGCGCCTGCGTGCGCCGTGAATCGGTCACGTTCTGGAACGCGCCAAACACGCGCACCGGCTGCCCTGGTTCGGTCTCGTCGGCCCGCTCACCGGTCATGGTGATGATGCGTTCGGCCGAGCTGGCCTTCTCAGGCAGGCGGAATTCGATGTCCATCTTGCCTGCCGCAAAACCCAGTGCTGCGAACGACTGGCGCACGCGCAGCCGGTCGCCGGGGTGCACCAATTGCAGCAGCGCGGTCAGCGTGGTGGGCAGCTCGTTGTCCAGGCCCAGCAAGGTGGAGCCGTCTTCAGACCATTCCAGCTTGTCGGTGTCCACTGTCCATTCCCAGAAGCCCAGGCCCGCGATGCGGCGAGCGGATGCCTGGCGCTGGCGCGTACCACGGACTTCCCGGTTGAGTTCGCTGCTGCGCAGCGCGTAGCGCACCCGTTGTGCCAGCAGCGGGAAGTTGATGGGCTTGGTGATGAAATCGGTGGCACCGGCAGTGAAGGCGCGCTCGATCGATTCGAGGTCTTCGCTGCCTGTGAGCATGATGATGGGGGTGACATCGTGATCGACACGCCGGATCTGTCCACATGCTTCAAAACCATCGACACCGGGCATCTGCACGTCCATCAGCACCAGGTCAGGGCGGTGTTCCAGGAATGCAGCCACACCGGAAGCGCCGTTTTCTGCCACCAGTACCCGATAGCCCTGTTTGCCCAAGACGGCCTGCACCAGCTTGCGGGTGGTGGGGTCGTCGTCAACGGCCAGCAGTGTCAGCGAGGCAGCAGTGGGTGAACTCACGTTGGGCTTTCGTGGCGGGGGCTGTGGACGGCTGGGATGGTGGGCCCATTGTAGGCAAACCCGCGCCAGAGCTGTGACCACCGGGCGTTTCCGGTGGTGGTGTTGTGGACGCTGTGGCGAACTTCACACGGTGCTGCTGGAGATGGGATCAAAAAAATATACGGAAAAGACACCCATCGCTTGATGGATATGAAATGTCAGCTATTTATTTGCGATGTGTCAGGTGCCACAAGACTGCGCCCAGTGACCAGCACAGCCAAACCGTCCACAGGGTGTGGCTCATGAAGTGGGCGCCCCTCATTTGCTGGCTGATGCCGAGCAGTGCACCGGTGGCCAGGGCAACCCACATCCAGCGACGCGCCAGCGACGGGTGTGTGGGCTTCAGCCAGAAGTGTGCCGCCACGAACGCGAAGCCCGTCGATGCATGCCCCGCCGGAAAGCACCCCCCGGGGCCACCGTCCAGCTGCCCCCAGGCCCAGTGAGACACATAACGGGCTGCTCCACCAAACACCTCCAGATCCCAGGGGCAACTCGTGCGGCTGATTCCTTTGAGAACGACCACCACCACCAACGCTGTCCAGACGCTGCCTACCAGTCCGGCGCGTTCACGTGGTGTGAGCCGTTTCAGGGGGCCCAGTGGCCAGATGGCCAGCAACGTGAGGCCCCACAACACCACCCAGCCCAGGGTGCGCGCCGCTTGGTGCATGACGTTGGACAACACGGGGTGGAACTGCCACGGGAAACCGTTCGGCCCTCCCACCCATTGGGCCAACGGCACGTCCAGACCCGACAGATCCCATGCCAGCACCGCCAGCAGACCCCACAGCACCGTGGGCCAGGGGGAGGTGCGGGGTGTGCTGGCTGCCGCTTCAACTGGCGCAGGCACGGAAGAGGTCCAGCGCGGGGTTGTATGCACGGGTGTTCACGTCCATCAGGCCCAGCACGCTGTGGAACAGGTTGTCGTGGCTCAGGGGGGTCTGTGCCTGCCCTGCCAGGCAGCTGTTTCGGATGCCTGTGCGCCGTTGCATGTCGGCTGACAGCCAGGTCAGCATGGGCACGTGCTTTTGCTCGGTGGGGGCCAGTGCATAGGGCAGACCGTGAAGGTACAGGTTGTTTTCACCCAGCGACTCGCCATGGTCTGACACATACAGCAGCGCAGTGCTGGCAGCCTGTTGCTTGAGCCAGGCCACCGTTTGCGCCAGCACATGGTCGGTGTAGAGAATGGAGTTGTCGTAGGTGTTGACCAAGGCCTCGCGGGTGCAGTCCTGAAGCGCGTTGCTCGTGCATTCGGGTACAAAGGACTTGAATTGCTCGGGCGAGCGGCGGTGGTAGGCCGGACCGTGGCTGCCCATCTGGTGCAGCACCACCACCACGCCGCGTGCCTTGCGCTCGGCAGGCATGGCATCGAGCTGGCGCTGCATTTCGCCCAGCATCACGCCATCCAGGCACTCGCCCTGACTGCAAAACATCGGATCGCCAAGCTCGCGGGTGCCCTTGCTGGGTATGCGGTCGCACAGGCCTTTGCAGCCCGACTGGTTGTCGATCCACACCACGCCCAGACCGGCGCGGTGCAGCACATCCAGCAGGTTTTCATACCGGTCGTCGCTGGCCTCGTAGGCTGACTTGCCCAGGTGCGAGAACATGCATGGCACCGATGCCTGCGTGTTGGTGCCGCACGAGCGCACCTGTTCGAAGTAGGTCAGGCCGCCTTCAGCTTGCAAGGCGCGCAGCTGCGGCGTGGTGTCGCGTGCATAGCCTCCCAGGCCAAAGTTGGCTGCCCGCGCGGTTTCGCCCACCACCAGCACCAGCCAGGGGGCCTGGGTCTGGCTGGCATAGCTCGCACCCAACACCGCATCTGCGCCCACGGGCAGCAAAGGGCGCTGGCTGCGTGGCACGGTGTCGGCTGCCGCTTTGCCCAGGGCGTACACGCTGTTGAGTGGGTTGATGAGGTAGCGCACCTGTTTGTGGTTGCGCATGAGTGAGGCAAAGTCCTGAAACATCAGCATCAGTCCGCCTGCCGCCACGGCCAGGCTCAGCACCAGCAACACGGCATTGCCTCCCAGGCGACGCTGCCAGCGCGTTGGTCGCACGGGCTGCCGCCACAGCCACCATGCAGGCAACACGCCCACAAACAGCATCGAGAAGAACAGGCCAGGCGATACCAAGTCCCGAACCTCGCGTGCGTCGGTGTGCAGCACATTGACGATCATGCTGGGGTCGATCACCGCTGAGTACGCAATCATGAAATGCGTCGCGCTAGCTGCCATGAGCAACAGCACCGTGGCCGCCACCTTGAACACCCGTGGCCAGGCCAGCACACTCAGGAAGGCAGACAACACGGCTGCCACCCAAATCCCAAATCCGATGCCAAACAGGAGGCCGCGGGCCCCCGATATCTCGGGCAGTGCCATCAGTTGCCGCCACAAGGCAACGTTGCCAGCGCTGGCCAGCCACACGGCGAGCAACAGCGCCAACCCTGTCAGTGACCAGCCTTGAGGGGAAGAGAACAAGCCTGCGATGGCTGACAGTGGAGCGGTGCGCTGTGGCAATACCCGCGAGGGCAATATCTGTGGCATGTAGGCAATCTGGGCTGACCGGGGTGCGCAAGCAGACTCGCCGACGCAGCTCGGGAGGTTAGTAGTACCGAGTTAAGAACACCTTAACGCGTCGGCCGGCCACACCAATGCGTGGCGGCTGGTCCAGGGAGCAGGGGCTTCTCCCGATTCAAGCTGGGCGCCATGCCAGCTGGCGATGCGCCGCACCAGGAGCAGCCCCAGGCCGAGGCCGGCGGTCCGGGAGCGCCCGGATGTCGGCTCACCCGGTGGGGTGCCGGTCTGATCGCTCACAGCAAGTTCCCAGTTGCTGCCGTTGATGCTGAGGGAGACCTCCACCTGCGTTCCGGGCGGTGTGTGCTGCAGCGCGTTGTCCACGAGGTTGCGCACGGCCAGTTCGAGCAGCAGCGGGCGTCCTTGCAGGTGCCATTGGGTGGCATCAGGCGGCAATTCCAGGGAGAGTTCGTGGCCACTGTCGTGTGCGGCCTGGGCGTGCTGTGCCACCACCCGTTTGAGCAACTCAGCCAGGCACACGGGTTGCAGGTCGCCGTCACCCTGGCGCTGGGCGCGGGCAAAAGCCAGCAGCTGAGTCAATATGTCGCCAGCGTGCCTGGCCTGCAGCTGCAGGCTGCGTGCTGCGGCCTCACGGGCGTCGTGGTCGCCGTTTGTGTTGAGCACATGCGCGTGCAGGCTGATGGCGGTCAGTGGTGTGCGCAGTTCATGGGCAATGTCGGACGCGAAGGCGCGCTCCTGCTCCACCTGTGCTTCCAGCCGGTCTACCAGCGCGTTGATGGCTTTCACCGTGCTGGAAAAGTCGGCAAAGCGGTGGTGACCGTCCAGCCGCTGGTGGCGTGCCAGGTCGAGTGCGTCGATGTCTGCAGACAAGCGGTTCAGTGGCGCCAGTCCCCTGCGCAGAGCCCAGGCGAGCAGCAGCGCCACCAGTGGCAGCACCACCAGTGCCGGGCGCGCGATGTGTTCCGCAATGTCTCGTCCCAGTGCGGTGCGGGCATCCAGGTCGGTCACGACGGTCACGCGGCGACCTGGCGCGCGTTGCGGGTCGGTGGCGGTGTATTGCCTCCAGTGCCGCGCCTGACCTTCCACCATCACCACCTGTGTGTGGTAGCCGGGTGTGGCGGGCACCGGCCACTCGCGTGCCAGGCCGTGGGAGTCCAGCATCAGCGCGCCGTCTTGCCAGACCATGATGGCTTGCGGCTGCTCGTAGCCGTGTTTCTCGGGCTTGAGGCCGCCGATGTGGGCCGGGAGGGTGTGGGCTGGCAGCGTGGGCAGGCTGAGCCAAAGGTGTGCCGACGCCACCAGTTGCCCGTCGCTGATTTCATCGGCTTCGTGCAGCCCCGTGTAGTACGCGACACCTGCCAGCGTGGCCCAGGTAGCGGCCATGGCCACCAGCGTCCACATCCACAAGTGCCGCCACAGAGGCGTTCGTGCCGGCGGCGCGGCGGTGTTCATGTACCGGTGTCGCGAGCGAGGAAATAGCCCACCCCTCGCACGTTGCGGATGAAGCCGTCGCCCAGTTTGCGCCTGAGGTGGTGGATGTGCACTTCGATGGCGTTGCTGTCGAGCTCTTCGCCAAAGCCGTACACCGCGGCCTCCAGTCGCGCCCGGTCGAGCACCTCGCCGGGGGACTGCATCAGCGCAAGCAGCAGGCTGAACTCGCGTGCACCCAGCACCACGGGCTGTCCGGCTTTTTCGACTGTGCGGGTGGCGGGGTTGAGCGACACGTCGCCATGGGTGACGAGCGGGCTGGCTCGGCCAGCTGCGCGGCGCATGGCCACCCGCAGTCGGGCCAGCATCTCGTCCACGTCAAAGGGTTTGGTCAGGTAGTCGTCGGCCCCGCCGTCCAGGCCAGTAATGCGATCGGGCACGGCATCCCGTGCGGTCATGATGAGCACGGGCAGGTCGGGCCGGGGCAGGTCCGGGCTCCCGCCGCTGAGCAGTCCCACCGGCCTGTGGCGGATTTTGCGCAGCAGATCCAGTCCGTCGCCATCGGGCAGGGTGAGGTCCAGCAACATGGCATCGACAGGCTCGCAGGTCAACACTGCCCAAGCCTGAGCGAGCGTGCAAGCACAGTCGACCGCATGGCCCGCCTGTCTCAGCGCCGCTTGCAAACCCGACGCAATACCCGGGTCGTCTTCCACCACCAGCAGGCGCATGGCTTACCACCCCAGCCCAAGGCGCAGCGGCAGGTACACCGCCATGCCGACCACGATGGTGCCGAGCACCCCGCGCTGCTTGAAAAACCAGGCCGCCCCGGCGATCACGGCGAACACCCGCGCATCCTGCCAGGTGGTGATCAGCACACCCTGGCTCATCACCACCTCTGGGATGACCACCGCGCCCAGCGCGGCGATGGGTGCGTACTGCAGGCCCCGCTGGGCCCAGTGCGGCAGCGTCCAGGGCTTGTCTGACAGGAAAAACAGGCAACGGGTCAGCACCGTCACAGCGGTCAGGCATGCGATGGTGAGCAACGTCCAGCCATCGGTCTGCCCGAAGGTGGGGAGTTCAGCCATGGTGTGTTTCCTCACGCTGGCGGTCCAGCAACAGTGTCAGTGCCACCGCCACTGCTATGGCTACCACAATGTTGAGCTTGAGCGGGAGTGCAAAGGCCATCACCGCAGCCGCGCCCGACACCGCCATGGCCACGATGCGCAGCGGAGAGCTGGCCAGTGACAGCATGACCCCCAGCAGCGCCAGAATCCCGGCAAAGCCCAGGCCCCATTCGGTGGGAATGGCATTGGCCAGCGCAATGCCCACCATGCTGGCAACCATCCACGACATCCAGTTGGTGCCGGTGTTGCCTGCCAGATAGGCTTGCTGGGCCAGCAGTTCGGCGGGCGGAGTCTCTGAGTTGGGTGCGTGTGGGAAGCGCTTGGCAAAAAACACGTAGCTCAGGTCGGCCGTGAGGTAGCCGGTGACCAGTCGCTCGCGCAGCGGCAGGTGCATGACGTAAGGCCTCAGGTGGGCCGAGAACACCACAAAACGCAGGTTGACACAAAACGCGGTGGCCAGAATCACCCACAGCGGCGCACCAGCCGCAATGAGCGGGATGGCGGCCAACTGGGCGCTGCCTGCAAACACGCACAGTGTCATGGCCACGGCTTCCAGAGGGCTCATGCCAGACTTGACCATGGCCACCCCCGTCATCAAACCCCAGGCCGCGATGCCGGTGGCCACGCTGGCAAGTTCGCGCACCCCGGCACGGTAGTTGGGGTGACTGACATACGCGGGCTTGAAAAACATGTGCTCAGTCGGCTGGGGTGCCCAGCACCATGCCTGGTTTCAAGGGGCAGCCGCGCAGAAAATCTGACGCCGGCAGGCGCTTGCCGCCAGCGCGCTGCAGGTGCGTCAACACCAGCACGCCCTCGCCGGTCTGAACACCCACGCCCGATGCATTTGCGAACAAAATTTGCCCGTATCGCTTGCTGATATTAACTTCTGTGCTATCGACGCTGTCGTCTACCACAGCGCCCCACAGCTTGAGGGTGTCGGTGCCCAGCGTGGTGCTGGCACCGGGGAAGGGGTCAAACGCACGGATGCGCCTTGCAATGTCGGCAGCGCTGTGGCGCCAGTCCACCGCGCTTTCCGACTTGTCGATCTTGTGGGCGTAGGTCACGCCTTCGGCAGGCTGCAGCACGGGGTGAAGGCCCCCGCAGGCGGCCATTTCCAACACTTCCACCATCAGCCGACCACCCAGCGTGGCCAGCCGGTCGTGCAGGCTGGCGGTGGTGTCGGTGGCGGCGATGGCCAGCCGTTCGTGCACCAGCATGTCGCCGGTGTCCAAGCCTGCGTCCATCTGCATGATGGTGATGCCTGTCTGGGCGTCTCCCGCTTCGATGGCCCGGTGGATGGGCGCAGCACCACGCCAGCGAGGCAGCAGCGATGCGTGGATGTTCATGCACCCCAGCCTCGGGAGGTCAAGCACCCATTGCGGCAAGATCAATCCATAGGCGGCCACCACGAGCACGTCAGGGGCAGCCGCTTGCAGAGCCGCTTGCGCTGCAGCGGCATCGTCGGGGAACTTGCCGTCCAGCCGCAGGCTGTGGGGCTGGACCACGGGTATGTGGTGTTCCACAGCAAACTGCTTGACGGGCGAGGCCTGCAGCTTCATGCCCCGCCCCGCCGGGCGGTCCGGCTGGGTCAGCACCAGTGGCACGTGAAAACCGGCCGCATGCAGCCGGATCAGTGCCACGGCTGCGAATTCGGGTGTGCCCGCAAACGCCACCCGAAGGCCGTTTGCACGACCAGCGGGCATCAGCGTCGCCCACCCAGGTCGTGTGCCGAGCGTTCGTCTTTCAGCTCTTTGTTGAGTTTGGTTTTGATGCGGTTGCGCTTGAGCGGTGAGAGGTATTCCACGAACACCTTGCCCATCAGGTGGTCGAGTTCATGCTGGATGCACACGGCCAGCAGGCCGTCGGCCTCAATGGTCTGGGGTTTGCCGTGGCGGTCCAGTGACTCCACGCGCACGGCCACCGAGCGCTCCACGCCGTCGTAAATGCCAGGCACCGAAAGGCAGCCTTCGTCACTTTTGTGCCAATCGGGGCTGGCCCAGACGATCTCGGGGTTGATCAGCACCAGGGGCTGGTCTCGGCCTTCGCTCACATCGATCACCACCAGCCGCTGGTGAACATCCACCTGTGTGGCGGCCAACCCAATTCCACTGGCTTCGTACATGGTCTCAAACATGCTGTCGATGAGCGGCTGGATGTCGGGTCCCACGGCAGGCACGGGTTTGGCCACGGTATGCAAGCGTGGATCGGGGTAGCGCAAGATGTGCAAAATGGGCATGGCTGGCATCAAAAGCAACAAGGCCCCACGAGTGGCAGGGCCCGGGGGGCGAACGGGATGTCGGTATTTTCGCCACTTTTGGAAAACCGCTGGTGCGCCAAGGCGTGGTTGTGTTGCCCAATCAAGGGCTTGCGCGCAAAATCAAAAGACTTTTCACCCGGAAAACATGAACGCAATGCCCCGCATTTTTGCTGTCACGCCTCCCGATGCGTCGGGCCCCACCTCGCTGCGTCCGGGGTTTTTGTCCGGTCTGTCGCGTGCACTCGTGCTGAAGCCAGCGCTGGTTTGCGGGCTGGCGGCCGTCGCGCTGCTGCCCACAGCGGCAGTGGCCCAGAATTTCCCCATCACACCCCAGCAACGGGCAACAGCCAACCAGGTGGCGCAAGCGGGCGTGGCCCTCAGCGAGCTGGCCCCTGATGCGCCCGAACGCCACACCGTTGTGCGGGGTGACACGCTGTGGGCGATATCGGGCCTGTTTCTGCGCAGCCCCTGGCGCTGGCCCGAGTTGTGGGGCATGAACCTGAACGACATCCGCAACCCGCACCGCATTTATCCGGGCCAGGTGCTGGTGCTGGACACGTCAAGTGGCCGGGCGCTGTTGCGTCTGGCTGGCGATGAAGGTGGCGTGCCCACCGTGCGGGTTGCTCCACGCACTCGCTATGAGGCGCTCAGCGAATCGGCGATCCCGCCTATTTCCATGCAATTGATCGAGCCCTTTCTGACAGAAGCTCAAGTGGTCAACGACGTAGAGTTCTCTCAGGCCCCGCGCCTGGTGGCTGCCCAGGAAGGGCGTGTCCTCCTCAGCCGCGGTGACCGCGCTTACGCGCGCTCCTTGATGGGGGCTGATGGCGAGGGCGCCCTGACCATGGAGCGCGGCAGTCCCCGCGATTTCAGGGTGTTTCGCAGCGCAACGCCCCTGAAAGACCCCACCACAGGCGAGGTGCTGGGCTTCGAAGCTCAGTACGTTGGGCGCGTGCGTCTGGCCAGGGCAGAGCAACTCAACCAGGTGCCTGGCAAGGATGGCAAGCTGGAGGCCGAAATCGTGCCTGCCACAGTGGACATCACCGCCACCAAGGAAGAAATCCGGGCCGGTGATCGCATGTTGCCCGAGCCGCCTCGCGACTTCAGCCTGTTTGTGCCCCGTGCACCCGAGCAAGATCAGTCGGGTCAGATCGTGTCGGTCTATGGCAATGCCGTCAATTACGCGGGCCAAAATCAAGTGGTGGCCATCAACCGGGGTACGCAGCACGGCATGGCCCCTGGGCATGTGCTGGCTGTCCTCAAAGACGGCCAGCGCCTGCAGGACCGCACGGACGAGCGCCGGGCCACCATCAAACTGCCATCTGAGCGCAATGGGTTGATGGTCGTGTTTCGCGTGTTCGAAAAGGTCTCCTACGGGCTGGTATTGCAAATCAGCGATGGTGTGAAAGTGGGAGACCGCTTCACCAACCCCTGACGCAAGGGCTTGGGTGGTGGACCGTGACGATGCCGAATTGGCCGCGTGGCTGCGATTGCGCCTGACCCATGGCGTGGGCGACAGCGGCGCACGCAAATTACTGGCCGCATTCGGAATGCCCAGCCAGGTGTTCGCTCAACCCGAGACGGTGGTGCGCCAGGTGGTCAGTGCAGCGCAAGCCAATGCACTGCAGCGCCTGCCCGAGGGGTTTGAGGCGCAGTGGGCGCAAACCTGCGCCTGGTTGAACCTGAGCCCCGATCACCACCTCCTGACCTTGGCAGACCCAGGTTACCCAACCGAGTTGCTCGAAACTGCCGACCCACCCATCGTGCTGTTTGCGATGGGAGCACTGGAGTTGCTGCAGCATCCCCAGCGGTTGGCGGTCGTGGGCAGCCGCAATCCCACGCCGCAGGGTGAACAGAATGCCCACGACTTTGCCCAGGTGCTTGCTGCTGCGGGTGTCTGTATCGTTTCAGGGCTGGCCCTGGGTGTTGACGGTGCGGCGCACAGCGGTGCGTTGGATGCCGGCGGTGCCACCATTGCAGTCGTTGGCACGGGGCTGGACAGGGTGTACCCGCGGCGTCACCTGGCGCTTGCGCACCGCATTGCCGAGCATGGCCTGGTGCTGAGCGAGTTTGTGCTGGGTACTGCACCAACCGCTGCCAATTTTCCCAAGCGCAACCGCATCATTGCGGGAGTGAGCCAGGGCACGCTGGTGGTGGAGGCTGCGTTGGCTTCGGGGTCGCTGATCACAGCGCGCCTGGCAGCAGAGATGGGGCGCGAGGTGTTTGCCATCCCAGGTTCCATCCACGCCACCCAGGCCAAGGGGTGTCATGCGCTGATCCGGCAAGGCGCCAAATTGGTCGAATCGGCACAGGACGTGCTTGAAGACTTACGTTTTGACGTTGTGCCACCCGCTGCGGCCACGGGGTCACCGGTTGCGGATGTGCAGTTGCCGAGTCTGTCTGCCGATGAGTCGCGGCTGCTGGATGCGATGGGACTTGACCCCGTGGGGCTCGATGCATTGCAGGCGCGAACCGGCTGGGAAACCGCTCAACTGCAGGCTTGTTTACTGGAGCTTGAACTGGAAGGGCTCGTGTCCCGTGCGCACGGGGGGCTGTTCCAGCGGTTGGTGCGGGCCTGACGGTCTCAGCAATTGGCCAGCCTTTGGGCTGGCTGGTGCACTCAGTGAAGCAGGCGTTCGGGGTTGGCTTCGAGTTTTTCGAGTGCCGCACGCGTCGCTCGCACGGTGAGCGTTTCTTTTTCAGCCGGCACCAGCAATCCCGCTTGCAGGTAGGCGGCAACCCGCGTGGTTTGGATCAAAAAACAGCGCTGGTGGACCGTGGTGAACAAACATAGTTGGCCGCGCTGGCTGCGCCAAGCGAGTTGGACTTGGTTGATCGAATCGTTGTGGTCCAGCTGAAACCACGCGCCGAGTTGGAGCTCCTGTGCCCAACCACGGCTGGCTTCGCCCGCTTGCGTGCCTCCAGTCGTGATCACTTCGATGTTGGAGGCGTCCACGCCCGTGATCATTTCGATGCTTTCCTGATCCAGCTCCAGATCGCCCACCCCGTCCTGAGGCAGGAAGTTTTCGAGCGCTGACAGGTTCTTGGTGACCTCGGCAAGTTGCGCGGCCGGGATGCTGTCGGTGCGAGACATGAATGCGTCTGCCATGATGTCGCTCAACAACTTGATGTGGGCTTCCTGCGTCGGCAGATCGAGTCCCAGCAAGGCCATGCCTTTGCGCAGGCGGGCCAGCAGGCCTGGCAACTGGGAGATCGCCTGGGCCCGTTCGGCACGTGTGGGTTTTGCACTCGCGGCCCACAGCAGGTCACAGGCCGTTTGCTTGAGCAATGCCATTTCGGCGTGTTTGGCGCCGAGTTTGACGGTGGACACAGCCAGCACCTCGGCCCACACCTTGAACAGGAAGTCGCGTATCTCATCACGCACGGGCATGTCGTTGAGCAGCTTGCGCAACTCGATGGTGTACTGCACGGCCAGTGTTTCTTTTTGCTCCACCTGCTGAGCCACGGTCACAAGTTTGCCGGCAGGACCCAAGGCCTGAAGGTGTGCGGCCAGGAATTTCTGGAATTCGTCAAACACCAGCTGGAACACGCGACGCCCGGTCTCAGGGTATTGCTCGATGACCTGCACGATGCGCCGGACCTCGGCCTCTAGTGCCTGAGCGCTGACGTCGGACAGTGCTGCATCGAAACCGAGAGCGCAGGAACCCATGCGGTCAATCAGGCGCCGTGCGGGGTGCTGCATCGAGCTGAAAAAGTCTGGCTCTGCCAACGCCACACGCAAGACAGGGATTTGCAAACGTGCGAACCAGATGCGCAAGGACGGCTGGATGCGGTCTTCCGCCAGGATGCTCTGGAACATCAGGGCCACCACTTCGATGGTGGCTTTTTCATTGGGTGTTTGCGCGGCTTGCTTCAGCTCGGTGCTGCGCATGCGCACCAGTTCGGTGGCTTGCTGGACCTGGCGCACCATGTCACCGCTGAAGTGCAGGTCTTGCTCGTCTCCGACTTGTGCAAAGCCGCGCAGTTGGCTGTCGTTCAGCATGGCCTGCAAGCCCGGAGACGGTTGGTGACGGATCGTCGACTCACCTCCCGTACCCGTGCCCACCGGCACCCCTCCTCGGTCCACCAGCAAACGTTTCAACCTGCCCATCAGTTCCTGGGCTTGATGTCGCGCCTTGCTCCAGACCTCGGTGTGTGAGCCGCCCGCCCGTCCCATGTCGCTGAGATGAGCGGTGGGTGCAAACGCCGTGCTGGGTTTGTTGCCTGACACAGGCATGGCCAAGGTGTTGCGTGCTGTGCTGGGATAGGCGCCGCCTGGGGTGTCCTCTCCGGGCGACTTTCGGATCGAGTGCTTGAGTTGGATCTCAGGCATCACCCCATTGGTTACCAGAAAGCGGTTCGCCTCTTCGTAGGCTGCCGACATTTTCTGGCTCTGGCTGCGGTGAATGACCGGCGTGAGCATCTTCCAGCTCTCGCGGGACAATCCTGCGTGCACCCATTCTTCCAGCATGACGCGGCCTAGGGTTTCAGGGCGCACGACATCCGTGCTCAGTAGTTCGGTCCGGCCGTCGGTGAACAGCAGCCTCTGGCGCAAATCGGCCCAGGCTTGGCTTACCCCGTCATGGATGGACAGGGCCAGCTTGGAACCCAGCAACTGGTCTTCAACCGCCTCTGTGGCCAACAGTTCCAGGCGTCCCGGTACTGTGTGCCCTGCGGACGCAGAGTTGCGCTGTTGCAGGTTCTGCTGGAGCGCTGCGCGCACGCCGTCGATCCAGGTGCGGGACATCTGGTCGAACTCAGTCAGTGCGTCACGCGCGGCTTGCATGTCGCGCACCGCCCGGGCACTGTCCAGTTGGTTGTTCAGGTGGTCACGCACGTCCTGGCAGACTTTGGGCAGCAGCAATCCGACCTGCGAACAAAAACGCTGGCGGGTGGCGTGGGCCAAGGCTGTCAGGGCTGGTGAAGTTGCCACGAATAAAACAGGGTCAGAAACACCGCACAACGCACAGCGCCGGGAAAGCGAGTGGCATCAGGCCGATGCCCCGTGGTTCGGGTCGTCGGGATTGCCTTCACGCTTGTCCGGCTTGATCAGGTCTTCGCGCTTGATGCCGAGCCACATGGCCACGGCAGCCGCCACGAAGATGGACGAATAGATGCCGAACAGAATACCAATGGTCAGGGCCAATGCAAAATAAAACAGCGTTGGCCCGCCAAACAGCAGCATCGACAACACCATGATCTGTGTGGAACCGTGGGTGATGATCGTGCGGCTGATGGTGGATGTGATGGCGTGGTCGATCACTTGAACCGTGTTCATCTTGCGCTGTTTGCGGAAAGTTTCACGGATGCGGTCAAAAATCACCACAGATTCGTTCACTGAGTAGCCCAGCACTGCCAGCACGGCGGCCAGCACTGGCAGTGAAAACTCCCACTGGAAGAACGCAAAAAAGCCCAGAATGATGATCACATCATGCAAGTTGGCGATGATCGCTGACACGGCGTACTTCCACTCGAAGCGAAACGCCAGATAAATCATGATGCCGACCACCACCAGCGCCAGTGCAGTCAAGCCGTCCTGAGCGAGCTCCTTGCCCACTTGAGGGCCCACAAACTCGGTGCGGCGCAAAGCCACTTCGCCGTTGTCGGCAGCGAGTGCGGCCATCAGCGCTTCACTTTGTTGCCCGGATGACTGTCCCGCCAAGGGGGGCAGGCGCACCAGCACGTCACGGGACGTGCCAAAGTTCTGCACCTGCACATCCGTGTAACCCAGTTTTGCCACCACCTCGCGCACGCGGTTGACATCGGCCGGTTGCTGGTAAGCCACCTCCACCAGCGTGCCGCCAGTGAATTCCACGGACAGGTGCAGCCCTTTCGAGAAAAGGAAAAAAACCGCTGCCACAAAGGTGATGAACGAAAAAGCGTTGAGCACCAGTGCATGCCGCATCAGCGGGATGTCTTTGCGTATCTTGAACAGTTCCATGGTGTTTCCAGTCAGTCGGTCTTGGCCACTGTGGCGGTAGAGGTCGAGGCCTCAGGTTTCCACACGGTGCCGATGGACACGCTCTTGAGTTTTTTCTGTCGTCCGTACCACAGGTTGACCAGCCCGCGAGAGAAGAACACGGCCGAGAACATTGAGGTCAGGATGCCGATGCAATGCACCACGGCAAATCCACGCACCGGACCTGAACCAAACAGCAACAGGGCCACGCCTGCGATCAGGGTGGTGATGTTGGAGTCGAGGATGGTGCCCCAGGCGCGGTCGTAGCCCGCATGGATGGCGGCCTGGGGTGACACGCCGTTGCGCAACTCTTCCCGAACGCGTTCGTTGATCAGCACGTTGGCATCGATCGCCATGCCCAGCGCCAGCGCCATGGCCGCCATGCCGGGCAGGGTCAGCGTGGCCTGCAACATGGACAGAATGGCCACCAGCAACACGAGGTTGAAGGCCAGGGCCACACTGGAAAAAACGCCAAACAGCATGTAGTACACACACATGAAGGCCGCCACCGCCAAAAAGCCCCAGGTCACGCTGTTGAAGCCTTTGGCAATGTTTTCGGCACCCAGGCTGGGGCCGATGGTCCGCTCTTCGATGATCTCCATGGGCGCAGCCAGCGAGCCTGCCCGCAGCAAGAGGGCTGTATCCGATGCTTCCGCCGTGGACATGCTGCCAGAGATCTGCACCCGGCCGCCGCCGATTTCGCCGCGTATCACGGGGGCTGTCACCACCTCGCCCTTGCCCTTTTCAAACAGCAGGATCGCCATGCGTTTGCCAATGTTGTCACGGGTCACGTCCCTGAAGATGCGCGAACCCTTGGCGTCCAGCGTCAGGTGCACGGCGGCTTCCTGGGTCTGGCCGTCGAATCCGGCCTGGGCGTCGGTCAGGTTTTCGCCGGTCAGCACCACCTGGCGTTTGGTGATAACGGGCCGGCCATCGCGGTCCAGGTGTCGTTCCGAGCCAAACGGCACCGCCCCACTGCCGGACTCGGCTGCACGGCCTTCGCTGCTTTCGTCCACCATGCGCAGTTCCAGCGTTGCTGTGCGGCCCAGGATGTCTTTGGCTTTGGCTGTGTCTTGCACGCCAGGCAATTGCACCACGATGCGATCTGCGCCCTGTTGCTGGATGATGGGTTCTGCCACGCCGAGTTCGTTGATGCGGTTGTGCAGGGTGGTGATGTTCTGCTTCAGCGCCTGGTCCTGCACCTTGCGCGCGGCTTCAGGTTTGATGGTCAGCGTCAACCGGATGTCTGTGCCGTCGGTTGCCTCGGCTACTGATAGGTCGGCAAACTGGTCTTGCAGCAGGTTCTTGGCTTGCTGTGCTGTGGCTGCATCGCGCAGTTTGAGCTCCAAGGCTTGCCCATTGCGTTGTACGCCACCGTGGCGAATGCCTTTTTCGCGCAAGGCCAGGCGCACATCGCCTGCGAACACCTCGGCTTTTTTGGTGAGCGCACCCTGCATGTCCACCTGGAGCAGGAAATGCACACCACCGCGCAGGTCCAGTCCCAGGTACATCGGGTTGGCGTGGAAGGCCTGCAGCCAGGCGGGGGTGCGGGGCAGCAGGTTCAGCGCCACTGTGTGGGTTGGGTTGGCGGGATCGGGGTTGAAGGCCTTTTCCAGCGCATCACGGGCCTTGAGTTGGGTGTCCGTGTCGTTGAAGCGGGCCTTGACGGAGTTGCCGTCCATCTGAACCAACGCAGACTCAAGATTTCCGGCTTTCAGCGCCTGCTCTACTTTTGTGAGTGTGGCGCTGTCTACTTTCAAAGTGGCTTTGGCAGAGGACACCTGCACGGCAGGGGCCTCGCCAAACAGGTTGGGCAAGCTGTAAATGCTGCCCACAAGCAGCATGACCACGATGACCACGTACTTCCAGATGGGATAACGGTTCATGAAGAAGGCACCATTTTCAAAAACATCAAAGGCGGCGAGACCCCAGTGGCCCGGTCGGATTCCGGGTGGGTGTCTGCGCCGCCATTGCGACAGTCAGGCCGGGGAACTTTATTTGACAGTGCCCTTGGGCAGCACCTGGACCACGGCAGAGCGCTGGAACTGAACTTCAACCCCGTTGGCCACTTCCACGTGGATGTGGGTCTCGCCCAGCTTGGCAATTTTGCCCAGCATGCCACCAGCCACCACGATCTCGTCGCCTTTGGCCAGCGCTTCGACCATGGCCTTGTGCTCTTTGGCCTTTTTCATCTGGGGGCGAATCATCACGAAATACAGCACCACAAACATCAGCACCAGCGGCAGCATGCCCATGAGCGTGCTCTGGGTGTCGCCAGCGGCGGCGGTTTGGGCGAAGGCAGAAGAAATGAACACAGACAACTCCGTTAAAGGCAAACAGCACGCGGCTCGGGCGCGCGAACAACCCGCAATTGTAGGCTGACGAGCATTTTTCAGACCCTGACAGCCCACTCGGGGTGAGGGGGATAGGACTTGAAAGGACACCCAGTCGAACAAAAACAGTAGTTATAAAACCAGTTTAGTAGAGCGCTGGTGGCCTAAAAAGTTCATATTTATTCCGAGCGGTTGCGCCACTGGGTCAGCAGCGCGTTCCAGCGCTCGCGGGCGGCGCGAAGGTTGCGTTCCTTCACGTGGCCAAAACCTTTGATCGCATCCGGCACTTGGGCCAATTCCAGCGCCAGGGCATGGTTCGTTGCGTTCAGCCCGGTCAGCAATTCGGTCACAGTGCTGCGGTAGTCGGCCACCAACTGGCGCTCGCTGCGGCGCTCCGCGGTGCGGCCGAACACATCGAAGGCAGTGCCGCGCAAGGCTTTGAGCGGGGCCAGCAGCTTGAACCCGGTGAGCATGGCGGGGCCATACTTTTGTTTGACCAGTTCGCCCTTGTCGTTGGTTTTCGCCAGCAGCGGCGGGGCCAGGTGGTAGTTGAGGCGGTAGCCGGGCTCGAACATGCTCTCCAGCTTGTCGTGAAAAGCCGCCTGTGTGTGCAGGCGGGCCACTTCGTATTCGTCTTTGTAGGCCATGAGTTTGGCCAGGTTGCGTGCCACGGTCTCGGTCAGGCTGGTTTTTCCCAGCGGCGCCTCTGCAACTTGAACCTGGGCCACCAGTTGCCGATAGCTGTCGGCGTAGGCCGCGTTCTGGTAGGCGGTCAACCATTCCACCCGGCGGGACACGATGTGTTCCAGCGTTTCGCGCTTGTGCAATGTCACGGTGTGGGTGGGGGCCAGCAGCCGTTGGACGGCAGGCCAGTCGTGTGCGGCCTGCCGGCCCCACTCGAACGCGACCTTGTTGGCATCCACCGCCACGGCATTGAGTTCGATGGCGCGCATCAACGCGGCGCGTGTGAGCGGAATCCAGCCCTTTTGCCAGGCGTAGCCCAGCACCATGGGGTTGACATACAGCGTGTCACCCATGAAGGCGCGGGCCATGGCTTCTGCGTTGAACAGGCCCAGGTCATTGGGTGCCACGGCCTGCGAGATGGCGGCCACGCAGCCATCGGACGGGTTGTCCCAGCTGCCGTTCTTCACAAACGCCGCCGTCGGAGCGCTGTGGCTGTTGAGCACCACCCGCGTGCGCCCGGCTTGCAAGCGCAGCAGGGTGTCTTTGCTGGCCACCACCAGGGGGTCGCAGCCCAGCACCAGATCGGCGGCAGCCTGGCCCACTCGGGTGGTGTGGATGCTGCTTTGGTCGGGGCCAATGAGCACATGGCTCCAGGTGGCACCGCCTTTTTGTGCCAGGCCTGCCGCGTCTTGCGTGACGATGCCCTTACCTTCCATGTGCGCAGCCACGCCCAGCAGCTGCCCGATGGTGATCACCCCCGTGCCGCCAACACCGGCCACCACCATGCCGCAGACCTGTGTCAGAGGGGTTGCGGCAGGTTCCGGCAGTTGCGAGTGGGGAAACCCCACCCCCGCACCCGCAGAGGTTTTCTTTTTGGGCTTGCCCTGCACGGTGACAAAGCTCGGGCAAAAGCCTTTGACGCAGCTCAGGTCTTTGTTGCAGCTGCTCTGGTTGATGGTGCGCTTGCGGCCGAACTCGGTTTCCAGCGGCTCGATGCTCAGGCAGTTGCTTTGCACGCCGCAGTCGCCGCAGCCTTCGCACACGGCGTCGTTGATGACCACCGTGGTGTCGGGCGTGGCCAGGGTGCCGCGCTTGCGGCGGCGGCGTTTTTCGGTGGCGCAGGTCTGGTCATAAATAATGGCCGTGGTGCCCGTGATTTCCCGGTACTGGCGCTGCACGCGGTCGAGTTCGTCACGGTGGAAAACTGTCACGCCCGGCTCCAGCGCCACGCCGTCGTATTTGTCGGGTTCGTCCGTGACGATGCACAGCGCTTTCACGCCTTCGGCGGTGAGGCTTTTCTGAATCTGCAGCACCGAGTGGCCCTCGGCTCGTTCACCCACCTGCTGGCCGCCCGTCATGGCCACGGCATCGTTGTAGAGCAGCTTGTAGGTGATGTTCACCCCGGCGGCAATGCTCTGGCGAATGGCCAGCAGGCCGCTGTGGAAGTAGGTGCCGTCGCCCAGGTTGGCGAACATGTGGGTGTCGTTACAGAACGGCGCCTGGCCCACCCATGGCACGCCTTCGCCGCCCATCTGGGTGAAGCCCACGGTCGCGCGGTCCATCCAGATGGACATGTAATGGCAACCAATGCCCGCCATGGCACGCGAGCCTTCCGGCACTTTGGTGCTGGTGTTGTGCGGGCAACCCGAGCAGAACCACGGCTGGCGCTCGGCACCGGTGGGCACGGCCAGTGTGGTCATGGCGCGGTCTTTGGCATCGAGCAGTGCCAGGTGCGCATCCATGCGGGCGGCCACGTCGTCGGGCACGCCCAGCTTTTTCAGGCGTTGCGCGATGGCGCGGGCGATCAATGCGGGAGACAGATCTGCATTGGCGCGCAGCAGGGTGTTGCCGCTGGGGTTGGGCATGCTCCATTCCCCACCCGAAAAGTCGCCATCCACCTCGTTGAACTTGCCCAGGACCTGCGGCCGCACATCCGCTCTCCAGTTGTAGAGCTCTTCTTTCAATTGGTACTCGATGACCTGGCGCTTTTCTTCCACCACCAGGATTTCTCGCAGGCCGGTGGCGAACTCGCGGGTGGTTTGCGCCTCCAGCGGCCACACCACGCCCACTTTGTGCAGGCGCAGGCCCACGCGCTGGCAGGTGGCGGTGTCCAACCCCAGGTCGGCCAGGGCCTGGCGGGTGTCGTTGTAGGCCTTGCCGCTGGCCATGATGCCAAGGCGGTCCGCCGGACCTTCGATGACGTTGTGGTTCAGCCGGTTGGCCCGGATGTAGGCCAGTGCGGCGTACCACTTGTGGTCAAACAAGCGGGCTTCTTGGTCCAGCGGGTGGTCGGGCCATCGGATGTGCACACCACCGGGCGGCATGGGGAAGTCTGGCAACGCGATCTGCACCCGTTCCGGCGAGACGTCGGCCGTGGCGCTGGACTCGACAATTTCCTGGATGGTTTTCATGCCCGCCCATACGCCGGCAAAGCGGCTCATGGCCAGCGCATGCAGGCCCAGATCCAGGATTTCCTGTACGTTGGACGGGAAAAACACCGGCAGGCCACAGGCCTTGAAGATGTGATCGCTCTGGTGCGCTGCGGTAGAGCTCTTGCTGATGTGGTCGTCGCCCGCCACCGCCAGCACGCCACCCCAGGGCGTGGTACCTGCCATGTTGGCGTGTTTGAACACGTCGCTGCAGCGGTCCACACCTGGCCCTTTGCCGTACCAGATGCCAAACACACCGTCGAACTTGTTGCTGCCAGGGGGCGCAAACCCCAGTTGCTGCGTGCCCCACAGCGCGGTGGCGGCCAGTTCTTCGTTCACGCCCGGCTGGAACACGATGTTCTGTGCCTTCAGGTGTGTTGCTGCCTTTTGTAGCGCCTGGTCATACCCACCCAATGGCGAGCCCCGGTAGCCGCTGATGAAGCCGCCGGTGTTTTTCCCTGCCAAGGCATCGCGCTGACGCTGAAGCATGGGGAGTTTCACCAGCGCTTGCACCCCGCTCATGAAGGCCCGCCCCCGTTCCAGGCTGTATTTGTCGTCCAGGCTCACAGAGGCCAGGGCTTGGCGCAGGTGTTCGGGCAGTGGGGCGTTCATGGGTGTCTCCTTGGTCTGGGGCGAAAGTGTAGGGTGAAGGCTGCGACAGGTGTTTGCGTTTCATGCCCAAAAAATACCCCTCGGCGAAAGAAGCTTTCGCCATAATCAGTTCATGGAAACACTTGATAAGTTTGACCTCGCCATCCTGCAAGAATTGCAGCAGGACGGACGCCTGACCAATGCCGAGCTGGCCAGCCGGGTGGGCTTGTCGGCGGCCCCGTGTTGGCGCCGTGTGCGTGCATTGGAGGAAGCTGGTTTCATCCTGGGTTACCGCGCCGAGCTCGACCGCCGGAAAATGGGTCTGGGCGTGCTGGCCTTTGTGCGTGTGGATGCCGAGCGAAACACCGGAGACGCCACCCGCCAACTGGAAGAGGCCATCCGGCGGTTGCCCGAGGTGATTTCCTGCCACTACATCAGCGGCAATGGCACGTTTGAATTGCAAGTGGTGGCGCAAGACCTGGACGGTTTTTCGCGCTTTGCCCTCCAGAGCCTCATCAACCTGCCCAACGTGAAAGACCTGCACACCAGCTTTTCGTTGGGTGAGGTGAAGGCCGCAGGCCCGCTGCCGCTGGGACATTTGGTGCGGTTGCAGCGTTCAACGGCAGGTTGACGGTCATGCGTGCGGCGGGTGCGCTGCCGCAGGTGTTCATCCACGGACACGTCGGGTGTTCCTGTCAATCCAGCGCTGGTTCGGACCACCATTTGCGTCGCCATGCGTAGGCGTTACAGTCTTGGGCAATGTCCGCTCGTTGCTGCAACCTCACCACACACGTACCCCCTGTTTCATGCGACTGACTGTCCTGGCCCCACCTGTGCTGGTGGCCATCGCTTATGTGTTCACCGGGTGGCTGTCGCTCAAGATGGCTTTGCCGCCCTATTTTGTGTCGCTGGTCTTCGTGCCCGCGGGCATCGCACTGGGCGCAGCTTTGGTGTTTGGTTGGCCCGCGCTGGTGGGTGTTGCGTTGGGTTCGTTCGGTGTTCAGTGGCTGGCCAGTGGCATGGCGGGTGTGACCGAGTTGCCTTGGACGCTCTTGGTCTCGCCCATCGGGGCGGCAGTGCAGGCCGGTGCCACCGCGTGGGCTGTGCGGCATTGGGTTGGCTACCCGGGCGAATTTGACAACGCACGGCGCACCATGCTGTTTTTGCTGGTGCTGGTGCCAGCCGGGCAATTGCTCAATGCCACGCTTTCTGTGCCAGCCCTGGTGTACGGTGGGGTGATTCCTCAGGCGGATGCCTGGTTCAGTTGGTGGACCTGGTGGCAAGGCGACACCCTGGGGGCCCTGCTGTTCACCCCTTTGATGCTGGCGGCTTTTGGACAACCCTCTCAGGCCTGGAGGCCTCGCCTGAAAACCGTGGCACTGCCAATGCTGGCCGCCTTGGTGGTGGTCGGCACGGCGTTTTTCCAAATCCAGCGGGCAGAACAGGACAACCTCAGTCAGCGGTTCGAGCAGGAATCCGGTTTGATGACCGAGCGCTTGCAGCGCCGCCTGAACGCCCAGACCGATGCCGTGATGGCCGTCACCCGCCTCATGGAACTGGTGGGCGGCAGCGACCCTGAAGAATTCCGACTGGCCACCAGCATCTGGTTGCAACGCTACGACGGGACGCAGAATTTTGGCTGGAGTCCGTGGTTGCGGCATGCCGATCGTGCGCGGTTCGAGCAATCGGCCACCGAGGCACTGGGCGAACCTTATGTGCTCAAAAGCCGGCGCGTCACCGGGGAAACGTTTCTGGCACCGCCCTCCGAACGCTACTTGCCGATTCGGTTCGTGGAGCCTCTGGAAACCAACCGCTCGGTCCTGGGGCTCAACATCCTGTCCCTGCCTGCCACGGCCGACGCCGCCAACCGGGCCATGGCATCGCGGATGCCGCAGGTGACCGACCCCATCCGTCTGGTGCAGGAAACCAAGGAACAGCGGGGCGTGGTGCTGTACCAGGCGGCTCGTTATCCGCAAGTCAGCAGCATGCCCTTGTCGCCCACGCCGTTGATGGGACTGGTGTCCGCCGTGTTCCGCATGGACGATGTGCTGGCCTCGGCACTGGAGGGCAATGAGCCGTCCTACCTCGCTTTGTGTCTTCTCGATCCATCGGCCACCCTGCAAAACCAGCGTTTGGCGGGCGCGGAAGGCTGCAGCGGCCTGGATGCCAAGAATTCGCGATTCTTCAGCTCCAAACCGGTGGAGTTCGGTGGTCGCACCTGGCTGTTCCAGGTGGCGTCCGGCCCCGTGTTCGAGAGTCGCTCCCGCAGCTGGACGGCGTGGGGCGTGCTGACGGTCAGCCTGGTGGCTGTGGCAATGCTGGGCATGTTCCTGCTGGTGTTCACCGGGCAGGCCCGGCGCACCGAGCGCCTGGTGGACGAGCGCACCGCCGAACTGGCACGCAGCAACGCAGTGCTGCAGGAACTGGCTCACTTCGATCCCCTGACCGGGCTGGCCAACCGCACGCACTGGATGCAGGAAGCCCGGGCTGCCGTGGAGGCCGCCCGTGCCGATGGGGACCGCCTGGCGGTGCTGTTTGTTGACCTGGACAACTTCAAGGACGTCAACGATGCCATGGGCCACAGTGTGGGTGACCTGCTGCTGAAGGCCGTGGCCGCCCGCCTCAAGAGCTGCCTGCGGTCGCGCGACTTGCTGGCCCGCCAAGGCGGTGATGAATTTGTGGTGCTGCTGCGCTGGCTCAAAACACGCGACGCCGCTGCTGCCGTGGCGGCCAAAATGGTGGACGTGTTGACCGAGCCCTTCAACCTGCATGGTCAGGAGGTTCGCGTGTCGGCCAGTGTGGGCATGGACTGGTTCGAGGGCGGCCAGGACATCGACATCGAAACACTGCTTCGCCACGCCGACATGGCCATGTACATGGCCAAAACCGCAGGGCGCAACGGCTGGCGCAGCTTCCTGCCCGAAATGGACCAGTCGGTGTCGCAGCGCCTCATGGTGGAAAGCGGCTTGCGCCGTGCCCTCGCGGAGAACGAGCTGGTGCTGCACTACCAGCCGCAAGTCGACGCCCGCACCGGACAGCTCATGGGTGTAGAGGCGCTGGTGCGCTGGCAGCACCCTGAACTGGGCCTGCTCATGCCCGACCGTTTTGTGCCGAATGCCGAGAGCAGTGGTCAGATCGAAGCCGTGGGCTCATGGGTCCTGCGCACCGCCTGTCGCCAGTTGCGCGACTGGGAGGCCAAGGGCCTGGGGGGGCTTGACATGGCCGTCAACGTGTCGGCGGTGGAGTTCAGCCGCCCCGGATTCATCGGGCGTGTGCGCGAGGTACTGGAGGCCACCGGTATGGATCCGCACCGCCTGGAGCTGGAAATCACCGAGACCGCGCTGATGCAGGCCTTGCCCGAGCTGGTGGCCCGCCTGGGCGACATTTCAGCCATGGGCGTGCGCCTGGCGCTGGACGACTTTGGTACCGGTTATTCCAGTCTGGGTTACCTCAAGCGGCTGCCGTTGCACCGCGTGAAGATCGACCGTTCGTTCGTGAACGACCTGCCCGACGACAAGGAAGATGCAGCCATTGTCCGAGCCACCCTGTCCATGGCCCATGCCCTGGGGCTGGAGGTGGTGGCTGAAGGGGTGGAGTTGGCCGAGCAGCGCGACTTCCTGCGTGCTGCAGGCTGTGACCAGTTGCAGGGCTGGCTGGTCTCGCGGCCCATGGCCGCAGCGGCGTTTGAAATCTGGCGCCAGCAGCGCGTGGGGCCTGACGGTGTGGTACTCAGCGTGGGACCAACGGTGTCTGGCGCGGCCACAGGGCCCACAGCTGCAGGGGCTGCTTGATGCCCCCGGCCAGCGTGCCTGCTTCCTGACCCCAGCCCGCGAAGTAGTCTGCGCGCACGGCACCCACGATGGCGCCTCCTGTGTCCTGCGCCAGCACCAGCCGGTTCAGTGCCACCGATGGCCCTGGCGTGGACAGCCACACCGGCGTGCCGTAAGGAATGCTGCCCGCGTCCACCGCAATGGAGCGCCCCGGGGTGAGGGGTACGCCCTGAGCCCCTCGGGGGCCGAACTGGGCGTCCAGGCCCGTCAGCGGTTCTTCCCTGAAAAACACGGTGCGCGGGTTGGACCAGAGCATGTCGTTGACGCGCTGCGGGTTCTGTGCTGCCCAGGCTTTGATCGCCGGCCATGACGCATCGCGCACGGCGCGCTGGTCCAGCAGCCAGCGGCCCACGCTCTGGTAGGTGTGGCCGTTGTGTGCCGCGAATGCCAGGCGAACGGTGCGCTCGCTGCCGTCCGGCTCGGTCACCACCACCCGGCCCGAGCCCTGTATCTGCAGGATCAGTGCGTCAATCGGGTCGGACAACCAGACAATTTCCCGCCCCTGCAGCGCGGCCTGCGCTTCGGGCAGGGTGTCGATGGCCTGGCGGCTGTGCCAGGGCTGGCGGCCATCCACCCCGGCGGGTGGTGCGTGCAGCGGCACGGTGTGGGTGGCGCTGCGCACGCGGCTGGCCGACAGCACGGGCTCGTAATAGCCGGTCAGCAGACCCGCAGGTGTGCTGCCATCCGGGGCCAGCACGCGGTAGGGCTGCAGGTGGTTGAACATCCAGCGCCAGCGATCTGCATCGGTGGACAGCGACAGCGGTCGAACGTCTCGGCACAAGGCGGTCCAGGTGGGCCCGGGGCGCTCGCAACTTCGCAGCCAGGCGTTCCAGGCTTCGTGCAGGTTGTCTTGTGTCACGCCCGGCAGGTCGGCCCAGCGGGCGGGTGCCCAGGTGCTGGCGCTGCGAGCCACGACGGGGGGCATGGGGCCGGCATCGGCCTGAGACAGGGCCAGGGCCAGTTCGACTGGCAGGGGCTCAGCGACCGGGACCGGGCTTGGCTGGGGCATTGCCACCGGCGCGGGTGGGGCCACCGGTGGGGGCAGAGACGAACAGGCGGTCAGCGTTCCTACAATGGCAACCCCTGCCCAGCGACCCACGAAAGCCCCTGTTGCCATGACCCTGCTGCTGCTCGAAGCCTTAGGCGCCTTGATCATTCTGGTGCTCATCGTGTGGTGGACGATGTTCTCGGGTCGTCCCAACGGAGAATTGCCACCTGACGAGACGGCAGACAAGGTCGATCGCGAAAAAAAGTGAATCAAAATGGCCTCTGGCGCTTGATGGTATTGGATTTGTAGCTATTCAAGTTTCAAGCTTCCGCAAGATGTTGGCCAGCTCCACAGCTGATTTCACGCCCATTTTGTCGAACACGCGGGCGCGGTGCACCTCCACCGTGCGCACGCTGATGGCCAGCTGATCGGCCACCAGTTTGTTGGGCAGACCTTCAATCACGCGCAGCATCACGTCGTGCTCGCGCTCGGTCAACTGAGCCAGCCGTTGTTGCAGCGTTTGCTGGCTGGCCCGTTGTTGCACGTGTTGGGCCGACATGGCCAAAGCTTGTTCCACTCTGTCTACCAGCGCGTTGTCAGAAAACGGTTTTTCGCAGAAATCGAACGCACCGCGCTTGACGGCGTCCACCGCAGTGGCCACATCGGCATGGCCTGACAGAAAAATGACCGGAATCACACCCGCCCAGGGCAGCGTCTGCAATTGCTCGAACAGTGCCAGGCCACTCATGCCAGGCATGCGGACGTCCAGCAGCAGGCAGCACGCATGGTCAGGTGGCGTGCGCCAGCAGGGTTCGGCCAGAAACGCCTCGGCACTGGAAAACGTGTCACTCAGCAGCCGCCGGGTGCGCAGCAGCCAAGAGAGCGCGTCGCGCACGCCCGCGTCGTCGTCCACGATGAATACTTTGTGGTGTTGCAGCAGTTCGGGTGTCATGCAGTGAACCTCATGGTGTGGGATGGGCCGCAGGCAAAGTGAAGCGAAACACCGTGCCGCTGTGCTCGGCGGCTTCGTGCACCAGGGTGCCACCATGCTGTTCTATCACGGTGCGGCACAGGCTCAGCCCCAGACCCATGCCTTCGGCTTTGGTGGTGAAGAACGGCGTGAACAGGCGTGCAGCCACATCATCCGACAGGCCGGAGCCGTGGTCGGTCACCGCAAAATGAAGCCACACCTTGCCATCGGCGTGTGAGGCTGGCAGTTTCCACACCGCCACTCTCAATACGCGCAGGCCAGAGTCCTCGGGTGGCATGCCCTTGGGCATGGCCTGCATGCCGTTGCGCGCCAGGTTCAGCAGCACTTGCTCCACCATGGTGCGGTCACACACCGCAGCCGGACAGTCGGGGGCGATGTCCACCTGCAGGCGGATGTTGTCTTTGCGGGCTTGCAAGGTCAACAATGGCATCACGGCTTGCACCAGAGCCTCCGGTCGCACCTGTTCGCGCACCAGGTCCTGTGCGTTTTCGCGGCGGCGCACAAAGTCGGTCACGCTTTTGATGACTTTGCCAGCCCGGTCGGCTTGGCTCGCGATGCGGCGCAGGGCCTGTGCCATGTCGGGCAATGCGTCGACGGCGTGGCCCTGGGGGTGCTCGATCAGGTTGAGCGACCCGCTCGCATAGCTGGCAATGGCCGCCAGCGGCTGGTTGAGTTCGTGGCTCAGCAGCGAGGCCATTTCTCCCACGCTGGCCAGGCGGGCGGTGGCCTGCAGCCGCTCCTGGCTGGCACGGGAAATGGCTTCCACCCGGTGCTGTTCGCTCAGGTCGAGGATGGCGCTCATCCAGCCGGTTTGCACGCCCTGTGCGTTGATCAGTGCAGCCTCGATGATGAGCACCGGAAACCGTGTGCCGTCCGGGCGCATGAAGACCGATTCAAAGCCCTCTCGCGGCAAGGTGCGCCCGGCCAGCCGGACCGCCTGGCGGCGCTGGTACTCGTCGACCATTTCGGGGGGCCAGTAGGGTGCCGGTATGCCCTTGCCCAGCAAGGCGTTGGCGGGCAAACCCACCAGCTCGCAGAAGGCGGGGTTCACGTAGGTGATTTGCCCCTGCATGTTGCGTGCCCGCAGCCCGGTGACCAGGGAGTTTTCCATGGCTTTGCGAAAGGCCAGGGCTTCTGCCAGCTCCCGCTCGGCCTGCAGGCGCTTGCGCATGTCGTAGCCCAGAAGCGCCAGCACACCCAGCAGCATCAGTGACAGCGCTCCCACCAGTCCTGTGAGCCCCCATGGGGACAAACCCATCAGGCTTCTGGGGCTGTCCAGGCGCAGCATCATCACGTGACCAGGCAGCTCCAGCAGCTGTTGTGTGGCAATGCTGTCACCGCGTGGACGCCCACCGCTGAGGGCCAGGCGAGTGCCGTCCACTTCGGTCAGCGACACCCCTCGACCCCGCACTGTGCCGCGCTCCAGCAACTCGGTCAGCACACCTTGAAGCGAGTAGGTGGCCACCATGTAGCCGGTGGACATGCCGCCATCGGACATGGGAATGCACATCTCCATCAGCTCTTGGCCGTGGCCGTCTTTGTCGGGCCAGAAATAGCTGGGTGCGTAGGCGGGTGCACTGGTGCGGCGTGCCCCGTTGCAGGCTGCAATCACATCCTGTTCCACCTCGTGGCGTGGCCGTGGGCCCAGGTTCTGCTGGTAGAACGGGCTCACCCGTTGGGCAAGGGTGCGCAGGCTGCGGTCGCGCCACTCCAGTCTCACCAACTCGCGGTGCTGCTCCAGCACTTCCAGCGCAAACTGCTCCCATGCACCGGGGCTGCGGCCCAGGGTGTGAAGCGATTGCAGGGTTTGCACGTTGCGGTTGAGACCGCTGCGGATGTCGCTGACGAGGTTGGCAGTTTCGTGCTCCAGTTGCTGGCGAGCCTGGCTTTCCTGAAAACCCCGTGCCAATACCATGGCTGTGGCCAGCAGGGCTGCCAGCAACAGCAGCAGTGCGCTCCACAGCAGCCAGCGCCGCCATTGGGCGCGGGCTGCTCTGGCCAGCGAAGGTGGCGCAGTGGCGTTCAAAACACGCGGTGTTGAAGTGCAGGCAAGTTGCTGCGAGTCTGTTGCAGCTGGCCCATGTCCAGTTCAGCCAGCACCACACCTTCGCCATGGGCCTGCGATGCCAGCACCAGACCCCAGGGGTCTATCACCAGGCTCTGGCCCCAGGTGCGCCGTCCATTGCTGTGGGCGCCGCCTTGGGCACTGGCCAGCACGTAGGCCTGGTTTTCGATGGCACGTGCGCGCAGCAGCACCTCCCAGTGGGCCTGTCCTGTGGTGTGGGTGAAGGCGGCAGGCACCAGCAGGAGGTCGGCATTCAGCAGCCGGTACAGCTCTGGAAAACGCAGGTCGTAACAGACGCTCAGGCCCACCCGAAGCGTTTCGCCCGCCCTGGATGTGAGGCTGAAGCTCACGGGTTCGTGGCCACGCGCCAGCACGGCCGATTCGTCGTAGCGCTCGCGTCCGTTGTCGAAGCGGAATAGGTGCACCTTGTCGTAACGGGCCACTTGCGTGCCCTCAGGGTTGAACACCAGCGTGGTGTTGGCCACATGCATCGGGTCCGGGGTGGCCATGGGCAATGTACCGCCCGCCACCCACAGACCCAATTCGCGGGCGGCGGTGCGCAGCATGTCCTGAATGGGCCCCTCGCCGGGTTGTTCCGCGATGGACAGTTTGTCGGCGTCACGCTGGCCCATCAGGCAGAAGTATTCGGGCAGCACAGCCAGTTCTGCACCGCCTTGGGCCGCCTGCTCCAGCAAGCGGCGAGCAGAGGACAGGTTCTGGGTCACATCGGTGCCTGACACCATTTGAATGGCGGCGATTTTCATGGGCTGTTTCTCGTGCTGGGCGGGTTGGGAGGGGCGGCTTCGGCGGGAAGCAAGGTGGGGATTTTGTCCACCTGCGGGTTGGCCCAGGGGCCATGGATCAGGAAACTCTGGCTGGACACTGAAATCAGAGGCTGCCTCAGCACTGCTTGGGCCAGGAAGGTGCCAAGGCCCACTGCTGGGTTGATGACGGTGGCAATGAGCGAGGCCGTGCCGGCGTTGATCTCGGGCACCACCACCGCGCGGATGTGCTGGGTTTCTTTGGCGATATCGGCCTCACCCTCCATCAGAACGGCGGCGTTGGGGCCCTTCATTTGCAGGTTGTTGGTGTGTACCACCCCTTGTGCGATGCGTGCATCGCCACGCACAAAGTCAAAAGCAAAACCTTGTGCAAACACGTCGCTGAAATCCAGGGTCAGGCGGCGCGGCAGCGATTGCAGGTTGAGCACCCCCAAGAGCTTGGCCAGCCCGGGGTCTGCCTTGAGAAACTGACCGGACGCCAGGTCCAGCTTGAGCTGCCCGTCGAGACTGGCGGTGTGGAGCCGTATGGGCGTCCCATCCCAACCCACTGTGCCCCTGAGGCTGCCCTTGCCACCGCGAAACACCCCTGGCATGCCGAACCGCTGCAGCAGGGCACCCGAGTCTTCGATGTCGAGCGCCACGTTCAGGTCGGTGCGCCTTGGGTCGCCATCGCGCGAGGGGCGCACACGCTCTGGCGCAGTGGGCGGAGCCCACGACCCACTGGCCGTGAGTTGGGCCTCCGGTACCCGCATCACCAGCCGGTGCAGCAGCCACTCACGCGTGGCCTGGCCCCCGCCGGTGGTGCGGTTGGTGGCGTCCAGGTTGAGCTGTCCCAGATGGCGGCCGTCGAGTGTGAAGTGGTCCACCGACACATCGAGCGCCGGCAGGCTGGACAGCGTGGGGGCTGGCCCTGTTGGCATGTCGGGCGAGGTGTCGTTGGCTTGGGTGCTCAAGGACAGGCGTTGGAGGCGTGCCTGCAACTGCCCGTCGCGCGTATCTGTGGTTCCCGGCTGCGATGAGGCACCCAACGGGTGCGGGGGCAGGTACGTGAGGGTGCCGGCCAGCTCCTGTGCCTGGACAGTGGCCCGCCAGCGCATGCGCGTGCCATCGGCCGCACCGCGCAGGGCATTCGCACTCAGGCTGACGCGGTGAAAGGCGCGTCCACCCAGACGGAGCAGATCGGTGTCGAGTTGCACGCGGTCAGGCAGCCCCGTGGCTTGTGTCTGTTCGCCCGGCGATGCAATGGGAGTGGTGTTGCCTGGCCCCTCAAACGCGGTCAGCCAGGCGTCGGCGTTCAGGTCCGGCACCGATACGTGGGCGGCCAGCCCTGTGGCGGGCAGGGGCGGCACCGTGCTGCCTTGGGGCAACAGGTACACCACGCCGCGTTGCAGGGCGGGGTTGCCACCGCCCAGGGTGCGCACAAGGGATATTCCTGCCTGGGATTGGCCGCCCGGCGTGAGGGACAACTCCACGGCCTCCCTGGGTGGCTGAGGGGCGGTGGATGTGTTGTCAATCCGATTCTGATAGCGCAAAGACCAGGACTGATCAGCGCTCTTGCCCATTGGGGTTGGAAAATCCAAGGCCATGCCCTGGAGCGTGCTTTGCACGGACCATTCGGGCAATCCTTCCTTGAAGCCCAATTGCACTGCATAGACTGTGGCACCGCTGGTGCGCGCCAGCAGAGCCGGGGGTAGCGGCAGGTAGCTTGCTTGCGCCAATCCGGCAGCCGTTGCCGTGCCTTGCCCTGAAAACTGTGGGCTGCCGCCGCTCGAGGGGCGCATGCCGCCCGAGAAGGTCAGTTCACCGCCCAGCAACTGGGAGCTGGCCTGTACCACCTGGAACCCTGTTTCCGTGAAGTCCACCGCACCCTTTGTGCGCGCCAGCATCGGGCTGTTGCGGGTGATCTGCACATCGTTGCTTGGCAGCGTGACGCGCCCTTTGACCTGGGTTTTCAGGGTGTCGTGCAGCGGCACTGTCAAACCAAACTGTATGGTCGCCTGGCCTGTGCCGGACGCTTCAGCGAGGGCTTGAGCCGTCATGCCAGACAGGGGTGAGCGGCGCACCACACCCAGGGCCTGGTTCAGTGGCCCCTCGATCTGGGCGTTGACTTCCACCACTGCGTGGTCCTGGAGGTTGGCGATGTGGGCCTTACCCTGGGTCACGCGCAGCGCCGGGGCATCGGCCACGCCACCCCGTGCGACGTTCACCGTCATGCTGGTGCGGTCGAACACCAACTCGCCCGCCACCTGCTTGAGCGCGGGCCATTGGGGCTCGCCCGGCGGTGAAAAGCCAGGCGGAACGAATGCGTAGTCCACCCCGCTGATGCGCGCGACCACTTTCAGTTCACCCTCTGCCGGATTGGCGAAGGGCACCTGCCACAGGTCACCCGCCACGCGAAACCGGACATTGGACGCCGTGCCCCCCAGAATGGACTCTTTGACGTAGTTCTTGGCAACCGGCCCAATGACCAGGGGCATGTAACGGTGGGCGCGGTCAGCCTTGCCCTGCGTGATCGTGCCGTCGAGTTTCAGCACGCCGGGCAGGCGGCCGCCCGACGGGCTGCGGGACGGATCGCTGGTGTTCCATTGGCCGCTGGCCTGTCCTTGCAGGTCTGCATTGGCCAGGCGCAACCGCGCCACCTGCACGCTGATGTCGGGTCCCTTGACCTGCCACCGCACGTCGCCCGAGAGCTGGTCCAGTGGGATCAGCGGTTCCTCGAACACCCCGGGAAAGGATACCCAGCCCTCGCTCAGGCTGATCTTGGCCTCGCCCCCGTCTTCGTTCATCTCGAAGTCCACGTTGGCCCCGGCCAACCCCGGGCGGCCCGGTAGTTGCCGCGGAGGCCCCCCAGCTTCTACCGGGGCTGGCGGTGGTGCCTCGCCGGGCGCCAAGGCCAACTGCCTCACCTTGCCCTGGGCGGTGAAGTTTGTCCATGCGCTGTCACGGGCTGTCCAATCGAGCTTGAGCTCGCTCATTTCCCCCTGGGGCTTGAGCTCTGCCATGCGCGCTTGCTGGGGCGGGGCCAGGGGCAATGCGCTGGATATCTCATGCAGGGCCGCAAGGTTGATGTGGCTGGCCCGCAGGTTGCCGCGCACCCGGTCGTTTTGTTGCACCAGTTTCAGTGACACGTCGCCTTGCGTCCAGCTGATGCCCTGCTCGGTATCAAACGCAAGGCCTTGGGTGTCCAGCGACAGGCTGTCAGCAGACATGGAGGCGTTCATACGACCGTTGAGCCGTGTCAGCGCCAGGGCTTGGTTGGCGCTGGCAAAGCGGGCTTGCACGGCTTTCAAGGCCACATCGGCGGTTCCGCCGGTCAGCTGACCCTGGCTGATATCGACCCACAGGCGCAGGGCGCCCACGCCCTGTTGAACCGAGAGACCAAAACGGTCGGCCAACGCCGCAGGCACCGCAAGCTTTGCCATGTCAATGGCTGGCAGTTCGGCATGCGCTGTGCCGGTCCATTGGCTCCAGCGGCCCGGGTGCAGCGTCAGAAACGGGGAACTGAACACACCCTGCAAGGTGAAGCGTTCACCCAATTTGTCTTGCGGCGTGGCATCCACGCGCAGCAGGTGCCTTCGGCCCGGGTTGCGCACCACGATGTCCACATCTGTCAGTGCGACGGGGGCACGCTGGAGGAGGTCATCGGTCCACCGGAGGGTTCCAGACTGGATGACAAACTCGGTCTGCGAAAAAAACCAATCCGCGATCGGGCTGGGCGCCTCAGGCTCGGTGGTGTCTCCCAACAAATCAAGGCCGGCCACCAGGACCTTTCCGTCATTGGTGCGTCGTACATCGAGTATGGGTTGGTCAATGTGCAGCTGCTCCAGTTCCAACTGCAGCAGTGAGCGCAACGACACGGCCACGACGACCCGGCCCAGCACCAGCGCCTCTCGTCCTTGCGCATCCAGCAAGCTGACCTCGCTGAGCGCAAAAGAAGGCACCAATCCCTGCGTCTGTGCCGTCACCTGGCCGATGCGGACTGGCACACCCACTGTGCGTGTGGCCAGCGCCTCCAGCTCGCCACGCCAATCGCCGATTCGCGGCACAATGAAAAAGTGAACAGCACCCCACGTCAGCCCCACCAGCAACCACACGCCCAGCACCGCCCACAGCAGGGCTCGGGTCAGGGCGGCCGCCCATTTCAGGGGCCTGGAGGGGTGCAACAGCGGTGGGGTCATCAGCCTTGAAATTATGACGGGCGGTGGCCCTTGCAGCTGCCCTCATCCCACACAGCCCTTTTGCTCTCAGCTCCCATCTCCATGTCCACCCTCCCCTGTGTCGAACCAGTTGCATCCGGCGAACTGGGCGTCAGCCTCGCTGCCCACTCACGCATGGTCCAGCGCGTGCGCCGTCGCCACGCAGCCGATTTGCCCTGCCTGCCCGAAGGCCCACCTGTGCGGGAGACGATGCTGGCGTGCCTGCGTGACATGCAACAGCAGGGTTTGGGGCTGGCGGCAGCGTTGCGCGTATTGCGGCAACTGGTGATGGAACGGTTGGTGGTGCTGGATTGCGAGCAGTCCGCTCCGCTGGCCGTGGTCACCCGTGCGGTGACCGAGCTGGCAGAAATTGCGCTTGACCAGGCCCTGACCCACGCACGCGCCGCGCTCGACGAGGTACACGGCGCGCCGCTGGTGGTTGCCGCTCCCGGCACCGAAGCCCAACTGGCACAGTTGTGGGTGATAGGCATGGGCAAGCTCGGCGCGCGCGAGCTGAATGTCTCCAGCGACATTGACCTGATTTATGTGTACGACCACGACGGCGAAACCGCTGGCAATGCCCAGGGCCGTGGGCGCATTTCCAACCAGGAGTATTTTGGAAAAGTGGTGCGTCAGGTCTACCAGCTGGTAGGGGACACCACCGAGCATGGTTTTGTGTTCCGTGTCGATCTGGCTTTGCGCCCCAATGGCAATTCCGGGCCGCCGTGTGTCTCGCTGGGGGCGCTGGAGGAGTACTTTCAGGTTCAGGGTCGGGAGTGGGAGCGGTTTGCATGGCTCAAGAGCCGTGTCGTGGCTCCATGGGCAGGGATTGCCAGCGGAGGGGCTCAGCCGCTTCGCTCGGTGGTGCTGCCTTTCGTTTTTCGCCGCTACCTGGACTACAACGTGTTCGAGTCGTTGCGTACCTTGCACCGCCAGATACGCGATCACGCAGCCAAGCGGGCCGCCGGGCACCCGGAGCGCGCCAACGATGTGAAGTTGTCGCGTGGAGGCATCCGCGAAATTGAATTCACGGTGCAGTTGCTGCAAGTGGTGCGCGGCGGCCAGTTTCCCGAACTGCGCAAGCGACCCACTCTGGAAGCGCTGGTGCACCTCAGCCGGGCAGGCCTCATGCCCACCACCACAGCCGATGCATTGGCCCAGGCCTATGACTTCCTGCGCCGCGTGGAGCATCGCATCCAGTATCTGGACGATCAGCAGACCCATGTGCTGCCCACCCGGGACGACGATCTGCTGTGGATGGCCAAGACCCTTGGCTATGACGGGGTGTGTCCGTTTCTGCACACCCTCGACGCACACCGCGAGGTGGTGGCCCAGGAGTTCGACACCTTGCTGGGCCAACCCGCCCATGAATGCCGCGGCAAGGGGTGCAATGGCAAGGCACGTGCCGACAGTGGTGAGCTGGAGAGCGTGTTGTCTGACTTGCCCGCCGCCTTTGCCGAGCGTGTGGCTCAATGGGCCGAGCACCCCAGGGTGAAAGCCCTGCGCGACGATGCCCGGCAGCGCCTGGTCCGGCTGGTGCAACGCACAGGTGCCTGGTTGCAGGAAGGGCGCGTGACCGAAGTGGCGGCGGTGCGCATGGCCGATTGGATCGAGCCGTTGCTGCGCCGGGAGAGCTACCTTGCGTTGCTGCAGGAACGCCCCTCAGTGCATGAGCGCCTCTTGCGCTTGCTGGGTGCTGCCCGCTGGCCAGCGCGTTACCTGCAGGCACATCCGGGCGTGATTGACGAACTGGCCAGCCGCCAGCTCATGACCGATCGGTTCGACGCCGAACAGTTCGATGCCGAGCTTGAAGCACGGCGTGCCGCGCTGCAGTCCACGGGCGAGGACGATGAAGAAAGCCTGCTCAACCTGCTGCGCCGTGCTCACCACGTGGAGGTGTTCCGCACGCTGGCACGCGATGTCGAAGGTGTCCTGACGGTCGAACAGGTGGCCGACGACCTCAGCGCGCTGGCCGACGTGGTGTTGCGTGTGACGGCCCGTTGGTGCTGGCAACGGCTCAAGCAACGCCACCAGGATCAGCCCGCATTTGCCATCCTGGCCTACGGCAAGCTCGGCGGCAAAGAGTTGGGCTATGGCAGCGACCTGGACATTGTGTTCGTCTACGAAGACGATCACCCCGATGCTGCTGAGATCTATGCCACCCTGGTGCGCAAGATGATCAACTGGTTGACCGTGCGCACCGGCGAGGGAGACCTGTACGAGATCGACACCGCCCTGCGGCCCAATGGCAATTCGGGCATGCTGGTCACCCGCTTTGAAGCCTACGCCAACTACCAGCAGGGGCGTGGCAGCAACACGGCATGGACGTGGGAGCATCAGGCCATCACCCGGGCACGTTTCGTCATGGGCTCTCCAGACCTGGCCCGCCGGTTCGATGAGGTGCGCCAGGTCGTCATCACGGCCCAGCGGGATGTGTCTGGTCTGGCCACCGAAATCTGCGCCATGCGGCACAAGGTGCGCCAGGCGCACGTGGTCAAGGAAGGGCGTTTTGACGTGAAGCACAGCCCCGGTGGCATGGTTGACGCCGAGTTTGCCGTGCAGTTCCTTGTGTTGTCCCAATCCAAATCTCACCCCGGGTTGCAGGCCAATGTGGGCAACATTGCGTTGCTGCAACGTGCCGAGGACGCCGGTTTGTTGCCCCAGGGGTGGGGACATGCCGCAGGCGATGCATACCGCGAGCTGCGGCAGTTGCAGCACCGTGCACGGCTTGACGAGGCCCCCACTCAGGTGGATCCGGGCACTGTGACTGTGCAGCGCGAGTCCATTGCCCGGGTCTGGGACCACTTGCTGTGTCAGCCGACCCACCTGCCTGAAGCCTGACACCGTGCGCGCCAAACTCTGGCTCAGCCTCTGCCTCATCCATGCCGTGGCCAGCATGCTGGTGTGGTGGGCGGGCGGGCCGGTGGCGCAGGCGCTGACCTGGCGCGCAGACAGCTGGGCTCAGCACCCCTGGACTTTGTGGACCACCTCCTGGGTGCACATCAACACGCCCCACCTCATCAGCAACCAGTTGGCTGTGGGTGCGCTTGCAGCCATGGCCTGGCTGGTGCGGCCCAATGCCGTGGCCAGCGTGGCCTGGCTCCTGGCCTGGCCCACCGTAGCCCTGGTGTTGCCCTGGTGGCCGCACATCGGATATGCCGTGGGCCTGTCCGGGCTCATCCATGCGGCGGTGGCTGTGGTCGCTGTTCACCTGTGGTGGTGCACGGATCTAACGTTTCCCAGCCGCCGTCGCTGGGGGGCATTGCTGGCGGCGGGCCTGACGGCCAAGCTCGCGCTGGAGCAGGGCTGGCATTGGCCCGTGGTGTGGAGCAACAGTGCCGACATGTCGGTGGTGCAGGCTGCGCACCTCACTGGCGCGGTGGCTGGCGTTGTGTTCAGTTGGACGCTGGTCATGCTGTGGCGGCATGTAGAACTGCCTGCCCCTGCTGAAAAATAACGCATTTTTCGTCTCCAGCGCTTTTCTGAATTGAAAAGTTTGCTCCGTTTTCATTGACCCTGTTTCAGGTCATTCTTGGCCTCGGCCACTCATGGGTAGTGGCACACAAAAAACTTTTTCGCAATAAACCAAAACACTCGGTTAATTTAGTGACCAATCGGTATATTATTTGCGAACACGGTTTTTTGGCACAGGGCTCACTTCATGCGGAACTTTTCACCCAGACGAGAACACAAACATTGCATTCAGGGCTCTGGCGGCAGCGTTGGGGTCCCTGAGCATTTTTTTGGTTTGCGAAGCCTGTCCGGTGGTGGTGTTTGTGCCCGCCGGGCTGCAATCCTGGGGCGGTTCTCCTCCTCCTCCCTCCCTCCCTTGTTCGTTCCGGGGCGCTTCGCAGGCCTTTCTTATACAGCGGAGGTCCGGCATGTTCGCTGACCAGTCTCCGCCCAAGGGCACCGGATCGGGCGCCCGCCCACTGCGCGTGGCTGTGGTCGGTTCCGGCATTGCTGGTTTGGCAGTGGCCCACACCCTGCGTGGTTACGCCGACGTCACACTGTTCGAGGCGGGCAGTTACTTCGGTGGCCATACCCACACGGTCGACGTGACGCTTCCCACTCCCCAGGGGCCCGTCACCCACGGCGTCGACACGGGTTTTCTGGTGCTCAACGAGCGCACCTACCCCAACCTGCTGGCTCTGTTTGCACAGTTGGACGTGCCCGTGGTGCCCTCGGACATGTCGTTTTCAGTGCAGGTGCCCGGTGCCGGGCCGGATACAGGCGCCGACCGCACCCTGGAGTGGAGTGGTACGAGCCTGAGCACCGTGTTTGCCCAGCGCGCCAACCTCACCAACGGGCGCTTCTGGCGCATGCTTGCCGACCTGTTGCGCTTCAACCGCTTGGCCACCCGGTTGGCCAAAGGTCTTGATCTGCCCGGTCAAGAGGCTGCCCTGATGCAGCCGTTGGGCGAATTCCTGAAGCAGCACCGGTTCTCAGACGAGTTCCGCGACTGGTACTTTTTGCCCATGCTCGGGTGCATCTGGAGTTGCCCCACCGACCAGATGTTGCAGTTCCCTGTGGCCACCATGGTCCGTTTCTGCCACAACCACGGCCTGATCCAGGTGACCAACCGCCCGCAGTGGTTCACCGTCAAAGGTGGCGCCCGGCACTACGTGGACAAAATCGTCCAAGGCATGCCCGATGCCCGTCTGAACACCCCCGTGCGCTTGATCCAGCGCGACGAGCACGGCGTGCGGGTGGTGACTGACGGCCGTGCCGAACGGTTCGACAAAGTGGTGCTGGCCTGCCACAGCGACCAGGCCCTGGCCTTGCTGGCCGACCCCACCGATGCCGAACGCCGTGTGCTGGGGGCCATCCGCTACCAGGCCAACCGGGCCGTGCTGCACACCGATGTGTCTGTGCTGCCAAAGCGCACCAGTGCCTGGGCGGCCTGGAACTACGAACGTGCTGCCCAGACGGATCGTGAGCACGCGCAGGTGTGCCTGCATTACCTGATCAACAAGCTGCAACCTTTGCCCTGGCAGCAACCGGTGGTGGTGTCTCTCAACCCGGTACAAGACATCCCCGCCTCGCATGTGATCGGTGCCTATGACTACGCCCACCCGGTGTTCGACCTCGCTGCCATTGAAGCCCAGCGCGACCTGCCTGGATTGCAAGGCACCCATGGCACGTATTTCTGTGGTGCGTGGGCTGGCTATGGTTTCCATGAAGACGGCCTGAAATCGGGCCTGCAGGTGGGGCGGCAGTTGCTGCTGCAAAGCCCGGTGGCTCAACTCGGCAAGGCTGACGCACGATGAACACTGTGGCATGCCAGCCAGCGTTGATCGGTTTCGGGCAGGTGCGGCACACCCGGCTGGCACCCCAACGCCACGAGTTTGCGTATGCCAGCTGTTTTTTGATGCTGCCCATGCGCAGCCTGCGTGCCCACGGAGCCGGAACGCTGTCACGCAACCGGTGGGCGCCCCTGTCGTTTCATGACGCCGACCATGGCGACGGCCGCGCAGATGCCCTGGCCTGGCTGGACGAATTGCTTCAGCGCGAAGGGGTTGCTCCCGCCACGGGCGAGGTGTGGTTGCACACCTACCCCCGCGTATGGGGTTTCACGTTCAAGCCCGTCAGCTTCTGGCACTGCCATGCAGCAGACGGGCATCTGGTCGCCATCGTGGCCGAAGTGAACAACACCTTCGGCGAGCGCCACTGCTACCTGCTGGAGGCTCCGCGTTACGGGGTGCCTGCCACCGCGCGCAAGGTGTTCCATGTGTCACCGTTTTTCGATGTGGCGGGCAGCTACCGGTTTGTGTTCATGCGCACTGCGCCAACGGGTACCGACCACGGCAAAACCGTGGCCCGTGTGGACCTGCACGGCGACAGCGGTCCCCTGATCCACACCAGCGTCAGCGGTGTGCTGGAGCCTTTGACGGCTGCCAGCAAGCGCAGGGCGCTGTGGGCCCATCCCGCACTCACGCTGGGGGTGGTGGCACGCATTCACTGGCAAGCCTTGTTGCTCTGGCGAAAAGGTGCGCGTTATGTCAGCAAACCGGTGCCCCCAGCCGCTTTCGTGACCCGTTGAACCATTCCTCTGTTGTTTGAAACCATTGGCCCTACCCGCACACAGCCGAAGTATTTGACCCAAGCCGCCATGCCCACACGACTGAACCTCAAATCCCCCGCACTGCCCGACCACTTGGCGCCCACCACTGCCCGTGCGCCATTGCACGCCCAAACCGTGATGAAGTTGCTGGGCCGACTGCGCCACGGCAGCCTGCATGTGCAGTGGCCAGATGGCAGCCACACACACCACGGACAGACCGCGAGCCATGCACCGGGCCACGCCGATGTGGCCACGCTTCACATACACCACTGGCGGGTGTGCGCTCAGGCCTTGAAGTCGGGCGACATCGGGTTTGCCGAAAGCTACATCGCAGGCGACTGGAGCACGTCTGACCTCACCACCCTGTTGCGCGTGCTGATTCAAAACCGGCGCGAACTCGACGATGTGGTGTTTGGCAGCTGGTGGGGTCGACTGGCGTACCGCGCGCGTCACCTGCTCAACCGCAACAGCAAGGCCAACAGCCGCAAAAACATCCACGCCCATTACGACCTGGGCAACGCCTTCTACGCCCTGTGGCTGGACGGCACCATGAACTACTCGTCCGCTCTGTTCGAGTCGGCCGAGACGCCCATGCGCGATGCACAGCACGCCAAGGTGCGCCGAGCCCTTCGCATGGCCGGCGTTCAGCCGGGCGACCGGGTGCTGGAAATCGGCTGCGGCTGGGGCGCATTGGCCGAGATGGCCACCACCGAGTTCAACGCCAACCTGGTGGGCGTGACTCTCTCCACCGAACAACTGGCCTGGGCCCAGCAGCGGATGGCCTCGGTGGGTACCGCAGACCAGGCGCAGTTGCGGCTGCAGGACTACCGCGACATTGGCGTGACCACACCCGACGAACCGTTTGACGCCATTTGCTCCATTGAAATGGTCGAGGCCGTGGGTCGCGAATACTGGCCCACTTACTTCCAGGCCGTGGCGCGGTTGCTCAAGCCCGGTGGGCGGGCGTGCATCCAGACCATCACCATCGACGACGCCCTGTTTGACCGCTACCTCAAGTCCACCGACTTCATTCAGCAATACATCTTCCCCGGTGGGTGCCTGCCCAGCCCCAGCGCCTTTCGCGAACAGGCGGTTGCCGCCGGTCTGGAGGTGGTGGACGAGTTCGCCTTTGGCCAGGACTACGCCCGCACACTGGCGCTGTGGCGCGAACAGTTTGTGGCCGAGCACAGTCGGGTGCTCGCGTTGGGCTTTGACCAGCGCTTCGTGCGCATCTGGACGTTCTATCTGGCGTATTGCGAGGCTGCGTTCGCCGAACGCAACACCGATGTCATGCAGTTTACGCTGCGCAAACCGGCCTGAGCCATGCTTGTGCCCCGGAAGACAACCCCAGCCGCGCCCGCAAACCCTGCACGCCGGGCCTGGGCGTTGGCAGCTGTCAGTGTTGCGGTGTGCGCAGCTTGGGCACCGGCGGCGAAGGCGCAAACCGAGGCACCCGCATTGCTTCGTGCCGAATTGCCGGGGGCCCGGTTGGTGGGGCAAGGCCGGCTCACCTTTTTCGGGCTCAAGGTGTACGACGCTCGCCTTTGGGCTGCACCGGGGTTTGACCCTGCCCGCTTCGAGCAGCAGGCCTTTGCCCTGGTGCTCTCCTACCTGCGAGGGCTCAAAGGGCCGTTGATTGCAGAGCGCTCCCTGAAGGAAATGCGTTCGCTGCCCGGCTTCGACGCCAGCCGCGAGTTCGCCTGGCTGACGCGCATGACCGAACTGTTTCCCGACGTCGGTGACGGCGACACCTTGGTGGGCCTGCACCTGCCGGGCGTGGGTGCCCGCTTCACTCTCAACGGCCAGATGCGCGGGCAAGTGGATGACGCCTTGTTTGCCCGCTTGTTTTTCGGCATCTGGCTGTCCCCCAAAACGTCTGAACCTGCGCTGCGGCAGGCCTTGTTGGGCGCACCATGACCCCCACGCCTGTGCCGGTGACGGCATTCGACGGGCCCCGTGGCTGGGTGGCCGGGGTGCGTTATGGGTTCATGGGGTTTCCGCTGGCGTTCGTGGCTTTGCCTTTGTATGTTCTCTGGCCCCACCACATGGCAGCCACCTTTGGCATGTCATTGGCCACCTTGGGCACCTTGCTGCTGGTCGTGCGCCTGCTCGATGCGCTGGTGGACCCGGCCATTGGCCGTTGGGTGGATCGCAGTGCAGCAGATCAAAATGAAAATAAAAAAGGCATCCAGCGCTTGTCTGTATTGATGCCATTGCTCTTGTTTTTGGGATTTTGGGCGCTGTTTTTTCCCGGTGTCCAGGCGGACACGCCGCACGCTGGGCTGCTGGTGTGGGCCGGGGTGGCGCTGGTGGTGACGTACATCGCGTTCAGTTGGCTCAGCGTGGCCCACCAGTCATGGGGTGCGCGGCTGGGTGGCTCCGACACGCAACGGGGCCGTGTCGTGGCATGGCGCGAGGGTTTTGGTCTGGCCGGTGTGGTGGTCGCCTCGGTATTGCCCAACCTGGCGGGTTTGCCGGCATTGGTGGCAGCGCTTGGTATGGCGCTGGCGCTGGGTGTGTGGTTGTGGTCGCGGGCCGTGGTGCCCCTGGCCGACCCCCTGGTTGGCCCGACGGCATCGGCCTGGGCCCCGCTGGGGCTGCGTACTTTTCGCCGCTTGCTGGCGGTGTACGTGGTCAACGGGCTGGCCAGTGCCGTGCCCGCCACGCTCGTGCTGTTCTTCATACAGGACCGCTTGCAGGCCCCGGCGGCGCTGCAACCGGCATTCCTGGGTGGCTATTTTGTGTGTGCGGCTGCGTCCATTGGCTTGTGGTTGAAGGTCGTGGGCCGTTGGGGGCTGGTGCGTACCTGGGCCCTGGGCATGGGCCTGTCGGTGGCCGTGTTTGGCTGGGTGGCGTTGCTAGGCGAAGGCGATTGGCCCTGGTTCTTGCTGGTGTGCGCCTTGTCGGGCGCAGCCCTGGGGGCAGATCTGGTGCTTCCCCCGGCGTTGCTGGCCGGGTTGATCGGGGACGCCGGCGAACGCGGGCGCAGCGAAGGTGCCTTCATGGGTTGGTGGGGCTTTGCCACCAAGTTGAACCTGGCACTGGCTGCCGGGCTCGCTCTGCCGCTGCTGGGCTGGCTGGGGTACGCACCCGGTCAGCAAGACCCCCAGGCCCTGTGGGCGCTCACGGTGGTGTATGCCGTGGTGCCCTGCGTGCTGAAGTTGGCCGCAGCAGCTTTGTTGTATTTGTTTTTCCTGAAAAGAGGTTCCCATGAAACGGCGTGAATGGTTTTCCCGCACCGGCGCGCTGGCGCTGTCCACCGTGGCAGGCTCGGCCGGGTTGATGGCACTGGGGGGCTGCGCAGGCCCCACTATTGACCAGTACCGTGCCGACAAGCCGGTGTTGGATCTGCGCGAGTATTTCAATGGAATGCTGGATGCTTACGGGGTGTTCACAGACCGGTCGGGGCAAGTGGTCAAGCGCTTCACCGTGCTGATGACCTGCACCTGGGTGGGCGACGACGGCACGCTGGACGAACTGTTCACCTATTCAGACGGCAGCACCGAGCGACGTGTGTGGCGACTGAAAAAATGGCCCGATGGCCGCTACACCGGCACCGCCGGTGATGTGGTGGGAGAAGCGCAGGGCCAGGCGCGCGGCAACGCCTTCCGTTGGGGCTACACCCTGAGCTTGCCGGTGGATGGCAAGGTGTACGAGGTGCAGTTTGACGACTGGATGTACCTGATGGACCAGCGCGTGATGCTCAACAAAGCCGTCATGACCAAGTGGGGCGTGCGCCTGGGTGAGGTCACCCTCAGTTTCGTGAAGCGTGGTGTGTGATGGGCTTGTTCAGCGCCTACAACCCCCCGCTGGCCGACTGGCGCGGCCGAGTGGTCTGGCTGGTGGGGGCGTCCAGCGGCATCGGGGCAGCCACGGCCGTGGCCTTGCATGCGCGTGGGGCGCAGGTGGTGGTGTCGGCGCGGGGCGAGTCAGCACTCAATGCCTTGTGCGCGGTGCACCCAGGCATGGCAGCGCTGGCGCTGGACACCACGGACGCCGATGCCGTCAGCCGCGCGTGCGACGAGGTGGTGTCGCGCTTTGGGCGCATTGACCTGATGTTGTATTGCGCGGGGCACTACAAAGCCATGTCTGCGCTGGACTTTGACCTTGCCCAGCACAAACGGCACCTGTCGATCAACTACGAGGGCGCGCTGAACGTGCTGGCCGCCGTGCTGCCCGTGCTGCGGCGCCAAGGCCAAGGGCATGTCAGCCTGGTCAGCAGCGTGGCGGGTTTCAGGGGGTTGCCTCAGTCGCTGGCGTATGGCCCCACTAAAGCCGCACTGACCCACCTGGCCGAGGTTCTGTATCTGGATCTGCACCCCCTGGGCCTGGGGGTGAGCGTGATTCACCCCGGCTTTGTGCAAACACCGCTGACGGCGCAAAACACGTTTGCCATGCCTGCCCTCATCACGCCCGATGTGGCCGCCGAGCGCATGCTGGCGGGCTGGGCGAAAGGAGCGTTCGAAGTGCAATTCCCCAAGCGCTTCACGCTGTGGATGCAGTTGTTGCGCATACTCCCCAACCGCCTGGCTTTTGCCGCAGTGCGCCGCATGACAGGCCATTGACGCCCCCCGGTAGCCCTTTGCCCATGACCTCTGCAACAACATCTGCTGCCCACTTCGGCCCCGCTGCCGATCGCGTGGCGGCATTCTTTGAAGCCCTGCAGCCTGTCGACCTGGAGCGTTTGGCTGAGCTGTATGGCCCCGAGGCACGATTCAAAGACCCGTTCAATGACGTGACGGGCTTGCCGGCCATCCGCCACATCTTCGAGCACATGTTTGTCAACCTGCACGAACCCCGGTTTGTGGTGACCGAGCGCCTGGTGCAGGGGTCGCAGGCGGTGCTGGTGTGGGAGTTCCATTTCCGCTTCAAGACCGTGCGGCCCAGCGAGGCGCAATGCATCCTGGGTGCCAGCCACCTGCGGTTTGACGAAGCGGGGCTGGTCACGCTCCACCGCGACTACTGGGATGCGGCGGAAGAACTGTACGAAAAGCTGCCGGTGGTCGGCAGCGTGATGCGCTGGCTCAAGCGTCGCGCTGCGCAGTGAGGCGCAAAGCCTGCCTGGTGCCCCTCAGGTGGGGGGCAGGCTGTCGGTGAAGCTCTGCCGGGTTGCCAGTTTCTCGGCCAGCTTGGCCAGGTTGGGGTGTGCCGCACGCCAGCCAACGGCGGGGAAACGGAAATCCAGGTAACCCAGCGCACAGCCCACCGCCACATCGGACAGGCTGAAGTGGATGCCACTGCAAAACGGTTTGTCTCCGAGGCCTTGCGCCATGGCTTTGAGCGCCAAGTCAATTTTGCCCAGTTGCCTGTCGATCCACGCCTGGCTGCGCTGTTCGGCGGGCCTGAGGGTCCAGATGTCCTCCATGCGGGCCAGGATGGCGGCGTCGAGCAGGCCGTCGGCCAGTGCTTCCCAGGTTTTGACTTCTGCCCTTTCACGGCCGCCCGAGGGGATGAGCTTGCCCACCGGTGACAGTGTGTCGAGGTACTCGACGATCACACGTGAGTCGAACACGGCTTCTCCGCCCTCCATCACCAGGCAAGGCACTTTGCCCAGTGGGTTGAACCGTGCCATCTGTGTGTCAGCGGCCCACACGTCTTCCAGTACGAACTGGTAATCCAGTTTTTTTTCCGACATGACGATGCGCACTTTGCGCACGTAAGGGCTGGTGGTGGAACCGATGAGTTTCATGCGTGGGGGAAATGGGATCGACCGAGGAGCGTTTCATTGTAGCCAGCCCCTCCAGGTGGGGGCGGGTGCCTACAATTCACCCCCATGCCTGCCTTCAATGCCCCCCCTTCCCCCTCTGCCCAAGTGTCCGCAGTGGCTGCCTTGTCACCCCTGGACGGTCGATACGCCCCCAAACTGGCCTCCTTGCGCCCCTACATGAGCGAGCAGGGCTACATGCACCGCCGCGTGCAGGTGGAGGTTGCCTGGTTCATAGCCCTGAGCGATGCCGGTTTTGCCGAATTCAAGCCTCTATCACCCGGTGCGCGCACCTACCTGCTGGGGTTGGTCAAGAGCTTCAGCGAGTCCGATGCCAATGCCATCAAGGAGATTGAAAAGGTCACCAACCACGACGTGAAGGCAGTGGAGTACTGGATCAAGTCCAAGTTCGAGGCCCGGCCCGAGCTGGAGGCTGCCGCCGAGTTTGTGCACTTTGCGTGCACCAGCGAAGACATCAATAACACCAGCCACGCGCTGCAGTTGCGCGCTGGGCGCGATGTGGTGCTGCTGCCTGCGCTGGACCGCATCGTACTCAAGCTGCGTGAAATGGCACATGCATACGCCGACGTGCCCATGCTCAGCCGAACACACGGCCAGACTGCGAGCCCCACCACGGTGGGCAAAGAAATTGCCAATGTGCTGGTGCGGCTGCAAGCTGGCATTGACCGCATTGCCAACGTCAAAATCCTGGGCAAGATGAACGGCGCCGTGGGCAACTACAACGCCCACTTGTCGGCTTGGCCTGACTTTGACTGGGAGGCTTTCAGCAAGAAGGTCATTGAAAGCCCCGAGCCGCTGGGCTTGGGCCTCACTTTCCAGCCCTACAGCATCCAGATCGAGCCGCATGACTACATGGCCGAACTGTTCGATGCAATTGCCCGCGTGGACACCATCCTGATCGACTTCAGCCGCGATGTGTGGGGCTACGTGAGCCTGGGCTACTTCAAGCAGCGTCTGAAGGCGGGCGAAATCGGGTCGTCCACCATGCCGCACAAGGTCAACCCGATTGACTTTGAGAACGCCGAAGGCAACCTGGGCCTGGCCAATGCACTGTTGCGCCACCTGAGCGAGAAGCTGCCCATCAGCCGCTGGCAGCGTGACCTGACCGACAGCACCGTGCTGCGCAACATGGGCGTGGCGCTGGGCTATGCCGTGCTGGCCTACCACTCGCTGCTGACCGGCCTGAACAAGCTGGAGCTGAACGAAGAGGCTCTGGCGGCCGACTTGGACGCCGCTTGGGAAGTGCTGGCCGAGCCCATTCAAACGGTGATGCGCCGCTACGGTGTGCAAGGTGCCTACGAGAAACTGAAGGAAGTGACCCGTGGCAAAACCGTGACCGCCGAGGCCCTGCATGGCCTGATTGCCGCGCTGGACATCCCGCAGGCCGACAAAGACCGCCTGCTGGCCATGACCCCAGGCAGTTACGTGGGCAAAGCGGCCGAGCTGGCACGCCGGGTGTGAGTCCGTTCCGAAATAAATTAAACAAAATTGGCATCCAGCGCTTGATGGTAAAGCGTTTGTAGCTATACAAATATGGCCATCAAATCCACCATTTTCAAGGTCAACCTGCAAATTGCAGACATCGACCACGGCTACTACGCCGACCACGCGCTGACCCTGGCCCGTCACCCCAGCGAAACCGACGAACGCATGATGGTCCGTCTGGTGGCGCTGGCGTTGAACGCCCATCAGTTGCAAAGCGTGTGCAACGGCGACGGCACGCTGGCCTTTGGCGCAGGCCTGTCCGACCCAGACGAGCCCGACGTGTGGCTGCGCGACTTCACCGGCCTCACGCGGCTGTGGGTCGAGGTGGGTCAGCCGGAAGATAAGCCCATCCTGAAGGCTTGCGGCAAGGCCGATCAGGTGGTGGTCTACGCCTTTTCATCGGCGGCCGATGTGTGGTGGAAGGGCATTCAGACCAAGCTCACCCGCCCGCAAAATCTGGCGGTGTGGCGCGTGCCCACCGAAGTTGCCCCCCAACTCGCGGCGCTGGCCGAGCGCAGCATGCAATTTCAGGCTACGCTGCTGGAAGGTGTGTTGACGCTGGGCAATGCCGACAACACCGTGTCGTTGGAATGTGTGCGCTGGATGTGATGACTCACCGGAGCTGAAATGGCTATTGAACTGTTCAACCAAAACGGCCATGTGTGCCTGATGTTCTCCCACCTGTCCGACGAGGGTGGGGAGGCGGTGCAGGCCAACCAGTTCCTGGTCATCCACAAAGACCACGGTTGCATCATCGATCCGGGCGGCAACATGGCCTACAACGAAATGCTGCTGACCGTGGGGCGGTACTTTTCGCCGCAGAAGCTCGACAAAATCCTGGCTTCCCACGCCGACCCGGACATCATTGCCTCGCTCGACCGCTGGATGACCAGCACCCAGGCGCAGCTCTACATTTCGCGCCTGTGGGAGCGGTTCGCGCCGCACTTTTGCAAGCCGGGCAAAACGCAGGGCCGCATCGTGGGCATTCCAGACCCCGGCATGCGCATTCCCGTGGGCGAGACCGAACTGGTGGCGCTGCCCGCGCACTTCATGCACTCGGAAGGCAATTTCCAGTTCTGGGACCCATTGAGCCGCATCCTGTTCTCGGGCGATCTGGGTGTGTCCATCGTCAGCTCTGCACAGGCGGGTACACCGGTCATGTCGCTGGCCCAGCACATTCCCAAGATGGATGCTTTCCACCGTCGCTACATGGTGTCAGGCAAGGTGCTCAAGCTCTGGGCGCGCATGGTTCGAGACCTGCCCATCGACATGATCGTGCCCCAGCACGGCTCGCCCATGAAAGGTGCGGCTGTGTGGGAGTTCATCGAATGGATCCAGACGCTGGACTGCGGGATCGATCACCTCACCCAGGCCAATTATTCGGTACCCGCCTGACCCGTTTCAGCAGGGGTTTCCACCGCCCGCTCGGCGTAGCGGTTGAAGCGCCATGCATCTCCTTCACGGGTAATGCGGTGCCAGGTGGCCCGTTTGGCTCCGGGGCTCATGGCGGGCCAGTGTTGCACTTCTTCGAACGTGCGGCCGCAACCCTTGCACACTTCGTCCCCCTGGCTGGTGGAGCAGATGGCAATGCAGGGTGTGTCGGGAGTGGTGTGGTACCACTCCAGCCAGGCGGCATGCGCTTTGCGCGGCATGGTGGTCTCGTCGGCCCAGTCTTCCCGGTACCAGACCATCAAGGCATAGACCTCTGCCAGCGCACGGGTTTGAGGTGGCAGCGCCACCCCGTCGGGTGAGGGGCTGACCTGACGCCAATGGTTGATGGCGGCTTCGATGTCGGAAATATGGATGGCGGGCATGGGGGCGAGAGCCTAGCCGCTTTTCAAAGGCCCGGTGTGGCCTCCTGCGTTTTGAGGGTAGTTGGCCGGAAAAATGCCAGCAACTCTTCGCGTCTCGCGTTGGCGTCCGCCTCGCCCATGTCCATCACGGCTTGCACAAATGACGGTTCGAACAGCAGGTAACTGGCCAGCGCTGCGGCACTGCCTGCGGCGGAACTGCGGGTGCTCAGTGCGCCCAGGCCCACCAGCATGTCCCGGGTGGGCGCCGGCAGCGTGTTCACGTGTGTCAGCGCCAGAGCGTCCAGTGAGCTCGATGGTTGGATGGCCAGTACCTCCACCGGCTGGTAAGGCAGTGCAGCCACCACCTGCTGCGGCAGTTGCTTGAGCGTACGCGTGACACGTTGGGTTTGCTCCACATCGGTGAGCAGGGTGTCGTTGAACACGCTGGCCATGGCGTGTCCCGCGATGGTGCCCGCTGTGGGCTCATCGCCCTTCTGGTGAACCATGCCGGCGCGCTGGGGCTGTCCCACGCCGATCGCCAGGATTTTGCGTGCGCCCAGGTGAATGGCCGGCGACAGGGGGGAGGTCTGGCGCATGGACCCGTCGCCAAAGAATTCGCGCTGGCCGTGTACCCACAGCGGTACGGCCCGGAACAGAAACGGAATGGCGGCCGAGGCCATCAGATGCTCGATGGTGATGGGCTGCATGTCTGCCCGGCGGTCGGGGCGTCCCCATACTTGCCCCGAGTGACCGGGTGACACCTGACAGAACGTCCAATGCACACCCGTGGTGTAGCTCGATGCCGTGATGGCCACGCTGTCCAGGGCGTTGCGCGTCAGGTTGCGCTCAAGCCGCGTGAGGTCGATCGCCTGGTGCAGTGTGTCAACCAGCGGGGTGTTGTCCAGCAGGGCCCGGTGATTGCGCACTTGTCGGCTGAGCGCCCAACCAGCGAGCAGGCGGCTGATGCGCACCCAGGCGGGCGCATCGAGTCTGTACACCTGATGTGAGCGCAACGTGTGCCAGAAACCGGCCAGTGCACTCAGCGCCAGCAGACCATCATCTGCTTTGCTCGCCAGGAACGTGACGTTGAGTGCCCCGGCCGATGTGCCCACCAGGGTTTGAAACGGGAATTGCGATGCGTCGAACCACGGTTGCCGTTTGAGCATGGGCGCCAGCGCTCTCAACACACCCGCCTGGTATGCCGTGCGTGCGCCGCCACCCATGAGCACCAGCGCTGTGAGTGCAGCAGGGCTTCGCCGCTCGGGCTGTGGCAGCAGGCTGCTGGTGATGACGGTGTCCAGTGACATGACCTTGTGCTCGTGTTGCGTGGTTCGGGTCATCACAATCGGCGCATGACCCAACAAACTTTATCTGCCTCGCGCGAGCGCTGGTTGCTGATCACGCTGGCAGGCATCCAGTTCACCCACATACTGGATTTCATGATCATGATGCCACTGGGGCCGCAGTTCCGCGAGATATTTGGTATCTCGGACGCCCAGTTTGGTTTGCTGGTGTCCGCGTACACGCTGGCTGCGGGGGTCTCGGGGCTGGCCGCCTCGACATATGTAGACCGGTTCGACCGCAAACGGTTGTTGCTGACGATGTACGGTTTGTTCGCGTTGGCCACGTTGGCGTGTGGGTTGGCACCCACGTACGAGTTTCTGATGGGCGCACGGCTCGCGGCGGGCATGTTCGGAGGGGTGCTCTCGGCGCTGTCACAGACCATCGTGGCCGACGTTGTGCCTTTCGAGCGGCGCGGGCGGGCCATGGCGGTGGTGATGTCCGCGTTTTCATTTTCGACCGTGGCGGGCGTGCCTTTGGGGCTGGTGGTGGCCAACCACCTGGGTTGGCACGCCACTTTCGTGTCCATCGCCGCTGTGAGTGGTGTGCTGGTGGTGGCGGCCATGTTGACCATGCCGCCTTTGTCAGGGCACGTGGCTGCAGCGCGGGGGCGCTCCGCTCTGAGCGGCATAAGGCAGGTGCTGGCCGATGGGAATCACCTGCGTGCTTTCGCCTTTTCCCTGGCCATGATGTCGTCGGGCTTTCTGGTCATTCCCTACATCACGCTGTACATGCAGGCCAATGCTGGTGTGGCAGCGACGGACATTCCCTACATCTATCTGGTGGGTGGTGCTGCCACGCTGGTGTCGGCCCGACTGGTGGGGCGTCTGAGCGACCGCTTGGGCAAGGTTCAAATGTTCTCCGGACTGGCCCTGGCCCTGGTGGTGCCTTTGCTGGGTGTCACGCTGATGCCTGCCTGGCCGTTGCCTGCGGTGGTGGCGGTCAGCACCACGCTGTTTGTGGTCATGAGCGGACGCATGATTCCCGGCATGGCCATCGTTGCCTCAGCTGCCAACCCTGCGTTGAGGGGCACCTTCATGACCCTGAACTCGGCTGCACAGGCCACGGCCATGGGCGTTGCAGCTTTTGTGGGCGGACAACTCATCTCGCGGGGAGAAAACGGGCTTTTGGTGGGCTACTGGCATGCCGCCTTGGTGGGGTGTGCGTGCAGCCTGGTGTCGATCTGGCTGGCGCGCGGCCTGGTGTTGCACGGCAGTGAGCTCAAGCGTGTTTGAGGCACAGCAAATGCTGTCATGAGGGTGTCAAAAAGGCTTGCCAGTCGGCACATTCAAGGGCATAGTGGACTTGACCGTGTTTCTTTTGTTGCAGCGTCAGCAAAGGCGTTGTGGCTTTGTCAACCTGGAGAACGGAGACTTTTATGAACTTGACCATCAGCGGCCACCATCTCGAAGTGACCCCTGCCTTGCGCACGTACGTGACATCCAAGCTAGACCGCATTTCGCGCCATTTCGACCAGGTGGTCGACATCAAGGTGCTGTTGACTGTCGACAACCAGAAAGAAAAAGACATGCGCCAGCGCGCGGAATGCAACATCCATGTCAAGGGCAAGGATCTGTTTGCCGAGAGCGCCCATGAAGATCTGTACGCCGCAGTGGACGAGTTGGCCGACAAACTGGACCGCCAGGTGATCCGCTACAAGGACAAAACGCAGGATCACCACCACGACGCGTCCAAACGCCTGATGTGAGAAAGTCTTTCCGCGCGGGCTCGATGGGTCCGTGCTGCACTGCAGCAAGCCGCTTGTTTCGTCAAGCGGCTTTTTTGTGGCTGAAACACTGTTGTGCACAGGCCAGATAGGCATAATCGCGCCTCTTGGGGTTCCAGTGAAACGAATGTCATGAACCGTTTATCAGCCATATTGCCCGCCGCGCAGGTCTTGGTTCGCGTTGATGCCACGAGCAAGAAGCGTGCTTTTGAAGAAGCCGGCTTGTTGTTTGAAACGCAGCATGGGCTCAACCGTGCCCTCATCACCGACAGCCTGTTTGCCCGCGAACGCCTGGGGTCTACCGGTCTTGGCCACGGTGTGGCCATTCCGCACGGGCGCATCAAGGGGCTCAAGCAGCCCATGGCGGCGGTGTTCCAGTTGCAAAGCGTGATTGGTTTCGATGCCCCCGACGAAAAGCCTGTCAGCCTGATGATTTTTTTGCTGGTACCCGAAGCGGCCACGCAAAAACACCTGGAAATCCTCTCGGAAATCGCCGAGCTCCTCAGCGACAGTGCCTTGCGCGAAAAAATGCAGAACGCTTCTGACGCTGCCGCCCTGCACCAGATGATTGCTGGCTGGCAATCGGCCCACGCCAACGCATGAAGCCCACGGTCATCAGCGCCGATGTTCTTTTTGAAGACCATCGCGAATCGCTGAGGTGGCAATGGGTTGCCGGCCTGGGTGCCTCTGAGCGCCGTTTTGATGACCTGGCGGTGCGCGCTGCGAGGTCGGGTGCTGATCTGGTGGGGTACCTCAACTACATCCACCCCTACCGAGTCCAGGTGATCGGTGAGCGCGAGGTGGCTTACTTGGCGAACGCAACCGCTGAAGATTGTTCGCGGCGTGTGTCTCGAATCGTCACACTCGAGCCGCCCGTGCTCATCATTGCCGACAACCAGACCGCTCCGGATTCGCTGGTGTCCATGTGCGAGCGCGCGCAGATCCCGATGTTTGCCACACACGAGTCGGCAGCGTTTGTGATCGATGTGCTGAGAGCCTATTTGTCCAAGCACTTCGCCGAGCGCCAGTCCATGCATGGCGTGTTCATGGACATCCTGGGGCTGGGCGTGATGATCACTGGCGAGTCCGGTCTGGGTAAAAGCGAGCTGGGTTTGGAACTCATTTCACGCGGCCATGGTCTGGTGGCCGACGACGCGGTAGACCTGTACCGCATCAACCAGACCACCGTCGAAGGACGCTGCCCTGATTTGCTTCAAAACCTCCTGGAGGTGCGGGGCATTGGCTTGCTGGACATCAAGGCCATCTTTGGTGAGACCGCCGTGCGGCGGCGCATGCGACTCAAGTTGATCGTTCACCTGGTGCGCAAGGAAACCATGGAGCGCGATTACGACCGCATGCCCCACGAGCCGCTGTATCAGGATGTGCTGGGTATACCGGTCCGCAAAGCGGTGATCCAGGTGGTGGCGGGGCGGAACATCGCTGTGCTGGTCGAGGCGGCTGTGCGCAACACCATTTTGCAGTTGCGCGGTGTGGATACCTACCAGGAATTCGTTCAGCGGCAACGCCGCGCAATGGAGGCTGGTCGCTGACCGCCCCGGTCAAGAACGGCCGTTGCCCCGGTGCGGGCAGTCTTTCTTCAGGCAATTGACATACAGGGCGAGGGCGTGGTCCTGCAGTTTGAAGCCCTTGCTCTCGGCAATGGCGTGCTGACGCCGCTCGATTTCTTCGTCAAAAAACTCTTCGACCCGGCCACAGTCCAGGCACACCATGTGGTCATGATGCTGTCCTTCATTGAGTTCAAACACTGCCTTGCCTGACTCGAAGTTGCTGCGCGAGAGCAAGCCCGCCTGCTCGAACTGCATCAGAACCCGGTAGACCGTGGCCAGGCCGATGTCGGACCGATCGTCCAGCAGCACCCGAAAAACATCCTCGGCCGTCATGTGGCGTTGCTTGCTGCGCTGAAACACTTCCAGGATCTTCAAGCGGGGCAACGTGGCCTTCAGTCCGGTGCTCTTGAGTTCTTCAATGTTGGTCACGGTGAGTGCTTTCTGTGCAGCAGGTAGGGCGATGGCTCTGAGGGCGCAACCGCCCAAGCCCGAAGTTACAATGATTTGATCACAGGTGATGATCTGCTGTGCCAAGTCCCCCACCCATCAAGACCCTCTCACGCAAAGTTCTCACCATGTCTGTCTTGTCTGTGTTTGGTCCCCTGCGACGGGCGACCCAATGGGCCTGTTTGCTGGCACTGGGTGTGACGGTGTCCGCTTGTTCGAGCCTGGGTTCGATGCGCGATTCCTTGCCATCGGTCAGCTCCATGGTGACGCCTTATCGCATTGACATCATCCAGGGCAATTTTGTCTCTCGTGAGCAGGCAGCTGCGGTGTCGGTGGGCATGCCCCGTGCGCAAGTCCGCGAGATACTCGGCACCCCTTTGCTGTCCAGTGCATTCCACGCCAATCGTTGGGATTACGTGTTCACGTTCCGGCGCCAGGGGCAGGCACCCCAGCAGCGGCGGTTGACCGCTTTCTTTCAGGGTGATCAGCTTGAGCGCGTCGAATCGGACGAGTTGCCTTCCGAGGCCGAGTTCATTGCCTCCCTGGACCCCAGGCCCCGTGGCAACCAGACCCCGGTGCTGGAAGCCAGCGAGTCGGTGCTCAAGGCGTTTGCCGAGCAGAACAAACCTCCGGTGGCTGCCCCTCAAGCCGTCCCGCCCATCACGAATTACCCGCCCCTGGAAGCGCCAGCGTCAGCAACCAACCGCTGAAGCAGCGCGATCACAACCATGACCCTCTCTATTTGCGTGGCCGGCGCCAGTGGCCGCATGGGCCGTATGTTGGTCGAGGCCGTTCAGGCCGCCGACGATTGCCAACTGTCAGGAGCGCTCGATGTACCAGGCAGCCCTTTGCTGGGCACCGATGCCGCTGGATTTCTGGGCAAAGACAGCGGTGTGGCCATCACGTCTGACCTGAAGCAAGGTCTTGCCGGTGCCGATTGCCTGATCGACTTCACACGCCCGGAGGGAACGTTGGCCCATCTGGCCGTGTGTGCTGCGCAAGGCACTGCAGCGGTCATTGGGACCACCGGTTTCACTGACGCGCAAAAGGCAGAGATCGCTGCCTATGCCAAACGCATTCCCATCGTGATGGCGCCCAACATGAGTGTGGGTGTCAATGTCACGCTCAAGCTGCTGCAAATGGCGGCACAGGCCATGGCCACCGGTTACGACATCGAGATCATCGAAGCACACCACCGCCACAAGGTGGATGCACCCTCGGGCACGGCCCTCAAAATGGGTGAGGTCATTGCCGAGGCGCTGGGACGGGACCTGAAAGACTGCGCCGTGTATGCCCGCGAAGGCGTCACCGGCGAGCGCGACCCCTCCAGCATTGGTTTTGCCACCATCCGGGGGGGAGACATCGTTGGCGACCACACCGTGCTGTTCGCGGGCATTGGTGAGCGCATTGAAATCACACACAAGTCTTCCAGCCGTGTGACGTATGCACAGGGCAGCTTGCGGGCCGCACGCTTCCTGGCGGGCAAGCCGCCAGGTTTGTACGACATGTTCGACGTGCTCGGACTGCGCTGAGGCCTGCAGCCATGACGGTATGGCAGCACTTGATGCAAGGCGACAGTCTCAGCCGCCTCGTCGTGCTGGTGCTCCTGCTGATGTCGGTTGCCACCTGGGTGGTGGTGATCTGGAAGGTGTGGATGTTGCGCCGTGCGGGCCCTTCGGTGGCCTTGGCCGTGTCGGCCTTCTGGCAATCTGCCAACCCTGCCGATGCCATGGTGCGCATGCGCGCCATTGACGTCGAAAACCTTGCGCTCCCGTTGGTGAGTGCCGCCATGCGAGTTCAGGCAGATGGGCCCGCCGGCGGTGCTGTCACCTTGGCTGGCCAGACTCCGGTCGAACAACGCCTGACCCGCCTGCTGCGCGACGCGCTGGTCAGCGGGCAGCGGCGCTTGCAGTTTGGTCAGGTGCTGTTGGCCACGGTGGGTGCCACGGCGCCCTTTGTGGGCTTGTTGGGCACCGTGTGGGGCATCTACCATGCACTGCTGGGCATGGGTGGAGGGGGCGTTGTCGGGTTGGAACAGGTGTCTGGTCCGGTCGGGGAAGCCCTCGTCATGACAGCTGCCGGGCTCGGTGTGGCCATTCCGGCCGTGTTGGCTTACAACGTGCTGGGACGCTGGTCGGCGCAGATTGAATCGGCGCTGGATGCCTTCGCGCACGACGTGCGCGCCTGGGCGCTGGCATCGCCCCAGTCGCTCACCTGAGCAAGCTTCACATGGCGTTCCACGGTTTCGATGGCAGCACGGGTGGATCTGGTGGAGCGCCCAAAGGCGGCGGCATGCACAGTTTCACCCGGCCCATGAGCGACATCAATGTCACCCCGCTGGTGGACGTGATGTTGGTCCTGCTGGTCATTTTCATCATCACCGCGCCGCTGATGGCCAGTTCCATACGGCTCGATTTGCCCCGTACTTCAGCGGCACGGCCGTCCGAGTCCGACCGAAAGGTGACTGTGTGGGTGGCCCGTTCCGGTGATGTGTCGATAGAGGATGCAGTGCTGGCCGAGCCCGCTTTGCTCGCCCGCCTGCGCGCAGTGGCCCAGGTTCATCCGGACACGGAAGTGCAGTTGCGTGCCGATGCCAGCGTGCCCTATGGCCGGGTGGTGGAAGTCATCGGGCTCGCGCAGCAGGCCGGCTTGAACCGCGTGGGTTTTGTGGCCGAGCCTGGCACCGGGGCAACCAAGCCCTGACCACCTAAAATCAGGGCATTGGCGGTGGCCTTGTGGCCCGCCGCCGCCCTACCAGCCAGCACCGCTCGGTGCCCTCTTTTCCAGATTGCCCATCCCATGCAAGACACATTCAGCCACCAGGACGTGGAGCGCGCCGCGCACAGCCACTGGATCGCACGCGACGCCTACCGGGTCACCGAGGACAGCAGCAAAACCAAGTTCTACGCCTGCTCCATGCTGCCTTACCCCAGCGGCAAGCTGCACATGGGTCATGTGCGCAACTACACCATCAACGACATGCTCACGCGCCACCTGCGCATGAAGGGCATGAACGTGCTGATGCCCATGGGCTGGGACGCGTTTGGCCTGCCTGCCGAAAACGCCGCGCTGAAAAACGGCGTGCCACCGGCCAAGTGGACGTATGAAAACATCGCCTACATGAAAAAGCAGATGCAGGCCATGGGCCTGGCCATCGACTGGAGCCGCGAAGTCGCCACCTGCGACCCCACGTACTACAAATGGAATCAATGGCTGTTTCTGAAGATGCTGGAGCGCGGCATTGCCTACCGCAAAACCCAGATCGTCAACTGGGATCCGGTGGACCAGACCGTGCTCGCCAACGAACAGGTCATTGATGGCAAAGGCTGGCGCACCGGCGCGCCGGTGGAAAAGCGGGAGATCCCAGGCTACTACCTGAACATCACGGCCTACGCGCAGGAACTGCTGGACCATGTGCAGATGGGCAATGACAAGGCCACGCTGAACGGCTGGCCCGACAAAGTCCGGCTGATGCAGGAGAACTGGATCGGCAAGAGCGAAGGCGTGCGTTTTGCCTTCCCGCACAACATCGCTGGGGCCGACGGTGCGCTGATCGGCGACGGCAAGATGTACGTGTTCACCACCCGTGCCGACACCATCATGGGCGTGACCTTTGCTGCGGTGGCGCCTGAGCACCCGATTGCGCTGCACGCTGCCGCCAGCAACCCTGCCTTGGCGGCGTTCATTGAAGAATGCAAAACCGGTGGCACCACCGAGGCCGAGCTGGCCACTCAAGAGAAAAAGGGCATGGCCACCGGCCTGTTCGTCACCCATCCGCTGACAGGGGCGCAGGTGGCCGTGTGGGTGGGCAACTATGTGCTCATGAGCTATGGCGACGGCGCGGTGATGGGCGTGCCCGCGCACGACGAGCGCGACTTTGCGTTTGCGCTGAAGTACGCACTGCCCATCCAGCAGGTGGTGTCGGTGGCTGGCCAGACGTTTGACAACCAGGTGTGGGCCGATTGGTACGCCGACAAGCAGAACGGCGTGTGCGTGAATTCCGGTGAGCTGGACGGTCTGAACCACAAGGCGGCCGTGAACAAGGTGGCCGAACTGCTGGCTGCCAAGGGTCTGGGCGAGAAGAAAACCACCTGGCGTCTGCGCGATTGGGGTGTGAGTCGCCAGCGCTACTGGGGCACGCCCATTCCCATCATCCATTGCGATGAACATGGTGCAGTGCCCGTGCCCGAAAAAGACCTGCCGGTGGTGCTGCCGCAAGACTGCATTCCCGACGGCTCGGGCAACCCGCTGCACAAGCACGAAGGCTTCCACGCTGGCGTGACTTGCCCGGTGTGCGGCAAACCCGCCCGCCGCGAAACCGACACCATGGACACCTTTGTGGACTCGTCCTGGTACTTCA
>CAIYQZ010000032.1 GCA_903928495.1 uncultured bacterium
CATCAGGTCGGGCATGGCCCACATGCCTTTGCCGATCTGGGCTTTGCCGCGCAGGCCGCAGGAAAGGCCCACCAGCACGTTGTTGCGTTCGTAGCTCTGAATCCAGGCGCTGGTTTTCATGTCACCTTTGCGCAGCATGGGACCGGCTAGCATGGCGGTGTGCATTTCGTCGCCGGTGCGGTCCAGGAAGCCGGTGTTGATGAAGGCCACGCGGCTGGCGGCGGCGGCAATGCAGGCCTTCAGGTTGACGCTGGTGCGGCGCTCTTCGTCCATGATGCCCAGCTTGACGGTGCTGTCAGGCAGACCCAGCACCTGTTCCACGCGGCCAAACAGTTCGCAGGCAAACGCCACTTCGGCAGGGCCGTGCATTTTGGGTTTGACGATGTACACGCTTCCGGTGCGGCTGTTGCGAATGCCGTTGGCGCCGTTGCCCTTCAGGTCGTGCAGGGCGATGGTGGTGGTGACCATCGCATCCATGATGCCCTCGGGAATTTCCTTGCCTTCGCTGCCCCACAGGATGGCGGGGTTGGTCATCAGGTGGCCCACGTTGCGCAGGAACATCAGGCTGCGGCCGTGCAGGCGCACTTCGCCGCCGTTGGGGGCGGTGTAGACGCGGTCGGGGTTCAGGCCGCGGGTGATGGTTTTGCCACCTTTCACCAGCTCTTCGGTCAGGGTGCCCTTCAGGATGCCCAGCCAGTTGCGGTAGGCCAGCACTTTGTCTTCTGCGTCCACGGCGGCCACGGAGTCTTCCAGGTCCAGGATGGTGGACAGCGCGGCTTCCAGCACCAGGTCGCTCACACCGGCCGCGTCGGTCTGGCCGATGGCAGTGGCGCGGTTGATGATGATGTCCAGGTGGTTGCCGTTGTGCTTCAGCAGCACCGAGCGGGGTGCTGCTGCATCACCCTGGTAGCCCACCAGTTGGGCGGGGTTGGCCAGGCCTGTGGTGGTGCCGTTGGCCAGGGTCACGGCCAGTTGGCCGTTCGCAATGGCGTAGCTGGTGGCATCGGCGTGAGAACCGTTGGCCAGCGGGGTGGACTGGTCGAGCACGCGGCGGGCAAAGGCAATGACCTTGGCACCGCGCTTTTCGTTGTAGCCGGGGCCTTTGTCGCAGCCGTCGGCTTCAGAGATGGCATCGGTGCCATACAGCGCGTCGTACAGGCTGCCCCAGCGGGCGTTGGCGGCGTTCAGCGCGTAGCGGGCGTTCAGGATGGGCACCACCAGTTGGGGGCCTGCCTGGGTGGCCAGCTCGGCGTCCACGTTGGCGGTGGTGGCTTTCACATCGGCTGGCTGGGGCACCAGATAGCCAATGGTTTCCAAAAACTTGCGGTAACCCACCATGTTGCTGATGGGGCCGGGGTTGGCCTTGTGCCAGGTGTCCAGCTCGGTTTGCAGGCGGTCGCGTTCGGCCAGCAGGGCGGCGTTTTTCGGGGCCAGGTCGGCCACGATGGTGTCAAAGCCTTTCCAGAACGCATCGCTGGTGACGCCGGTGCCGGGAAGGACCTGGGTCTGGATGAAGTCAAACAGCTCGGTGGCCACTTGCAGGCCGTGGACTTGTGTGCGTGCGGTCATGGGAATTGCCTCTGGAAAGAAAAAGGACACTGCGCCGGGTGTGGGTTGCAGTTTGAACTCAGACTGTATTGCAACCTTTGACGGGTATTAAAAGCGGCAAAGTCAAATAATTGGTGACAATTTCAGGTGTATTGGTGTGGGCTCTCACCGCACAATGCACTTGTTTCATCCAACAGATTGGGCACCCCATGAGCACAACACACCGAATCGCCCTCATTCCCGGTGACGGCATTGGCAAAGAAGTAGCCCCCGAAGGCATGCGCGTGGTGCAGGCTGCGGCGCAGCGCTTCGGCATAGATCTGGTCTTTACAGAGTTCGAGTGGGCCAGTTGCGACTGGTACCTGAAGCACGGCGAGATGATGCCGCCCGACTGGAAGGCGCAGCTGCAAGGCATGGACGCCATCTTTTTTGGCGCGGTGGGCTGGCCAGCCACCGTGCCCGACCACATTTCGTTGTGGGGCAGTCTGCTGAAGTTTCGCCGCGAGTTCGACCAGTACGTCAACCTGCGCCCCGTGCGCCTGTTCGACGGCGTGCCGTGCCCGCTGGCCGGACGCAAACCGGGCGATCTGGACTACCTCATCGTGCGCGAGAACACCGAGGGCGAATACACCAACGTGGGTGGCATCATGTTCGCGGGCACCGAGCGCGAGATCGTCATTCAAGAGTCGGTGTTCAGCCGCCACGGTACGGACAGGGTGCTGAAATACGCCTTTGAGCTGGCCAACCAGCGCGCCCGCAAGCACCTGACGGTGGCCACCAAAAGCAACGGCGTGGCCATCAGCATGCCGTGGTGGGACGGCCGGGCCGACGCCATGGCCGCCCACTACCCGGATGTGACGGTGGACAAGCAACACATCGACATCCTGACCGCCCGCTTTGTGTTGCAGCCCCAGCGTTTTGACGTGGTGGTGGCCAGCAACCTGTTTGGCGACATCCTGTCCGACCTGGGGCCGGCCACAGCAGGCACCATTGGCCTGGCCCCATCGGCCAACTTGAACCCTGCGCGCACCTCGCCCAGCCTGTTCGAGCCCGTGCACGGCTCCGCCCCCGACATTTACGGACAGAACATCGCCAACCCGATTGCCATGATCTGGTCGGGCGCGATGATGCTGGACTTTTTGACCCACGGCCAAGGCGCAGGCCGTGCGGCGCACGACGCCATCGTGAAAGCCATTGAAACCGTGCTGCGCGAAGGCCCCCGCACCCGCGACCTGGGCGGCACCGCCAACACCACCGAGCTGGGCGAAGCCGTGGCCGCGTTGGTCAGGGCTTGAAAGGGATGCGCCCTGTCAGCAGCTGGGCCCACATCACCCAGTCGCCCATGAACGAATACAGCGGTTGCTTGAAGCTGGCAGGCTTGTTCTTCTCAAAGCCAAAGTGCCCCACCCACGCCCAGGCGTAGCCCTGGACGATGCCCAGCGGCACCAGCCAGCCGTTGCCCGTGACCAGTGCGGTCACCAACAGTGCAGCACCGATGCTGGTGCCGATGAAGTGCAGCGTGCGGCACGCGGGGTGCCTGTGTTCGCCCAGGTAGAAGGGGTAGAAGTCTGCAAACCGCGTGAAGCGTGCCGGTGTGGAGGTGGTGGTGGGTGTCATGGTGTTACTCCGCGTGGCCGGGGTTGCTGCGGGCCAGCTTGCGCAGCAGCGCAGGCCACACAAACGAGCCGCCCATGCCATCGGTTTGCACCTTCATGGCCTGGGCCGTGCCTTGAACAATGGCAGGGTGAACCTCTTCCAGCGCCCCACCAGCCTGTGCGGCCACCTGGATCTGGCAGGCCGACTCGAACACGTACATGCTCAGAAACGCATCGGCCACCGTGCGGCCCACCGTCAGCAGGCCGTGGTTGCGCAGCAGCAAAAAGTTCTTGGTTCCCAGGTCGGCTTGCAAGCGGGGTTTTTCGTCAGCGCGAAATGCCACGCCCTCATAGGTGTGCGTGGCCAGCGAGGCCAGCACGAAGGTGCTTTGCTGCGAAATGGGCAACACCCCGCAGCGCTGTGCCGCCACGGCCACCCCGGCGCGGGTGTGGGTGTGCAGCACGCAACCAGCGTCTTCACGCACCTCGTGCACCGCGCTGTGGATGGTGAAGCCGGCGGGGTTGACCGGGAACGGGCTGTCTTGCAGCTTGTTGCAGCCCTGGTCCACCTTGATGAGGCTGGACGCGGTGATTTCGTCAAACATCAGCCCGTAGGGGTTGATGAGGAAATGGTGTTCCGGCCCGGGCAAGCGGGCGCTGATGTGGGTGAACACCAGGTCGCTCCAGCCGTACAGCGCCACCAGCCGATAGGCCGCTGCCAGGTCGCAGCGCAGTTGCCATTCTTCGGGGCTGACGTGGTGCTTCAGACTGGGAATGTCGATTGGGGCCATGCGTTGTCTCCGGTCTTATACGTAAGGCGAGCAGTCTGCACCGCACACACAAAAGCCCCAGACACCGAGGCGACTGGGGCTTTGTGCGGGGTTGTTCGGGATGTCAGGCCCGGCGGTGCCAGGCCAGCAGGCGGGGCGTGACCAGCACCAAGGCCACCACCACCAGCAAAGTGAGGGACATGGGCCGCTCAAGGAACACGCGCCAGCTGCCTTCACCAATGCTCAACGCGTTGCGCATCTGTGCCTCGGCCACGGGGCCAAGGATCAGGCCCACGATCACGGGGGCGGTGGGGAAGTCGTAGCGGCGCATGACCACGCCGACCAGGCCCAGGCCCAGCATCAGGTAGAGGTCAAACGCGCTCTGGCGCATGCCATACACGCCCACGGTGGCAAAAATCATGATGCCTGCGTACAGCGGGGCTTTGGGGATTTTCAGCAGCTTCACCCACAGGCCCACCAGCGGCAGGTTCAGCACCAGCAGCATGACGTTGCCGATGTAAAGCGATGCAATCAGCGCCCACACCAGGGTGGACGAGGTCTGGAACAGTTGTGGCCCGGCCTGGATGCCGTAGTTCTGCAGTGCGCTGAGCAAAATGGCAGCGGTCACCGATGTGGGAATGCCCAGCGTCAGCAGAGGCACCAGGGTGGCGGTCACGGCCGAGTTGTTGGCTGCTTCGGGGCCCGCCACACCTTCGATGGCGCCCACGGTGCCAAACTCTTTTTCATGCTCGGGGCTGGCCAGCTTGCGCTCGGTGGCATAGCTCAGGAAGGTGGGGATTTCAGAGCCGCCCGCCGGTATGCAGCCGAACGGAAAACCCAACGCAGTGCCGCGCATCCATGCGGGCCACGAGCGCTTCCATTCGGTTTTGCTCATGTGCACGCTGTTGAGCTTGTTCATGCTGGCCACGGTTTTGCCTTCGTACAGCGCGTTGTACAGCGCCTCGCTCACGGCAAACAGGCCCACGGCCACCAGCACCACTTCAATGCCGTCCATGAACTCGATCACGCCGCCGGTGTAGCGCACCTGGCCCGAAATCTGGTCCATGCCCACCAGGCCCAGCGCCAGGCCAATGAACAGGGCGGTCAGGCCGCGCAGAGAGCTTTCACCCAGCACCGCACTCACGGTGGTGAAGGCCAGCAGCATCAGGCAGAAGTATTCGGGAGGGCCCAGTTTCACGGCGAATTCGGCCAGCACCGGGGCGAACAGCGTCACCAAGATGGTGGCAATGGTGCCCGCCACAAACGAGCCAATGGCCGACGTGGCCAACGCTGCACCGGCGCGGCCACTTTTGGCCATCTTGAAGCCTTCGAGCGCCGTCACCATGGTGCCCGTTTCACCGGGGGTGTTGAGCAGGATGGAGGTGGTGGAGCCGCCGTACATGGCCCCGTAGTAAATGCCCGCGAAAAAAATCATCGAGGCGGTGGGCTCCACCTGCCCGGTGATGGGCAGCAGCATGGCCACCGTCACCGCTGGCCCCAGACCGGGCAACACGCCAATGGCGGTGCCCAGGGCGCAGCCCACAAAAGCCCACATCAGGTTGATGGGGGTGCCCGCGGTGATGAAGCCGCCCAGCAGGTTGTTCCAGACTTCCATGTGAATCTCCTGTGGGGGTCAGAGCCAGCCGGTGCCTGTGAGGGCGGGCAGGTTCACGGCCAACACCTTCGTGAACAGCCAGAACACGGGGGCCGAAATGGCCAGACCCGTCAAAAAGTCTTTGGCCAGGCGAGGCAGGCCACCGCCAACTTTGCCCTCGGCCAACCGCAGACCGCGCACGGCCAGGGTGAAGCACAGGGCGCAGGCCACGATGAAGCCGATGCGCTCAATCAACGCTGCATTGGCGATCACGCCCGCACACACCCAGGCCAGTGCTGGCCAGTCGCCAGTGGCTGCACCCGACGGTTCTTCCATGTGCGCAAAGCCGCCCCGCGCCACTTCCAGCAGCAACAGCACACCGCACACTCCCAGCGCGGCGGCCACCACCCAGGGCAAAAAGTTGGGGCCCACACCGGCGTAGCCTGCATCGGCAGGAATGGCCGTGGCACCCCATGCCATCACGGCGGCCACGGCCAGCACGGCCACGCCCACAGCGGTTTGGCCGGGCCGGTGGTCCAGGTGCGGACGAGGGGGTTCTGGGTGGTCTGAAGGGGCAGGGGTGAGCATGATGTGGCCTTTGAACGAGAGCAAACTGTTGAATACAGTCAAGCGCTGGAGGCATTTTTGATTGAAAAAGGGGGCCGAGCCCCCTGCGTGTGGGTGCCCGGGGGCACCGCGCCGGCCGCCGGATGCCCGGCGGCGTTGGCTCAGACCATGCCGGCGCGCACCATGGTGGCGCGCAGGGCGGCGAAGTCGCTGTCCACAAAGTCGCCGAACGCCTGGCCGGTCAGCAGCGCAGGGGTCCAGTTGTTTTTGGTCAGTGCTTCTTGCCAGGCTTTGGTTTTGGTGGCTTTGGTGATCAGAGCGGCCAGTGCATCCCGCTGGGCAGGGGTGAGGCCGGCTGCGCCGTACACGCCGCGCCAGTTGCCAATTTCCACGTCAATGCCCTGCTCTTTCAGGGTGGGGAAGGGAATGCCCGCCTGGCGCTTGCCCGATGTGACGGCGATGCCCTTCATCTTGCCGGACTCGATGTAGCTCTGGAACTCGGAGTAGCCGCTGCCGCCCACGGTCACGTTGCCACCCAGGATGGCGGCGGTGGCCTCACCACCCCCACGGAAAGGCACGTAGTTGATCTTGCTGGCGGGCACGCCCACGGCCTGGGCAATCATGGCTGCAGCGATGTGCTCGGTGGAGCCGCGCGAACCGCCGCCCCACTTGATGCTGCCGGGGTCTTTCTTGAGCTGGGCCACCACGTCGGCCATGGTTTTATAGGGGGAGTTTTCAGGCAACACGAACACGTTGTATTCGGTGGTCAGGCGTGCAATGGGCGTGACCTGTGTGATCGACACCGGTGGCTTGCCGGTGATGATGCCGCCCAGCATGACGGCGCCCATCACCATCAGTGCGTTGGGGTCGCCCTTGGCCGCGTTGTAGAACTGGGCCAGGCCGATGGCGCCGGCTGCACCGCCCTTGTTTTCGTAGGTCACGGAATCGGCGCCTGCTTCGCGCAGGGCGTTGCCCAGGGCGCGGCCCGTGCCGTCCCAGCCACCGCCGGGGTTGGCGGGAATCATCATCTTCACGTTGGTGGCGGCCCAGGCAGCGTTGGGCAGTGCGCCTGCGGCAGCCAAAGCGGCCATGGATTTGAGGAAGGTGTCGCGACGCATGGGGTGTCTCCTGTGAGGGGTGGGCGGGTGCCCGGTTGCGGTGTGCCAATGCTCGGGCGCGTGGCTGTCAGTCTGCTGTCCAAGGAGTTGGTGTTTTCCCTGAGCAAGGGCGTGCCCATAATGGCCGCCACCATGAAACTGCTGCTGGTTGAAGACAACGCCACCTTGCAAACCACTTTGCAACGCTCGCTGGGGCGCCAGGGGTTTGATGTGGTGGCTTGTACCGACGGGGCCAGAGCCGTGGCCCAGTGGCGCGCAACCCAGCCCGACCTGGTGTTGTTAGACCTCAGCCTGCCGGGTTGCGACGGGTTGGATGTGTTGAGCCAGGCGCGCGCGGCGGGCCTGCAGTGCCCGGTCATCATCCTGACGGCGCGCGGCACGGTGGGCGACCGCATCCTGGGCCTGAACACCGGGGCAGATGACTACCTTGCCAAACCGTTTGATCTGGACGAACTGGAGGCCCGCATCAAAGCCCTGCTGCGCCGCCGCAGCCCGGTGCCCGACGACATGCGCTCGGCTACCAGGCCCGCCCCGTTGCCGGGCGAGCGTTCGCACGAGGCGGTCACGCCACCGTTTTGTGGCTTGCAGATCGACACCGAACACGGCGCGGTGTACCACCAGGGTGAACCGCTGGAATTGCCCCCGCGCGAGTTGGCGCTGCTGCGCGCAGTGTTGTCCAAGCCCGGCCATGCGATTGCAAAGGAAAAGTTGTTTGAGGTCGTGTTCCCGGGCGAGCTGGACGTATTGCCCGAGGCCATTGAGGTGGTGGCTTACCGGCTGCGGAAAAAACTGGCCCCCACCGGGGCGCAACTGGTCACCTTGCGGGGGCTGGGTTACCTGCTGAAGGCGCAGGTTTGACGCCCAGCTACCGGCCCTCGTTGCGCTGGCAACTGATGCTGGGCATCCTGTTGCCTGTGGCGCTGTTCTTGGCTGTCAACACCGTGGTTCTGTACCAACAGACATTGGTGGCAGCCAACACGGCCTACGACCGCACGTTGCTGGCGTCGGCCAAATCGATTGGGGAGCAGTTGCAGGTCTTGGGTGGGACGCCCGCTGACGGCCCCCTGCGTTTGCACGCCACGCTGGTGTATTCGTCGCTGGAGGCGTTTGAGGCAGACAACCGCAGCCGCATTTACTACCGCGTGTCCGGCTTTGATGGCGAGATGGTGTCTGGCTTTGAGGATTTGCCCGCGTGGCGAGGGCGCATACCTGACCAGGGCGCCTACGCCGCTCTGGTGGACTTTTACGACGATGTGTACCTTGGGGAGCCGGTGAGGGTGGCCGTGCTGCTGCAGCCTGTGTCGGGGCCTGGTGGCCAAGGCATGGCCACGGTGCAAGTGGCCGAGACATTGGAACTGCGTCAGACGCTGGCGCGCCACATCCTTGTTGACACCTTGTGGCGGCAGGCGGCCTTGCTGGCACTGATTGCGGCGGTCGTTGTGTGGGTGGTGCAACTGGCCACCCGTCCTGTACAACGGCTGGGAGCGGCGTTGGCCGCCCGCAGCGAAAGCGACTTGTCTCCACTGCCGGTGGAGGGCGCACCACAGGAACTGCAACCGCTGCTGGACGCCACCAACCAGCACATGGCCCGCCTGAGCCACCTGCTGGCCCATCAGAAGCGCTTTGTGCGCGACACCTCGCACCAGCTCCGCACGCCGCTGGCGGTGTTGAAGGTGCAGGTGCAGTCCGCCCGCAGGGGTGACTTGCCAGGCCCCGAAGCCCTGGCCGAAATCGAGCACACCGTGGACAGCGCCACCGACTTGGCCAACCAGATGCTGGCACTGGCCAAGGCCGAACAATTGCAGGAGGCAGGTGTGCCACCGCCGCTGGACTGGGCCCCCGTGTTGCGCCAGGTGGCGCTGGACCTGTCTGCCCTGGTGGGCGAGCGTCAGCTCGATTTCAGCCTGGACATGCCCACCACCCAGGTGCCCGTGGCCGTGCACGAATGGGCCCTGCGCGAACTGACCCGCAACCTGCTGCACAACGCCATCAAATACAGCCCAGTGGGCACGCCACTGGCCGTGGCATTGACCGCCGGCGGCGGCTGGGCCGCCTTGGTCATTGCCGACCACGGCCCCGGCATTTCGCCCGCATTGCGGCCTCACCTGTTCCAGCCGTTTGCCCGCGAGGCATCCACTGCCGGGGCCACGCCGGGGGCAGGCTTGGGGCTGGCCATTTGCCATGGCATCGTGCTGGCGCTGGGCGGCGGGTTGTCGCTGGACAACCGAGAGGTCCACGGCCGCGTGCTGGGGCTGGACACAGTGGTGCGCCTGCCCCTGGCTTGAGCCTGCGCCCCGTATCATCAAAACATGGACAAACTCAAAGCCATCGAGACCTTTGTGGCCGTGGCCCAGCGCGGCAGCCTGACAGCAGCAGCCAAGGCCGAAGGGGTGGCCCCCGCCATCATCGGCCGCCGCCTGGACGGGCTGGAAGAGCACCTGGGCGTGAAGCTGATGGTGCGCACCACCCGCCGCATCAACCTCACCCACGAAGGCAGCGCCTTCCTGGAAGACTGCCAGCGCGTGCTGGTGGACCTGGCCAATGCCGAGGCCAGCGTGAGCGCCGGTGGCGTGAAGGCCAGCGGGCATTTGCGCATCACCGCACCCGCCGGTTTCGGGCGCAGGCACGTGGCGCCGCTGGTGCCGCACTTCCGTGAGCTGCACCCTGAGGTGAGCATTTCTCTCAACCTGTCAGACCGTGTGGTGGACATGGCCGCCGAGGGCTACGACTGCGCCGTGCGCGTGGGCGATTTGCCCGACTCGTCGCTGGTCAGCGTGCGCCTGGCCGACAACCGCCGCCTGTGTGTGGCCACACCGCGTTATTTGCAGCACCACGGCACGCCCAAACACCCATCAGAGCTGGTGAAGTTCGACTGCCTCACCCTGTCCAGCGACGCCTCGCAAACACGGGGGTGGGCGTTCCAACTGCCTGTGCCTGGCGAACCCGGCACCACCGACATCACCCACCTGCGCCCCGGTGGACCCCTGGACTGTTCAGACGGCCAGGTGTTGCGCGAGTGGTGCCTCGCTGGCTACGGCATTGCGTGGCGCAGCACCTGGGAGGTAGAGGCTGACATTGCCGCTGGCCGCCTGGTGGCGGTGCTGGAAGACTACGCCGCGCCGCCCAACGGCATCTACGCCGTGTTTCCACAGCGCAAACACCTGGCGTTGCGTGTTCGTCTGTGGATTGATTTCTTGAAACACCACTACGGGCAAAGCAACTTTTGGCGTGAGGGCTGAGGCCCCCATGCCGCTTCAAAACGGCGGGTCGTCGTCCACTGCCGTTGTGCCGCCTGCCGCTGTCTGAGAAGTGGCGGATGCCGTGGCCGGGGCTGGCGTGCCCCCGGGCACGGCCAAGCCGTCCAGCGCGTCGATCAGGTCGCCAATCAGAGGGCCCAGTTCGGCTGTGGCCATCAGCACGTTGCCGTCGAAATCGTCGGCGCGTTGGCCTTGGGCTTTTGCCTTTTCCAGCACCTTGTCATCAAAGGCCAGTTTCTTGAGTTGCAGGTTGTCGCTCAGCACAAAGCTCAAGCGGTCGTCCCATTCCAGGGCCAGGCGGGTGGGCTGTTTGCCTTGGGCCAGGTGGGCCTTCACTTCGTCGGTCAGCAGGGGGTGGCGGGCGTAGCGCACCACGGCCTGGCTTTCGTCGGCCGATTTCAGTTCGCACTCTTTGCCAATGGCAAACCCGGCGGGGGCTTCCTGCTCGGCCAGCCAGGTGGCCATGGCCACGGCGGGCGAGGTGGCGGTGTTCAGCGGCTCCACGCTGAAGCCATCCAGCACCTTCACCAGGGCGGTGATGATGTCATCGGCCCGGGCGGCGCTGGTGCTGTCCAGCACCATGCGGTGATGCGTGGTGTCCAGCCACACCCAAATGCTTTGCTCGCGCGGGAAGGCCTGGGGCAGCAGGGCGGCCACGGCGTCTTCTTTCAGGTCGCGCTTTTCTTTTTTACCGGGTTTGCGGCCCGTGGTGGCTTCAATCTGTGCGGCCATGTCGTCCACCCGGCGCTTGATGACGCTGGACGGCACCTGGCGCACTTCGACCTTGAAACGCAGCATCCACTGTCCGTTGACGGATTCGATGAGCGGCCCGTGCGGCTCACCCCGTGGGGGCACCCAGCCCACGGCTTTGTCCTGGCTGGCCCCGCAGGGCTCGAACGGCATGCGCTGCAGCGCGGCTTCCACCACCTCAATTGACGCGGGCCAACCGCTGGCCACGCCGTACACCCACACACTTTTGAACACAGGTTTCCTTTGTCTGACTCGGCCACCCTGGCTGGGCGGCAGGGGGCAGAGTCTACCGAGCCGCTGGCCCGTGCCGCATCAAAACAGGCTGGCCAGCAGGAAGGCAGCGGTGCCCCACATCATCACGGCCACCACGCCGTCAAGGGTGCGCCAGATGCCGGGTGAGCCCAGGCGGCGGCCCAGCCAGAACACGGCCACGCCCAGCACCAAAAACCACACGGTGGAGCCCACGGCCGCGCCCAAGCCAAACACCGTGTTGCCAGGTGCGCCGTAGGCCAGCGAGGCGGTGCCGATCAGCACAGCGGTGTCAATCCAGGCATGGGGGTTGAGCCAGGAGAAGGCCAGAGCCGACAACACGGCCTGGCGGCGCGTGACGGGTGCCTGGGCGGCCGTGGCCGCCGCTTGCAGCGCCACGGGCGCGGGTTTCAAGAACCTCTGAAATGCCTCCCAGCCGTAATAGGCCAAAAACAGCACGCCGCCGCCGACCAGAGCGCCTTGCAGTTTGTCGGACAGGCCGCCGAGCTGGGCCAACCCGAGCACGCCCAGTGCAATGAGCGCCACGTCGGCCAATATGCAAATGCCCACCGTCAGCCACACATGCTGGCGCTGCAGGCCCATGCGAAGCACGTGCGCGTTTTGCGGGCCAATGGCCATGATGAGCGACAGGCTGAGCACCATGCCAGCAGAAAAGGCAGGGCTGAAAAAGGCCAGTGAATGGGGGAGGGCAAAGGCGTTCATGGCGGTGTTTCTTGTGTGTGGAGCGCAAAGCGGTGTCTGAATGGCAGCCAGTGTGCCTGCTCCCGGTCTTGAATTAAACTGAATCAACTCGAATTGCATTCACTCAATATTTACTTGGCCAAATAACATGTTCGATGCCCGCCAACTCGACGCCCTGGCCGCCGTGGCTGAGCAAGGCAGCTTTCTGGCCGCCGCCCAGTCGCTGAACGTGACGCTGGCGGCTGTGTCGCTGCGCATCAAGTCGCTGGAACAGGCGCTGGGCCAGCGTCTGTTGGTGCGCGGCAAATCGGTGCGGGCCACGGCCGCAGGGCAGGCGCTGCTGACCCACGTGCGCCAGGTGAGGCTGATGGAGTCAGACCTGCTGAAAAGCCTGAACCGGGGTGGCGGCGGGGGTGAAGACCCGTGGCAAACGCTCAGCGTGGCCATCAACGCCGACTCCATGGCCACCTGGTTTTTGCCCGGCGTGGCCCCGCTGCTGGCGGCGCACCGGTTGTTGGTGGACATCGTGATCGACGACCAGGACCACACGCACGACGCGCTCAAGAGCGGTGATGTGCTGGGCTGCGTCACCACCCTGGCCCAGCCCATGCGCGGCTGCGTGGCCGAGCCGCTCGGTGTGATGCGTTACCGCTGTGTGGGATCGGCTGGTTTGGTGGCTTCTGTGCAAGGCGAGGGTGGTGGGTTGTCAGTGCACCGCCTGCTGGCACAGCCTGCCGTCATCTTCAACCGCAAAGACGGGCTGCAAGACGCATTTTTGCTGCAACACTTCGGCCTGCGTCAGCCCGCCTACCCTCGACACTTTGCCCCAGCGGTGGACGGCTTTGAAAAGGCGATTGAGCTGGGGCTGGGCTGGGGCATGGTGCCCGACCAGCAACTGGCTTTGCGCCAGGGGATGCCCGAGCTGAAAGAACTGTTGCCGGGGGCCTCGGTGGACGTGACGCTGTATTGGCAGCACTGGGAGCGCGAAGCCCCGTCGGCGCGCCGCCTGACCGAAGCGGTGAAGGCCGCAGCAGCCCAGTACCTCATTCAATAGGCATAGCTGAAAAGTCAATGAATACGTGCGTCAGATGCCAATATGACGTAAAAACCCGGCACTTGGCCGGGTAGGTGCTTGGCCCGTCATCCGCAGTTGAGCGAATGCCGGAGCAGGGCGAGAGGTCAGCCCTTCAGGCAGCTGCTCATGAAAGCCTTGCGCTCGTCGCCTTTGAGTTCTTTTTTGCCGGCTTCGGCATTGCAGGTTTTCATTTTGTTTTGTTGTGCGGTTTTGCCATCTGCCGGCTCTTCGGCTTTGGCGCTCAGGCAAGTTTTCATGAAGGCTTTGCGCTCGTCGCCCTTGAGTTCCTTTTTGCCGGCTTCGGCATTGCAGGTTTTCATTTTGTTCTGCTGGGCAGTGGGTTCGGCAGCCAATGCTGGCATGGCGATGGAGGCCAGGGTCAGGGCCAGGAGGGAGGCGAATTTTTTCATGCGCGTCTTTCAGGTGTGTGGGTGACAACGGCACTGCCCTGCCCAGCGTGGGCAGGCTGCCGCAGCCACATTGTGATCACAACACGTGTCAGCTGGCCCCCAGGGCAGTGGCGCAAGCGGCAGATGTGTGACGAAATGCAACATGGCTGCGGCATTCGCCCACAGGTGTCGTCACCAGGCCAGGTAAGCGTAGCCTTGCTCTTGCAGCTCCATGACGGCGGCGGCCCCCACTTCTTCGATCTCGGCAAAGTCGAACATGTCGGCCTGTGTCCAACCCACGGTGTGCATGGTGTTGCCACACGCGATGAAGCGCACGCCGTAGGCCTCGGCCATGCTGCGCACGCGCTGCTGGTGCAGCCCGGGCACCGGGCGTTTGGGGTTTTTGGCCAGCAGGTGGATGCCCGGGCCCCACACCACCACGGCAATGGCCACGTCGTCCACGTACTTTTTCAGCAGGGCGCTGATGGAGTTGAAGATGGCTTCCTGGTAGGCCTCATCGGCCTGGTTGAGCTGGTAAACCATTTTGTGTGGCACGCCCTCGGCGGCGGCGGCCGCTGCAGCCACAGCGGGCGAGGCCTTGGGCCGCCCGCTCGCGGGCGCGGGTGCGGCGGCGTGTGCCGCGCCGATCAGTGCGCTGCCTGCGGCGGCCAGGGTGGCCAACCAGTGGCGGCGGGGCAATGGGGATGTGGGTGGTTTTTGCATACCCCCGACAGTAACCGCTGTGTGCGCTGCTGTCACCGGGTCTGACCCGAGTAGGCGGCCACCTAAAATCAAACCATGCTGAAAATCAAACAAGACCTGCTCGCCGCCCTGGCCGCCGAGCTGGACACCCTGGCCCCCGGCGCCGGCACCAAAGCCGCTTTCGAGTCCCCCAAAGTGGCTGCCCATGGCGACTACGCCTGCACTGCCGCCATGCAATTGGCAAAACCGCTCAAGCTAAACCCTCGCCAGTTGGCCGAAACCTTTTGCACGTCCCTGCGCGCCACTCCGGCCTTTGCGCAGTGGGTGGATGCGCTGGAAATTGCAGGCCCCGGCTTCATCAACATCAGGCTCAAACCCGCTGCCAAACAGGAAATCGTGCGCGAGGTGCTCAACCAGGGCACCACCTTTGGCGCACAGCCCGCGCGCAACGAACGCGTGTTGGTGGAGTTTGTGTCTGCCAACCCCACCGGCCCGCTGCACGTGGGCCACGGCCGCCAAGCCGCTTTGGGCGACGCCATTTGCAACCTGTTTGCCACGCAGGGCTGGAGCGTGCACCGCGAGTTTTATTACAACGACGCGGGCGTGCAAATCCAAACCCTGGCCAACAGCACGCAACTGCGTGCCAAAGGCTTCAAGCCCGGAGACGACTGTTGGCCCATCGACCCGGCCAACCCGGCCAGCAAAGCCTTCTACAACGGCGACTACATCCAGGACATTGCCAACGACTTTCTGGCGGGCAAAACCGTCAAGGCCGATGACCGCGAGTTCACCGCCAGTGGGGATGTGGACGACCTCGACAGCATCCGCCAGTTCGCCGTGGCCTACCTGCGCCACGAGCAAGACCTGGACTTGAAGGCCTTTGAGGTCAAGTTTGACCACTACTACCTGGAGTCCAGCCTGTACACCAGCGGGCGTGTCGAGTCCGCGGTGGCCAAGCTGGTGGCCGCAGGCAAAACCTACGAGCAAGACGGCGCGCTGTGGCTGAAGAGCACCGACTACGGCGACGACAAAGACCGTGTCATGAAGAAAGGCGACGGCACCTTCACCTACTTCGTGCCCGACGTGGCCTACCACATCGCAAAGTGGGAGCGCGGCTTCACCAAGGTGGTCAACATCCAGGGCATGGACCACCACGGCACCATTGCCCGTGTGCGCGCAGGCTTGCAAGCGGCAGGTGTGGGCATCCCACAGGGCTACCCCGACTACGTGCTGCACACCATGGTGCGCGTGGTGCGCGGGGGTGAAGAGGTGAAGATCAGCAAGCGTGCGGGCAGCTACGTCACCCTGCGCGACCTGATCGAGTGGACCAGCAAAGACGCCGTTCGCTTCTTCCTGCTCAGCCGCAAGCCCGACACCGAATACACCTTTGACGTGGATTTGGCCGTGCAGCAGAACAACGACAACCCCGTGTTCTACGTGCAATATGCCCATGCCCGCATCTGCTCGGTGCTGACCGCCTGGGGTGGAGATGTGGCGGCTTTGCCCAAGGTGGACCTGTCTGCCCTGGACAGCCCGCAGGCCGCCAACCTGATGCTGAAGCTGGCGCAGTACCCCGCCATGCTGACGGCGGCGGCCGAGGGTGAGGCCCCGCACGACGTGACGTTCTACCTGCGCGAACTGGCCTCCGCATACCACAGCTATTACGATGCCGAGCGCATCCTGGTGGACGACGAAGCCGTCAAACTTGCCCGCCTGGCTCTGGTTGCCGCCACGGCCCAGGTGCTGGCCAATGGCCTGGCCGTGCTGGGCGTGAGCGCCCCGCGCAAGATGTGACATTCCCTATCCGCCCGCAACCTGTTTCACCGATCATTCACAAGGCAGATCAGCTCATGGCCATGCAATTCAAACGACTGCAGCGCGGCGGTACCGTGGTGGGGTTCATCGTCGGGGTGCTGGTGGGTCTGGCCGGTGCGCTGGGGGTGGCGGTATACGTGACCAAGGTGCCCGTGCCTTTTGTGGACCGTGTGATTTCCCGCAAGGCGTCGGAAGACGCGGCCGAGGCCGAGCGCAACAAGAACTGGAACCCCAATGCCGCCCTGGGGGGGAAACCTGCCCAAGTGGTGAAGCCGCCCGAAGGTGATACGCCTGCAGCCGCAGCCCCCACTGCCGACGACAATGCTGCCCCAAAAGCCAAAGTGTCTGAAGCACCCAAGCCCAAGCCCGAGTCTGAAACCCCGGTGGCCGGCCCCGACGCAAAAGAAGCCAAGACTGAGCCACCCAAGGGCAAAACGTATTCTTCAGACCCCCTTGGGGATCTCGTGCAAAGCAAAACCCAGGGCAAAACCGTGACCACTGCAACGGCTGACTCCAAAGCAGCAGCCCCTGCCGCCACCGCCGAGCCCTTCACATACTTTGTGCAGGTGGGTGCTTTCCGCACGCCCGAAGATGCCCAGGCTCAGCGTGCCAAACTGGCGCTGATGGGGCTGGACGCCAAGGTGTCCGAGCGCGAGCAGAATGGTCGCACGGTCTACCGCGTGCGCCTGGGCCCCTACGAGCAGTTGAATGATGCCGAACGCATGAAAGACAACCTGGCGCCCAGCGGGCTCGACACCGCGCTGGTGCGCGTTCAACGCTGACACTTTTGTGGCGCTGCGCGGAACCTTTCGCGTTGGGCGCCCTACCAAGAACCACAAGGAGATGTTTCCCATGCAACGACGTGCGTTTACCCAAGCCGCCCTGATGTCATCCGCCGCTCTGGCGCTGCCCAGTGCGTTTGCTCAGGCTGCTTTCAAAGAAGGCACCGACTACCTGAAGCTGGGGCGTCCTGCCCCGATCGATGCACCTGCTGGCAAGGTGGAGGTGGTGGAGTTTTTTGGCTATTGGTGCCCCCATTGCGCCAGCTTTGAGCCTGCCTTCCATGCCTGGACTAAAAAAGTGCCAGCCCATGTGGTGGTGCGCCGCAACCCAGTGGCTTTCCGGGACGACAACGTTCCACTGCAGCGCCTGTATTACGTGATCGAGGCCATGGGCCGGGTCGATGACCTCCATGCGAAGGTGTTCACCGCCATCCACGGCGAGCGCCAGCGCCTGGCCACTGCTGACCAGATCACCGACTGGATGGTCAAGCAGGGTGTCGACAAAGAGAAATTCCTGGGCTTTTACAACTCGTTTGGTGTTGCCGGCAAGGTACAGAGAGCCCGCCAACTCACCGAGGCGTACCAGGTCGACGGCGTGCCGTCGCTGGGCGTGGCCGGCCGGTATTTCACCTCCGGCACCCAGGCAAAGTCATTGGAGCGCGCTTTGGCGGTCGTGGACCACCTGGCAGAGGTCAGCCGCAAGGCTTGAGCTGCGGCCTGCGCAGGGCGCTGGCTTTTGAGTGTTTTTGTTCCGAAAGAGCCCGCGACAGCGGGCTTTTTCATGGGCAAAGCTACAATGAAAAGCAAATACCGTGCCTTGCTTCAATTGCGCCTTCATGTCACACATCCAACTGCCGTCCACCCTTATCGCGGGACACTCCCTCTTGACCCACCGCCGTGTTGCGTGTGCTGTGGCAATCGGGGTTGCCTTGTGCGCTGTGTGGCCTGCGGCTCACGCCGAAAAGGCCGATCGCACCAAGCCCATGAACGCCGAGGCCGATGCCTTGCGCTACGACGACGCCAACCAGACCAGCCTTTTCACGGGCAATGTCGTCATCACTAAAGGCACGATCGTCATCCGCGGTGAGCGGGTCGAGGTGCGTCAGGATGCGCAGGGCAACCAGTTCGGCGTGGTGACGGCGACACCGCCTGCTCAGGCGTTTTTCCGCCAGAAGCGGGAAGGGCTGGACGAACACATCGAAGGCGTGGCCGACCGCATCGACTACGACGGCAAAGCCGACAGCGTGAAGTTCGAAGGCCGCGCTGTCATGCGCCGATACCGGGGCAGCACCCTGGCCGATGAAACAGCCGGCAGTGTCATCACCTACCAGAACGCCACCGACACCTTTGCCGTCGATGGTGGCGTTGCCAGCCGCTCGCCGGCCAACCCGCTGGGGCGGGTGCGTGCCATGTTGACGCCCACGCCCAAGCCTGAAGCAGCCTCTGCACCCACGCAGCCTGTGCCCTTGCGTGCCACGCCCGCGATCAACGGATCGCGCCCATGACGGTCGCAGTGCCAGAGCAGACCCCGGCAGTCCGGCTGGAGGCGTTTCACCTCAAAAAGTCCTATGGCAGCCGTAAGGTGGTCAAAGACGTGTCTCTGGCGGTCAACAAGGGTGAAGTGGTGGGGCTTCTGGGGCCCAACGGCGCAGGCAAAACCACGTCGTTCTACATGATCGTGGGGCTGGTGCGGGCCGATGGCGGACACATCGTGCTCGACGGCCAGTCCATTGAAAACCAACCCATCCATCGCCGTTCTCGCCTCGGGCTGGGCTATCTGCCACAGGAAGCGTCCATCTTCCGAAAGCTCAATGTCGAGGACAACGTTCGCGCCGTGCTGGAGTTGCAGCAAGATGCACAGGGCAAGCCGCTGTCCAAGGCAGTGGTCGAGCAAAAGCTCGACGCCTTGCTGGCCGACCTTCGGGTGGAGCACCTGCGCAAGTCGCCTGCACCCGCGTTGTCGGGCGGCGAACGCCGCCGGGTGGAAATTGCCCGGGCGCTGGCCACCGAGCCTCGGTTCATTTTGTTGGACGAGCCGTTTGCCGGCATCGACCCGATTGCGGTCATCGAGATCCAGCGCATCATCGGATTCCTGAAGGCGCGCGGCATTGGTGTGCTCATCACCGACCACAACGTGCGCGAAACGCTGGGTATTTGCGACCACGCCTACATCATCAATGAAGGCACTGTGCTGGCTCAGGGCACGCCCGACGAGATCGTGGCCAATGCCGACGTGCGCCGGGTGTACCTGGGCGAACACTTCCGGATGTGAGCGGGCATTGAACTCATGAAGCAAGGCCTGTCGTTACGCGTTTCGCAGCACCTGGCGCTCACGCCGCAGTTGCAGCAGTCCATTCGGTTGTTGCAACTGTCCACGCTGGAGCTGACCCAAGAGGTCGAGCAGATGCTCGACGAAAACCCGTTTCTGGACCGTGCCGATGAGGTGGCCGAGCGCGAAGCCTTTGGCCTGGAGCAGGCCGATACCCCAGTCAGCCTGGGCGACACCCTGTCCGAAACCAGTTTTGATGGTGTAGCTGAAAGTTCAATACCATCAAGCGCTGAGGCCAGTTTTGATGTAAAAAATGAACCGGTTGCCGAGGAGGCCACACAGGCGGAGCCTGAGTGGGACGGCGACGGCACCGTGGAGGTGTCGGCCGACGACAGCGAATGGGGTGGCGATGCACCCGCCAGCAAGTCTGGTTCGAGCGGTGACGACGACACCGCCAGCGCAGCCGACCTCGCGCACGAACACGTCACCCTGCAGGCCCACCTGCACGCCCAAGCCCTGGGCCTGCGCCTGTCGGACACCGACCGTGCGGCGCTGTACTTTCTGATCGAGTCGCTGAACGACGACGGTTACCTGGACGAGCCGCTGGAAGAACTGGCCGCCAGCCTGGAGCCCGGCGACCCGGACCAGACCCCCGACCTGGTGGTGCGGCGCGACGACGTGGTGCAACACCTGCGCGTGGCGCTGGGCCTGCTGCAGCACATGGACCCCGCAGGGGTGGGTGCCCGACACCTGGCCGAATGCCTGCGGCTGCAAATTGAAGAACTGCGCAATACCCCGGCGGCCCGTGCTGCGCTGGCCATGTGCGACCAGCCCATGGAGTTGCTGGCCCGGCGTGACAGCAAAAAGCTGGCTGCGCTGTGCGGGGTGGACGAAGCCACCGCACGCGACGCACTCACCCTCATCACCCGGCTGGAGCCCAAGCCCGGCCGACGCTTTGCCAATGTGGAGCGCAACGTGGTCGTGCCCGACGTGATCGTCAGCCGGGCCGGGCGTGGCTTCAAGGTACAGCTCAACCCGGATGTGATGCCCCGCCTGCGTGTGCACGACGTGTACGCCAGCGCGCTGCGCGAAGGGCGCGGCAGCCGCAGTGAGGGCGGCGCACACATGCAGCAGCGCCTGCAAGAGGCGCGCTGGTTCATCAAAAACATCCAGCAGCGGTTTGACACCATCCTGCGTGTGAGCAGCGCCATCGTGGAGCGGCAGCGCAACTTTTTTGCGCACGGCGAACTGGCCATGCGCCCCCTGGTGCTGCGCGAAATTGCCGACGAATTGGGCCTGCACGAGTCCACCATCAGCCGTGTGACCACGGCCAAGTACATGGCCACGCCGTTCGGCACCTATGAGCTGAAGTACTTTTTCGGCTCCAGCCTGGGCACCGAAACCGGCGGCAACGCGTCCAGCACGGCGGTGCGGGCGCTCATCAAGCAACTGGTGGCCGGTGAAGATGCCAAAAAGCCGCTGTCCGACAACCAGTTGTCCGACATGCTGAAAGAGCAGGGCATCGAATGCGCCCGCCGCACCGTGGCCAAGTACCGAGAGGCGCTGCGCATCGCCCCGGCCAGTTTGCGCAAGGCTATTTGAGCCGCTCAGCGGCTGTGAGGTTCGATCCCATGCGAATTTTGCTGGCCGAAGATGAAATCGAGTTGGGCACCTGGCTGGTCAAGGCCCTTGGGCAAAACGACTTTCAGGTGGACTGGGTGAACGATGGTCGTTTCGTACGCCGCAGTTTGAAGTCCACCAAATACGACGCCCTCATTCTCGATTTGGGCCTGCCCGGTCTGGGGGGCCACGATGTGCTCTCCGACTTGCGGGAGGCCGACGAGCGTCTGCCCGTGTTGATCCTGACCGCACGTGACTCCCTCATGGAGCGAGTGAATTGCCTGCACGGTGGAGCCGATGACTTTCTGGCCAAGCCTTTCGATGTGGCGGAGTTGGAGGCCCGGTTGGTGGCTCTGATCCGCCGCTCGCGAGGACATGACCACCCGCGCTTTGCCTGTGGGCCATTGGCCTATGACAGCACATCAAAGCAGTTTCGGTTGCAACACGAGGTGCTGACTTTGACACCCCGAGAGCATTCGGTGCTGCGGGCACTCATTCAGCATCCAGGTGAGCCCTTGTCCAAACGCGAATTGCTGGAGAGGGTTTTTTCGGATGAGCAAGACGTGAACCCCGAAGCCATTGAGGTCTTGGTCCACCGGTTGAGAAAGCGGCTGGAGTCGTCCCTCGTCCGGATCACCACTTTGCGTGGGTTGGGCTACCTGCTGGAATGCACGCTGTGAAAGCCTTGCCTTGGGCGCAGGCCAGCATTCGGCGGTTTTTGCTGGTGTTGCTGTTGCCGGGTTTGGGCGCGGTGTTTGCCGGCGAGCTCTGGCTGGGCTGGCGGACCGCCAGTGAGGCGGCAGATGCCGCTTACGACCGTTCGTTGCTGGGGGCCGTAAAGTCAATTGACTCGAGTATTTCCACCGCCAGCGGGGGCCTTGGGGTGGAGTTGCCTTACCGCATGCTGGAGTTTTTCGAACTCACCGCGCAGGGCCAAGTGTTTTACAGAGTGGCCACAGAGGACGGTTTGGTCGAGATCGGCAGCGCGGACCTGCCAATCGCACCCCATCCCTTGCAGACCGGGCAGCCGCAATTTCACGAGGGAGAGTACGTGGGCAAGGCCGTGCGAGTGGGCAGCTATGCACGTGAATTGTCCCCACCGCTGGCTGGGCAAACCGGTTCACAGCGGGTGGTGATTCAGGTGGCAGAAACGCTGGAGGCCCGAAACGACTTTCGCCATGCGCTGGTGTTGCAGTCATTGGCCCGCGACGTGTTGCTGATGCTGGCGGCCAGCGCCCTTCTGGCCCTGGCCATCGCTTGGGCCATGCGCCCGCTGGACCGTTTGCGCCGTGATGTCGACGCCCGTGACCCGCAAGACTTGACGCCAGTGGACGACGCCAGTGCGCCTGTAGAGGTGCGTCCGCTGGTGCAGGCCATCAACCACCACATCGAGCGCAACCGCGAGCAGTCCGAGGCACGTCGGCGTTTCATCGACGACGCTTCGCACCAACTCCGCACGCCCCTGACAACGCTTGCCACTCAGGTGGCCTACGCTCAGCGCGAAGCCGATCCTGTTGCCCAGCGGCAGGTGCTGGACAACATCCGTTTGCAGCTTGACGAAACCATTCGCCAGACCAACCAGATGCTCTCGCTAGCCCGCGCCGACAGTGCCCCGCCACTCAGGCAAGCGTTTGATGCTGTGGAGTTGGCCGAAACCTTGGTGCGCCACTGGTGGGGTGTTGCACGGGAGCTCGGCTTGGATCTGGGACTCGATGCGCCTGCACATGCCTTGCAGGTGATCGGTGAGCCTGACTTGCTGCGTGAGGCTTTGGCCAACTTGCTGCACAACGCCATTCGGCATGGTGGAAGTGGGGGGCAAGCCACGTTGGTGGTCCGTGGGTTGGCTGATGGCTCGGTGCAGATGATGGTGACATACAGTGGCCCCGGGCTGCCACCGGACGAATTGCTGCGTGCCGGAGAGCGTTTTTTTCGGGGCCGGGCGAGAGAGTTGCCAGGTTCGGGTTTGGGCCTGGCCATTGCTCGCACGGTTGCAGAGCGCCATGGCGGGGGCATGCAGGTGACCGCAGGCCCTGAGGGACTTGGCTTGACCGTCACCCTGACGTTACCCAGTGACCCACATAGATCCAGAAAGCCGGGATAACCCTTGCTTTTGAGCCGGTTTCTTGAAAGCGCATTGAAAGTGCCTGTTTTCTACATTGGGACCTGTCACATGGCCCATGTGCACTGATTCATCCTTTGAGGAGACCGATTCCATGAAACTGATTTCCTGCTTGGCTGCCGCATCTTGTGTGGTGGTGACGCTATCCGCTACCGCTGGCCCCTTGGACAAGACCGAGTGCATTGCCCCAGCCAAGCCCGGTGGTGGCTTTGACCTCACATGCAAGCTCGCACAAAGCGCCTTGCAAGAAGGTAAGTTCGTTGCAGATCCGATGCGCGTCACTTACATGCCCGGTGGCATTGGTGCTGCGGCCTACAACACGGTCATTGCGCAAAAGCCCGACGTGGCCAACAGCATCGTCGCGTTTTCGGGGGGGTCATTGCTGAACCTTGCCCAAGGCAAGTTTGGACGGTACACAGAGAACGACGTTCGTTGGCTGGCCGCCATCGGCACAGACTATGGCGCAGTCGTGGTGGCCGAGAACTCTCCTTTCAAATCGCTCAAAGACGTGATGGTCGCCATGAAGGCGGATCCCACCAAAGTGGTGCTGGGCGCAGGTGGTACCGTGGGCAGCCAGGACTGGATGAAAGCGGCGTTGACCGCACGCGCGGGTGGCGTAGACCCCAAAACCATGCGTTATGTGGCTTTTGAAGGTGGAGGGGAAGCGCTGACCGCCCTTCAAGGCGGCCACATCCATGTGTTCACTGGCGACGCTGCTGAGGCCGGCCAACAGATCAAGGCGGGCGCGAAAGTGCGAATCCTGGCCGTGATGAACGACAAGCGCTTGCCCGGCGACATGGCCAACATCCCCACCGCCACCGAGCAGGGCTACAACGTCGAGTGGCCCATTGTTCGAGGCTTCTATGTGGGACCCAAGGTCAGCGATGCCGATTACAAGGTATGGGTCGACACCTTTACCAAACTGATGGCCACCCCGTTCTGGGACAAGATGCGCAATGAGCGCGGACTGTTTCCCATGGCCATGACTGGCGCGCCTCTGGATGCTTACGTCAAAGCACAAGTAGCAGGCTATCGCAAGATGGCAGAAGACTTTGGCCTGAACGTCGTTCCTGCCAAGTGACCTGAACAGGGCTGTGAAGTCCTGCTGTGCATGCTGCGGCGCCGCCGTTCGTGATGGCCCGCTCCAAGATTCCGGAGTCAAAACATGAGTGACCGCCTTTTGGGCGCGGTTTGCGTGACCGCGTCTGTTGCCATGGCCTGGGCTGCCCAAGGCTATACCGCCGCCATTTCGTATGAGCCCGTTGGCCCCCGCGCCTTCCCCCTGTTGTTGGCATGTGGGCTTGGCTTGTCGGGCTTTTGGTTGCTGTTGCGCCCTGCAACGAGAGCGGACACTTTTCACGGTGTTCCGTGGCGATCCACGGCGTTGTGCGCCAGCGCCGTAATGGCATATGCACTCATGTTCCAGTGGCTGGGTTTTACCCTGGCAACGGCTGTGATGGCTGTTCCCGTGGGTATGGCGTTCGGCGGCACATGGAAACAGGCGCTGGCTGGCGGTAGCTCACTCGGTCTGTTTCTGTACCTGCTGTTCGACAAACTGCTGGATGTGGTGCTGCCCACCGGTGCATTGGCTGCTGTGCTGGGAGGTCTCTGACATGGACATACTTCAACATTTGATGGACGGCTTCGGTGTCGCACTCACCCCTTCCAATCTTTTGATAGCGGCTCTCGGCTGTTTCATCGGAACCATCGTTGGCCTGCTGCCCGGCCTGGGGCCTATCAATGGCGTGGCCATACTGATGCCACTGGCCTTTGCCATGAAGTTGCCACCGGAAACCTCGCTGATTTTGCTGGCGGCCGTGTACATCGGCTGTGAGTACGGTGGACGAATTTCTTCCATATTGCTCAACGTGCCTGGTGATGCCGGGGCCATCATGACTGCGCTGGATGGGTACCCAATGGCACGGCAAGGGTTGGGAGGGGTTGCACTGTCTATCTCGGCCTGGAGCTCTTTCGTGGGATCTCTGATTGCCACCCTTGGCATCGTGCTGTTCGCCCCTTTGCTGGCGAGATGGGCGCTTTCATTTGGGCCAGCCGAGTACTTTGCACTCATGTGCTTTGCATTTGCCTGCATCGCAGGCTTGATGGGCGATGCTCCTGTGAAGGCGGGGCTCGCGGCCATCATCGGTTTGTCGATGTCTTGCGTGGGCCTGGATTCGAACTCGGGGGTTTACCGTTTCACCGGTGGCGATGTCCACCTGTCAGACGGCATTCAGTTCGTGGTCGTCGTGATTGGCGTGTTCTCTATCAGTGAGCTATTGCTCATGCTGCAGCAGCATCACAGCAGCACTGGCATGGTGACCCAGACGGGCCGCATGATGTTCAATATGAAGGAGCTGACCTACACGTGGTGGGGAACGGTGCGCTCCAGTGTGGTCGGTTTTGTGGTGGGTGTGCTGCCAGGGGCCGGTGCGACCATCGCCAGTGCCATGACCTACTCCATGGAGAAGCGGCTGACTGACACCGAGGGCACCTTTGGCAAAGGAGACATTCGCGGTGTGGCCGCCCCCGAGGCTGCCAACAATTCAGCGGCCACGGGTTCATTCGTGCCCATGCTCACCTTGGGTGTACCGGGCTCTGGTACCACAGCGGTGATGGTGGGTGCGCTGTCGCTGTACAACATCACGCCCGGCCCGGCGCTGTTCACGCAGCAGCCCGCCTTGGTGTGGGGTCTGATTGCCTCGTTGTTCATTGCCAACGTGATTTTGTTGGTGCTGAACATCCCCCTGGTGGGCGTGTTCACCAAGGTGTTGAGTGTGCCCAACTGGCTGCTGGTGCCCGGCATCGTCGCCGTGAGCAGCGTGGGGGTGTACGCCGTCCATGCCACCACGTTTGACCTGGTGCTGATGACTATTCTGGGCTTTGCCGCCTACCTGCTGCGCAAGCAAGGCATTCCCATGGCACCCTTGATTCTGGGCTTTGTGTTGGGGGACATGATGGAGCAGAACCTGCGCCGAGCTCTGTCCATCAGCAACGGTGACGTACGCATTTTGTTGGAAAGCCCCATTTCCATGGGTTTGTGGGGTGCTGCGGCAGCGATGGTGACGGTGCCAGTGGCTTTGCGGATGTGGGCGCGGCGTCAGCGGTCATCCCCGGCAGAGGGATGACTCATGCCTGGATCAAGTTGTCCCCCTGCTGCGGCTACTGTCTCCGCGCCAGTCCGTTGGCCACCAGCAAATCGGCCACGTTGTGGCGCAGGTCGCGTTGCTGGTTCAGGCTGACCTGCACATTGCACAACAGCGCCGCATTCTGGCGCGTGCAATCGGTCAGCTCCACTTTTTGGCCCAGTAGCAGCCCGTCGAGCTGAAGCCGGTCGCGTTGCGCACTGCCTGAGCGGGAGCTGGCCACAATGCCCCGCACGCGCACCGTCACCTGGCGGTTGACTAGCCGGGTCTCGGGTGCTTCCTTGATGTCGATCTGCAGCGTGTGGGCGCTGGGCATGTGGGCCACCACGCCATACGCGACGCCGTCGCCTGCGGCGTGGGCAGCACAGGCCACCGTGCTCAGTAGCAATGCCAATGGGAAGGGGGTGCGAATGCTCATGGGGTGTGCTGCCTGCAGGTTTATCGCCGCCCGCCTTCCTTGGCTGCCACTTCCACCAGCAAGCCCAGCGTGGCCGAGTAGTAGCTCTGTGCGGTCATCGGAGGGCGTTGGGCGGGGGTTTTGCCTGTGGTCAGCAGGCTGCGGATGGCCACCACGCCCGGGTCTGCACCGTAGGAGTCAATGGAGTTGTCCACCACATTGGCCCAGCCGGGCAAAAAGGCCTCGCATTTGAAGTGCGTCCAGAACTTGTTGAACGGCTCCAGCTTCTGCGCATCGGCCAGCTTGGCCCAGTACAGATACAGCGGTACGCGGGCAGCATCGTAGCCGTGCCGTGGGGGGCGGCTGGGGTCGGGTTGCAGGGGGTTGACCAGCAGCAGCCAGTCGGGGGGCAGGTGCCAGCGGCCAAAGCGCGCCACTTCCGACAGACGAAGCCCTGACTTGGTCAGCGCTTCCCATTGGGGGTGTGGGTCGACTTTGTTCAGTTCATCAAATGCCGGGAACACCCAGTAAGACAGATTGACCACCTGCCCCTGTGGTGTGTCAAAGCCCGCCACGCCCGCCTTGAGCACCGTGCCCCAGGGTGTGCCATCCACCACCACTTTGTCGCGGATGGCTTTGGCCAGCGCGGCAGCTTTGTCTTTGTAGACGGGTTGCTTGAACTTGTCGGCGGCGCGTTGCAGTGCCCATGCAATGAACAGGTCGCCGTCGGTGGCGGTGTTCGCGTCGGTCACGCCTCGGCCTGGTTCCCAGCGCCAGGCAAACAGGCCGTCGGGGCGCACGCCCAGGTTGGCTTGCGTCCAGCCCCACATTTTGTCGAATGCAGCCTTGTCGTTGGCCGCTGTGGCCAGAAGCAAGCCAAAACCCTGGCCTTCCGAATGGCTGATGTTGCGTTGCCCCGTGTCTGCCACCCGGCCGTCGGCCTGCAAAAAGGCGGCCTTCCATTCGTCCCAGCCTTTCAGGTTCTGGGCGGTGGCTGCGCCAGAGAACAAGAGCCATCCGCAGGTGAGCATCAGCGCCCAGGCTTGCCGCCAGCGCAAGAACCATCCAGAGGCAATGAGAGCAGGTGTGTTGGGCATGGGAGTGGTCAAACGAAGGAGGTAAACCGGACCGCAGGGCATCGACTCAGGGGGCTTCGCTGCGCGCGGCCAGCACGAATTCAGCCACCAGTATCAAGGCACCGCAAACAGGCACTGCAAGATTTCCCCGTTCGGGGTAGGTGTAGCTGCTGGTGTCCCACCAGTATGAAAACCAGCCAAATACCAGCATCAGAAACCCCAAGGCAACAAACACCACCAACTGAAGCATCTTCAGCGCTGCATGGGTGTTGGGGCGGGTGGCTCCCCACCAGGCGGCCATGGTGGTCAGTACTGCAAAAGCGGTCATGGTGGGGGAGGGTGTTGGGGCGTTTCAGTCTAGCCCAATAACCAGCACCGTTGCGGTGTTCAGAGGCCAACTGCAGGTGCCCGGTTATCCTCATGCTCGCTTATGAACCAACTCCAACTCTTTTTGCCCTGCGCCGCCGGCGTGGAGGGCTACCTGGCCACCGAGGTGCAGCGCGTCACCGGCCTGAGCGGCCAAACAGGCCGCGCCGGGCTGATGCTGCACGCCTCGTGGCGCGACGCCATGAAGCTCAACCTGCACAGCCGCCTGTCCCAGCGCGTGCTGGTGCAACTGGCCCACGAGCCCTACCGCAGCGAGGCCGACCTGTACGATGCCGCCGCCAGCGTGGCCTGGGAGATCTGGTTCACGCCGCGCCAGAGCTTCAAAATTGACATCACTGCCCAGCACAGCCCGCTGCAAAGCCTGAACTTTGCCGCCCTGAAGGTGAAAGACGCGGTGGCCGACCGCTTTCGCCACAAAACCGGCGTGCGCCCCGACGTGGATACCGCCCGCCCCGACGTGCGCATTTTTGTGCACCTCACCACCGACCACGTCAGCATCTACATCGACACCTCGGGCGAGCCGCTGTTCAAACGTGGCTGGCGCGAAGACAAGGGCGACGCCCCGCTGAAAGAAACCCTGGCCGCCGCCATGCTGGCCGCCGCCGGGTGGGATGGCAGCCAGGGCGCTGACCTGCCGCTGTACGACCCCTGCTGCGGCAGCGGCACCATCGCCATCGAAGCGGCGCAAATGGCGCTGGGCATCCCGGCCGGTTGGGCGCGCCGCTTTGGCTTCGAGAAGCTGCTGCCGTATCAGTCGCACGTGTGGCAAGGTATCAGAAACGAAGCTGAAGATGCAGTGCTGGCAAGCGACGGAGGCCAAAAACGCTTCAAAGACGGCGATGCGCCGTTCATCTTCGGCAGCGACGTGGCCCACCGCATGGTGGACTTTGCCCAGCGCAACGCCGAGCGCGCTGGGGTGGCCCACGCCATCGAGTTCCGCGGTGGCGATGCGCTGCAGCGCATGCCGCCGTGCGAGCGCCCGGGTGTGATGCTGCTCAACCCCCCCTACGGCGAGCGCATTGCCGCTGCCGGTGTGGCGGGTCAGCGCGCCGAGTTCCGCGCCGACCCGCGCACAGGCCGGTATGGCGAGCGCAACGAGCGCGCCGCTCCCCGCGTGCACCGCGTGGGCGCTCCGGCAGAACGCCCAGTGCCCCAAGGCATGGGCCGCGAACAGGCGCAAACCGACGAGGGCGGCAGCGACTTCTTCCCCCGCCTGGCCTCGCACTGGAAAAAGAACTTCAGCGGCTGGACAGCCTGGATGCTGACGCCCGACCTGAAGCTGCCCAGCCAGATGCGCCTGAAAGAATCGCGCCGCGTGCCCATGTGGAACGGCCCCATCGAATGCCGGCTGTTCCGCTTCGACCTAGTGGCAGGCAGCGCCCGCACCAAGCCTGCTGCTGACAGCGTGCCACCCGTCACACCCGCTGCATGATGGTTTTTGTGTTGGACACCAACGTGGTACTCGACCTGTGGGTGTTTGCCGACCCCGCCACCGAGCCCCTGCGCGCCGCCCTGGCCCAGCCTGGCACACAAGTGATTGCCACCCAGGTGATGCGCGACGAACTGGAGCGCGTGTTGGCCTACCCGCACCTGGTGCGCCGCCAGGCTCTCGAAGGTCAGGCCGCTGCCGCCGTGCTCCAGGCCTGGGACGCCTTGATCACGCTGCACCCGGTGGCACCCAAGGCCCGCTTCACCTGCACCGATGGTGATGACCAGAAGTTCATTGACCTCGCCGCCTTTCACGCCACCCAGGGCAACGACGGCACCGGGGGTGCACACCTGCCCGTGGTGTTGGTCAGCAAAGACAAAGCCGTGTTGCGCCTCAAAAAGCGCCTGGCCACCCTCGGCGTGACCGTGGTGCCGAAATGGCAACCGCCCGCCGCCCCTTCACCCCTTTGACACCCACAGCGCCATGAATACATCCGCCGCTCTCACCTCCGACGACTTTGACGAACTCGACACCCTGCTCGACGACCTGCGCACCCGCGACGAGGAAGTGCCCCAGTGGGAGTTCTGCGAAGGCTTTCTGGCCGCCGTTGTCTGCACCCGCGAGCCCATCAGCGATGAAGAAGCCGTGGACGCGCTGCTGCCCGAGTTCGAGGGCGAAACACCGCTGTTTGCCAGCCCCGAGCAAAAAGCCCGTTTTCTGGCTCTGTGGGCCCGCCGCCGCGCCGAAATTGCCGAAAGCCTGCAAGCCAAGGTCGATTCGCTGGACGACGATCGTGCCTTTTCACCTGAGGTGATGGACGTGCGCGGTGCGGTGGCCGCCCTGCCCGACGACGAACGTGCCGCATGGGAGGCCGAAAGCACAGAGCTGGAATTGCCTTCGTTCGCTCAGGTGTGGGCGCTGGGCTTCATGTACGTGGTGGAAAACTGGACCGAGGCCTGGGAAGCCCCCCGCGATCGCGACACCGCCCAATGGCTGGACGACTCGCTGCAGAAGCTGGTGGCCCTGACAGAAGACGACACCGCCACGCCCGACGTGTCCATGTACGCCGAAGATGGCCCTCCCAGCGTGAGCCAGGTGCGCTTGAATGCGTTTGGCGAAGCCCTGTGGGCCGTGTACGACCTGCACCAGATCTGGAGCAGCCTGGGCCCCCGCGTGGGCACCGTGGTCAAAGGCAACACCCCCGGCCGCAACGACCCGTGTTCGTGCGGCAGCGGTAAAAAATTCAAGAAGTGCTGCGGGGCCTGAGTTGGCCTGCGCAGGGGGCTGCTCATTGATAGTGGTAGCGGCAGGCAATGACCACCAGGGCCGGTCCGTCCACGGCGTATACCAACCGGTTCGTGTCGTCGATGCGGCGCGACCAGTAACCTGACAGGTTTTCCCGCAAGGGTTCTGGCTTGCCTATGCCTTCAAACGGGTGCCGCAGGCAGTCTTTGAGCAGCCCGTTGATTCGCCTCAGCGTTTTCTTGTCTTGGCCTTGCCAGTGTTCGTAATCGCTCCATGCTGCCAGCGTCCAGGTGAGTTGAAGCAGCTTTGCGTCACTCTGCATCGTTCAGCGCCTTGCTAAGCGTTTGGCCTTGCCGGTGCTGCGCCACGGAGGTGGCTAAGTGCGCCGCATTGGCGGGGGACTTCAGCAGATAGACCGTTTCCATCAGGCTGTTGAAGGTGTCCAGCGACATCACCACGGCATCGGGGGCATCGCGTCGAGATATGACGGTGTAGTCGGCATCGTCTATCACCCGGTCAATCACGGTTTTGAGGCTGTTGCGGGCCTCGGAGAAGTTCACCACATGCATGACCATCACCTGTTGAGTTGTCTTGTTTGTGGGACAAGTTTAGGTGGTCTTGCCAAGCGCTGCAATGGGTTTCGGGCTTTAAAGTCCCGCCTCTTTCATCAATGCTTCAACGCTCAGCTCTAGCGCGGCAGCCAGCTTGACGATGTTCACGAGGGCCACGTTGACCTCTCCTCGTTCGATGCCGCCCACATATGACCGATCGAGTTCCGCTGCCAAGGCCAACCCTTCCTGAGAGGCTTCGGAGCGCACCCGGACCCGTCTGATGGCTTCTCCAAGAGCCACCAGTGAAGGGTTCTTTGCGTGCCGGACCGACGTTTTTGCCACGCGGAGACCGTAGGTTTCCGGAGGCTATAAATCCACGGGCTATGATACCCATAACGCTTAAAAAGAGGCTTATGCCCAGATGGGAAGCGTAGATTTATCAACCCAAGGAGGAATCATGTCAATTACGAAATTTGGCTTGCTGACAGTGGCTTTGATCGTTGTCAGCGGCTGTGCAAATCGTCCGGAATCCATCCGGGCATCCAGTGTTTCTCACGAAAAATATACGCACCTTGAATGCGCAGCGCTGACAACAAAACTTGCTGATACCCGTGCTGAACTGGACAAGTATTCAAAAATGCAAGACAGCAAGGCCAACGGGGATGCGTTCGGCGTTTTCCTGCTGGGAATCCCGTTCAGCAAGCTCAGTGGGGATCACGAAGGCGATGTGGCCCGGTTGAAGGGCGAGGTTGAGGCGATTGAGACGGCTCAAATCAAGAACAAGTGCAAGTCCATTTGATTAGGCGAATCGTTGTGTATTCAAACTACCTGACGTTGGCCGCAGGCTTAGTCGTTGTCACCGTGTTGGGCGGTTGTGCAAGCCCCGCCTCTCATTTGGCTATGAGTCCCACGGCGAATGAATTACCAATTGCGACCAGTGCTTCACACTTGAAGGGTTTGGTCGCTGTTCGTAATGTGACGGGTGGGAAGGAAACCAATCCTTTGTGGACATCGCAGGTGGATGCGAGTGCATTCAAGCTGGCACTTCAAAACTCGTTGGCATCAAGCGGCATGGCGGCGACAAATCCCTCGTCTGCGAAGTACGTCGTAGATGCTGATTTGAAAGCTCTGAATCAGCCTGTATTTGGGCTGACTTTTGACGTTGAATCAACCGTTCAATACACAGTTGAGAGTGCAGGAGTGGGTAAAGACGTGACAGTGAAGGCGGTTGGCACCGCATCTGTCTCAGATGCTTTTGCTGGCGTCGAAAGGCTGAAAATGGCAAATGAGCGATCAATCAAAGAAAACATAAAAGCGTTTCTGACGAAATTTGTATCGCTTGCCGCCCAATAAGTCGGAGTGCCCGCTCAGTTCCCGCTGGGTGGTACTTTGTCCATCACCCGGTCCATCAGGCCAGCGCCCACCCACATGCCCACCAGTGCCAGCCAGGCGGTGACAGCGAAGATGGCGCCGCCCGTCATGCCTGCGCCCACGGCGCAGCCCCCGGCCAGCATGGAGCCAAAGCCCATGAGCACCGCGCCTGCGATGTAGCGGCGCATGGTGTGGCCATCTTTGAAGCCTTCGAGCTTCCACTCGCGTCCAATGAGTGCGCCGATGGCTGCGCCGGCAAACACACCGGGCATCAGGCCGAAATCGAAGCCGATTTTGGGGCCGGGGTTCTCCAGCACGCGCATCAGCCACTCGGCCGAAGGGCCACTGAAGGTGAGGCCTTGCACGTTCACCACCTCGAACGAGTTTTGTGACACGCGGTAGCTGAACCACCAGGCCGCTGCAACGGTCAGTCCGGTGACGATGGCCGTCATCCATTTGGTGGGTGACCACTGGTTGCGCACGGCAAAAAACACCCCGGCCAGCAGCCACACGCCACCGAACACCAGCCCGCCCCAGTTGCCCAGGCCACTCCAGGCCAGCAAGTCACGCCCGGAGCCACCATCGATCGTCCACCAACCGCTGATGGTCTGGCGCAGCGGCGACAGTGCGCCTGACAGCGATGCCTGTGCCGCCACAGCAAAAATCAGTCCCGAGAGCAGGGCGCGCAGGTTGCCAGTGGCTGACAGCACCAGCAGGCGGCTGGCGCAGCCACGTGTGAGGATCATGCCCATCCCAAACACCAAGCCACCCACCAGTGCGCCTGACAGGCTGCCTGTGTTCGCCATTTGCCGCGAAGTGGATACGTCGAGAGAACCCGTGAGGATGAGCACTTGCACCGCCACCACGGCAGACGAAAACGCCATCAGCCACACGGGCAGTTTTTCGCCAAACTGGCCATGCCAGAACTCAATGACGGCTGCCCGCAGGCAGAACTTGGAGCGTTGCGCGAAAAAACCGAACAGCAAGCCCAGCACCAGACCACCTGCAGCCAGCACAGTGCCCTCTCCGTGTTGTTCCAGCAGGGCGGTCAAATCCATCATGGTCGCGGTCTTTCGTGGGTGGTGCGGTCAGGTGGGCAGTCCTATGCTGACCGTGCAGCCCTTGCCGGGCTGGCTGTCGGCGCGAATTGTCCCGCCATGCAGGGCCACGATGCGTTGACTTAGCGCAAGACCTGTGCCTGTGCCCTCGAAGTCCATGGAGTGGTGTTGGCGTTGAAACATCACGAACAGGTTGGTGGCGCGCTCGCGGTCAAAACCCGCACCGTTGTCTTTCACCCACAGAACGGTGCGCGGTTCGCCTTGCGGGTAGCCGGAGGGTTGGGGGTCTGAAGGGTTGGCATGGCGCCATCCCATTTCGATGCAGGCTGCGGGGGTGTGGCGTGTGTACTTCAGGGCGTTGTCCAGCAGGCAACCCAGCAGTTTGCCCAGCAGGCTGGCATCGCCTTGCACCTGTGGCCACTGGCTGGGAACCACCCATTCGACGGTCCGGTCACCGGCAGCAGTTTGTGCGTATCCGATCTGGGCGTGCACCACGGTGCCCAGGTCGACCGTCGTGGCAGTGAGTGTGGTGCGCCCCAGCCGGGCGTACTCCAGCACGCTTTCGATCATTTTGGCCAGGCGGCGGTTGGATTGGTCGACCGCCTCCAGGTGTCTGGTCATGGTGTTCGCCACGGGGGCGGGCAAGGCGGTGATGTGGTCGTTCAGGTCTTCGCGCAGCAGCGTGACAAAGCCTGAAATGTGGCGCAGCGGGGCACGCAGGTCGTGCGAAACCATGTGGGCAAAGGCGTCGATGTCGCGGTTGGCCATGGTCAGTTCACGGGTGCGGCTTTGTATGCGCGTCTCCAGTTCCTGGTTCAGGTCGGCCATCACGGCTTCGAGCCGTTTCGCGGCCGTCATGTCTTTGGTGATGGCGCTCAGCCCTTGCAACTCGCCCCGTCCGTTGCGCAACGCGGTCAGGGTGGTGTGAGCCCAGAAAGGGGGCTGGCCCTCCCGGACCTGCCAGCCGTCAGACTCGGCGTGGCCGTTGTCAATGGCCTGGCGCAGCAACTGGCCCAGGGCCGCCGGTGCGCTGCCGGGGTGGCTGGCATCCAGCAGCAAGCCCAGGTGCTGGCGCAAGGCCAGGTGCGGGGGAATGGCGTGCAGGCGCTGTGCGCTGTCGGTCCAGTCGGTGATGTTGCCGTCGGCATCCAGAAAATAAATGCAGTAGTCCTGCAGGCCATCCACCATCAGCCGGAAGCGCTGTTCACTTTCAAACAGCTTGGCGGTGCGCTCCTGCACGCGTTCTTCCAGGTCGCGGTTGGCTTCCAGCACCAGGTCTTCGATGCGTTTGTGGTGGGTGATGTCGTGCAACTCCACAAACAGGCCGTGCACTTCGCCCTGGCGCAGATCGGGGCGGTAACGCACTTCTACCTGCAGGCGCTGCCCGGTGGGGGTCAGGCGCTCGTATTCGAATGACTGTGGCTCACCGCGCAGGGCGGCCTGTGCCCTGGGCAGGATGTCGTCCCGCATGTTGGGCTGCACCAGCGAGACGAACGGCGCACCCTCCAGCGGTTGGCCTGGCTTTTCAAACAGTTGGCGGTAGCTGGCGTTGGCGTAGCGGCACAGCAGCGTGCGGTCGAAGTAGGCAATCATCGTGGGCACGTTGTCCACGATGCTGCGGATCAGGTCGGACGATGCGGCATCGAGCGCACCAAAGGCTGTTGACAGGGGGGAGAGCGGTTCTTGCATCACGGTAGCGAGGGCTGGTCAAGATCAGCATATCGGGTTTTGACGCTCATGACGGGGTGACCTTCTTTTGTCCGGCAACAGTCGCCCTGGTTTGACACTGGAAAAATACTGTATAAAAATACAGTTTCAGGTGATCGAACCCCGCCATGCCTGCCCGTTTTCCTGTCCGTCCGGACGCTTCGCCCCAGGCATTGCCCGGTGTCTGGCGTGCCCATGAGTTGCCCGTGGCTGCCGGTCTGGCCTGGGCCACCGGCCATCCTGCGCTGGACGCGCAGCTGCCTGGGCAAGGCTGGCCTGTGGGGGCCCTGACCGAGGTGCTGCAGACCTCCGGTGCTCATCATGAGTGGCAACTGGTGTTGCCTGCGTTGGGCAGATGGCAGCGCCATGTGCCCGGGCCAGGCTTGCCCGCACGGCCGGGCGTGGTGCTGGTGGGGCCACCGCACACCGCACTCATGCCTGCGCTGGCTGCGCACGGTGTCCACACGGCAGCCATGCTGACGGTGGGCACCGATGACCCTGCCCAGCGCCTCTGGGTGTGCGAACAGGCACTGCAGTGTCCTGAGGTGGGTGCCGTTCTGGCGTGGTTGCCCCATGCGCCCATGGCCGCCTTGAGGCGTTTGCAGATGGCTGCTGCGCGCCAGGGCGGTTTGCTGTGGGCGTTTCGCCCGCTGGCTGCCCAAGCCCAGGCCAGCCCGGCCGTGCTGCGCCTGGCGGTGCAGGTGACTCCGGATGGCGAGGGGTTGCAGGTGCAGGTGCTCAAGCGCCGTGGCCCCGCTCTGGCCAGTCCGCTGGCGCTGGCCCCCGTGGGCAGCGCCCTGCAGGCAGCGCTGGCCGGCGCACGCTGGCGCAACCGCCTGCGCCAGGCTGGGCTGCCCCCGCGCACAAACGAGGTGCCACATGACACCCCCCCCGCTGTGGTTGGCGCTGGCCATACCCGCGTCACCCACGCCGTCCGCACTGCCGTCGCCTGACGCACCCGCAGGTGCCTGCACGCCCCCACCCGATTGGCTGGGGGCGTGCGCCTTGCAGGTCACACCCCGCGTGGCGCGGCTGGAGGAGGCATGGGGCCTGGACGTGGGCCACACTTTGCGGCTGTGGGGTGGGTTGCCCGGTGTGCTGAAGCGTTTGCACGCCGAGGTGTTGGCCTCTGAGGCATTCAGGGTCGATCCAGGCACGGTGCCAGAGCTGTCGCAGGGGCCCACCGCGCTTGCCGCGCTGGCCCGTTGGCGGGCTGGCCAGCGCACGCCGCTGTGGGGTGAGGGAGCGGGTGTGCCGGACGCACAGCCGTTGCAGCACCTGCCGCTGCACACCCTCAGCGCGGCCAGGCCTCATGCGGCCGTGTTGGCCCGTTTGGGCCTGCGCACCTGGGGTCATCTGCGCCGCCTGCCGCGCGACGGGGTGGCCCGGCGTTGGGGCAGCGGTGTGTTGACCGCACTCGACCAGGCCTTGGGTGTGCGCCCACACCCCCATGTGTGGCTGGCCCTGCCGCCTGATTTCGACCAAACCCGTGAGCTGCCCCATGCCCTCGACAGTGCCCCCGCCCTGTTGCCCCATGCCCAGCGGCTGCTGGAGGCTCTGCAGGCTTGGTTGCGTGCGCGCCAGCGTGGAGTGCTGGCTGTGCGCTGGCAATGGACACACGACACCCGGCGCGATGTCCCGGCCACAGGCGGCTTTGAGCTGCGCACAGCGCAGGCCACCCAGGCACTGGACCACTTGCTGCGCCTGACCTCCGAACACCTGGCCCGCCTGCCCCTGGTCGCGCCCGTGTTGGCCCTGAGGTTGAGCACCCTGGCCCACGCACCCTGGGTGGCAGGCAGCGCCGACTGCTGGCAGGCCCAGCCGCCCTCCGGTCCGCAGCCCGTGCCCTGGACCGCTTTGCTGGAACGCCTGTCGGCCCGCCTGGGCCCTGACGCCCTCACTGTGTGGCAGCCCCACAGCGACCACCGCGCCGAGCACATGCAGCACGTCGATGCATTGCAAAAAGTAGCTGATAAATCAATACAGTCAAGCGGTGGAGGCATTTTTTGTTCTGAAAAAAAGACCGACCAGACGTGGCCAGCAGCCAGTGGCAGTCTGTGGCCCACTTGGTTGTTGAGCCCACCACAGCCGCTGGCCGTCCGTGGGCACCGCCCCTGTTTTCAGGGCGAGTTGCAGCTGCTGGCCGGGCCGCAGCGTCTGGAGTTGACCCAGTGGCCCGGTGCAGGTGTATCCGTCGCACCCGACGTGGCTGATGGCGAATGGGCCACGGTGCGTGACTACTTTGTGGCGCGCAGCCCACGGGTGGGGTTGCTGTGGGTGTACCGCGTGCCGCCCGGGGCACGCTGGTTTTTGCACGGTGTGTATGCATGACCCCTGTTGCACCGCTGGCGGGGTATGCCGAGTTGTGTGCCCTGTCCAACTTCAGTTTTCAGCAGGGGGCATCCCACCCTGAAGAGCTGGTGGCACGGGCACACGCGCTGGGTTACCAGGCGCTGGCGCTCACGGATGACTGTTCCGTGGCCGGTGTGGTGCGTGCACACACCCAGGCACTCCAATGCGGCTTGGCCCTGGTGCCTGGTGCCAGCTTCACGCTCAGCGGTGCGGTGCCCGATGGCTGGCGCATGGTGGTGTTGCCCCGTCACCTGGATGGGTGGGGCAGGTTGTGCCAGTACATCACCGCCTGCCGGGCCCACAGCCCCAAAGGCAGTTACCGCGCCACTTGGCCCCAGCCGGGGTCTGGGCTGCTGGCAGGTTGCGAGGTGGTGCTGTTGCCGCCGCGACTGGGTGCCCACCAGTTGCATGAAATCGAAGCAATAGATTCAATATTGGAAAGCGCTAGAGTCTGTTTTGATGTTGAAAACGACGGCCTGTGGCTGGGCGCCGTGTTGCACCAGCAACTGGACGACGACTGGTGGATGATGCAACTGCACCACTGGTCTGCGGCCACCGGGCTCCCACTTGTGGCGGTGGGCGGGGTGCTGATGCACGCCCGCTCGCGCAAGCCCTTGCACGATGTGTTGACCGCCGTCCGCCTGGGGCTGCCAGTGGCCGACTGCGGGCAGGCGCTGCTGCCCAACGCACAGGCCCATTTGCGCACGCGCTTGCAGCTGGGTCGTCTGTACCCACCTGCCTTGTTGCAAGCCACCGTGACCGTGGCGGAGCGTTGTCGCTTCAGCTTGACAGAGCTTCGCTACCAATACCCCATGGAAACCGTGGGTGCCGGCGAAACCCCGGCCCAAACGCTGGCGCGGCTCACTTGGGCGGGGGCTGTGTGGCGGTATGGGGGCGTTGCTTCGCTCGGTGCGCAGGGTTTGGGTGAGGCTGCCTTGCGCGCTGCGCCGCCAACGGGTGCGCCGTCCTCCGCATGCTGCGAGCAGAAATTGTCGGGCGGCCCACCCATTGCTGACGCGGACCATGGCACGCCAACAGGGAAGTCCGAACCCGTGTTGGGTGCTGGCGCGCCAGCCCGCAGCGCAGCGGGACGATCGGGGGTGGGGGGTGACGATTTCTGCTCGCAGCATGAGGAGCCCCCCACCCCCGATCGTCCCGCCCCCAAACCTGCCAGCCAAGGCGAACCCACCACGGCCACTACCCAATTCATTCCAGAAACAGTCAAAACCCAGATCGAGCACGAACTGGCCCTCATCGCCGAACTGGGCTACGAGATGTACTTCCTCACGGTGCACGACCTGGTGCGCTTTGCCCGCAGTCGCGACATCCTGTGCCAGGGCCGGGGCTCTGCCGCCAACTCCGCCGTGTGCTACTGCCTGGGCGTGACCGAGGTAGACCCGAGCCGGATGAATGTGCTGTTTGAGCGGTTTATATCCCGGGAGCGCGATGAGCCGCCCGATATTGATATCGATTTTGAGCACCAGCGCCGCGAGGAGGTTATTCAGTACATCTACGCCAAGTACGGTCGTGACCGCGCCGCCATTACCGGGGTGGTGACCAGCTACCGCCCGCGCAGCGCTTTGCGCGACGTGGGGCGGGCGCTGGAAATTCCGGAGGTGCTGATCAACGCCCTGGCCAAAGAGCACCCGGGCATGTACAGCCGCGAGATTTTGAGCGATCGTTTGCATGCCGCGATGCAGCGGGTGCAGGAGGGCAGTGGCGCAGACCTGGCGTTGCCCGACAGTGTGCGATTGCAGC
>CAIYQZ010000033.1 GCA_903928495.1 uncultured bacterium
CCCGCTCCATAGCATCAGCACTGTGCAAACGTCGTTTTGATGCCGGTTTCCACAGTCAGAACAGTGCAAAACAGTCGTCTGCACAGGCCATCAAAACACTTGGTGAAGTCGTGCTAAACCCTGCGACTCTTGCTTCCCAAGCAAATAACGTGGGTTCGATTCCCATCACCCGCTCCAGATCGAAACACAAAAGCCCGCCCCGGTTTCCCGAGGCGGGCTTTTTTGTTGGGGGCCACGGAATCAGGTGTTGCTCATGGCCCGTACGTCTTCCAGGCTGGTCAGCCCTTGCAGCACTTTTTCAATGCCGTCCTGACGCAGGGTTTGCATGCCTTCCAACAGAGCCTGGTGCTGGATTTCCTCGGCTCGTGAGCCTTTTTGAATGAGGCGGCGGATGGGGCGCGACACCGCCAGCAGCTCATGCAAGCCCACACGCCCCCGGAAGCCGCGGTTGTCGCATTTGTCGCAACCCGGGCTGTGGTAGCTCATGAGTTGACCGTTCACGCCAAACCGCTGAACCCAGTCTGCCAGCACGGCCGCGCGGTCGCGCATGCCGGGCTCGGTGTAGACGTGCATGAAATCGTCCAGCAGTTCGTCAATCTGCTCTTGCGTGGCGGGGGCGCTGGTTTTGCAGTCTTTGCACAGGCGCTTGCCCAGGCGCTGGGCCAGCACGGCCAGCAGCGAGTCGGCAAAGTTGAACGGGTCCATGCCCATGTCCAGCAAGCGGGTGATGGTTTCGGGCGCGCTGTTGGTGTGCAGGGTGGACATGACCAAGTGACCCGTGAGCGAGGCTTCCACGGCCATGCCGGCGGTTTCCGCATCGCGGATTTCGCCCACCATGATGACGTCTGGGTCGGCCCGCAGGAATGACTTCAGGGCTTTGGCAAACGTCCAGTCGATCTTGGCGTTCACCTGCACCTGGCGCAGGCCCACCTGCGTGATTTCCACCGGGTCTTCAGCAGTCCAGATTTTGGTTTCAGGCCGGTTGATGTAGCCCAACGCCGAATGCAGCGTGGTGGTTTTACCAGAGCCGGTGGGGCCTACGCACAGCACCATGCCGTAGGGGCGCTGCACAGCCCAGCTGAGGCGCTCGAAGTTGGTGGGTGACAGGCCAATGCTGTCCAGCGGCAACGGCTTGCTGGCCGCCAGCAAGCGCATGACAACGTCTTCCACGCCATTGGCGGTGGGGATGGTCGCAACCCGCAGTTCCAGTTTGTGCTGCGGCGAATACTTGGCAAAGTTGATCTTGCCGTCCTGTGCGCGGCGGCGCTCTGAAATGTCCAGGTCGCACATGATCTTGATGCGCGCCACCATGGCCGAGCGGTAGGCGGGAGGCAACTCCAGGTACAGCTTGAGAGCGCCATCCTTGCGGAAACGGATGCGGATTTTTTCTTTGCCTGCCGGACATTCGATGTGGATGTCGGAGACACCCTGCGAGTGCGCTTCAATGATCATGGTGTTGATCAGGCGCACCAACTGGTTGTCGCTTTGCTCGATGGACTGCTCGTTGACTTCTTCGTCGGCAGGCGCGTCGCCCGACTGCATTTGTGCCAGCAGCGAACTACCATCGATGCCCGGAACGTCACCCCGCAGGGAGCTGCTGACTTCAAATCCGTGCTTGCGGTAGGCGGGCACCAACGCATTCATGACCGTGCCCAGCGATGCCAGCGCCGACACCACCTTGCATTGGGTGGTGAACTCCAGTTCCGAAATGGCGGGACGGCGGGTGGGGTCTTCCATCGCTACCACCAGACGGCCGTCGCGCAAGATCAGGGGCAGCACCTGCAACCGCTCGGCCATGGCAAAAGGCACGGCCTTGCAGGCTGCCTGTTCCACCGGAAAGGTGGCGGTGTCCACAATGGGGTAACCCATTTTGTGGGCCAGCGCCGTCTGCAGGTTTTCGCGGGTGACCAGGCCCTTCTTGACCAGCAGTTCTCCCAATGGGGTGCCTTGCACCTTGCTTTGCAGCTGCAACGCTTCGCGCAGCTGTTCATCGGAAATCATGCCCAGCGCCACCAGCGATTCGCCCAGCCGCATGACAGGCAGCTTGGACTGCATGTCGATGGCTTCGATCAGCTGGTCGGGCGAGATGATTTGGTTGCTGACGAGCACATCACCCAGCTTGCGCTTGCGCAGTTGCTCCTGCTCGACCACCACCTCATTGACCGCACCCTGTGACACCTTGGCCTGCGCCACCAGAATGTCACCCACCCGTTCACCCACCGTGTAGCTTTTGTAGGCATGGCGCGGAATGAAGATGCGCGAGGCCGAGCCATCTGCGCCGACCGGCGGGAACAGGAACAAACCCTGCTCAACCTCCACATGCCCGATGGTGCGCCCCTCGAACAGCGAACCTTCGCTGAACTGAACGGCAAACGGTGACACTGGGTGATGCGACAGCAAAGCAGCTTGCGGGTCTGACTTGGACGGTGCCTCGGGCTTGATGGGCTCGTCCAGCGCCAGCATGCGGAACTGCTGGAACTTGAGCGGAATCGGCCGCTGCCCGCGTGTGAGCTGCACGTTGATGATGCCGCTGCGCAAATCGAAATGCAGCAGGCGGGTGCGCGTTTGCTTCTGGTTCATGCCCTCCAGAGTGCTGGCCAGCGGCCCGGTGGAGTTTTGCACCTGTGGGTAGGCTGCGTACGGTGGCGTGGGCCACCAGAAGGTGTTGGGGTCTTCATCCAGGGTGGCTGGGCGCGAGTCGTAGAAAGACATGGGCTGAGACATGGGCTGGGTTCCGCAAAAGTAGCAATTCAGGGCGCGAGCCTGAGCTTAACGGAGCTCGCGCGGCAACGCACAATGCATGTGTCGCTTGCCACGGAATTTTTGCATGCAAACATCGCTCACATGGAAACGTTGGCTGGGGCTGGTGGTCTGTTGGGCCGGTCAGGCCTGCGCCACCGACATCAACCAGGCCAGTGAGGCCGATCTGGACAGCCTCAAAGGCGTGGGCCCTGCCACCACCCAACGCATACTGGCCGAGCGCGAGAAGGCGCCGTTTGCCGACTGGGCCAATCTGATGGCGCGCGTGAAAGGCCTGCGGCCACCCACGGCCCGCAAACTGTCAGAGCAGGGACTGACGGTGAACGGTGTGCCGTTTGAGGGTGTAACAGGCTCACCGGCCGCCGCTCAGCCCGCCACGCCAAACCCGCCACCGCCGGGCGTGTGAATTTCAAACACATCGCCCGCCTGCATGGGCGTGCTGCCGATGTGGCCCAGCAGTTCCACCGTGCCATCGGCCCGCACCACGCGGTTGATACCGGGCTGCCCTGCTTGACCTCCTGCCATGCCAAACGCCGGGAACACCCGCCCGTTGGACAAAATACTGGCCGTGACCGGCTCCAGAAACCGCACGCGGCGCACACCCCCGTCGCCCCCGCGCCAGCGCCCCGCCCCGCCCGAGCCTTTGCGGATGGCGTAGCCCTCCAGCCGCACCGGGAAGCGAAACTCCAGCACCTCGGGGTCGGTCATGCGCGAGTTGGTCATGTGCGTTTGCACCACCGCCGTGCCGTCAAACCCGCCTACCAGTTGGCCCTTCGCGTCGAACACCCCGCCCGCACCACTGCCGCCTGAAATGGTTTCGTAGTACTGCACCCGCTCGTTGCCGAAGGTGAAGTTGTTCATGGTGGGTTGGCTGCCCGCCATAACGCCCAAGGCGCCCAGCAATGCGTTGGTGATGCACGTGGATGTTTCCACGTTTCCCGCCACCACCGAGGCTGGCGGCAAGGGGTTCAGCATGCAGCCCGGCGGAATGATGACTTTCAGCGGCTTCAGGCACCCGGCGTTGAGCGGAATGTCGTCGTCCACCAGCGTGCGGAACACATACAACACTGCCGCCATGCAAACCGCACGCGGGGCGTTGAAGTTGTTGGTTTGCTGCGGGCTGGTGCCCGAAAAATCCACCACCGCGCTGCGGCTGGCTGCGTCGATATTCACTGCGACGCTGATGTGTGCGCCGTTGTCCAGCTTCAGCGTGAACGTGCCCTGGCTCATGCGCTGCGCCAGCCCGGTGATGGCGCGGCGCACGGCCTCTTCGGCGTTATCTTGCACGTGCTGCATATAGGCCTGCACCACGGGCAGGCTGAACTGGTCAACCATGCGGTTGAGTTCCTGCACGCCTTTTTCGTTGGCGGCAATCTGAGCCTTCAGGTCGGCCAGGTTCTGCTGCGGGTTGCGGCTGGGCCACTGCGTGGTGCCACCACCCGTGCCCAACAGCTGCAGCATCTCGGCCTCTCGCAGCACGCCACGGTCAACCAGCTTGAAGTTCTGGATCTGCACGCCCTCTTCGTCGATGGTCGTGGAAAACGGCGGCATGGAGCCGGGCGTGATGCCGCCGATGTCGGCGTGGTGGCCACGTGACCCCACGTAAAACATGGGCACATCCCCACCCAAAAACACTGGCGTGATGACGGTCACGTCGGGCAGGTGCGTGCCGCCGTGGTACGGGTCATTCAGCACATACACGTCGCCGGGGGCCATGCGGCCTGCGTTCACTTTGATGACGGTTTGGATGCTTTCGCCCATGCTCCCCAGGTGCACCGGCATGTGTGGGGCATTGGCAATGAGGTGACCTGCCGCATCGAACAGCGCACACGAAAAGTCGAGCCGTTCTTTGATGTTGACCGAGTGTGCGGTGTTCTGAAGCTGCAGCCCCATTTGCTCGGCAATGTTCATGAACAGGTTGTTGAACACCTCCAACAGCACCGGGTCCACCCTTGTGCCTGCCGCAAAATTAGAAACACGTTTCTCAATGCGGACAAGCGTCAGGTGGTCAAACTCCGTCAAATTGGCGGCCCAACCGGGCTCCACCACCGTGGTGGCGTTTTTCTCGGCAATGATGGCCGGGCCCGCCACCACGTCGCCGGGGCGCAGGTCTTCGCGCACCACCAGCGCGGTGTTGTGCCAAGCACCACCCGAGTACATGCGAACCGTGTCGCGACGGGGCACCTCACGCGTTGGGTGCAGGGCCAGGCGCGGCTCGGCAGGTGCATCACCCGCCAAAACCGCCTCGACCGACACAGCCTCCACCACCAGGCGTTTACCTGCCATGAGGAAGGCAAAGCGCTGCTGGTAGGCGGCCTCGAACGCTTTGGCAACGGCGGCGAGCGTGGCTGAGTCGCCGTCGGCGGTATCAGGCCAAGGCACCACCAGCGCCGAGTCGCTGCCCTCGTAGCGCACATGCACGCGGCGCTTCACGGCCACGGTGCCGGTGCTGAGTTGCTGGCGTTGCAACTCGGCCACAGCAGCATCGGCCAGCCCGCTCAGAGCATGAGCCACGGTGGGCAATGCGGCGGCTTCCAGCACGCGCTCCACCGCCTGTTCCTTGATGACGTTCTGGTCGGCCAGTCCCATGCCGTAGGCGCTCAACACCCCCGCCAGCGGGTGCACAAGCACGCGGGTCATGCCCAGCGCGTCGGCCACCAGACAAGCGTGCTGCCCACCCGCACCGCCGAAGCACTGCAGGGTGTAGCGCGTGACGTCGTAGCCGCGTGCCACCGATATTTTTTTGATGGCGTTGGCCATCTGCTGCACGGCAATGTTGACAAAGCCTTCGGCCACGTCTTCGGCCGGGCGTTGGGTCTGGTCAGCCAGCGGGGCAAACAGGGTCTGCACGGCCTCCACGCTCAGGGGCTCATTGGCACCGGGGCCGAAGACTTTGGGAAAGTAGGCGGGCTGAATTTTGCCCAGCAACACGTTGGCGTCGGTCACGGCCAACGGGCCACCGCGCCGGTAACTCGCCGGGCCTGGGTTGGCGCCTGCGCTTTGTGGCCCCACGCGAAAGCGCGAGCCATCAAACGCCAGCAGCGAGCCGCCGCCCGCCGCCACGGTGTGGATGCTCATCATGGGTGCACGCATGCGCACCCCGGCCACCTGGGTTTCAAACTCGCGCTCGAACTCGCCCGCGTAGTGGCTCACGTCGGTGCTGGTGCCACCCATGTCAAACCCAATAACCTGGCGCTCGCCCGCAATCTCAGCGGTCCGGGCCATGCCCACAATGCCACCCGCAGGGCCGGACAAGATGGCGTCTTTGCCCTGAAAGGTATGTGCGTCGGTCAGCCCGCCGCTGGACTGCATGAAAAACAGTTTCACGCCCGGCATGTCGGCAGCCACCTGGTCCACATAGCGGCGCAGGATGGGCGACAGGTAGGCATCGACCACCGTGGTGTCGCCCCGGCTGACGAACTTCATCATCGGGCTGGTCTGGTGGCTGGTGCTGACCTGGGTAAAGCCAATCTCCCGCGCCAGCTCGGCCGCCCGCGCCTCGTGTGCGGTGTAGCGGTAACCGTGCATGAACACCACGGCCACGCTGCGCAGGCCGGCGTCAAACGCGGCCCACAGGCGCTCGCGCAAGTGGGCTTCATCCAGCGCCTGCACCACGTCGCCGTGTGCACCCATGCGTTCTTCGGCCTCGATCACGCGTTCGTACAGCAGCTCGGGCAGCACGATGTGCCGGTCAAACAGGCGGGGACGGTTTTGGTAGGCAATGCGCAGCGCGTCCCTGAACCCCTTGGTGGTGACCAGCAGCGTGGGCTCGCCCTTGCGCTCCAGCAGGGCGTTGGTGGCCACCGTGGTGCCCATCTTCACGCAGGCCACACGTTCGGGGCTGATGGCCTCGCCCGGCTGCAAGCCCAGCAGGTGGCGGATGCCAGCCACCGCCGCGTCGCGGTACTGCTCGGGGTTTTCGCTCAGCAGTTTGTGGGTGAGCAGCTCCACCCCGCCATCGGGTTTGGGGCGGCGGGCCACGATGTCTGTGAAGGTGCCGCCCCGGTCAATCCAGAACTGCCAGCGGGGGTCGAGGGTTGGGGTCATGGAAATCACCAAAACGTCAGCAGCAAACTATTGAATACAGAAAAGCGTTAGAGCCACTTTTGACTATAAATCTCTTGTCACAAAGAGGCAGCAGCCCGCGCAGCCTGGTCGTACATGCCCGACAGCACGCGCAGCAGGCGGGCCAGCTCGCCAATGTCTTTGTTCAGAGCGTCGTCGGCGTTCAGCGCGTTGATGAGGCAGCTCTCCCGGATTTCTCGGTAGCGCTGCACATAGGCCTTGCCCGCTTCTGTGGCGGCGTAGGTCACTTCTTTGCCCACCTTGCTGCTGGCCACCACGCCTAGGCCTTGCAGCTTTTTGAGCGAGTAGTTGATGAGGTGGGTGTCTTCCACATTCATGATGAAACAGATGTCGGCCAGCCGCTTGTCGCGCGCCCGGTGCGTCACGTGGTGCAGCACCAGCACGTCCAGCGGCATCAGGTCTTTCAGGCCGGCAGCGGCCATGCAGTGGATGACCCAGCGGTGGAACGCGTTCCCTGCCACGATGAGGCCGAACTCGAACTCGCTCATCTCCGCGCTTTGCGGCGACACCAGGTGTGCCGACGAAACGATGGGCCCGGAAGTTGCAACCCCTTCAGGCTGACTGGCCTGGGTGCGCATGCTGGAACCTGTTTTGGTGCCTGCCATGAATGTGACCTGTGTGAGTGTTGGATGGAAAGCAGGGCACGTGACCCGTGTTGGGACAAAGTCTATATTTTTCGATGACAAATTACCAACAATTTGTTGACGTTAAGGGAAAACACCCATCACAATGCACCGGCGAGCCTTCTACATTCAAGCCACCCTCAACCCGTTCCTTTGACTGGAGTCCCCATGAAACGCCGTGTTTTCCAACTTTCGCTGGCCGCTGCCGCGCTGGCTTTTGGTTCTGCTGCTGTCGCTCAAACCAAATGGGACCTGCCAGCTGCTTATCCCGCCACCAACTTCCATTCAGTGAACCTGGCCACCTTTGCGGCCGATGTGGACAAGGCCAGCGGCGGCAAGCTGAAAATCACGGTGCACCCCGGTGCCTCGCTCTTCAAGGCACCTGAAATCAAGCGTGCCGTGCAAGGCGGTCAGGCACAAGCCGGTGAAATCCTCATGGCGGCCTACCAGAACGAATGGCAAATGTTCGGTGCCGATGGCTTGCCGTTTCTGGCCACCAGCTACGACGACTCGATGAAGCTCTACAAGGCACAGAAGCCCATTCTGGAAAAGAAACTGGCTGAACAGGGCATGGCGCTGCTGTACACCGTGCCATGGCCACCCCAGGGCATTTACAGCAAAAAGCCCGTCAACAGCGCAGCTGACCTGAAGGGCAGCAAGTGGCGCGCCTACAGCCCTTCCACCAGCCGCATTGCCGAACTGGTGGGAGCACAACCCGTGACGGTGCAGGCAGCCGAACTGTCGCAAGCGCTGGCAACCGGTGTGGTGGAAGCCAACATGACCTCAGGTGCCACTGGGGTGGACAGCAAGCTGTACGAACACCTGAAGTTCTATTACGACGTGCAGGCCTGGCTGCCCAAGAACGCCGTCATCGTCAACAAAAAGGCGTTTGACGCACTCGACAAACTCACGCAAGACGCGGTGCTGAAAGCCGCCGCCGACGCCGAAACACGCGGCTGGACCGAGTCACGCAAAGTCAACACCGACACGCTGAACACCCTCAAGGCCAACGGCATGACGATTGCCCCTCCGTCTGCGCAACTGAAGGCCGACCTGCAAAAGGTGGGTGAAACCATGGTCAAGGAATGGCTTGAAAAAGCAGGCCCCGAAGGCAAGACCATGCTGGACGCCTTCCAAAAATAATCCCCCCGGCCGCTGGCTGCTTTTGCGGCCCGCCATGCCCATCGGGCATGTGGCGGGCTGAGTCACACGCTGCAACGGGAAGTCCGCCGTGCGAAACACCTTGAATCTCATTTACCAGTCTTCCGCCTGGGTGGCCGCAGCTGCCATGGTGAGCGTGCTGGTCATGGTGCTGCTGTCCATTCTGGGCAGGCTGCTTCATTTCCACCTGCCCGGCACCGACGCCTACGCGGGCTACGCCATGGCAGGGGCAGGGTTCATGGCGCTGGCTCACACGCTGAAAAAGGGTGAACACATCCGCGTCACGCTCATCATTGGCAAGCTCAAGGGCAACGCGAAAAAAAGGCTGGAAATGTGGGCGTTGAGCGCAGCCATGGCGCTGTCGGGCCTGTTTGCGTTTTACGCCTGGCGGCTGGTGATGCAAAGCCGCGAGTTCAACGACATATCCACTGGCAACGACGCCACGCCCCTGTGGATTCCTCAAATTTTCATGGCAGTGGGCACCACCGTGCTGCTGGTTGCGTTCATGGATGACTGGTGGCTGGAACTGCGTAACAAACGTGCGCAGGCAAACAACGAAGGAACCCATCATGAGTGACATGGCCATCACCGGGCTGCTGCTGTTAGGCCTGTTTGCGCTGCTGGGCAGCGGCGTGTGGATCGGGCTCACGCTGGCAGGTGTGGCTTGGATTGGGATGGAACTGTTTTCGTCGCGCCCGGCGGGCGACGCCATGGCGTTGACCATCTGGGGTTCGGCCAGCAGCTGGACCTTGACCGCCCTGCCGCTGTTCGTGTGGATGGGCGAAATCCTGTTCCGCACCAAGCTGTCCGAAAGCATGTTCAAAGGCCTGGCCCCGTGGGTGAACGCCCTGCCCGGCCGGCTGCTGCACACCAACGTCATTGGCAGCACCATTTTTGCGGCGGTGTCGGGTTCGTCTGCGGCCACTTGCGCCACCATCGGCAAGATGACCATCCCCGAGCTGGAGCGTCGGGGTTACCCCATGGACAAGGTCATTGGCTCGCTGGGTGGCGCGGCCACCCTCGGGCTGCTGATTCCGCCGTCCATCATCATGATCGTGTACGGCGTGGCGGCCGAGGTGTCCATTGCCAAGCTGTTTGTGGCGGGTGTGCTCCCGGGCCTGTTGCTGGCCTCGCTGTTCAGCGGCTCGCTGGCCATCTGGGCACTGATGAACCCGGACAAGATTCCCGAGGCCGACGCCGACATGACGTTTGCTGAAAAGCTGAAAGAGTCGCGCCACCTCATTCCGGTGGTGGCCCTCATTGCGGCCGTGATTGGCTCGATTTACACCGGTGTGGCCACCGCCACCGAGGCCGCAGCCATCGGCGTGGTGGGGTCACTGGTTGTGTCGGCGCTGCAAGGCTCGCTGAACCGCCAAACCTTCACCGATGCATTGCTGGGGGCTACACGGCTCTACTGCATGATCGCGCTGATTCTGGCGGGGGCGGCGTTTCTCACGCTGTCCATGGGCTACATCGGGCTGCCACGCCACCTGGCCGAATGGGTGGGTGGCCTGGGCCTGAGCCCGGGCATGCTGTTGTTGGCCCTGGGCATCTTCTACATTTTGCTGGGTTGTTTTCTCGATGGCATATCCATGGTGGTGCTGACCATGGGGGTGATATTGCCCACCGTGACGGCTGCTGGCATCGACCTGATTTGGTTTGGCATTTTCATTGTGCTGGTGGTGGAAATGGCACAGGTCACGCCGCCCGTGGGCTTCAACCTGTTTGTGCTGCAGGGCATGACGGGCAAAGAGATCACCTACATCGCGCGGGTCACCATGCCCTACTTTGGCCTGATGGTGCTGGCCGTGCTGCTGCTGTGGTGGTTTCCGCAAATCGTGACCTGGTTGCCCACGCGCATGTAGCCTGCTGCACAACTTGCAGCGAGAATGCAAGCCATGCCAACGCCCAGCGCCATGCCGCCCTGCATCATCGACATCGAAGCGTCGGGCTTTGGTGCCGGAAGCTACCCCATTGAAGTGGGCACGGTGCTGACCGACGGCAGCGCCTACTGCAGCCTCATCTGCCCGCAGCCCGACTGGCGGCACTGGGAACACAGTGCCGAGGGCGTGCACGGCATCACCCGCGAAACCCTGCGCGAGCACGGCAAACCAGCCGCCGCTGTGGCCCAAGCATTGAACGACCGCCTGCGCGGCCACACCGTGTACACCGACGCCTGGTACCACGACTACCAGTGGCTGGCCCGTTTGTTCGATGCAGCCGATGCCCAACCCGCATTCAAGCTTGAAGACCTGCGCGGCCTGCTGGACGAGGCCGCCCAGGCACGCTGGCACTCCACCCGCGAGCAGGTGATGCAAGAGCTGCAACTCAACCGCCACCGCGCCAGCAACGACGCCAAGGTGCTGCAGCACACCCTGGTGGCGGTACTGACCAAAGCACCCAGTTCGCCAGGCTCCGGTTGAGTCAGCGGCTTATTTGAGTTTTGCGCCACTGTTGTCTGTCACGCTGACGGCAATGTCAATGCCCTGACGCACGCTCATGCTGACGGTGCAAAACTCCTCGAATTGCGCCAGCGCTCGGTCCAGATGGGCCAGGTCTGCACCGGCCACCCCCAGTTGAATGGCCACGTCGATGTGTTGAATGCGCAAGCGGTTGGACCCATTGCGTTCAATGGTGGCCGTGGCGGTGGCACACAGTGCCCCAGGGTCCAGCTTGAATTTTTGCAGCGCAAACGTCAGGCTGGCCGTCAGGCAGTTGGCCACAGCAGCCAGCAACATGTGGCTGGGCGATGGCCCAGCCGCACCACCCAACGGGGGTGGCTCGTCGGCCAACAGTTGGGTCATGCCTGGGGCGAAGTCGACCAGAAACCGGTAGTCGGCCTGGCGGGTGATGGTGATGCTCGCAACGGTGCTCATATGGACTTTTTTTGTGTAGTTATGGGCAGAAAACCACCCCCACTTTAGTCCCAAGCAAGTCAGAACGCCATCGGGTCAACCACCTCCGCGGTGCGTGTACAAATCAAACCGTTTCATGAAAGCCAAGCGCTCGCCGTCCGGCACACCCTTGAAGGCAAACCGCACTTTCAAACGGGGAATCACGGCCAGTCCCAGGCGCCTGGGCTCGTCCACTTGCCAGTCCACATGCAACTCACCAGAGCCAACATTTGCATGCAAGCTGGCATCGTTCACCCTCCAAGGCACATCGCCCATCGCGCGGGGCAGCCAGCCGAGCCAATCAGACTCGGTGCACCCCATGTCACGCTGGAATTGCTCGGGATAAAACGACTGCACGGCTGGTGATCCGTGGTGCGTCAGCCGCCGGCAATGGGTGGCCAGATGGCCAATGCATCCCCGGGCTGCAGTATTTCGGTGGCACGGTTTTCAGGTGCGATGTAGCGCCCGTTGACCAGCACCAAATGCACCATCTTGTCGGGCAAGGCAAACGGTGCGTAAGCCTGTTGCACCGTGGTTCCCTCAGGCAGGTTCAGCGTGACCTGGTTGGCCCGCCGGGCCTCCGGCGGCAGATAGTCCGTCAGCGTGGCAAACAGCTTGAAGGTGATGTCCATGCAGACGGACCTTGCTTCAGCGCCGGCGCGCGTCGGCCGCGCCGCTCCACTGGCCTTGCGCCTGAGCGCTGGCCAGGTACGCGTGCATCAGTTGTGTGGGGTCGGCCATCAGGCGGTCTTTCCACTCGCCCAGGGGCACACGGCCTTCCACCAAGCCACGCATCACGCCCACATGCTCCGTCCAGCCCACGCTGTTGCAACCCACCATCACGTCGCCGTCGAACTGCAGGCTCAGGGCGCGGTGGTTGGCAGCATCCACCAGTTCGGCATGTTCACCGCCATCTACCCCTTCCCACTGGCCAAAGCTGGCGGAAATCAGGCCCAATGTGTCCAGCACGTTGATCTGGGTAACGCCCTTCAACTCTGCGGTCTGCCCCACCATGTTCAGCGCCGCCACGCGGGCCTGGTCGGCCGCGTTCGGCTGGATGGCGCTGACGATCGGTTTACCACTGACCTTGTCAAATGCCTCGGCGCAGTCACCCGCAGCATAGATACCGGGCACGTTGGTTTGCATGTGTTCGTCGGTCAACACGCCTTGCAGGCACATCACGCCAGAACCTTCCAGAAAGCCCATGGCGGGCTTCACGCCAGTGGCGCTGATGATGAGATCGGCTTCGAGCGTGTGACCGTTGGACAGCTTGACCCGGCTGGCAGCGCCCTGCCCTGCGTACTCGATGGCTTCCACGCGTGCACCGGTGTGTACCGCCACACCTTTGGCTTCCACCCACCGGCGGATCATGCCGCCCGCAGCCGGGCCCATCATGCGGGGCACCATGCGGTCACCCATTTCCACCACGCTGAGCTTCACACCACGGGACGCCAAGGCTTCCATGATGATGCAGCCAATGAAGCCCGCGCCCATCTGCAACACCCGGGCACCGGGCGTTGCCTTGGCCATGATGTGGCGCGCGTCTTCCAGCGTCCAGCAGGTGTGTACGTTGGGCGCGTCAATGCCGGGAATGGGCGGTTGCACAGGCTTGGAACCGCTGGCAATCAGCAGGCGGTCATAGGCCAAGGTGCTGCCGTTGTCCAGCGTGAGTTGCCTCTGCGCCGTGTTCACCGCTGTCACTTTGGCTGTGCCACGGTCGATGCGCAAATCGGCAAAGTGGGTGGGTGTTTTGCGCAGATGCGTGCCCGGCTCGCCGATGTTGCCCATCAACAGGTAGGGAATGGCCATGCGCGAGTACGGAGCCTCCGGCTCGTCACCCAGCAGGGTGATGCGGTCGGCCGGGGCGTGTTTGCGCAGGGTTTCTGCCGCAATCACGCCCGCCGGACCCGCACCCACAATGACGTGGTGCAGGGCCATGGTCACAACCCCAGGCGCTCGCGCGTTTCGGGCTTGACGGTGCCGTCGGGGTTCCAGCCGCGCACTTCGTAGTACTTGGGCAGCATTTCCGGCAGCTTGCTGACCACACCTTTGCCGGGGCCGGTTTTCGCGGCTTCGGTCAACAGGCGCTTGGGCAGGCTGTCATCGGCGGCGGTGAAGCCGGCGTTGTTGTTGAAGTCGCGCTCCATGTTCCAGATGCGCTCACCGATTTTTTCCAGCTCTTCGGTGGTGTACTGGTCTCCACAGGCAGCGGCCACCTGAGGAGCCACGTCGGCCAGACCCCATGCAAAGCTGGTGAAGATGCAAATGCCGGCCGAATCGAACGCAGCGGTGGCGTCTTGGAATGCTTTCACCAGCTCGGGCTTGCCGTTGGCGTCGGTGGGTTCGGTTTTGACCGGGATGCCCAGCACTTCAGACGCAATGGTGTAGCCGCGCAGGTGGCAACCACCCCGGTTGCTGGTGGCGTAGGCCAGGCCAATGCCCTGGATCACCCGGCCGTCGTAAGCCGGGAATTCCTGGCCCTTGCTGGACATGGACAAATCGGGGTGGCCGTACTTGGCACACAGGCGCTTGGAGCCTTGGCCAATTTCCACGCCAAAGCCACGGCCGTTCACGGTCTCTTCCACCAGGAAGGCCAGCGCACGGGCCGAGCCGAAATTGGCCTCGATGCCGATTTGCTCTTTCGTCAACACACCCATTTCATACAGCTCCATCACCGCGCCCACGGTGGTGCCGAAACTGATGGGGTCAATGCCTTCTTCGTTGCAAATCATGTTGGCGTATTGCAGCGCCTCCAGGTCGTTCACGCCGTTGGCTGCGCCCAACGCCCAGGCAGCTTCGTACTCCAGGCCGCCATTGGCACCCCAGTATTGCGGCTTGGTGGCCACGGTGAAGTGCCCTTCGTCGAGCTTGCTGATGCGGCCGCAGGCAATGGTGCAACCAAAGCACGCCTGGTTGGTGACCAGATGCTTTTTGCCATCGCTCTCGCGGGGGGTTACCATGGCTTCGGCGGAAATGTCTTTCGCGCCTTCAAACTGCACGTCGCGGTGGTTGCGGGTGGGCAAGCCCCCCACTTCGTTGATGACGTTCATCAGCACCTGGGTGCCGTAGGCGGGCAAGCCTTGGCCGGTCACACCGTTTTCGGCGAGGATTTTTTTCTTTTCCTTGATGGCGGCCATGAAGGCTTTGGGGTTGTGCACATTGCCCACGCCCTTGGTGCCACGCACGGCAATGGCCTTCAGGTTTTTGCTGCCCATCACGGTGCCCACACCTGAACGGCCTGCGGCACGGTGCAGGTCATTCACCACGGCGGCGTACAACACACCGTTTTCGCCCGATTTGCCGATGCTGGACACACGCAACAGAGGGTCTTGCAGGCTGGACTTCAGAATTTCTTCAGTCTTCCAGACGCTCTGGCCCCACAGGTGGCCGGCGTCGCGCAGCTCGGCCACGTCGTCACTGATGAACAGGTACACGGGATTGGGGCTCTTGCCTTCAAAAATCACCATGTCCCAGCCGGCCATTTTCAGTTCGGCACCCCAGTAGCCGCCCGAGTTGGAGCAGGCAATGGCGCCGGTCAGCGGACTCTTGGTGATGACGGTGTAGCGGCCGCCGGTGCTGGCCATGGTGCCCGTCAGAGGGCCGGTGGCCCAGATGATTTTGTTGTCGGGCGACAGAGGCTCAACTTTGGGGTTCACCTCTTCCACCAGGTATTTGCTGCCCAGGCCGCGTGAGCCCAGGTAGGCGCGCGCCCAGTCCATGTTCAGCGGTTCGGGGGTGACAGTGCCAGCGGTCAGGTTGACGCGCAGAATTTTTCCAGCCCAAGACATAGTGTGTCTCCTGTTTCAATAGCTATGAATGCTTGACTATCAAGCGGCAGAGGCCGATTGATTGCCCAATTTGTTGGCCCACTGCTTCATTTTGTCCATGCCGGTCCAGTTGGCGTCGATGAAGGTGATGGCGCCGGTGGGGCACGCATCGGCACAGGCAGGGTCGCCACCGCACAGGTCGCACTTTTGCACCTTGCCGGTTTCCTGCACGTAGTTGACCGTGCCAAACGGGCAGGCGATGGTGCAGACCTTGCAACCCACGCAGGTGGTTTCATTCACCACCTTGGCACCCGTGACCTTGTCGACCGTGATGGCCTCCACCGGGCAGGCGTGCAGACACCAAGCCTCGTCACACTGGGTGCAGGTGTAAGGCACCTTCTTGCCGGTGTGATGGAAGTCGAACACCTTGATGCGGGATTTGCTGGTGGCGAACGTGCCGTAGTTCTCGAAAGAACACGACATTTCGCACTGCAAACAACCGGTGCATTTGTCGGGGTTGATGTGCAGGACTTTTTGCATGGTGGGGTCTCCTGTGGGTGGTGGCAGCGTCATTTACGTATGAACTGCAGATCCTATGAATTTAATTACATAAGCATTTTTAAGCGAGACCTGTGCTTTGGCAGTGGGGTAAACCCGAAAAAACCCACTATCTGGAACACTGTGTGGGGTATGCCGCTGCAAACTGCCGTTCAGTTCGCTAATCTGTTCGGGGTCAACAGCGTTTTGCCATCCACTTCACCAAGGGACTCTATGAAATTGAAATCTCTCGCTGCAGCAGTTTTGCTTTGCGCCACAGCGGCACAGTCCTGGGCTCAAGACAAAGTGGTCTATCACTTTGACAACAGCGCCACCCAAGCCACCGCAGGCATTCGCACCCTGCGCAATTACCTGGACGTGGCACCCAAAACCACCCTGGTGGTGGTGGCGCTGGGCGACGGGGTGAACTTTTTGATGGACGGTGCCAAAGACCCCAAAAACCCCAACATCGAATACGGCCCGCTGGTATCCGATCTGGTGGCACGGGGTGTGAAGTTTGAAATTTGCGAACTCACGCTCAGCGCCATGAACCTCAAGAAAGACCAGTTCGTGATGGACGCTGGCTTCACGCCTTCAGGCGTGGTTCGCATCGGGCAGCTGCAAGGCCAGGGATACGGCTACATCAAGCCTTGAACTGCTCGGCAGCGTCCTGCAGCGCCAACTCGGCCATTTCCGCCTCGGTAAACACCCTGGAACGGGTGTGAAAGGCTTTGCCTTCTGGCCCTTCGAGCGAAAACGTTCCGCCATGCCCCTCGATCACATCGATGATGAGCTGCGTGTGTTTCCAGTACTCGTACTGAGCCCGGCCGATGTAGAACGGCGCGCCACCAACGTCGCCCAGGTACACGTCTCCAGCGCCCATGGTGATCTCGCCGGGCAGGTAGCAGTTGGCAGCGCTGTTGTCACAGCAACCGCCGGACTGATGAAACATGAGCTCAGGACCGTGCTTCGTTTTGAGAAACGCCACCAGCTCCAGCGCTGCGGGCGTGGCCACCACTTTTTCAACCATGTTGCATCTCCTGAAACGCCTATATGGGCAGTTAATCGACCGTAGCACTCATCCCTTACCAGTAAAGCGGTAGGGGCATTTTTCAATACAAAAAAGGGCGGTTGCCCGCCCTTCGTAGCTTCTGGTGGCGCATCCATGCTCTCGCGTCATGGATGCGCCCCAGATGTGCCCTGCTTCAGAAGAAGCCCAGCTTGCTTTCGCTGTAGCTGACCAGCAGGTTCTTGGTCTGCTGGTAATGGTCCAGCATCATCTTGTGGGTTTCACGGCCAATGCCGGACTCTTTGTAGCCACCGAACGCAGCGTGTGCGGGGTAGGCGTGGTAGCAGTTGGTCCACACGCGGCCAGCCTTGATGGCGCGGCCCATGCGGTAGGCCACGTTGCCGTTGCGGCTCCACACACCTGCGCCCAGGCCGTACAGCGTGTCGTTGGC